>CP010426.1 GCA_000830315.1 archaeon GW2011_AR20
TTTTTATTTCCTGGATTATACTGGATTCTTGTCAGCATCATCAGCCAATGTTTTAAAGCTGAATCTTTTAGAAACTGCCTTGCCTCTTCTATTTTTGTTTTATATTGTGGATTATCCTTATTCTGGCTTAAAGCTGTTATCATGGAATGAAACAAAGGATAATCAGGAAGATAAAATTCATTGCTGTTATTGGCAATTATTTGTTTTTTATGCTCTGCATGCTCATCCTGTGTTTTGCTAGGTTGTAAAGCTTTGGCTAAATCCACTAAATAAATCCCGTTTCTGTAATTTATTCCGGCAAATCTCCAGCAGTCTGTTAAATCTTCCAAAGAAAATTCAGCTGAAGTTGTCTGGGAAGGCGGTGCTTGTTTAGTCTCTGGAATAGCTACATTGTCAAAATTTAGTTCCTGCATAAATTGTTTTAGTCTTGGGTTGATCATTCTTCAAAATCTCCGATTTCTGCATTCATATCTCTAAAGTAAGGATGTGTTGCATTATTGCTTGTAATCGTTTTTAATAATTCCTCCAACTCCTTCGCTTTCTTCTGATCCCCTGCTTGTTCAATTAATTCTTTCACTTTTTTAACATTTTCTAAGTTCTCTATCATTCTTTTCTTAAGTCCGGGTATTTGCTGAGTCCCTTCATCGAGCATTTTTTTAGCTATAGCAAGCTCCAGATCAGAACCGTCATAATTTGTAAATCCGCTTTTCACATTGTCTTTCCATTCAACTTTATGCCAAAGGGCATATGGTGCAACTTTTAAAACATCTTCTAAATCAACTTTGTCTTTGCCCTGCAGCCACGCCAGTGATTGCGCATATCTTATAACAACCTGATCAAGCCTTCTGCTTTCTGATTTTTGTTCAAGTAAATTTCTTAAATATACCCCGTTTGAAGGAACATTTAATTCAGCTGTTAAAAACACAGAATATAAATCTGCAATTGAATCAACTTTTATATTGCTTATTTCATTATTTATCTCTGATTTTTCCTCTTCACTTAATGTTGGAATGCCATTTTTATTTAATTTGCCTAAAAATTCTTCTCTTAATGGCTTTAAATTTTTATGAATTGCTTCGTAATTTGATTTTTCCAATAAAATTCTTACTGCTTCCCTAGAAATCTTTTCATCCATCAGCAATTGTTCTTGTTCCTTATTATATCTTCTGCTGATTATCCTAGAATTAGTTAATCCTGGAAATTTTGCAACAGTTGCTACATCAAATCTGTCTAGTAACGCTGGAATAATCGTAAAACTGCCCCTGTCAGAGTAATTTGCAGTTGCATAAAATGGTCTTCTTCCTTCCAGAATATGTTCATTTAAATAAGTCCAGCTACCTTCTTCTATTCCTGCTAAAGCTATGGATTGTGTGCTCTCTGGTGTTCTTGGCATTTCATCCCATATTTTTGGCGGGATTAGGCAAAATTTCTGCCATCTTACCCTTTCTTCGCCTTTTTGCAAATCACCATAATCCGGACGGCCGGTAACTTTCTCTTCTGTTATGCCTGCATTTCCCCTTATTACTGCCCCTTTAACTATTTCTAATGGCAGGCCGTAGAAAATTGTGTTTAAATATTCTGAAGATGTGGTTTTACCCCCGCCATAAGATCCGTAAATTAATTGGGTCCCATTATTCAATTGCGTTAATATCTGAAATAATAAATGCGAATTATAGCTTGAATTTCCAATTCTTAAATCTGGCCTGCATAAATAAAATTCGTCTTTAATTTTACCATAGATTTGTTTAATTTTTCCCTGCTTATTCATTTTCACACTCCTTAACGACATTAATTTTAACCTCGACAATTGTCTTCGGCTTTAATTCACTCTGCAAAAAGCCGGGAATGACTATTACAGCCTGCTTCCCGTGTTTTGCTATCTTCTTTGTTATTGTATAGCTTCTTTTCATTTTATTCTTATATTTTATACATATTTTGTTACTTTTTAGTAAGTAAAAGTAGTATATAAAGCTTTCGATTTATAACTTTTTAGAAGTAGTTACAATTTTCCAATCTGATAAATTTCCCTTGCAATCTTCATTATCGTAGTCTCATCTTTCAAAGTTTTAAAGATTATTTCGCCTTTTTTATCCACAATAACTTCTTCATCATCAATTTCGACAAGCAGGCTTGTCTTACCTTCCCTCAATACACCAAAATTATCCTTTATTTTTTCTAAATCTAGCCCTTTATCTGTTTTTACGCTTAATGTGTTGCCTGTTCTGCATAAGGTTAATTCAAAATTCTTCCCAGATATATTGCCTTTGCATATCTCGCAATTAGGATTTTTATTGACTTTTATCTTCTCAAAATTATTATTTCCTAAATCGACCCTGATCAAGTTCGTTTCATAATCTTTATTCAATAATATCTTCAAGGCTTCATTAACCTGCAAACTAGAAATCAAATTTGTTATTGTATTAAGAACACCGACGTCCTCGCATCTCTCAACATTTCCTGTAAACTTGTAGATGCAGTTAAAGCAGGCTTTTCCCGGGATTACATTGAAGACTACCCCCTTGTCCTTTATGGCAGCGGCGTGCACAAAGGGGATTTTATTTGTGCAGCAATAATCGTTAATCAAAAATCTTGCTTCCAGGTTATCTGTGCAGTCTAAAACCAAATCTGACTTGATTAAATTAATATTATCTTTATTCAACTTCTCATTATAAGATTTAATATCAATCCCAGAATTAACATTGCTTAAATAATATTTAACAATATCGGTTTTATTTTTTCCAATGTCCTTCTCTGTAAATATTGTCTGCCTTTGCAGGTTACTCAAATCAATCTTATCATAATCTATTAAAACCAAATTCACCCCGGCCCTTGCAAGCAGGTTTGCGGATGTGTTTCCTAATGCACCTAATCCAACTACAGCAACTGTTTTTCTGTTGAGCAAGTTCTGTGCTTCTTTTCCAATGAATTTTTCCTGTCTCGAGTAACGCATATTTTTAGCTATAAAATAAAGTTTTTAAAGTTAATTAAGTCAATAATAGCATGCTTGAACTTATAGAGAAGGTCAGGATGTATAATGAAAAGGCTGACTTTGATCTAATTACAAAAGCGTATGAATTTGCAAAAAAGGCCCATTCCGGCCAGTTAAGGGAATCTGGGGAAGAGCATATCTCTCATTTGGTCGGGGCTGCGAAGACCCTTGCAAAATTAAAAATGGATGAAAAAACAATTGCAGCCTGCTTATTGCATGATATTCTCGAGGATACAAAGGTTGCAAAAGAAGAGCTAAAAAAAGAATTTGGGCAGGAGATTTTTGATTTGGTTGAGGGAGTGACAAAGATAGACAAATTAAGGATTTCTGATTTTAAAATCAGGCAGGCAGAAAACATGAGGAAAATGCTTTTTGCGACAGCCAAGGATATCCGGGTAATAATAATCAAGCTGGCAGACAGGCTCGATAATATGCTAAGCTTACAGTATCTTAAAGAAGACAAGCAAAAGAGAATAGCGCAGGAAACGCTGGATATATATGCACCAATTGCATATAGGCTTGGATTATTCAGCATAAAATGGCGGCTTGAGGATCTGGCATTTAGGTATTTAGAGCCGAAAGTTTACCAGAACATTAAGAAAAACATAGCGCAGACTCACGAGCAGCGTGAAGCATACTTAGAAAAAGTAAAATCAATCCTAGAGACTAGTTTAAGCAAATACAACATTAAATTAGATATTAGGTCAAGGCCGAAAAGCTTTTACAGCATTTACAGAAAAATGCAGAAAAAAGAAGTCAATTTTAAAATGATATTTGATTTGCTCGGAATCAGGATTATCGCAGATGATGTCAAGGAATGTTATGAGGTTCTTGGCATAATACATAGTTTATGGAAACCAATACCAAAAGAATTTGATGATTACATTGCAAATCCTAAATTAAATTTATACCAGAGCCTGCATACCGTGGTTGTGGGGCCGGACAAGCAGTTAGTTGAATTTCAAATAAGGACAAAAGACATGGATAAGATAGCAGAAGAAGGAATTGCCGCGCACTGGGAGTATAAGGGAGTCAAGGGAGATTTTAAATTCGATAAGCAATTATCCTGGTTAAAAGAAGTGCTGCAGTTAAAAGACAAATCTGGCCAGGAATTTTTTGAGACATTAAAGCTGGATTTATTCAGCTATAAAGTTTATATATTCACACCAAACGGGGACATTATAGAATTGCCAAAGGGCTCCTGCCCAGTTGATTTTGCTTATGCAATTCATAGCGATATAGGAAACAGATGCGTTGGAGCAAGGGTTAATGAAAAATATGTTGGTTTGCAGCATGAGCTTGAAAACGGCGATGTTGTAGAAATCATAACCCAAAAAAACCATATGCCCTCGAGAGAATGGTTAAAATTTGTTAAATCATCCAAGGCAAAGGAAAAAATCATTCAGGCAATAAAATCGCATCAATTAATACCCATAAAAAGAATGGCCAAACTGGAAGAAACAAAATCCAGCTTAATTGAAGCAGATACTGAATTTAGGGAATTTAAACTAGGCGACTGCTGCAACCCCCTGCCCGGAGATGAAATTTTAGGATTAATTACAAGAAACGGAAAGATTACAGTGCATAAAAAAGACTGCAAAAACATTGCCGAGGTTAAAAGCAGGATAAACATCATGTGGAAAGAGTCGTCCACAAGCATAAACTTAAAGATTTTAGCCTTGGACAGGGTCGGATTGTTTGCGGATATCCTTCATAATGTCTCAAGCTTGGGGATTAATATTGATAAAGCAAATGTAAGCACAATAAACAAGGATTTGGCTGAATGCAATTTAAAGTTCGAGTTAAATAATTTAAACGATGTAAGGAGAATTATTGAGAGGATCAACAAAATAGCAGATGTGAAAAAAATAAGCATTAATTAAAAAGTAAAGTTAATGGGTAAATAACTGCACCGAGGATTCTGTCTCCCAATGTTTTGTTTTTGTTGAATTTTGTCTTTGTGATTTTTTCAGCAATTAAAACAGCCATTTTACCTTTAAATGAAGTTCCGTAAATATTTAAATTATTAAGGTGTGTTTTAAATTCCTCGTCATCTGCATCAAGGATATTAACCAAGTCTTCTTCATTTCCCTGAATTATAATATCAACTTTTGCATCATTTACAAATTCTATATTTCCGTCTTTAGTTAAACTAAGCAAAAATTCTCCATTTTCGCTCGAAACTTTAACTGTCAAAGGCAGAAAGAACTTGTATCTTGCCAAATTAGAATCTTGCTCTAATTTATCTATTCTCGGTTCTAATTCTTCTTTAATGCCTGCGTCTGCCAAAGGAATTGAGAGAAGCAAGAGGATCAGCAAAATATTTAATTTCATTTTATTTTAAGCCATTTATTTCATTTATAAGCTTTTTTGTTGCCTGTTCAACTTTTAATTTATCCGTGTTTAATGAAATATTGTAGAGATTCTTATTCCTGTAATCAATGTTGTACTCTTTTTTATAATGCCCCAATTCTTCCCTTTCTCTCGCCAAGGTTTGATGCATGGCTTCTTTGTAAGAAATTCTGTCTCTTTCGGAAATTCTTGTAACCCTTGTTTTTAACGGGGCGTGAATATAGATTTTCGCGCGGGCATTTTTTATCAAGTAAGCCCCGAGTCTTGAATCAATTATTGCGTCTCTATGCGTTTTGGCAATTTCTTTCTGAAGTCTGTCCATTTCATCGGCAAGCTTATTGTTTTTTTTAGTCAATTGCAAAACAGAAATCTTTTTTCTTCGTGCAATTTTCCTGACTAATTCCCCCATTGAATAATGCTTAATATGCAGATGTCTTGCAAGTTCTTTTGCAATGGTGGTTTTACCAGAACCAGGCAATCCGGTAATCGTAATAATCATAAAAATAATAAAAAACTTTAATATAAAAACCTTATTAAATTTTATGGTAAATTATAATGGAATGAAAAATAGCAATATATACTTCGCAGCTTCTATAAGCGGCGGAAGAGAAGATGTCCAGATTTATTCTGAGATTATTAATTATTTAAAAAATTATGGTAATGTCTTAACAGAGATGATAGGGGACAAAAATCTTGGTGAAATGGGAGAAAGTTTAGATGATATATTTATCCATGACAGGGACATGAAATGGTTAAATGAATCCAATATTGTAGTAGCAGAAGTAACAACTGCAAGTCATGGGGTCGGTTATGAATTAGGCAGGATGGTAGAGAGAAACTTGTGGATTCCAAAATACTCCAGGAGACATATTTTGTGCTTATATCGTCCTAAAATTGATAAAAGATTGTCTGCAATGATAAACGGTTCTGATGGATTAATATGCAGAGAGTATAATAAGATAGGAGAAGCTAAAACAAAAATAGATTCTTTCTTTATGAAAATGGGTTTAAAAAGAAATTAATAAATTAAACTTTCTAACTTTTCTTTAAATTCCCTAAATTCTAATTTATCAAAATTATTAGATACATGGGTCCATGTTTTATTGTCCCTAATATCGGCAATTGTTTTCCAAGAAACCCCGTATTTATTACCAATAGAAGTTAAGGTCTGGCCACTTAGAAGGTTATTTTTAATATTAATTATATCTGACTCAGTTAGTTTAGACTTCCAATGTCTTGAACCTTTTGTTGATGCTTTGGGGATGAATATGTATTTTAAAAGATATATTTAGTCTTCTTCTGAATCTATCTCAGAAAAAGATTAAAAAACTATTTAAACATTTATGTATCTCAAGATTCATAATAAAATGGATAAAATCACAAAAGATAAATTGGAGAAGTACTATAAGATTACCAAGGAGGCTATTGAAAAAGCCAAATCAAGCAAATCAAAATTCAATGATGATGTTCGAAGTGATTTCTTGAATATGATCGAGAGTTATTACAAAGATGCAGAATATTTTGAAAGCAAAGGGGATATAGTAAGCGCCTTTGCTGCCATAAATTATGCGCATGGATGGCTAGATGCTGGTGCAAGAATCGGGGTGTTCTTAGTCAAGGATTCAAGGTTATTCACAGTGTAATCAAAAGTCAAAACCGAGCAAACCAATCATCTTGTATCTTAATATATACTCTTCCTGATTGAATATTCTTGCCTTTACCCCATCAGCCATTCCGATTAATGTTTCGTAATTTGGGTTGTCATTCTCATTTTTATGAATTCTTCCTTCTATTGTCTCAAGTTCAGAAATTAATTTTAATATCTTCGAGTCACTTATAATTGAAGTATACATCCTTTTTCCAAGCTCATAAGCATTGCCCCCGTGATAATAAAAACTGGCACAAAATTCATAAAGCATATTTGATGAAATATCGGATGTGTTTATCTTTATATCTTTGAAAGTCTTGGCTAAATAACCTATGTTCACTTTTAAAAAATCTATAATCTCGTTTGGATTGGTTTTCTTATTCAGCACGTTATCAATGATCTTTTCCAAGCCAACTGAAATGTTTACTGCTTGAGCCAGCCTCAGGGAATCATTAGTTTCTTTTTTATTTTTTATATCCTCATTAATCATATGAAAAGAAGAGTGTATAATATTCAGTCCGATAAGGTAATCTGCTTTCTTCTTGCTTTCCAATCTGGATTTCAATCTATATGAACCCTGAAAATTGGTCAGCCTGTCATAATATTCTTTATAGCATGGCTTGACAAATTGTATATTCTCCATAACTATTCCCCCGAAATCGTTCAATTAAGAAGATATATAAAACTAACCTGTAGATTATTATTATGAAGGTTTTTATTGTCACGGGAAGTGTTTGCACAGGAAAAACAACTTTGGCTAAGCTAATCGCTAAAAAACACCATGCTATTTATATTAATGTAAATGAATTAATTAAGGAATATAAATTATATTCTAATTATGATAAAAAATTTAAAAGTTATATTGTTGATTCTAAAAAATTAAACAAGTTCTTAATAAGGTTAATTAAAAATTCCAGAAATAATTTAGTTTTAGATTCTCACTTAACCCATTATCTTCCAAGCAAGTATGTTGATTTATGCTATGTTACAAAATGCGAGCTGAAGGAGTTGAAGAAAAGATTGATGAAGAGAAGATACAGCAAGGAAAAAGTAAGGGAAAATCTTGATGCTGAGATTTTGGATGTGTGCTTGGTTGAAGCCTTGGAAAACAAGCATAAAGTGAAGGTTATCGATACAACAAAAGGAATTAATCTCTAGGCCATATCATTTCTAAATTAAGATTTTCATAAGGAATCTTATCTTCATTATAACCACGGTTAAATCCAGTGGCTTTAATCCTAGAAATTCCTAAGGCGTACATTCTCAAGTATTCGGTAATTGTCATCTGGTTTTCTTCAGCATATCTGCTTAATTGCCTGTATAAACACCATCTTATATCATCCCACACAATTAAATCAAAATCTCGATTTAATTCCTTAATGCTTCGCGGATAATATTTTCCGTTTTTCAGAACCCAATTAACAAAGTGAGGAGCTCTTACATTATTATGTTCCATATAATATTTTTCTGCAATATTATAGAGTTTAAGATTTCTTCCATTAAGATAAAAAAGTGCTTCTAATGGTTCGCCAAAATCACCTTCTTTTTTCTCCTTAAACATCATTCCTTTGCAGACCGCATTTCCAACATGCCAAACATCATTCTTATTTTCATACAAACCGGGCGCATTCCTGCTAATTCTCTCTAAATTTATAACTTTCTCTGTAATCTGCTCTAATGTTAAACCATTCGGATTCTTATGAAATATCCTGGATAGATAATGCCTCATTCTTCCATAAATGCTCATAGCAAGTAAAATTAAGAAAATAATTTAAATCTAACCTTTGACAACCTTCTTGCTATTTTCACTTTCTAAGATCTTTAATTTAGCGTCTTTAAATTCATTATCTAATTCTTTTCCATTGTTCAACAGATGCAGTAAAATTGCTAATGCAGAAACTTCTGAAATCGGCTGTTTTGTAACTGCGAGGTTGTATTCTGCTAATTTATAGTAAATTGGCTCAACTTTTTCCCCGCCGACTATAATTATTAAATTTCTATTTTTTAATTTATTAACCTGATTCTGGGCATTCAAACCATAGCAGGTTAGATGAACTATTGTAAATTTATCTTTATTCTCTTTAACAAATCTAACAGGATCTTTGCAATGCTCAACTTCAAATTTAGAGCCAAATTGCTTGCAGACTTTAGAAATGCTTTGCTCAAAATTCGAATCTTTCTCGCCAGAATAATACAGTTTGTCGGCCAAGAATGCCCTGGCAGTCAAGGCGACGTGGCTGGTTATTCTTTTATCCCTGAATATTCTGTGATTCAATCTCAGTACAATTATCATACTATTAGATTAAAACAAACCTATAAAAAGATTTTTAAAGCATTAAACTACAAAAAGCTTGATGACTTTAGAAAGTTTTTATGAAAAGAACTATAAGAAGCTGATAACATTCTCTTACTTAATGCTATTAGTAAGTATTATCATTTTGGGGGTTAATTATGCGAAAACAGGTGAACTTTTTAGCAGGGATATTTCATTAAAAGGCGGGATTTCAGTAACAATATACGATGAGAATCTGAACCTGGAAGAGGTCAAGGGATTATTAAAGGATAATTTCAGGGATTATAATGTACTTGAATTAGCTGACTTTAACACAAACAAAAAAATAGGTTTGATAATTGAGGTAGCTGATATAACTGAACCGCAATTAAGAGAAGTGCTTAAGACAAGATATGATATTAATTTTAATGATAAAAATACGTATGACTCCGGGCTGACAAATTCAAGTTTTGGAGAAAGTTTTTACAGGGGATTATTAATAGCATTATTATTCTCATTCATCCTTATGTCTTTGTTCATATTTTTTTCGTTTAAAACATTTACCCCGAGCCTGGCTGTAATTTCTGCCACATTAATTGATATCCTTGCTACCCTGGCTTTACTAAATATACTTGGAGTAAAGATATCGGCCGCCGGAATAGTTGCATTCCTGTTGATCATAGGATATTCCATTGACAATAATATTTTGCTGACAACGGCAATGATAAAGAGGCGCGAAGGAACATTATTAGAAAGATTAAAGTCAAGCATGAAGACCGGATTAACAACAACTATAGCTGCAATAGCTGCTTCGACAGTAGGATATTTTCTTTCAGCTCCGGAAGAATTGAAGCAGATATTCCTAATAATAACGATAGCCTCCTTATTTGATATATTAACAACTTATGCGGGCAATACAGGCATACTGATTAATTATTGCAAAAAGAAAAACATAACGTGAACCTGAAAAAATTATTAAAATTTAGGGTATTATTTTTGCTATTTTGGATTTTAGTAAGCATTATAGCAATTAATCCAAAATTTAATGCTCAGGGAGTTGCAATAAAGGGCATAGAAAATAACAGTACAGCTGCTTTGGCGGGAATGACTTATGATTCAAGCAGAACACCAACTAACCTGGAAAAAATAATTGCAATAAACAATGAGGAAGTAAAAAACATTCAGGATTATAACAACATTCTTAGCAAGATAGGCAATTCCGAGGTTATTCGGGTTAAAACTGATAAAAATGAATATGTGATGATAAAAACGGAGGATTTGGGGATTGATATATCTGAAGTTCAAAAAAATAATTTAAGAAAGGGTTTGGATTTGCAGGGGGGGACAAGGGTCGTTTTAGAACCCCAAGAGAAACTAACAGATCAGGAAGTTCAAGATTTAATTTCTACAATGGAAAATAGGCTTAACGTCTATGGTTTAAGCGACTTAAAAATTAGGCAGAGTAAAGATTTAAGCGGAAACACATTTATTGTTGTTGAGATTGCAGGTGCATCGCAGGAAGAAGTCAGGGAGTTAATTGCTGGCGAGGGTAAATTTGAAGCTAAAATAGGAAACGACGTTGTATTCGCTGGCGGAAAAAAGGATGTCACATTTGTCTGCAGGGAAGATGGAACATGCTCTGGTATAAGGCAATGCAGCGAATTTGAAGGAGGATACCAGTGTACGTTTGAGTTCCAGATAAAATTAAGCCAGGAAGCTGCGAGGAAGCATGCAGAAGTTACTTCAAAATTAGACGCTAACTTAAGTGCTACTGGCGGCTATTTAAGCAAACCCCTGGATTTGTATTTGGATGGTATTCTTGTTGATAGCCTGCAGATTAGTTCCAGCCTGAAAGGACAGGCTGCTACAGACATAGCAATTTCAGGACCCGGCATTGGTTCTAACAGGGATAATGCAATTGAAGATGCCACAAAAAACATGAACAAATTACAGACGGTTTTAATCACAGGAAGCCTGCCGACAAAACTGAACATTGTCAAAATCGATACAATAAGCCCCATATTGGGAAAAGCGTTTTTTAATAATGCATTCACTGTAATCATCGCTGCAATAATAGCTGTTTCGCTGGTTGTTTTTATCAGATACAGGGATTTAAAAATTTCTCTGCCAATAATATTAATCTCCTTGAGTGAAATTTTTATCACTCTAGGAATCGCTGCAATAATAAAGTATAATTTAGATATTGCTGCTATTGCAGGTATAATCGCCGCAGTCGGAACAGGCGTGACTGACCAGATAATCATATCAGATGAAATAATAAAAGGGAAAAAAGAACAGGCTACAAACTTCAAAGACAGGATTAAGAGGGCATTCTTTGTTATTCTGGTTTCCTGGGGTGCCGGGGTAGCTTCAATGATTCCGTTGCTCTGGGCAGGAGCGGGATTATTTACAGGATTTGCATTAACAACAATTATCGGAGTTTCAGTCGGGGTATTTATAACAAGGCCTGCTTTCGCCGCTATAGTTGAGAATTTGGAAGAAAATTAAACAGAAAAATTAAAGTTATTATTTAGCAAGCTTTTCATTAGAATTCTTTTCTCGCTCTTGTTAATTCTTCATAATTCCCTATGTCAAACCATTTCCCCTTGAGTTCAAAAGCGTAAACATCGCCGTTATTAACCAAATAGTGTATTAACTCTCCTGCATTTTCCTTAAATATTTTCTCATCTAAATGATGAAGGTCGTGCTTTGAAAGAATATAGCATAATGTGCTTATTAGGCTGGATTTTGGCTCGATTGGCTTTTCCTCAAAACTTTTTATTTTTTTATTTTTATCAATCTCAACACAGCCATAATTTTTTGCAACTTTTTCTTTATCTCCAATTTCATAAACAGCTATTGAAGTTTTCTTGCCGTTCGCCTGATAAAAAGCGATGAAATCGTCTATGCTAAAATCAATTAAATTATCCCCGCCGATTACAAGCAAATCATCCTGAATATCCTTATGCTTAACAGTATAGGCTATAGCCCCGACAGAACCGGGCATTTCATTGACTAATTTGTGCTTGTCACTTACAAATTCAATTTTCTTGTTGTATTTAAAATATCTTTCAAACTGGCTAAACTGGTATTCAAAAAGATGTGAGTACATAATATAAATTTCTTCTACATTTCTAGAGGTATCTAGACTGCTTACGATATGGTCCAGCACAGGTTTTCCTTTTACATCCAGCAATGATTTAGGAGTAATCCATGTAATAGGGCGCAGCCTGCTTCCTTCTCCTGCTGTTAATACTAAACTTTTCATAATGCGGAAATTAAGTTGATGGTTTATAAAACTAGCGCTGGAGCGAGGATTTGAACCTCGAAGTCCGTAAAGGACAGCAGTTTTCCTGATAATTTCGAGATACGGCCTAAAAAGTCTGCCGCACTACCAGGTTATGCGACTCCAGCAATAAACTTATAAAAGTTTAGGAAGTTAAAAATGTTATGTATTTGAGATATCACTTTTTATCATGCATAATATTGACCTTAATATTGTTTCCTTTCTTTAGTTATTACTCCTTGCTGGTTTTTGCATTGGGATTTTTTATTGATGTTGATCATTACTTGTATGATTTAATCAGGAATAAAAATTTTGATTTAATCGAGGTTTACAGGATGCATATGGATGGAGATTGGATCGCGAAAGATCAGCTGCATGTTTTCCATACAATTGAATTCATTTCATTATTTATTTTAATTACATTGCTTTCAAGGAATATTTACCTTCTTTTATTGGGTATGGGATTGGTTCTGCATTTAATTCTGGATTACATTTACACAATTAATTTAATAAGAAATAATATCATCGATAATCAAACAAGGGCGTTCTCATTAATATCCTGGTTTTACAGAAATTAATGTTTGTCTAAAATAGATTTCAATAATGTGATGAATATAACCAAAATTAACGGACCGAAAAATAATCCGATAAATCCAAGCAATTGTATTCCCCCGAACACGCCAAGGGCGATTAATGCGGGATGAATGTTGGATTTCTTTCCGATGAATTTTGGCTTTAATATTGTCTCTGTTCCGCTTATGAACAAAAATCCGAAAATTAATAATCCGATTCCGTTAAACAAATCCCCATGGATGATCTTTATTAATCCTGCAGGAGCCCAGATAAATGATGTTCCTATGCCTGGCAAAATTGTGAGAATGACCATTATTAGACCCCAAAGCAGCGGAGAAGGGACATCAAATATGTAAAATCCCAGGGCGCCAATTACGCCTTCTATTATTCCAGTAAGAATTAATCCATAGACAATTGCGTGGGTAACATTTTTGAATTCTCTGAATAAATTCTCGCGGTGGGTTTTATCCATGGGAATTAATTCTTTGATCTGCTGGGCTAATTCTTCCCCATCCTTTAGGAAATAATAAAATAAAAACATCGTAACAAAAGCGTGAACAAGGAAAGCGGGAATGGTTAAAGCAATTTCAGAGGCCTCATTTAATAAAAATTGGAAGACTTTGTTTAAGGCACTTGAAATTTCAGGACCTAAATTTAATTCATTTGACCTTACATAATTGTATATCGGCAATGCTTCCTTGACTAAAGAATTGATAACGAAGAACGTCGGCGCTAAAATTATTATTATGGAGAAAATAACCATGATCATGGCAGCAACTGATTTGTATTTAACTGATTTAGCCAGTTTTTTATATAACGGGTAGAATAGATAAGCCAGGACAATGCTTGTCAGCAACGAGGCAATGAATAATTTAACAACTAAAAACGCCAATAAAGCAATTATTAAAAACGCCCCTAAGAATAAATACTTCGAGTTCTTCTTTAAGAGATGATCTTCCATAAAATCTTACAGGGAAAAATTCTTTATAAATGTTATGAAAATAAAATAGTGGGCTGTTAAGTTAAAGTCACCTAAATTGGTGCAATTTTCTTTCAGGTACAGACAAATTTATATACTTCACGTTCCTGAATTAAATTATGAAAATAAGGGAAGTCTTGGACAAAAAAGTAGGAGATACGGAATATACAAGGTACATTACAACTTTACCGAAAGATATAGTTAAAGATTCAAAACTGCTCGGTAAAGATTTAAAAGCTAGGATTGAAAAAGGAAAAATCATATTAGAAGAAGTATAATTCTTTCATGTACCGAAAGGTTTATATACCTCATGTACCTGAATATAAGTATGATTAAATGTAAACATTGTTCAGGTAAAAATTTTCTAAAGAAAGGATTCAGAAAAACAGATAATCGGGGGAAAATTCAAAAATATTTCTGTAAAGATTGTAAAAGATTTTTTACAAATGATGATGGTTTTTATAGAATGAGAAATAAGCCAGAGATAATAACTATGTCAATTGATATGTATGTTTCCAACTTATCAAGCAGGAAAATGAGAAACCAGTTGAAAAGACATCTTAGTCATAAAGTTAGTCATGTTTCTGTTTTAGACTGGGTTAGAAGATATACCTTAAAAGTTCATAAGTTTATAGAAAGACAAGGCTATAATTTAGGTAATAGTTTCTATGCTGATGAAACTATGATTAATAGAGAGGGCAAACTAGATAGGTTTTGGTGTTGTCTTGATTGGGATACTAGATTAATTACAGGATTTCATTATAGTTTATCGGCTAATCCTATTGAAGCTCAAGAATTTCTTAAAAAAGCAATAAACAAAGGAAAACCAAAATATATCCAAACAGATGCTGGAGTTTTCTATCCAAGAGCGTTTAGAAAACTCTTTTATTCCAATAAGATTGGCGGTTTAGTAATTGAACACAAAATACAAAACTATCAAACAACAAGAGTTCATAATTACAGAATTGAAACCGTATTTATGAAAATTAAAGATAGGGTTATAGATTTTAGAGGATTGAAAGCTCTTTGGTCTGCTCCTATTCTAATGACTGCAATAGTTATTCAACACAACTTTATAGAAAATCATTCAACAACTGATGAAGTTCCTTCTGAAAGAGCAGGAGTTAATCTAGAATTAGGAGAAAATAGATGGTTGGATTTGATTAAGGTGGCTTCACTTAATCTCTAACTTTTTATTTAGGAGGAAATTTTCTCAACTTTTTTATGTCAAAAATATCAATCCCAATGTCCAATCTTTTAATAAGCTGTCTAGCCTTTTTTTCTCCCCCAACATAGTCAAAAACCTTCTTTACATTTCTTTCAAATCTCCATTTTTCTAATTTAGGTAATTGTTCTAGTAATAATTTTACTTCTCTCTTTTTTGGTGGTTTGAATCCAATCGACATAAAACGTAAACACGCAAAGAGGTTTCCAGGATGCCCAATATATCCAGGAACATTTAAGTGTAGTTGTCTATTCTTTAAATCACTCAACGCCGTTGTAAGAGCAATCAAATGTTTTCTCACATCTTGATCAAGATAATTACGAAGAGGTATAGCAAAACCATTTATTGTAAAGGCAGAATTTTCTTTTAAATTTTTGGGAATATTTGATTCGTAGTTTCGATGAATATCTAACATAAGATAGTCTGTAATTAATTTTGGTTTAGGAATTAGCTTTTTCTTTAATACAATCTCATTTTTTCTGCGTATTTTCCCATAAATGAATTTATATTCTCTGAGATTCTTCACAAATTTATCAAGGTCGCCAATAAGAAGGAGATCATAATCTCTCTGAGGCAATTGTTTTTTAAATAAATCATAATAAATAGCATTACGGGCTGCCCCTCCAATAACATAAACTTTAGTTTTTCCAGGGATTGATAAAATAACCTCTTTTAGGATATCTGCTATTTTACCACCTCTAGTAAAAACCCTTGTATTGTTATTCAAACTCATAATCAACTCATCACTCATTTTAATTTTCTATATCTTTACATTTAATAAACATTCCTTTTTGAAAGTTCTTTTCGAATTTATTATTTTAGGTGACTTTAACTTAACAGCCCATAAAATAGTTATATTTATAAATGATTGAAATTGCTAATTTTCATCCCGAAATTACTACTTCATGTAGGAGGGTTGAATGGACAAAGAGAAATTATTAGAAGCTTTAGAAACATTAAAGGAAAAATCGCCTAAAAGAAATTTCACACAGAAGGTTGATTTAATTCTGAATTTACGAAATATTAATATTAAAAATCCTGAAGAAAATGTTGATGTGTTTGTCACTTTGCCAAATCAGCCTGGTAAAAAAATCAAGATTTGCGCTTTGGTAGGAAAAGAACTTGAAGAGCAGGCGAAAATTTTTGACAAGATAATTAGGAAAGATGAATTTGCCAAGTACCAGGATAATAAAAAAGAGTTAAGCAAGCTTGCCAGCGAATTTGATTATTTTGTTGCACAGGCTAATTTAATGACCGATGTTGCCAAGATATTCGGCAGGACATTGGGTCCGAAGAATAAAATGCCAAATCCGAAATCTGGCGCAGTTGTAATGCCGACTTCAAATCTGCCGGAATTAAAGAATAAATTAGAGCGCAGCGTGAGATTAAAAACAAAGAATGAGCCTATTCTGAAGACATATGTCGGAAATGAAAAAATGAATGATGAGGAAATTATCGGGAACATAATAGCAGTTCATGACTCTGTTGCGAAGATTTTGCCACAGGGTGAATCAAATATAAAGGATATAACACTGAAATTAACAATGAGTGCTCCGGTAAAGGTTGAAAAATGACGCACGTAAGCAAGAAAAAAATTGAAGAACTAATCAAGATAAAGGAATTGATAAAGAAATATAAGGTAATAAGCATAGTGGATTTAACTACCTTGCCAAGTTCAAATCTGCAGGCTATAAGAAACAAATTACGTGATAAGATTGAATTCCGGGTTACTAAAAAAAGCTTGATTATCAGGGCAATCGACGAAGTAAAGGAAAAAGACCTGAGCAAGTTAAAACCGTATTTAGAAAACTCAATTCCCGCTTTATTATTCAGCAACGAAGATCCATTCAGGTTATTCAGATTAATCAAGGATAATAAGACAAATGCGCCTGCAAAACCGGGGCAACTTGCGCCAGCCGATTTAACAATCCAGGCAGGTCCGACGCCATTTACGCCAGGTCCGATAATAGGAGAGCTGGGGGCAGTTGGATTGCAAACCAGTGTAGAGCAGGGCAAGATAGTAATCAAGAAAGACAAGCTGGTGGTGAAACAAAATGAAGTTATAAAACCAGAAGTTGCTTCAATATTGGCAAAACTCGGAGTTGAGCCAATTGAAGTAAGAATGAGTGTGCTTGGTATTTATGATAATGGAATAATTTATGAAAAATCTGTTTTGGATATTAGTCAGGAGGAATACATAAACAACATAAAATTAGCACATTTCCAGGCATTGAAATTAGCTGAGGAAATTGGATATATTAGCAAAGATAATGTTGAATCATTATTAATAAAAGCTTACAGAAATGCATTGGTATTAAGCAAAGAACTGAAATTGGAAACAACAGAAAGCCCAGAGAAAGAAGAAGTTAAGGCAGAAATTAAAGAAGAAAAAGAATCTAAACCAGAAGAACAAAAAGAAATAAAGGAAGAAAGAAAAAGTGAAGAAGCAGAGAAAAGCGAAGAAATGAAAGAAGAAACAAAAGCAAAAGGCGGGTTTGTCGGTTATAAAAAAGAAGTGGAAGAAAAAGCCCAGAAAATACTTCAGGACTTGCAGGATAAAAAAATCCACGAGCAAGAAAAACCAAAACAAAAGAGTACGTGGGATTAATTATGATTATGGAGGAAAAATAAAATGGAATATATACACACTGCATTGCTGTTGCAGAAACTAGGAAAGCCTGTTAATGAAGCGAATGTAAAGAAAGTGTTAGAGGCTGCAGGCGCTGGTGTGCAGGAAGCTAAAGTGAAAGCTTTGGTAAGTGCACTTGAAAACGTCGACATTGAAAAAGTGATCAAAGAAGCTAGCGTAATGCCGGTAGCTCAGGCACCTATACAAGCAGGAGCGCAGGAAGCGAAGAAAGAAGATAAGAAAGAAGAGAAGAAAAGTGAAGAAGCAGCCGCGGCAGGCTTAGGTTCGCTATTCGGCTAATCAAAGCCTTCTTTTTTTACGCAAATGCACAGTAATCTAGACTCAAGGTTAAAATGGAAAAGAAAGAATTACTTACAAGATTAAGTGAATTAAGGAAGGAAATTAATAATTTAAGATCTGAGTTAAACAGAATAGACAACGAAAAAGAATCATGGTTTCGTAAAAAAGAGTCATTAAAGAAAGAGATTTCTAAATTTGTAAGGGAAGTTAAGGAAACGAAGCATAGCAAGGATGTTAGCAACGTAGAAATAAAGAAATTAAGAGAAGAGCGGGATAATTACAACAAAAGGGTAAGAGAATTAATTTCTAGAATAAAAGAATTGAATAAAAACAAGCTTGAGTTCATCAAGAAAAACAAAGTTAATTTTGATCCTGAACAAATTAAAAAGGAAATTGACAGGTTGGAATTCAAAATAGAGACAGAGGCTTTTACAATGAACAAAGAAAAGTCTGTGATGAAACAAATTAAGGATTTGAAAAAAATTTATGAGCAGAATTTAGGATTGAAAAAGATTATTGATGAAATGAGCAAGATCGATAAAGAAATCAAGGAAAATAAGGCAAAATCAGACGAGTTGCATAAAAAAATCAGGGAATTAATCGGAAAGAGCGATCCAAATTACGAAAAATTCAAGCACGAATCCATTAAAATAAATAATTTAAGGAAGGAGCAGCAGGATGCGTTTGATAAGTTTATAGAATTTAAGAATAATTTCCTAAAAATCCAGGGGGAATTGCAGAAAAAATTAATTGAAAGCAATGAGATAAACAAACAGCTTGATGAAATCAGCGCAATGGATAAAGCGAAGAGGGAAGCGAAGGAAGAGGCTGAACTGCAACAAAGAGAAAAATTAATTGAAGAGAAATTATTGACAAAGAAAAAATTAACAAAAGACGATTTGATTATGCTACAAAAATGATGACTTTACTAAAAACATTCTTGCTAAGTGTTTTGCCAATATCTGAACTAAGGGGGGCAATCCCTTATGCTATTGCAAATAATATTAATCCTTGGTTAGCATTTTTAATAGCCGTTTTAGGAAATTTTTTAGCTGCACCATTAGGATTTTATTTTTTAGATAATTTGCATCATCATTTTTTAAAAATTAAAAATTATGAAAAATTCTTTAATAAGTACATAGAAAGCAAAAGAAAAAATTTTGAAAGGCATGTTGGAACTAGTTTTGAATTCTGGGCCTTAATATTGTTTGTTTTAATCCCATTGCCTTTAACCGGTGCGTGGAGTGGCGTCTTATTAGCATGGTTCTTTAAACTAAAACGAAAAAAGTCATATCTGGCTATTTTTTTAGGAATTATCGGGGCTGGAATAATTGTTACATTAACAACGCTGGGCATCAAAAATTTATTTTAGCAAGTTATTTAAGCCAAATTATTAACTGGATTTTATGAAAAAAATCTATTATTACCTGATTGGAATTTTATTATTGATATTGGCTTTTGTATTTGATAACAAGATTGTTCTATTTTTTACAAGCTTTAGAGCAGATTTCCTGACAAATTTAGCATTATTCATCCACGATATAGAAGGTTATATGTTATTTGCATTTATTTTGCTGATTTTATTGTTGTTTAAGCAGAAAAACAAGATTCTGCCTTTAATCTTGGCTTTTGTCCTCTATACTGTTTTAACATTATTATTAAAAAATATAATTTTAAGGCCAAGGCCGTTTGAGAAATTGAATTTTGAGATCGTGGGAAATGAGATTAATTTAAACAAAAGCTTTCCGAGCGGGCATGCGACAGCAGTTTCTTCAGTAATTCCTTTCTTCAATTTTAATAAAATCTTATATTATTTGTGGATTATAATAGCAGTTTTAGTTTCCTTATCCAGAGTTTACCTTGGGGTGCATTATTTAAGCGATGTAATAGCAGGATTTTTGCTTGGTTATTTCATAGGAGATTTAAGCATTTATATTATAAGAAATGGGGGGGATAAATCTTCGATAAATTAATCTTTTTGGATTAAAAAATAATTTTCATCTTTTAGTAGTCAGAAACCTATTTATAATCCCTTTCTCTAATTAATAATTGGGATTTAACATATTTAAAAGAAGTATTAAAATATCAATAATATTAATTTTATGTAATATTTTAATATTGGGAACAATACCTCCCGGCTCGGCATTGGATATTTCATACAATTTATTTTATGATAAAAACGGAAATCTCGGTAGTGGTTTTGGATTAAATTATACATATAATGATTTTAATCAGCTATCAAAAGTAGCAACTAGTTATGGCACTTTAATAGCAGAGTATTTTTATGATTATGAAGGCAAGAGAATAAAAAAGATTGAATATGAAGGAAGCTTAAACACAACTATTCTTTATATAGACAAAAATTTTATTCAGGTGCTTAATAATTCTGGTGTTTATAATGAAACTTATTATTATGATGAATATGACCTGATTGCTAAAAAAGATTACAATGGAAATATTTTTTATTATCATCCAGACCATTTAGGAAGCACTATATTAATAACAGATTCTTCTGGAAATGTCGTTGCGGATTTAAGCTACGAGCCATACGGAGAGCTAATTGGAAGTTCTAATGAAAGATTTACTTTTACTTCCAAAGAGTTAGACGAGCAGTCTAATCTTTACTATTACGGAGCAAGATATTATGAAGCTAATTTATTAAAGCGTTTTACTCAACCAGACACAATAATACAAGATGTTTATAATCCTCAATCTCTTAATAGATATTCTTATGTTTTGAATAATCCTTATAAGTATGTTGACCCTAGCGGGAATTATTTTGAAACTGTGATTGATGTTGCTTTTATTTTATATGATATTAATGAAATAAGACAAGAACAAAGTTTAACTAATTATTTAGCTCTCGGGGGGGATATTGTCGGGGCAGTTTTGCCATTTGCTACTGAGCTTGGCTTGGGTGTTAAGGGTGTTGTAAAAAGTGCCGACAAGATAAGGGATGCTACAAAAACCAGCAAAATCAATAAGGGTATTAATGCTAGCAAAATCACAGATAAAATCAGTGATACAAATAAGGTAAGTTCAAAAGCAATTTCTTCAATAAAACCATCTAAATTGCCCAAAGAAGCTCAAGAGACTCTTAAAATTATTGATAAAGGTAGG
Organism: archaeon GW2011_AR20; assembly: GCA_000830315.1. Classification (GTDB taxonomy): domain Archaea; phylum Nanobdellota; class Nanobdellia; order SCGC-AAA011-G17; family GW2011-AR20; genus GW2011-AR20. The sequence goes on from CP010426.1 coordinate 21,374, forward strand.
TGGGTTCCTTGGGTCCACATCCATTTTATAATGAACCTATCAGCGGACAAAGACTATTACCTCAACGATCAGATCCTAAATATTATACGACCCATTATCTTCAAAGGTATGGTAGTAAGGATCCACAAAGAATTATTACCGGTAGAAGTGGTGAAACTTATTATACCCCAGATCATTACAAGACAATATATAAAATAAAAAAATGATATATAAATATTTAAAATCAATAAGGTTTATAGCCAAGCCAGCGTCATCGAAAGCTTTATATATCTTTCTTACTCTAAAATAACAACATATTATAATATATTCAAGGGGGTTAAAAAATGAAAAAGTTACTATTAAGCGTATTAATGTTATTCGTTTTAGCTGGCTTTGTAAATGCAACAGCTAGTTTTACCACAAGTCCAACAACATTGACTGTTTCTGGACAAGAAGATTTTAGTTTAACAAGAAATATTGTTATTACAAATACAGGTGATGAAAATTTAACATTTAGCGCCTTAGTCATTAATGGCACATTCACTGATTCGCAAGGTGATGCTATTACATTCACATTGCCTAATACAGCTGGTTTGGCCGTAAGTGTCGGTGCGAGTTCTGCTGCTCAAAGTGTAACAGTTAATATTGCAGATAATGTAAGGGTAGGAACATATACAGGAACATTAAGTTTTAGCGCAACCGGAAGCGGTGGAAATTCAAGCAATTATACGATGCCGGTAAGTGTAAGGGTTGATCCAAAAGTATGCAAAGATGGCCGAGTAAGCGATGGAAACCAGATTAATGATCCTACTTCAGGAAATCTAATATTGGATATTAACGAGCCAGATGATGGTGATAACTTCGGTCCTGGAGACGAGATTAGAGTAGAGGTAAATGTTGAAAACAATGATGACAATGATTTAGATGTCATTGTTGAAGCAAAATTATATAATATAGACCAAAATTCAGAAATAGTAAGCATCGAATCAAGCGATATTAACCTGGATGAAGACGGCGGAGACGATGATTTCGAATTAACATTAAAGGTGCCAACTTCCGATTCTGATTTAGACGAAGGCGATGATTTTGTATTATTCATAAAAACTTATGAAGACGGCAATGAAGATGAAAACTGCAATTATGATTCTTTAAGCCTTGACTTTGAAAGAGAAAGTAATGATGTCACAGTTAACTCCGTAATAGTAAACCCAAGTGTTGCAATGTGCTCTGAAACTGTTAACGTAGCAGTTGAAGTTCAGAATGTTGGAACAAGGGACCAAGATGTTGTGCAGGTAAGGGTCAAGGAAACAACTTTAGGAATGGACTTAAGTTCAGAAACATTTAGTTTAGATGAATTTGACAGGTCAGGAGACACTGCATTAAAGACATTCGCATTCACATTGCCAAAAGATACTGCTCCAGGAGATTACTTTATTGATACAAAAATATTCTTCACAAGCAAAAGCTCTGATTCAGTATTAACCAAATTAACAGTGGGCGAATGTAAAGTCCAAGCAAGTGCAGTTGAGGTAACCTTACAGCAGACAAGCTTCACAGCTTCACAAGGAAAGATATTTACAGTTCCAGTAACATTAAAAAATGCAGGAAGTCAAACTGCAGTTTATTCAGTAGATGTCCAGTCAGACAATGAGTGGGCAGATGTTTCTGCTGAACAAAAAATAAGTGTTGCTGCAGGAGAACAAAGCACAGTTTATGCTTACTTAACTCCAAAGCCAAGTTTAGCTTCTGGAACATATACTGCAACAATAACAGTTAAGCAAAACTCAGATTTATTAAAAACAGAAAAGGTTACAGTAAATGTTGGTGCAGCAACCCCGACAGGCGGTACAGTATACCAGCCAAGCATAACAGCTGGAAGCGTGTGGAATAACTTAGCACAAAGCACAGCATTCTGGATAGTGGCTGTTGTTATTGTGTTTGCATTGGTAGTCTATGTCTTAAGCGCTTTATTAAGACCTAGATAAATTTTTTCTTTTTTTATTTTAAAATGGCAAAAATCTTTCATTACATTGTTGCGGCTTCTTCTCTTAAATATCAGGCAATTAACAAAAGGGAAGATAGAAAAATTTCTTCAGAATTGGAAAAATATCTAAGAAGCAAGATCTGCTTTATAGGCTATGCCGATTACATAAAAGAACTGCCTTTTTACTTGATTAAAGAAGGCGGGGACAAACAGTTTTATTTCAGCCTCATAGCAAAAAGAGAACGCTTAAAAAAGAAAAAAATAAATGAGATAAAAGAAGGCATTAAAGACAGGGGTTTTATATTAAAAGTTTTTAAATTAGAAGAGCTGGTTTAAGTTAGTTTTTTAAATACTTGATTCTTTAAAATATTGTGAAAAAGTTTAATAATGAGAGATTAAGAGACAGGATTAAAAACAACCATTTATACAAAAGGGCTGTTGAAAGCAAGAGATTTCTTTTATTATTAATCACAATAGTAATTTTAGTATCTTACAATTATTTCTCCCATGGTTTTATCTATGATTTGGCAAATAACAGCTTACAGGACACGATTAGTTTTATTAATTCTTTTGGCAACTTGTCAGGGTTAATTTATATGCTCATAGTTCTGATAGAAACCATTTTAGCACCGATTCCTGGAATAATAATTTATTCTGCCGGTGGAATTGCATTTGGACCATTAATTGGATCGGCTTTGGCATTACTGGGAAATATAATCGGTGCAACAATATGCTTCTTTATTGCTAAAAGATACGTTGGGTTTTACTTTGAGAGATTAATTGGAGAAAGAAAGTTAAGCCAGTTTCAGAAATATTCTGAGAAATATGGATCTTTAGTTTTGTTTGTTTTAAGATTAAATCCAATAACCTCTAGTGATTTGTTTAGCTATTTGGCGGGTTTTATCGAGATGTCTTATAAAAAATTTATTATAGCGACAACCTTGGGTTTATTGCCAACGATATTTATAACAGGTTATTTTGGGGAAATACTCATAAAAGAAAGTCCTTTTCTCAGATTGTTTTTCTTAATTATAACTTTGATTTATGTTTTGATCTTTGCTTACGGCTATTATAAAATCGGAAAAGAAAAGGTCAAAAATAGATTAGAGAAATTCAGAAAATAAAGCACACGGCAGGACTCGAACCTGCGAATATCCGCTCTGCAGGCGGAGGCGTTAGCCGCTTCGCCACGTGTGCAAGCGGGCCTGACGGGATTTGAACCCGCGACCCCTAGCTCTCCTCAAATTTAGAAGGCTAGTGCGCTATCCAGACTGCGCTACAGGCCCATAAAGAAAAAGTCGTAAATTAACTTATATAAATCTTTTCAAAAAGTTTAAATACATTCCATCTTAGAATTAATTAACATGTATGACTTTAAAAAGATAGAAGAGAAATGGCAGGATCGTTGGGATAAAGCCAAGATATTTGAAACTAAAGCTAATTCAAAGAAAAAGAAGCTTTTCGTATTAGAGATGTTTCCATACCCCAGTTCAGGGGGCTTGCATATGGGTCATACAAGAAATTATTCTATAGGAGATGCCCATGCTCGCTTTAAGAGAATGCGGGGATTTAATGTTTTATATCCGATGGGCTATGATGCGTTTGGCTTACCGGCAGAAAATTATGCTATAAAAAATAAAATTCATCCAAAAAAATCAACTTTTGACAATATTGCTATAATAAAATCGCAACAGACTAAATTGGGATTAAGTTATGACTGGAATAGAGAAATAGCAACTTGTTTACCCGAATATTATAAGTGGAATCAATTGATATTTTTGCAATTTTATAAAAAAGGGCTGGCATACAAAAAAGAGGCTTTGGTGAATTATTGTAATTCGTGTAAAACTGTCCTGGCAAATGAGCAGGTTATTAATGGTAATTGCTGGAGATGTCATAATAAAGTTGAATCAAAAAATTTAGAGCAATGGTTTTTCAAAATCACAGAATATGCTGAAGAATTATTAAAAGATTTAGACAAATTAGACTGGCCCGAACGCGTGAAAACAATGCAGAAAAACTGGATTGGAAAATCAGAAGGAACTTTAATAAAATTTAAATTGGAAAATTCAAAAGATGAATTGGAGGTTTTTACAACAAGGGCAGATACATTATGCGGGGCTACATTCATGGTCATGGCTCCCGAACATCCTAAAGTTCTTGAATTGGTTAAAGAAACAAGATATGAGGACGAAGTTAAAAAATTCATCAATAAAGTCGGCATAGAAGATAAATTTTCAAGAACGGCGGAAGACAAAGAAAAATATGGGATGTTTATTGGAAAATATGCTATTAATCCATTAACAAATGAAAAGGTCCCAATTTATATTGCGAATTTTGTTTTATTAGATTATGGAACTGGAATAATAATGGCTGTTCCTGCCCATGATCAAAGAGATTTTGAGTTTGCAAGAAAATATAAGCTGCCTATTAAAGTAGTTATAACACCAAAAGGCAAGAAATTAAAATCAGATAAATTAAAGAAAGCTTATGTTGATGAAGGAGTTCTAACTAATTCTGGAAAGTTCAATAATTTATTGGCGGGAGAAGCAAATAAAGAGATTGCCAAATACTTATCGAGCTTAAAAATTGGTAAAAAAACAACGCAGTATAAATTGCGCGATTGGTTAATTTCAAGGCAGAGATATTGGGGCACGCCAATTCCAATCATTTATTGCCAATATTGCGGAATCGTTCCTGTTCCAGAGAAAGATTTGCCTGTTAAACTAGCTGAGGACGTTCAGTTTACTGGCGAAGGAAATCCTTTGTCAAAAAGCAAAAATTTCATGAATGTAAAATGTCCCAACTGCGGCAAGATGGCCAGAAGAGAAACAGACACGATGGATACTTTTGTTGATTCTTCCTGGTATTTCCTAAGATATTGTGATCCAGACAATAATAAACAAGCGTTTTCAAAAGAGATGGTTAATTATTTTATGCCGGTTGACCAGTACATCGGGGGAATTGAGCATGCGATATTGCATCTGCTTTATGCAAGGTTCTTTACAAAAGCGTTGCGCGATTTGAACATGTTGAAATTTGATGAGCCATTTCATAGATTGCTCACCCAGGGAATGGTGCTGAAAGACGGGGAAGTAATGAGCAAGAGCAAAGGAAATGTCGTTGATCCTATGGAAATAATAGATAAATACGGCGCAGATACCTTAAGGACTTTTGTTTTGTTTATAGCAAGCCCAGAAAAGCAATTTGAATGGAGCGATGAAGGAATCGAAGGTGTTTTCAGATTCTTGAACAGATTTTATTCCTTAATCGAAAACTTAAAAAAGAAAAACGATGAAGTTGTGGAGAGCAGATTGAATAAATTAATCAAAAAGGTTACCTTGGAGATTGAAGAATTTAGATTCAACAATGCAATAATTTCAATAATGGAATTATCTGATTACATTAAAAATAAAAATTACGACAAAGAGACCCTAGAGAAGTTGATTTTGTTGATTTCGCCATTCGCTCCCCATTTATCCGAGGAGATGTGGGAGAAAATTGGAAATAAAGGATTTGTTTCGGTTGCATCTTGGCCAAAAGCTGATGAAAAAAAGATAAACGACAGCCTGGAGAAGCAAGAAGATAGTTTAAAGAAAACTGTTGATGATATAAACAACATTAAAAAATTAGCAAACATTCATCATCCAAAAACCTACATTTATTGCATTCCAAAAGAGCTTAAATTCTTTGAAGAAAATTTAAAATTCCTGGAAAACGCGACTAATTCTGTAAAGACAGAGGCATTTGCCGTAAATGATAAGAATAAATATGATCCTCAAAATAAAGCTATGAAAGCAAAATCTGGAAAGCCGGCAATATTTTTAGAATAATCAATTAAAAAAGTGAAATAATTTTGATTGGGTCAAGCTTCTCAATAATTTGCTTTGTTTGTAAACATTACTAATATTATAATTAAATTTATTTTTTATTAGTTCTTTTGTTTTCTCCAGTAAAGCTTCCTTTGATTCAAACTTCAATGGATTATTTGCAAGGGTTTTTCTTGCTGCATTTCTCACAACAAAGACCCCCAAAGGCATATTATACTCCGGCGTTTCAAATCTTATAACTAGGCATGAAGCCTGTTTTTTTATTTTTGCTAAATGCTCCAGCATGCTTAATCTTGAGCTATAATAGCCTCCAACTGTATTATTTGCATAAGCTTTTCTTCCAAACATTGTTTCTGAGTCTGTTGCAAACTTAATTCCTTCGTCTAGGTTCCATAAACTTCTTGGCAAATATCCCTCAAACAATTCATACTGCCAAACTTCCGGAAACATTAAAATATAGTAGTAATTCCCAAGATAACTTCCGGTATAAAGCTGGTAATCTTCAATTAATTTGTAGTCTTTCATATATCCAATTAAGTTTTTTCCCAAAGTATCATCGGTTGCCGTAATGCTCCACCTCGTGGGAACTAATTTTCTGTTCTTCTTTAAACCAAGCAAGCCGATGCTCAGTAGTTTAGTTAAAGTGTTTTCATCAAATCCGTTTTCATATAAATAATTTAAAGCATCTGAAGATTTTAAATCAACGTCGTTAACAACTTTCTCAACCTTATTGTCAACTTTTACATTTTCTGTGATTGTAATTTGCTTTAAACTTGCCCTTGGCCCCATAGGCATTGTAATCTTTTCAAAATCAAACCTAATTTCAGGTGCTTTGTTTAATTTAATTTCAACATCAACTGGTTTTTTAGCTATCCCAATCTCCTTTGCCTTGTCTAAAAATTTTCCTTCTTTTCTTACATCCTTGATATTAACATTAAATCTTGAATTAATTAACGCGCTTCTTAATAATGCAATTTGCTTTATTGTAAAATCCTGCTCACTCCAAAAATTAGGAGCGTCATGAATCCAAGCATCTTGCGTTTCAGCAGGAGGACTTAGAATTCCGACGTTTAAATTTGGATAGAAATTACTACCGACGAAAACTGAAGGTGGAGAAGTTCCAAAAAAATCTTCCTTCTTTAGTTCTTTGATAATTTGAAACATCGCTCCTGATTGAGCAATTAATTTAGAAAAATCACGTTTGGCTATGAAATCCATGTCCATATTAAGACTTTAGAATATATAAACATTTAGTTAATTTTTTATAGATAATTATTTTATCAATACTATTTTTTTCAAAATCAAAATATCCACATTTACCGCACCGATAACTTAAAGCTTTATTTTTAGCATTTTCTACTCTAACTATAATTTTTTTATATTTGAATCACAATTCAAACATTTCATTTTTATTTATATATTTTATCATGATGGTCAAAATCAGTAAAATAAATAAAATCATTCCTCTCATTATATTTAAAAATTAAAACAAAGCTTCCAATATGAACTCTTTTATATTCTTTTAAATCGTGTCTTAAGTTTTTATAATGCCCCATATCTAAAATATTGAGAACCTCATTTATCTTATTTTTTACTTGTTCATATAACGCCTTATTCTTTCTCTCTAATTTAATTAGTTTTCTTTCAAGCCCCCTTTCAATAAGAAATCTACGCATTTGATTTTAGGTGTCTATCTAATTCTTCCATAGAACTAAAAGGTCCGATATATTTACCTTCTTTTTCTATTCTTTTAAGCTTCTTAAGGTATTCTGGTCTTAATTCTGGTTCAAGGTTGTTTTCATATTCTCTAATAACCACCCTTAAAGCGTCATTTTTATTTCTCAATCTGTATTTAGCCTTTACAATATTCAGAACCTGATCTTCCCGTTCATCTAATTTTATTAAAGCCTTTATTGTTTTATTACGATTCATAACATTTTGTAATATTTTGTTATATATAAATCTTTCTGTCTTAAATTAAGTAAATTATATAAAGATTATAAAAAGATTTAGTTTATGCAAAGCAGCGAATTAAAAAAGAAATATCTGGAATTCTTCAATAATAAGCAGCATGCTATTATACCAAGTTCTAGCTTAATGCCAGAAAATGACCCGACTGTTTTATTCACAACAGCAGGAATGCATCCCCTGGTTCCATATCTATTAGGACAAAAACATCCCTCTGGAAAAAAACTTGTCAATTTTCAAAAATGCCTGAGAACAGATGATATAGAAGAAGTTGGTGACTCAACACATTTAACTTTTTTTGAGATGCTTGGTAACTGGAGTTTGGGGGATTATTTTAAAAAAGAGGCAATTGAGTGGAGTTATGAATTTCTTACAAAGCATTTAAAATTAGATCCAAAAAGATTGCATGTAAGTTGTTTTAAGGGAGACAAAGATGCTCCAAAGGATACTGAATCGGCCAAGATATGGCAAGGCTTGGGAATCCCAAAGGAAAGAGTTTACTTTTTTGGCAAGAAAGAAAATTGGTGGCCCTCTCCAAAACAGGAGACAACAGGTCCATGTGGCCCTGATACAGAAATGTATTATGATACCTTAAAAAAGAAATGCGGCAAGGACTGCATGCCCGGATGTAACTGCGGAAAGTATGTTGAAATCTGGAATAACGTTTTCATGCAGTACAATAAAACCAAAGATGGAAAATACACTGGATTAAAGCAAAAAAATGTTGATACTGGAATGGGTTTGGAACGTACAACAATGGTTCTGCAAAATAAGTCAAGTGTATTTGAAACTGATTTGTTTCAGGATATGGTAAAAAAGATAGAAAATTTATCGAGCAAAAAAGACACAAGGGCAGTAAGAATTATAGCGGACCATTTAAGGGCTGCGACATTTATCCTGGCCGAAAGGATTTCCCCAAGCAATGTAGAGCATGGCTACATTCTAAGAAGATTGATCAGGAGGGCCATACGTTACGGGCATTTAATCGGAATTAAAGATAAATTTGCAAAGCAGATTTCGGATATTGTAATCAGAAAATATAAAAATGATTACAATGACCTGGAAAGAAACAGGGAATTCATATTAAATGAATTCGAACTTGAAGAAGAAAGATTTGAAAAAACATTGATAAACGGCCTAAGAATAATCCAGGAAGAAATCCCAAAAATAAAAAACAAGATTATTTCCAAGGAACTAGCATTTAACTTGTTTACAACTTACGGTTTTCCTTTAGAGATGATTAATGAAGTTGCAAGGGAAAATAAATTAAAAGTCGATGAAATGGGATTTAAGGAATTATTTGCAAAGCACCAGGAAATTTCAAGAAAAGGGGCTGAGCAGAAATTCAGGGGAGGATTAGCAGATCATTCAGAAGAAGTTGTAAGAATGCATACTGCCACACATTTGCTGCATCAAGCCTTGCGGGATATCTTGGGAAAACACGTAAGACAAATGGGGAGCAATATCACAAGGGAAAGATTAAGATTTGATTTCTCACATCCAAAAGCAATGACAAAAGAAGAAATTAAAAAAGTTGAGGATTTGGTTAATAAAAAAATAAAAGAAAACCTAAAAGTAGAGAGATCAGAATTAAAATACAATGACGCGATAAAACAAGGCGCCTTGGCATTTTTTAAGGAAAAATATCCGGACGTTGTTTCTGTGTACAAAATCGGAGATTACAGTATGGAGCTATGCGGCGGACCCCATGTTAAAAACACGAAGGAAATTGGTAAATTTAAGATTATAAAAGAAGAGACTATTTCTGCTGGCGTAAGAAGAATAAAGGCAGTTGTTAATTAAAAGTTTAGATTATTCAGTTTATCCTGCAATTCCCGCAAATCTTTCTGTAAATTTTTATAATTTATTGTCTTGTCAGCGTATTTGACGTCATCAACTTTTCTTTCAACGATTTTTTTCTCTTTCTTTATCTCATGCTCATTTACATCGGGAAAATATTCCCGGATAAACATTGCATCGCTCTTTAAACCAAGTAGTTTTTCTTTCAATTGCGAAAATAACTTTCTTTTTTCATTCTTAATCTGCTTTAACAACTCATATTTCTCAAGAATTTTTATTGCATCTATCCCGCTTAAAAGAATATGTCTTCTGAAGGCAACAGGATCTTTAATAGATACATAAGTAATCTTGCTTGTTTCTTTTTTCATATTAACTTTCGAATAAATTCTTGTCAACAATCATTAATTTTTCCTTGATTTGGTTTAGGCTTTCTTTCCACTCATCAAGCGCATTATCCTCGTCCTTTTTCATTCTCTTTAAATTCTCGATTAGATCCTCAATTTCCTTTATTCTGTCTTTTACAGAATTGATATGGTCAAGAACCTGTTCATACTTGTCTATTTTTATGAATATGGGGCCTGTTTTTCTTTCCTCAGGTTCTTCCATCGGGGTTCTTGGCATTACCGGGAATCTTCTCTTTTCTCCAATATCATCAAAACCCCCCATATTTGGGGTATATCTTGGAAAATCATCCTCAAAATCAGGCTTGGAAATTGAAAAATCAGGTGCTGGTGGAGCAGGTAAATCAGAAATTTTTTTATTCTTAAATAAGGCCATAATCAAACCTCCTTTTTATTAATTTAATTAAGTTTATTACTATTTAAAGGTTTTTCTTTTTGAGATGTAGTGTAACATGAAAAGCTTTTTAAATAAGATGTTAATTTAGTAATATAATGGACTTTTTATCTATACTAGAAAACTTTGTTGAGAGCATTGCTGGTAAGGATGCTGTTAAATTATTGGGTCTGTTAAAGGAAAGGGAGAATATTTCCGAATTTAAATTAGCCGAGGATTTAAAAATTAACATTAATCAGGTCAGAAATTTGCTCTACAAATTAAACGCTTATAATTTTGTTTATTCTACAAGAAGAAAGGATAAAGATAAGGGATTGTATATTTACTATTGGACATTTAATTTTAAGCACGCCAGGGATGTATTAACAACTAGAAAAAACCATGAATTGGGAAATTTGCAGGAAGAGCTAAAGAAAGAAAATGAACAAAGGTATTATGCATGTAAAAATGGGGATATAAGGGTTGAGTTAGAAGAAGCAATGGAACTTGGTTTTAAATGCCCTGAATGCGGATCATTATTACAGCAAGAAGACAGCACAAAAAAAATAGGAGAGATAAACCATAAGATAACCACATTAAATGAAGAGCTTGAGGAACTGAGGAAACCAGTATCAATTATCCCCAAGCCAGAAGAAGAAGTCAAAGTCAGGAAAGCAAGAAAGAAAAAGATTAAGAAAGCCAAAAAGAAAGTTAAGAGGGCAAAGAAAATAAAGAAAGCTAAAAAAACAAAGAAAACTAAGCCAAGAAAAATAAAGAAAAGGGTTAAGCAAAAAAAGAGTTCTAAAAAAAGGCCAAAGTTATTAAAGAGATTAAGAAAATTCAGGTTCTAAGAGGCAACGCAAATTTCTTCTTCTTCATTGCCCAATTCTTCAAAAGTTTCCTCTAATTCTTTTATATCTAATTTTTGTTTTTTATTCAGCATTCTTTAAATCACTAAATCCGACAAGTAATAAAACTAGACCTATCAAAACAACTAAAATGACTATTCCGCCTTGGATTAGGTTCCAGGCTGCCTGACCCCAGTCACTTCCTAAAGGAGAGGTAACAAACCATATCGCAACTACAATCAATAATACTCCAAAAACAACCTTAAACAAATTATTTGCTATTCCTGCCATTTTACTCTTCAAAAGTAAAAATTAACTACTATAAAAATCTTTTGGAAATATCTTAATCTAAACATTTAAATAAATTTCTATAATTTTTCTTTATAATGAGGAAAAGAATAGGTTTTGTTGGAGGGGGCCAGCTTTGCAGAATGATTGGAGAGGATATTCGGTCAAAAAATCTTCCTTTTGAATTAATAGCTTTGGATCCGACTCCTAAATGTCCTGCTTATCCGTTCTTATCTGAACAGATAATCGGTGGATTCAAGGATGAGAATAAGATTAGAGAGTTAGCTGAAAAATCAGATATCCTCACATACGAGATTGAGCTGGCAAACAGCAAAATTTTAAATGAAATTCAAAAAAATAAGCCAGTGCACCCTTCTCCCGAAACGCTCGAGATTATTCAGGATAAATATATGCAGGCTTCTTTTCTAAAGAACAATGATATCCCTGTCCCAGATTTTATGAAGATATATAACAAAACAGATTTGATTGAAGCAATCAATATTTTTGGACTGCCACTTATGATCAAGGCTAGAATAGACTCTTATGACGGAAGGGGCAATTTTGTTTTAATGGAAAAAAGACAAATCGAAGATGTTATTGAAATGTTTAAAGAAAGAAGTTTAATGGCTCAGAAATACATCCATTATGATGTTGAAATTTCTGTAATCGCTGCAAGAAACATTAAAGGAGAAATTTCGACTTTTCCTGTTGGAGAGAATATACACGGCAAAGATTATAATATATTAAGGACAACTATTGTACCGGCAAGAATTAAATCAAATCTTGAAATTAAAGCTAAGCAAGTCGCAGAAATTACCATGAATACTTTAAAAGGGGGAGGAGTATTTGGAATAGAAATGCTTGTAAAAGGCGAAAATGTATTGGTCAATGAGATAGCGCCAAGGGTCCATAATTCTGGGCATTATACCATAGAAGCATGTGAAACATCCCAATTCGAGCAGCATTTAAGGGCAATCGCTGGAATGGATTTGGGGGGCACAAGATTAAATTCTATTGCAATAATGCACAATATTATCGGGGAAAAAAATTACAGTGGGGGGTATGATATCAGCTATCTTGGCAAAGGCATAACAGGGGTTTGTGAAATAGAAGAAGGGGTTTATGTTCATAACTATGGAAAACATGAGGTAAAACCATACAGAAAAATAGGGCATATTACTTTGCTTGGCAGAAAAAAAGAATCTACGGAAGAATTAATGATAAGGGCTTTTTCCATAAAAAACTTGGTAAAAATATTGCCAAAATAGAATAAAGCTTTGCACTTAAACTAGTCCTCTACTTGTGCAAAATATAGTTCTGCACATTTTTTAAAGTCTATTTCAATTCCAAGTTCGAAGCCCTCCTGAACTAAAACTGCTAGATTATGACATAGACATTTCATTAGAATCTCATTTATTTGTCCTGTTTCATCCCTCAACCTTAAGAAGTTTCCATAAATTCTTTTTAACATAGAGAAAGTTGTTTCTATATTTGAACGTGCATGATAATGCTTCATAAATTCTTCTTGATTATTATAGAAAAATAGCCACATTTGTTTCCATAATCTAGAACCCCTAGAGTTCTTTAATGAATTTGATTTAAATGGAATAAAAGGAATCGCTCCATGTTCACCTATAAAATTTAGATTATTTCTAGAAAGATATGCTTTGTCTGCTGAGATTTCTTTCATGTCAAAATGTTTTGCAGTATTTTTAATTAATGGAACAAGTTCTGGAGAGTCTCCATAATTTCCTGGTGTTATTCTAACAGAAGTAATACAATGAGTTTTTGCTCCGCATGATAGATGAACTTTCTTCCATTTTCTTTTCCTTGATACTGCTTGAGTTCTTATGTCAAACCAACGTTCATAAAGCGATGTAGAAAATCCACTCGAATCAACAATTATTTTTTCTTCTACCAATCTCAAAGGCATTGCAGTAATTTCAACTAATTGAGAAAGTATCGAAGTCATTTCATCTTTCTTGAAGAAATTACAGACTGTATTAAAATGAGGAGTTTTATCTATAAGTTTATTCTGTCTTGCAAGTTCTAAATCCGAAATAACCCTTCTTGAACTAAATCTTGAATAAGTATAAAGAAACATGCAAATCATTTGTTCTTTCAATGGAATCAAAGGTCTTCCATTACATTTGTTTTTTTCTATTTCAAAATTTTCTATAAGTTCAGATAATAATCTTAATGCAACAATTTTTTCAGAAGTTTTTGCTTGATTATATTCGCTCCATTTTTGGGCATAGGTCTTTCTAAGCGAATTTACTTGATTTAAAACTTTTTGAGTGTTTTTTCTCTTGAATTCATCATCACCATGATTACCATCTATCGTTTTCATTCTTATAGCCTTTTTATCCTTTTCGAAGTTCATCAGTATGGATTCTTTCCGGAATTCGCAATCAATCTTTATAACTATCTACTTATGTAAGTAAATAGCTTACTAATATATAAATGTTTCTATTTCTAAATTTTAACAGGTAAGATTTTATAATTCGAAAAGCTTATATAATAAGTATAACACCTTTATTTATTAAAGTATAACTCTTTTATGAAATAAGGTGTAATACATGCCATCGGAAAGAAGAATAACAATTTATCTGGAAAAGGAAGACTTTAAATTATTCAAAGTTGCCCTTAAAAAGTATAAAAAAGATGATTCCAAATTGGGAAGAGAAATAGTGCACATGTGGCTTTTTAACAACAAGTTGCAGCTGGAGGCTAAGAAATGATTCCGGTAGCAATTGATTTTTTTGCAGGAGCAGGAGGCTTGAGCGAAGGATTCAAGCAAGCAGGATTTCGCATAGCAGTAGCCAACGAGATAAACAAGGATGCTGCAGCAACTTATTCTTTAAATCATCCGGATACAAAAGTCTTGATAGGGGACATACACAATATTAAATCAAGAGATATTATAAAAATAGTTGGAAGAAAGCCGGATATAATTATCGGGGGTCCCCCATGCCAAGGATTTTCTCTTGCCGGTAAAAGAAATAAGAACGATTCGCGCAACTTTTTATTTAAGGAATTTATAAAAAAGATAAAGGAAATTAAGCCCAAATTTTTTTTAATGGAAAATGTAACTGGTATAATTTCATTTAACAAGGGAAAGACAATTGCGGAGATCGAGGATTCGCTTAAAAAATCCGGATATACAGTTTCAAAGATAATTCTAAATGCTGCGGATTTTGGTGTACCACAAGTCAGGAGAAGGCTTTTCATATTCGGAGCCCTGAAATCAAATATAAATATTAATGAGATTAAAGTTTGGAAAAACAAAGCCATAACAACAAAAGAAGCCATATGTGACTTAGACTTTTTGGGAGTTGGAGAAAGTTCTAATCATTATAAAAAATCGCCATCAAACAAATACCAAGCAATCATGAGAATAAAAAATAACAAGCTTCACAACCATACATCTTCGAGGCATAATAAAATGACAATTAAAAGATTCTCTATGCTAAAGCCTGGGCATACCATGAAAGAAATTCCCGCTTATTTTAAAACTAAAAAAAGAACATTGCTAAGGATAGAGGAATCAAAACCAATTAATACCATAACAACAATTCCGGATGATTATATACACTATTCCTTGAATAGGACCTTGACGGTAAGGGAATGCGCCAGACTGCAAAGCTTCCCCGATTCTTACGTTTTCTTGGGGTCTAGAACTACTGGTGGAAAAAGAAGAGTGTTCGAGTGTCCGCAATATACACAAGTAGGAAATGCTGTTCCGCCGATACTTGCCAAAGTTGTTGGCGAATGGATAAAAAAACAATTCTAGCTTAAAATTCGATAAATAACAAAGTTTATATACTAGTTCTGTAGCCCTTGGTAACATACCCGGGCAAATGCCATGGGCATTAACTTTAAAAATAGAGGAATCTGATAATAAACCATGAAAGATAAAGAATCTAAAATCAAAGGCGAAGAGAATTCTGAAAAAATAAAAGTTGGAACAAATATAATTAAAAATCTTAGCACAACTTTTTATCCAAATCCAAAGATTATTTTTGACGAATTAATAACTAATTCTAGAGATGCAATGGCAAATATTGTAAAGATGCATGTAAATAATAATACCATAACAATAGAGGATGATGGAGATGGAATGAGTAGAGACGAACTTATACATTTCTTCTTTATTTCACATTCAAATAAACTGGAACAACCGATAAAATCCAAGGGCGGAGTAAAAAGAGAAATTATTGGTAAGTTTGGAATAGGAAAATTATCTCTTTATCAAATATGCAAATGGTTTGAAATCACGACCTGGAAAAATGGCGTTGAATCTAAAGCAACATTTAACTTTGAAGATTTCGAAAAAGAAAAATATGTCGATGATTTTTCATTACATATAATTTCTGAAACAAGAACTTCTAAAAAAAATGGTACAAGGATAGTATTGCATGATCTTAAGAAAAAAAATAGTGCTAATGATATAAAAAGGCATTTAATAAGAACAATGCCTTTCACCAAAGATTTTAAGATAATTATTAGTGGCGGAGACTTAGCAAGACCTGTAGAATTAAGAAGCGAAGATATTCTGCATGGGAATGTAGCATCTAAATACGAAATTGATGAAGATGTTGCAGGAGTTGGGAAAGTAACTGGAACAATTATTTACAAAAAACATGAGCCAGGAGATTTTGGGGTTTACATTAGAGTATTTGGAAGAGTTGTAAACCTAAGTGACCCCCACGGGATCATAAACTTCTCTTCATTAACAAGCGCATTTTTTGCAGCCAGAAAAATATATGCTGACCTTAACGTGGATAGTTTAAATAATGCAATTCAAACTAATAGGGCGGGATTTGTAAAGGATAATCCATCTTATATTGCTTTTACAAAATGGCTTACAACAAAATTGAACAAGTTAAATAAGGAAATGAGTACCAAAATAAAAGAAATGAAAAGGGGGGCAGAAGTTATAGAGGTTAAAGATATTGTTTCTAGTTTCTTCTCATCAAGGGGGGATAAGAAAATGGAGGGAATAAAACCAAAACAAAAGCACTTGAAAAGAATGAAAAGGGGTGCTAAGCTAGAGGAAGATACAATCCTAAATAAAAAAAGTTATATTTTACTGCATGGCAGAAGATTTGGAGTAGAAGTAGAACCTATCGGAAGAGACAAGCCAGAAGCTATAATGGACAAAAAAGAAAACAAGATAGTAATAAATTCAGATAACCCCCTCTATGAGATTTCCCGAGCTAACGGTGGCGTTTGGGGTGTTCAATATCATGCTCTTAGAGCTTCAATAATAGTTTTTGCGATAGAGATCTCAAAAAATCTCGATGAATTTATAAAAAATTATAACTTAATGGTTAAAGAAAGCGAAGAGATAGTACAAAACATGAAGAGGAGGCTAGTAATAAATAATTGAATATTATTCAATGGAAAACAACAGACCGCTGAGGCGAAGCATATAAAAAAGAAGTGAGAAAAGAACTGGGTGCGCCACATACTGGTTCTCATGAACATCCGCCCGATGATCAGGTCATGAGCTAGGAGGGTTCCATCGCTCAGCGGGTTGATATTTCCGCAGACGTTATTAATATAACAAAATCAGGGGGAAGATTTAGTATATAAATTATTCGCTCATAACAGCGATATATTTATATAGGTACATAGCTTACATAAGTAAAATGACTGAACCTTTGCCAAAATGGGAAATGAGGAAGTATGCTTACCTGTGGAAAAATTTTCAAAAAAAAGAATTCACGAACGAACAGGCAATAAAAGCCTTGAAAGAGAAGAATCCTCATCTGATGAGCGTTCTTTTTTACGACTTGAAAAATATGGGATGGCTATTCGTTGAAAGAGATAAAAAAGATCAGCGAAAAAAAGTTTACAAGATAAAAGAGCCTAACGAGGCAGTAAAGGAAATGGCAAAATGACATTTAAACTTTCTCCTTCATCAATGAATTTAGTAGAGGATTGTCCAAGATGTTTCTGGCTACAAATTGTTAAAAAGATTTCAAGACCTTCTGGAATATTCCCAAGTTTACCTTCTGGGGTTGATAAAATGCTTAAAGAACATTTTGACAGATTTAGAGATAATAACAAATTACCGCCTGAATTAAAAGAACTTAAAGATGTTAAATTATTTGAGGATAAGGAATTATTAAAAAAATGGAGAAATAATCTAAAAGGAATTGAATTTAAAGATGAGGATAATGATGTTCTTCTGCATGGAGCAGTTGACAATTTATTAAGCAAGGACAATAAGTTAATTGTTATCGATTATAAAACAAGAGGATTCGCACTAAAAGAAGATACCGCCCATCATTATCAAGATCAACTTGATATTTACAATTTTTTATTAAGAAAAAATGGTTATGAAACGGAAGACTTTGCTTACCTGTTATTCTACTTACCTGAGAAAGTTTTGGAAAGCGGAGAATTTATATTTAAGAACGAATTAGTGAAAATGAAGATTGATATAAAACACGCAGAATTTTTGCTTGATAGGGCAATTAATATAATAAAGGGGGAAATGCCTGAAGCAAGCAAAGATTGTAAATATTGTAAATGGGGGGAAAATGAATTTTAAAACAGCAGATTTATTTGCTGGTGTTGGTGGTATAAGGCTTGGCTTTGAGCGAGCTGGATTTAAAACAGTTTTTGCAAATGATAATAATAAAAATTGCAAGTTAACTTATGATTTAAATTTTAAAGAACCGGAATTACTGGTAAAAGATATTCGGAAAATTTATATAAAAGAAATGCCAGATTTTGATGTTCTTTTAGGTGGATTTCCATGTCAGGCATTCTCTATAGCAGGAAATCAAGGAGGCTTTAAAGACGAAGAATCTGGAGGAAATCTTTTTTTTAAAATTGCACAAATTCTTAGAATAAAAAAACCTCAAGCATTTATGCTTGAAAATGTTAAGAACCTTAAGAGTCACTATAAAGGGCACACCTTCAAAGTTATAAAAAATGCTCTTGAAAAATTAGGCTATCATATTAAAGCAGAAGTGTTGAATAGCATGACTCATGGAAATATTCCGCAGAACAGGGAAAGAATATTTATTGTCGGTTTTTTAGATAAGGATAAAGCAGAAGCATTTGAATTTCCAAAAGAAATACCATTGACTAAAAGTTTTAAGGAATTTATTTTGAGTAAAACAGAGGATAAATATTATTATAATGATAAGCCTCTTTACGAAAAAATAAAGAATGATGTAAATTCGGAAGAAATGGTTTATCAATGGAGAAGAAGATATATAAGGGCGAATAAAAGAGGAGTTGTTCCCACTTTAACAGCAAATATGGGAACTGGCGGTCATAACGTTCCTATTGTAAGAAACGGCATTGGTATCAGGAAATTAACCCCCCAGGAATGTTTTTGGTTGCAAGGTTTTCCAAAAAATTTTAAATTACCAGGCATAGCAGATAGCTATCTATATCATCAAGCAGGGAACAGCGTAACAGTTCCCGTGGTTGAAAGAGTTGCACAGAATATAATGCTTGTTATGAAAGGCAAAATTATAAATGAACAGCAAATGATTTCAAGATTTTAAATTATGCTCCCAAATTCTCTTTACTTTCCACCCAGAATTTTTATAGGCAAAATTTATTTCTCTATCTCTTAAGATATTCCTTTCAATTTTGGGCTTCCAATATTCTTTGTTGGATTGTGGCTTTTTAAAATGCTTTGGACATTTATGCCAGAAACAACCGTCAATAAAAATAGCTATTTTCTTTTTATAATCTATAAAATCAGGTTTCCCAAAGACTTTGGGCTGATAAGTAAACTCCTTAAACTTTTTTTTAAAATTAAGCTCGGGTTTTGTTTTTGAGCTTTTTATCCTTGACATAATGTAACTTCTTTGCTTTTTAGTCAAGTTGTCTGGCATTTTATAATTTTTTAACTAAATCCTTCCAATCATCATTAGAATTATGCATTTGTCCAACTGCTTTTACATACCTATATCCATTATCAAATCTCTGACCAGGTATTTCTCTAACTTTTTCTAATTCATTATGATAAGAAAAACCTGTAACCCAAATTGGTATTTCTCTCAATTCCTTTATTTTTTTAAATCCTTCTGAGTTTTCTAAAAAGTCTTTAACATTTTTGAAAAAAGAATGTTCCCTTAAAATTCTAAATAAATGGTCTGATGGAAGTCCGACCCTGACAAAAATATAGATGTCTGACCTTCTTCTCGGATTTTCATATTCAAGTGGGTCTATTATATTAAAACAATTCTTCCACTTGCTGGCTTTTACTGCAACATTTATTCTAATAGGTCTTATAGAATTCCTTTCTTTTATTCCAATAAAATCCTGTTCTGTGATATGGTCTGGATGTACTTCAGTATCCAATTCTACATCAATATTAAATTTTTCCTTTATGAACTTTTGGATACCATGTTCTGCCAAAATTCCAAGAATAAAATCATCTGCCATTTGAACCTCACTTCTTGCTCCACGTATTCCCGTACCATGACTTCCCCTTGCTGAATAAGCCATTTTTATTGCAAATTCAAAGCATTTTTCATATTCTTTTAAAGTAAGTATAACTGTTCTTTGTTCTTTAAGTTCCTTCCAAAAATCCAAATCTGATTTTTTAAACCAAAATCTTGAACCTATTTTGTTTCCCTTTATTTCTTTGCTATTTTTAAAATAATTATTAAATTCTTTCTTTTCTATACCAAGATGTTCTATTGCTTCTGAGGAATTTAATAACTCGTTTTCTCTCATAAATCTGAAAGGAAAAGAGCATATTTAAAGAATTCTATTTTTGTGCAGAATCATCGCTAAATGTGCAGATTTAAGTTATTGTGCAAAGCCATAGAATAAGAAAGCTTTTTAAATCTTTAATTTTGGTTTAAGCTATTAAGAAAATGGGAATTTATAAATATTTGCGGCAAAATTGGAATCCTGAATTGTACAAGCAAAGGATGATAGAATGGCGTAAAGGCAATTCTGTAACTAGAATAGAGCATCCGACAAGATTAGATAGGGCGCATGCATTAGGATATAAAGCAAAGCAGGGTTATGTTGTTGTCAGGGTTAAATTATTAAGAGGAGGGAGACAACGTCCGAGAATTAGCTCAGGCAGAAAAAGCAAGAATACAAGAAGAAAACTAATTTTAGGAATGAATTATCAATGGGTTGCAGAACAAAGAGCAAATAAAAAATATCCAAATTGTGAAGTTGTTAATTCTTATTTCCTGGCAAAAGACGGAAAGAATTATTTTTTTGAAGTTTTGATGATTGATAGGGAGCTGGGGAAGAAATATCCTGAAATAGTTGGATTAGCAGAACAAAGAGGAAGGGTTTATAGAGGTTTAACAAGTGCGGGAAGACGTTCTAGAGGATTAAGAGGAAAAGGAAAGGGTTACGAAAAAGTACGTCCTAGCTTAAGAGCTTATAAGAGACGTAATAAAAAAAGACATTTAAAATAGTTGAATATAATCAAAATTTTTTATAATTTAATCTTTCCAAATATTAAAAACGAAATTAATAATACAACCCCAATTATTAATATGGTAAAAATAATTGTTCCCAAGAAAAACAATATACTCGCTAATACCGGGATAAAAATTAATAAAGCTAATATTAATATTAGTCTGATTTTCCAGCTTAATAACTTAATTTTTTTCATTAACAAAACTTATAAATATTGAATTATAAAGCTTACTATAATGACGAACTTAAATGAAATTAAAAAATATCTTGATGATTGCGAGAATCCCTTAATACTATTTGATGATGATTCTGATGGGCTGGCTTCATTTTTATTGCTCTATAAATACATGGAAAGAGGAAGGGGAATAGTTGTAACCCACAATATCCTAGATGAAAGTTATGTAAAAAAAGTTGAAGAATACAAGCCGGATTTAGTTGTTGTATTGGACAAGCACAAGATCGAGCAGGATTTTGTTGATAAGGTAAATGTTCCAATAATATGGATTGATCATCATCCCCTTGTTAAAATCAACGGGGTTAAGTATTTTAACCCAAAGATATACGGGAAAAAAGACTTGCCAACTTCTTACTGGTGCTATGAAATAACAAAGGAAAACTTATGGATATCCACTGTCGGGGTAATTGCCGATCATTCTCTGGAAAATCTAAGGGAATTCTCAAAAAATTATAAAGACTTGGTAAATTACAATATCAAAGAGCCTTTTGACGCATTGTTTAATACAAAAATCGGGACGCTGGCAAAATTATTTACGTTCATTTTAAAGGGAAATGCTTCAGAAGTGAAAAAATGTATTAATATTTTAACAAGGGTAAATAATCCTTATGAAATATTAAACAAAACAACACCAAGAGGAAAGTACATTTATGAGAGATTTGAAAAAATAAACAGGGAATACCAGAGAATTCTGCAGGATGCGTTAAAAAATAGCATATCAACAAAAAACATCTTGCTTTATACTTATTATGCAAAAGAGATGAGTTTAAGCCAGATATTATCAAATGAATTAATTTATAAATTCAAGGATAAGGTTATAATTGTAGCTAGGCAGAAAGACGACAGGATAAGAATGAGTCTAAGAACACATTACAAATCCAAAGTAATACTCCCTCCTTTGGTTAAAAAAGCAATTGAAGGACTAAAGGGTACAAGCGGGGGGCACGATCACGCCTGTGGCGGCGACATTGATAAAGAGGATTTCAAAACATTTGTGGACAGATTAGAGCATTTAATAAAAAAATGAGGTTGATAAGCTATTTTATTGTATTTTTGCTAATTATAACTACAATAAGCGCGCAGGATTTCAACGACTATGAAAATCTGGAAATTGAAGCCAGATTATCTTCAAAATTAAATTTAGAATACCTTGAATCAGATTACAGGCTGGATTATGTCACAGCAAACTTAACCTTTTTCCCTAGAAATAATGAATTTCAAAGCACTAAAAATAAATTTACGAGTAAACCGAGCGGGAAAATAAATTTCAATGACAATTTTATATTATACCGGTGGGAAAATGTCGGGGATAATGAGATAGAATATGAATTAACTTCAAACCTGAATACAAGAACCAACTTCAAGATAATAAGAGAAAGGATAAAATTTCCTCTAAATGAGGAAGATATTAAAAATTTAGAAGAATACACTGAAGAAAGTATAACAATAACATCGAATGATCCCGATATAAGAAAGAAGGCCTCTGAGCTGGCAGAAGGGGAAGATGACCTGTTCGTTGTTGTGCATAAAATAGCCTCCTGGACAAAGCAAAACATAAATTACAGCCTAGAAACATTAACAGCAGAGGTTTCGCAAGATGCTTCATGGGTTTTTGATAACAGAAAGGGTGTTTGCGATGAGCTTACTTCTTTATTTGTTGCAATGCTTCGGAGCATTAATATTCCTGCTCGTTTTGTGACAGGACAGGCGTATACGAATGTAATAGACGGGTTTGGAAATCATGCATGGGCAGAAGTATATTTTCCAGGGCATGGATGGGTTGCATTTGATCCGACTTACGGACAAATGGGCTATGTTGACAGCACCCATATAACGATGAGGGATAGTTTAGATGTAAGGGAATCAAGTGTGAATTATGCATGGCGTTCTTATGGTGTAGATATAAGTGCGGATAAATTAAACATCGAAAGCAATGTAACTCGTTTTGGCAGTTTATATAAAGAAGATGTGAAATTAAGCGCGGAATTATTACAAAAAGAAGTTGGTGCCGGAAGTTACGTTCCATTAAAAATCGAGGTGCAAAACTTGAACGATTATTATCTGCCATTGAATTTGAACATAATAAAAGCCCCAAAATCTTTGGATGACCGAGAAAGAAATGTTTTATTAAAACCCGGGGAAAGAAGAAATATATTTTTTGTAATCCAAGTTCCGGATGATTTGGAAAAGGGTTTTGTTTATACATCGGACATCGAGATAATAGACCAGTTTAAACACTCTGCATTAACAAATATTAAATTCGGCAGGGAGTACGGCATTTACACATTAGAAGAAGCCTTAGAAAAAATTTCCCAGCTGAAAGAGGAAGATAAAAAGATTTACTCGGCCAACATCAGAGCATCATGCAGCAAAGAGAAAGAATTTTACTATCCCTATGAAAATATCCGCCTATCTTGCTCGGCTAAAAATATAGGCAATGTAAATTTAAAAGACCTTGATTTATGCTACTTAAACAGATGCTCTAAAATTAGTCTTGATATCGGAGAAGAGAAGGTATTTGGGATTGAGGTAAATGATGGTGAAATCGAAAAAGAACTTGCATTAAAATTAGAAAATTCAAACGTGAATAAGAATATCTTCATAGATTTGGGAATAATAAACCTTCCAAATTTAAATGTTATAAATCTAAGTTACCCGGAACATGTAGGTTATTTTGATAAAGACAGGCTTGCATTTACCTTAACTTCAGATTCAGAAGCAAAGGATGTTGTGGTAAAATTTGGAAGTAGAAAAGTTTTTGACATTCCAAGTTTAAAGGGAAACAATGATTTCAGCATAGACTTCCGCGGTTATAGCTTTTACGATAAAAGATCTGATTTATTAATTTCTTATAAAGACTTAAATGATAAAAGTTACTCTTTAACGCAGGAGGTTGATGTAAAGGTTGAGAGTTTGCCTTTCTTCATCAAGTACTTTGGATTTATTATAATAATCTTATTGATAATAATTAGTATGATTTTCCAAAAAAAGCTACGCCGTTAGCTTTATTGCCGCAAGCAAAACATTTTCCTTTTGCTTTTTCTGTCAAAGAAATATTTAATGATTTAGATTCTGTTTTTTCTTTTAAAATATCCTCGCATTTATTTCCCAGGCACCAGTTTAATTTAGCGATTTTCCCTTTGCCAATAACTTTTTTCATATCGTTAATGTTTTTTACATTAACAATGCTGTCATCTAAGAATTTTCTTGCCTTATTGTACAAATTATTATGGATATCTTGCAAGGTTTTCTCAACTTTTTTATTTAAATCCTTAATTTTTACAATTTCTTTCTTAAGCGTGTCTCTTCTTACTAAAACAACCTGATTTTTTGCCAAATCTTTAGGACCAATCTCTATTCTAATAGGAATGCCTTTTAATTCATGTTCATTAAACTTCCATCCCGCACTATAATCTTCTCTTGAATCAAGATAAACCCTGTAATTTTTAAGCAACTTAAATAATTCATTTGCTTTTTTCAATACCTTACCCTTACTTTCGTCAAACAAAATCGGGACAATAACAATTTGTGTTTCAGCCACCATAGGAGGAACAACCAAGCCCAAATCATCGCTATGCATCGCAATCATAATTCCGATTGTTCTGGTTGAGAAACCCCATGAATTTTGCCAGACATATTGTTTTTTTTCATTTTTATCTAGAAAATTAATATCAAAAGCCCTGCTAAAATTTTGTCCTAGATTATGAGAAGTACAGCATTGTATTGCTTTTCCATTAGACAATAAAGTTTCTAGGCTCAATGTATAAACCGCGCCCGCAAATTTTTCTTTCTCGCTTTTTCTTCCTTTTAAAGCTGGAATTGCATATAATTCTTTTAGTGTTTTTTCATAAACATCTAGAATTAACAATGTATCTTTCTGAACTTCTTGCTCGCTTGAAAATGCATTATGCCCCTCCTGCCATAAAAACTCCCTCGTTCTTAAAAATGGGACGGAATGCTTGAACTCCCATCTTAGAATATTATTCCATTGATTTATCTTTAATGGCAAATCTTTCCAGCTGTGAATCCATTTTTTATAATGGTCATACATTATTGTTTCCGAAGTTGGTCTTATTGCTAGCCTTTCATTTAACTCTGAATCTCCTGTTTTAGTAACCCAAGCAACCTCTGGATTAAAACCTTGAAAATTTTCTTTTTCTTTTTTTAATAATGATTCTGGAATTAATAAAGGAAAGTAAGCATTTCTTACACCAATTTTTTTGAATTCATTATTCATATAAGATTGCACAGTCTCCCAGATATAATAAGCCCTTGGCCTAAAAACAATACATCCTGAAACATTTGTATATTCTGCTAACTCTGCTTTTTGAATAACTTGCGAGTACCATTCAGAAAAATCTTTGTCCTTTTTAAATGTAAGTCCTTCCTTTGATTCTTTCATAAAATTAAGGTAATTATTATAATTATAAATGTTTTGATGGGGTTGCCCAGATTTGAACTGGGATTGCCACGTCCCGAACGTGGTAGAATAACCAAGTTATCTTACAACCCCCTCTTCTTTAAAAGGCAATTTAATTTTTCTCGATGCTTTTTCATTTTAATGGGCTTACTGGGAATTGAACCCAGGTCTGAAGGTCCGAAGCCTTCTATTCTGTCCGTTAAACTATAAGCCCAACATTCTTAGAATTAGCAAATTTAAAAACTTATTTATATGAGTTATATCTTTATTTATTATGCAAAAAAAGAGTATATTAATTGTTTTATTATTAATTATTTTATCTTCATACTTTGTTTATGCTTATTCTGCTAAGGAATTTTTACAAGATTATAAAGAATTAATTACTGGAAAAGCTGTTCAAGAAAATAAAGGGGGTTTATTTGAAGAGATAGTTGATTTCTTCAAAAGTTTGTTTGGTAAAAAAAATGTTGGGGCGGATATCAGGAGAGAACAAGACAAAGAGGTTTCTCAATTAAATGAACAATTAGTATATCTCAATGAAAAATATCAACAAATTTATAATAAGCAAAATTTAGATGAATTAGTCGAAATAAATAATAAAAGAAAACAAAAAACCATAGAGTTAATGCAAAAAGATCCTAATGAAGCTTTAAAATTAGTTTTTGATGAAAATGAGCGAAATAAATTTCCATTAGAAGTTCAAAAGGATATGGAAGAAAAGATTGTACAAGAAGGTAAACTAGAGATTAGGTATGCGGATGATTTTGAAAATCCGAAAAATTCTAAATATTATTATGATATTATTGATGATAATTTTAATAAGATAAACGTTTATCCAAACAAGAATATAAACTTGGTTTCAAATTCTAGGGTAGAAATAAACGGTTATAAATTAGAAAATAATTTATTAGTTGATGTAAACAATGAAAATTTGCAGATTTTAAGTTTGAATGAGAAGGCTGAAGAGACCAATGAAAACTTAGGCGAACAAAGAACAATTGTCATTTTAATGGATTATGTGGATGAAAACAATGTCTTATACCCAACAATTTCTAGAGAAGATGCCCAAAAAGCAATTTTTGAAGAAGCAAACGATTATTATAAAGAAAATTCTTATGGTAAAACCTGGCTTACTGGTAATATCGTTGGACCATATAAAACAACAAAACCTTGTTCTGAATATGAATCAATTAAATTAGCAGATAAAGATGTTAATTTTCAAAACTATGAGAGAATAATAATTTTTTATCCATTTTATTTAAGACAGAATAATATTTGTAATATTGGTGGGTGGGGATATGATGGAATTTCTAGTCTTGGTAAGAATTATTGGTCTACGGAAGATGGGTTGATATCCGCTTCTTATTCATTAAATCTTAGAAAAGACTTATGGGTTACGGGACATGAACTAGGACATCAGTTTGGAGTGATGCACGCAAATTTATTGGATTGCAATAATCTCGGCTATTTTGAACCAGACCTGTGCAATCTAGATTATTATGGAGACCCGTTTGATATTATGGGAAATGAAGGTACAAGAAGTCGTGGTTTAAACCCGCATTTAAATGCTTATAATAAAGAAGTTATAGGATATTTGAGTGAAGAAGAAATTATAAACCAAATAGAAGGGGAATTTGATTTAAAACCAATAGAATTAGGAGGTGATGGAATCAAATTGATAAAAATTCCAATGCCAAATAAAATTTATGAATATTCTTTAGAGTATAGGCAACCAATCGGTTTTGATAAAGATATCGATGATAAGCTGTATGATGGGGTTTTATTACATATAACTATGCCTTGGCATGGTGCTGATACTTCATTATACTACCCTAAAGACATTACTATTAAACCAGGTGAGGTTTTCGAAGACCATAGTGATAATGATGTTAAAATCAAAGTTTTAAGTGCGTATGGTTCTTATGCTAAAGTTAATATAGAAAGTAAAATTCAACCATTCTCAAGATTAGATGGAATTCTAATTGAACCAAAATGGGGTTTTATAGAAACTTTACCAAACACAATAAACACAATTAAATTATCTATTCATAATACGGGGGTTATTAAAGCGGAAAACATCATAGCTAAATTATATAGATATGAGTTTATAATAGTTAATAATAGTAAGAATGGCGCTACAGAATATATAGAAGAATTATTAAGTGAAGAAAATTTTGGTAATTTAGATGCGGGTGAATATAAAATAATTGGGTTAAGATATAATACAGATGAACCTAGATATAATAAATATTTAATAAAAATAAATTCCGAAAATAATTTCAATGAAGATGGCATTAAACTCAGGTTTACCAACAGGGTATCATATGAAGGAGCTTATCTTAGTTTAGCTAATTTTTATTTAAGAGATGAATTCAATACTCGCCTCGACAAACCACCCAAAGTAAATCAAAAAATTTTATTAATAGTAGATATTTACAATCAAGGTCTAGAAACTGCACAAAATTCAACTTTAAGTATATATGAAGCTGAAAGAACATGTAATCCTTACGGATGTAATTATCAACCAATTGGGAAAATTTTTGAGACAACTCGAGATTTATTCAAGGACTTAAACCGCGAGGTTTTCTATAATCTAGAGTATACCCCAAGAAAAAGTGGAAAAACATATCTAACCTTAGAATTAAATCACCCAAATAATAGAAATCCTCAAAAAGAGTTCTACTACGAATTTGATGTTCAGCCCAACAAAAGGCCATCATCAATAAAAGAAAAATATGAACGATAAACTTATTTAATCTATCTTTTTATCTCTAAAATATTTGATTACTAAAACAACCATTAAAATTAAAATTAAAATTAAGCCCAATATCAAAATAGCCGAATTTAAAGAACTTAATGGCTGATCATAAAAAACAGATTTATTTAATGCATCTGAGGCTATGTTCCCTGGAAAATTTAGGGCAATTTTAGCTGGAATTCTTCCCATCCTTTCTATTGGCAGTATAAATCCAGAGAAGAATAATAAGAATATCAACAAAAATACAGAAACTATTAATGTTAAAGACTTTTTCTTAATTAAATAAGATAATCCCATCCCGATTAATACGTAAATGCTTATCGAGATAAAAATTAACAGCAAAACAATCAATATTTTCTTGAAGAAGGGCAATAAAAATAAATAATTTCCCAGGATAATAACGCATATAATAGGAATTATTATAATTAAAAATGATGAAATAAAGACTGCTAAAAATGAAGGGACGAACATCTTTTTTATTGTATTTATTCTATTGATTGCCGGCGATTCAAGATAACTCAAACATATAAAACTTGAGGTTAGCAAAGAAATAAACATGACTATCAATAACAGGATTTTTGGGAATATAACTTGAAATGTCAATAAGGTTTCTCCTTTTATTAATGTATCAATACTTGACCCATTAGTTTTATATTTCTCTAAAGTCTCTGGATTTATCTCTGGCAGGTAGGTGGGATTAAATTTTAATTGAATTGGATCAGCAATGGCCTCTGGATCAATTTTATTTATTTCATTTATATAGTATCTTAAAGAATTAATATTTGATCTCATTTCATTTAGAAGATTTTCATTATTCCTCAAGGAATCTTTTACATCAGCTAAATTGCCGGAGTTTAACGAGTTTATATCATTATTTTGGGTGTTTAAATTATTCCTTAATAAACTGCTCTTTGCTTTTATTTCATAACCATACTGTGAATAAGGCTGTACCCCAGAAGAAACCAAATAATTTGCATATTCGTCTAAAGCATTTAAATTGTCTACAGAACTGGAATAATAAGACTGCTGGTTTAATTTTAAATTATTCATATTGTAAATTGAGCTATCTAATTTTGATGAATAGTCATCGAAATTTCTATCTAAACTATTTAATTCTGATTCGATGATATTAATGTAAGTTGGGGCATCTTCAGCCTGTTCTAAAACCTTAGTAGCAATTTCTTTTGTTTTTTCTTTTTTTATATAATCTACAGTTGTCTTTATATGATTTACAACACCCCATATAACTAATGGCTTGGTATTATCATAATGCAGGTTTAAATCATAGCCAAAATTTATATTTCTAATTATTTCAATACAGGCATATTGCTTATACTGCTTTAACTCAAACAAACATTCATCTAAATTATTAAATTCCTTGGTAACAAGAACTTCTGATAAGCGAGATTTAATCTCATTTAATTCAATATTGCTGTTTGTTATAACACCCACAGGCAGTTCTTGCAGACCTTCTGCGCTAAACGATATAAAGAAACTCCCAATTAAAAGCAATGGTAATATTAACAATAATATTATAGATCTCCAGTTTCTTACAAATTCTTTAATGCTTACAATTGTTAATGTAATTGTTTTTTTCATTATATCCTCTCAAACAAATCTTCCAAAGAAAATAATTTTTTTTGTTTCATAATATAGATTAATTGCTTCGTGTCATAAAGGTTGCCCCCATAAACAAAACCAAGGGTTGTGCAGTGCTTTTGAATATCAGGAAGAAAGTGGCTAGAAACGATTATAATTTTCCCTTCTCCTGCTAAACTGCCAATTGTGTTCCAAATAAATTTAATTAAAGAAAAATCTAATCCTGCAAACGGTTCGTCTAAAATAATAACTTTTGGATCATCCAATAAAGTAATGATCAAATCGGCCCTTTTGGCCATGCCTCCCGAGAGTTCGACTATTTTTTTATTTTGTGCGTAGTCCAATTTCAGTTTTTTGAGCAATAAATTCATTCTTTCATTTATATAACTTTTACTTAAGCCTTTTAATTTGCCGAATGCAATTATATTCTCTTTTAAAGTTAAATATGGAAAAAGAGAATTTTCTTGGGGGGAATATCCTAAATAATTGTTTAATACTGCCGGGATATTATCTATATAAAAATTTATTTGTCCTTTATCTAACTTTTTTAAGCCGACTAAAGTTTTAACTAGCGTGGATTTTCCAGAACCAGAATGCCCGATTAAGCCCATTATTTGCCCAGACTTAAGGGAAAAATTAACATTTTTCATAGAAAAATTTTTGTAAGAAGTTGCTACATTAGAAACTTCTAAATAAAGATTTTCCATTAATCATCATAAGAAGTTTATTATTTAAAAACTTATTTAATTACACTAACGTCATGTGGTTTGCTTTCAACTTTTCCAGCTTCGCTTATTTTAATAAACTCTGCATTCTTCCTTAAATCATTTAGATTAGAAACGCCGCAATAACTTAATCCAGAACGCAATCCTCCAATCAGCTGTTTTATTACCCCAGAAACTTTTCCTCGATAGGGAACCTTTGCTTCCACTCCTTCTGGAACAATATCTTCAACATCTTCTTGAGTTATTTTTCCATTGCTAGATTTTCTTGCTAGGTTCGCTGTAACACCAGCCATCCCCCTTGTCATTTTATACTTAATTCCATTTTTGTTCATAACAAATCCAGGACTTTCATCTGTTCCTGCTAACAAGCTTCCAATCATTACACTAGAAGCACCCGCAGCCAATGCTTTTGTAATGTCCCCCGATGTTCTTATTCCTCCGTCTGAAATTATGGGAATATTATATTTTTCTGCTACTTCAACACAATCAATTACAGCCGTTAATTGAGGAACGCCCGCTCCGGCTACTAATCTAGTCACGCACAAACTGCCCGAACCAACACCAACTTTAACTGCATCTGCACCTGCTGAGATTAAATCTTCTGTCCCTTGCTTTGTCGCAACATTTCCCGCGATTAATTCGCATGAAAATTCTTTTTTTATTTTCTTAATCATGTTCAAGGCAATATCAGAATGGCCGTGTGCAATATCTAGAACCAAAACATCTGCCCCGTTATCCAACAATTCTTGAGCCCTCTTAATATCCTCCTCTTTAACACCAATGGCGGCGCCAACCATTAGTTTTCCTTTATTATCCTTGCTTGAATAGGGGTATTTCTTTATTTTATAAATATCAGAAGAGGTAATTAAACCATACAGATTATTGTTTTCGTCCACAATCGGCAATTTCTCTAATTTATTTGCATGCAAGATTTCTTGTGCTTTTTCCAGATTAATTCCGGGCAATGTTGTAATTAAATCTTTTTCCGGGGTCATTAACTCATTAACATTTTTCTCTGAATCATCCTCAAAGATTATATCGCGTTCTGTAAGAATTCCCCGCAGCTTATTTTCATTATTAACAATCAATATTCCAGAGACATTGTTTTCCTGCATTAAAGATTTAGCATCTTTTAATTTCGCGTTTTCCAATAAAGTAAAAGGTTTATCAATAATAAAATTTTCCGCTCTTTTAACTTTTAAAACCTCGTTAACCTGCTCCTGGATTGTCAAAAATCTGTGGATTATACCAAGGCCACCCATTTTAGCAAGGGAAATTGCCATGCTGCTTTCAGTAACCGTGTCCATATTTGCACTTATTATCGGAATATTCAAAGAGATGTTTTTGCTTAATCTGGATTTTAATGAGATGTCTTTTCTAGAACCAACTACAGATTTCTTCGGAACAAGCAAAACATCATCAAATGTTAAAGCCTCTCTTATTTCCATAGTTTTCACCATTTAATTTAAATTTTAGAAGGAGTCTTTGAAACCCTTAATTTATGTAAATGTTAAAGATTAATAAATTTAACTATATTACAAAATGATGGTAAAAATGGCCAAATATTTCGTTGACGCTGATAAATTCCTGCTAGATTCATTTAGGCTGGCAAAGATAGTTTATGATTCTGGTTACAAGCCAGATACGATTGTAGGATTATGGCGCGGTGGCGCAATTCCAACCTTTGCAATAGATGAACTTTTTAGATTTAATAGAATAAATGTTCCGTGCTATCCGTTAAAAACCGAGGCGTATGCTGGAAATCATTTAAATAAAAAAATTAAAATTTTTGGAATTCGGGATACACTAAAAAAAATCGAGAAAGGCAGTAAATTATTGTTGGTGGATGATGTTTTTGATACGGGCTCTAGTTTAGAAAAGGTTATTAACAAGTTTAGCAGAAAAACCAGAGATATTAAGATAGCTACAATCTACTACAAGCCGGAAAAAAATAAATCAAGATTAACTCCGGATTTTTATTTACAAGAAAGAAACATTTGGATAGTTTTTCCGCATGAATTAGAGGGATTAAAATTAGAGGAAATAAAGGATAAGAATGAAAAGCTGTATGATATCCTTACCACTCGAAAATTAAGAAATTAAAACGAAAGATATTTAAATAATTTTTGCAACATATTTGGTATAAAAAGGAGGTGTAATAATGGCTTTAGATGCTATTTCAACTACAGGTTCATTAATTCTTAATCCATTAATAAGTTTATGGAATGGTTTTGTTGGTGTTTTACCCGGAATTATCGCTGCGATTATTGTACTGATAATTGGTTATTTTGTGGCTTTGGGGGTAGGACATGCTGTAAAAGTCCTTTTAGAAAAGGCTGGTCTTGATGGATATTTGGAGAGATCTAAATTCGCAAAAGGAGTCGGTCATTTCAACTTGTCCAGAATTCTTGGAGAAGTAACCAAATGGTATATTTTCTTAATCTTTATCCAATCTGGTGTTGATTTGTTAAGACTTGGAACATTGAGTTCATTGTTAAATGAATTTGTCAGGTGGTTGCCAAATGTAATTGTAGCGGCAATCATAGTCATCTTTGGTGTGGCATTGGCTCATTTTGTGAGTATGAAGATTGAGGAGCACACAAAAACAAAGGGAGTAAGATTTTTCAGCAAATTAATCAAGATTGTTATTTATTATGTTGTCTTGGTAATTTCCCTGGAACAAATTGGTGTGGAAGCTTCAATCCTTGAAAATACATTCTTAATCTTAATCGGAGCATTGGCTGTAGGAATCGCTGTTGCTTTGGGAATAGGATTAGGAAAGGCAATGCAGCCAGAAGGCAAGGAGATTGTCAATGACTTAAAGGATTTAATGCATCATTAAATTCCTTCTTTTTCTCTTTTTTTAAAACAATATATTTATAAACACAATTTTTTCTCGTTAAGTTATGGCAAAAGAAGAGCAAGACTTCCTGGTTCCGTTGGAAGAATATCTGAAGGTGGGCATTCATATAGGAACTAAATTTCGCACAAAGTATATGGCCCCTTTTATATATAAAACAAGGCCAGACGGCTTGGTTGTTTTGAATGTCCAGGAAATAGATAAAAGAATTAAATTAGCGGCAAACTTGCTTTCTCAATATAAGCCAGAAGACATTCTCGTGGTTTGCAGGCGCGAAAATGGATGGAAAGCTGTTAAATTATTTTCCAAATTAACAGGAATCAAGGTATTTGCAGGAAGATATCCTCCTGGAATTCTTACAAATCCCAGCTTAAGAACCTTCATAGAGGCGAGATTGATTCTTGTTGTTGATCCATGGCCGGATAAAAACATAGTAAAAGATGCTATTAAGATTGGAATACCTGTTATAGCATTATGTGACACAAACAATGAAACAAACAATCTTGATTTGATTGTTCCTTGCAACAATAAAGGCAAGAAAAGCCTTGGCTTAGTTTTCTGGATTTTGGCTCGCGAGTATTTAAAGGCAAGAAAAGAAGAGTTAAAAGAAAAAATTGAAGATTTTATGGACGAATAGCAATATTTAAATATAACAATTGTTTCTTTTAGAAGAGAGGTGCATCATGAATATAAAGAATATATTTTTATTTCTAATTTTATTATTATTAGTCAATGTAGTTCAGGCTACAGAGGTCAGTGTTGAAGTTACACCTGTGCAGGATGTGTCATTATCAGGAAGGCCTGCTGTTTTTGACATCGAAGTCAGAAATTTAGGACCAAGGGGAGAGGTCAAAGCAATTGTAACTGACTTTAATTGGAGAAAGGAGAGCAATTACGGCTTTTACACAATTGACGGCGGTTCTACAATAAAGGATACTCTTAGATTATCCCCAACATCAAATGTTAATCCTGGGATTTATTCTGTAAATGTAAGATTTTACGCAACAAGAGACCCGGAAGATTATCTTGATCAAGCATTTGTCATTACAGTTGTTCCATACAAGGATTTGGTTTTTGCAACCCTTGAGCATAATCCCCAAGGACTAAATCCAAATAAAGAAAATTTAGTGACATTAAAATTAAGAAATCGGTATAAAGTTGAGTTAACAGACGTTGTATTCAAAGTAAGAAGCGAGTTTCTAAACCAGGATTTTGTAACAAACCTTGAAATGGAAGAAACCAAAGAAATTCCATTCAGCGTAGAATTAGGGAACATAAGAGAAGGTGATTATGAGGTTAATATTTTTGGTTTATTTGACAACAATATTGTGGCAAATTTGACATCAACTGTAAAGGTTGCTTCTAATCCAGATATAAAAGAGAACGTGAGGGATGAATTTTCATTTTTAGTTAAAACTTCTGAAGTGAGCAGGGTAAACAACGGCAATACTGTTTCGGGCGAAGTATATAGCAGGGTAGTAAGCTCTTTTGAAAGGTTATTTTTACAAACAAGTCCAAACCCTAGAAACATTGAAAAATTAAACGGTGCTTATAAATATACGTGGCAATTTAGCCTAAATCCAAATGATTCGTATGTCATAATGATGAAAACAAATTATGGCAAGCCCATCTTATATTTGATTATTTTAGCCCTGATTGTTTATTTGATTTACAACAGAATTAACGTTGGCTTAACAATAACAAAAAAAGTTTTGCTGCTTAAATCAAAAGAAGGGCATATTGTGGGATTAAAGGTATTGTTAATTTTAAAGAATACCGGTCAGAAAGTAAAAAGTTTAAGGCTAAGTGACAATATTCCTGGCTTGCTTGAACTTCCGCATGAGTATGGAACATTAAAGCCCAGTTCAACAAAAACGAGCGTAGCAGGAAGCACGGTTATCTGGGACATCCCCGAATTATTAAAGGGGGAAGAAAGGGTATTAAGCTATAAAATGAAGTCCAAAGTTGCCGGCTTGGGCAATGTAACAATTCCAAGGGCAATTTGCAGATTTAAAGATAAGGCGGAGAAGTTATATATAGTTAAGAGCAATTCCTTCAACTTGTTTTAATATGTTTAAGAAAGCACAAGCCACCTATGCAGATTTTTTAATTGGCTTACTTGTGTTAATAGCGATAACTTTTATTTTCACGCAGACAATAATTGACCTTAATTCCAGAGAGGACAAATTTCAGGAATTAATTACTGACGGTACCGCAATATCAAGTTCTTTTATGAGCTCGGCATACGGCTCTTACAACTGGGCAGGTAATCAGCCGACAGGGAGACTTGGTTTTGTCAGGGACGGAAAGGTAATAAAAGAAGATTTTGATGATTACTTAAACTTACTAAACACCCAAGACGGTTATAAAAAAAGCACAATCTTGCTCGGGACAAGAAACGACTATGTTTTTTATTTTGAGTTCGATGAAACTAAATTAAACTATGGGGGAAAAGAAGTTTATGGTAAATATGACGATGTTGATGAAATTGAATCAAGCAATGTAATAAAAATAAACAGGGTTGTTTATTATGATTTGGATGGAAGGGGCAGGATAGTTAAATTAGTAGTCTTGGTTTTTTAAAATAGAAAAAACTTTAAATACCAACGTTTAAATAAATTTATGGGGGCATTAGAAATAATACAGGCAATATTGGCAGGCATATTGATATTTTTCTTAACGGGTTTTTTAATAATAAACAAATTTTTCAAAGAATTGGGTAAGTTTGAAAAGATAATGCTAAGCATTGGAATTAGCTTATGTATTACAATTTTAATTGGTGTTATACTTGGTTTTTTGGGAGTATTCAGCTTAGTCAATAGTCTGATTGCTTATGGTGTTATAACAATCTTAATATTAATAATAAAAAAATGAAATATAGTGTGATATTACCATGTAAGGATGAGGAAGCTACCTTAGCCATATGTATAAATAAAATAAGAGAGGTCTTGCCTAAATCAGAGATCATAGTTGTTGACAATAATTCTGCGGATAATTCTGCTCTAATTGCCAAAAAATTAAAAGTTAAACTAATAAAGGAAAGGAAACCGGGTTATGGTGCTGCATTATTGTCCGGGTTTAAAGAAGTTTCTGGAGATTACATTATAATTTGCGATGCAGATGATACATATGATTTATCAGAAATTCCTAAATTAATTAAATATAAAAATTATGATTTAGTGATCGGAAGCAGGTTTAAGGGGGAAATTAAAGGGGGCGCGATGCCGTTTCTGCACAAATATATCGGAAACCCTTTTTTAAGCTATGTTTTAAGAAAATTCTTCAAAATAAATGTTAAGGATACGCATTCCGGTTTTAGGCTTATTAAGAAGAAGGCTTTAGAAAAATTAGAATTAAAAACCATGGGAATGGAAATTGCCTCTGAAATGCTGATAAAAGCCGGCAAAAACAAATTAAAAATTAAAGAGATCCCAATAACCTATTATCCAAGAAAGGGTCATTCAAAATTAAGTTCATTTAAGGACGGCTGGAGACATTTAAGATTTATGCTACTTTACAGTCCAAATTATTTATTCTTGGTGCCTGGATTAGTATTGTTTTTATTTGGTTTCCTGATCATGCTCTTATTATTGGAAGGTCCTTTAAATATTTTTAATTTAAAACTAGACATCCACCCAATGATATTTGGCAGTTTATCTGCGGTTGTAGGTTATCAAGTTATCCTATTGTGGCTGTATGCCAAGACATACGCTGTTAATTACTTGAATGAAAGAGACAGGTTAATCACGGTAATAAATAAATTAATAAATTTAGAGAGGGGAATTTTTATTGGTTTGATGATTTTGATTTTAGGAGTAATTTTAAATTTAAATATTCTAATAATTTGGATAAATTCTGGTTTTGGGAGTTTAAGTGAATTAAGAACGGCTGTATTTGCATTTACATTGGTCATTTTAGGAATACAGACAATATTTTCAAGTTTCTTTTTGAGTATTTTAGGGTTAAGAAGATGAAAATTGCAATAATTCATGATTTTTTCGAGAGTATTGGAGGAGGGGAAAAATTAGTCTTAGAATTAGCAAGAGGGTTAAAGGCAGATGTTTATACCACAAATATTAATAAAGAAAATTTAAAAAGAATTAATAGGTATAATATAAATGTAGGAAGTCTTGGGAGATGCATCCAATTTCCAATATTAAAACAAATTCATGCGTCTTATATTTTTCATAAAGCTAATCTAAAAGGTTATGATTTTTATATTTTAAGCGGGAACTGGAGTGTCTTTTCTGCGAAGAAACATCAGCCAAATTTGTATTATCTTCATACCCCGGTAAGGATGTTTTATGATAGTAAGAGGGAATTTTATAATATAGCGCCATGGTACGCCAAGTTACCATTTCTAGTATGGGTTAAATTTCATAAATCTCTTCTGGAAAGGCAGTTTAGATATGTAAATAAAATAATTACCAATTCTATTAATGTAAAAAAGAGGATTAAAAGATACCACAATAGAGAAAGCAAAATTATTTATCCGCCAATTAAAAGTTATGAATTCAAAAAATTTGGAGATTTCTGGTTAAGCGCTAGCAGAATTTATCCGCACAAGAGAATAAAGTTACAAATTGAAACTTTTAGAAATTTACCTGAAGAAAAGTTAATTATTGTCGGTGGTTATATGAAAGGAGACCATGCTAGAAGATATGCTAAAAGAGTTTTAAGAAACCTGCCAAAGAATATAAAATATTTGGGTGAAGTAAGTGAAGACAGATTAGGTGCATTATATGGGGATTGCAAGGGTTTTATAACCACGGCAAAGGACGAAGATTTCGGAATGACTGTTTTAGAGGCCATGGGCGCCGGAAAACCGGTTATAGCTGTAAATGAAGGAGGCTATAAAGAAACTGTGAATAATAAAGTCGGGAAATTAGTTAAGGCAAATCTAAAAGAGATTACTAATGCAATAAAGATAATTTCAAAGAACCCGAAAAAATATAAGGATAATTGCTTAAAACAAGCGAATAAATTTAATGTTAATGTTTTTATTAAAAAAATGAAAGATGAACTTAGTCTAGATGGTTCATCTTTCTAGGTTATATTTGATAAAATTCATTTCCCGAAGGATCACTAGACATTACTGCAGATATAATTTATTATAAATAACTTTCCTTTTTTCAGATATTCTTCCATTTTTGATTTTATCAAAATACGTCAAAAGTTCTGTATTACCATGTAAATTTTTATATCTGTAAACTTTCATTCCTTTGTCTATTAAAAATTTTAAATGCGCGTTGCTTATATGGCTGTCATTTGAGTCTGAATTAATTGTTTTGATGTAAATTGGGGGCTTAGCAATCTTACTTTCATCATAATACTTAGATGAAATTCTTAAAAACTGGTCATTAAAATTATTTTTATTTATTGCTAAAGAATTTTTTAGAATTTTTATTAATTTATTTTTTTGAACTGTTTTCAAGCATAAAGCAAAGTATTCGTCTTTTGACTCTGTTTTGAATAAATAAGCATCGTTTAAATTAAATTTTTTTTGTAAATTTTTAATGTCTTCGACAACCTTGGGAAATATTTCATTTTTATATCTTAAAAAAACAACATACCTGTCTTTTAATCCAAGAACTTTATTACTAATAAAATAAGCATCATAATCATAAATCTGGTTTTGATATTTATCTATGGTTAATCTTAAATTTCTGATAAATTTAGCTTCCGCATCTCCGCCAATCATGCTTTTAGGAACAATCTTTATACGTTTAACATTTTCAAGAATTTCATCAATTGGTTTTTTAAGTTCGTCATGATTTATTTCGGTGCAAACATAGCCCGTTTTACAATTAACTGTACAAGGCAAACGGATTATGCTTCTTGTATTTAAGGTAACACTTGAATCAAGATTTATGTTATTTTTTAATAAATAATTAAGAAGTTCTTTTCTCTTTTCCTTGTAATATAGCTCTCTTTTAATCGGGTCTTTAATGTTGATTTTGGTTTTATCTTTGAAGAATACATGAAAACCCTTTGCCCCTGTAAATCTTATTGATTCTAGATTATAACCCAATTTAGTCATAATTTCTATTAAATTAATTGCGTCTTTTCTTGCATCTTCAAGATTTATATTATCAATATCAAAAACTAAATCGTTGTATAAAAATAAATTATTTGTTAAATTTGGGCTTAATGAACCGATTTTTCTGGGGTTTAACCAAGCAGATGTTGAATAAAAAACAGCTGTCGGTAAATACCTTAATAAATACTTTCTTAAAGTTTTAACATCTCTTATCTGATCATTTATTTTAATTACCCCATCTCTTAAAAAAAACCTGAAATGCCTCCATTTGCTATCTTTTGGCAGATATAGTTCGCAATTTTCATAATATCTTCTTAATTCTTTATCAGACTTGTTAAATAAGATGTTTAATTTATTTACCGCCTTAATTAGCTTATAATAAACTAGGTAATTCCTCAAAAATTCTCTTATCTTATGGGTAAAATAAAGCGATTTTTTTAGCATTTTAATATCTTTTTATATAAATGTAAAATATTATAAATGATATTATTTCTGAAATCAAGGTAGTAATGCTAGCGCCGATATAACTATATCTTGGTATAAAATAAAAATTTAATAGAATATTCAGTCCAGCACCAAACAAAA
Source organism: archaeon GW2011_AR20 (assembly GCA_000830315.1). Classification (GTDB taxonomy): domain Archaea; phylum Nanobdellota; class Nanobdellia; order SCGC-AAA011-G17; family GW2011-AR20; genus GW2011-AR20. Next base: position 61,493 of record CP010426.1, read on the forward strand.
TAACATTTCTAACAATCCTTTGTTTATTTATTGAATTTAAAAAAGTTTTAATAATTATATTCAGGGTTATAAAAATGTAAAATATGCTTAATATTCTTAAGGCATTAGTTGCCTGTAAAAATTGTTCGCCATATACTATTAGAATTATTTTATCTGCGAAGATTAATACAAATAAGCTTATTAAAATGCTTATTAAAAACGCGTATTTTAAAGATTTTTTAAGCAATTTATTTAGTGGTTTTTTTGATCTTTTATGATATAAGGACATTATTGGAAATATGGTTTGTGCCAATATCAGGGGTATAAAAGTAGAATGCACTATTAGTCTAGTTACTGCATTATATAACCCTACTGCTGCATTATCTTTTAATAGAAGTGCTAACATTATTATGTCTATTTTAAAATAAACTAAAGAAAAAATTGTATTTAAACCAAAAGGGAGTGCATTTTTAAATAAATTTTTGGCAAAATTTAGGCTAAACTTATGCTTTAATCTGAAAAAATATTTCTTGAGTAAGCCATAGTTAATTAAAGCCATAAAAATATTTACGAAAATTGTTGCTGTCGCTAATCCCACGATTCCATAACCTAAGGTTATGGAGCCCATATAAAGAACAAATAATAAAATTGCATTAAAAATTTTAGAAAATGCGTTAAACTCCATTTTTTGAAATGCATTAAAAATGGAATTAAATGAGCCAGAAATTGAGGAAAATATGAAAGATATTCCAAGTAAATATATCGTTAATGTTGTATCGTAAGGGTTTTTTATTATATTTATAAAAATTATTATAAAAAATAATGTCAATATTGATAAGATAACCTTTAGAATTAATAAATTGCTCAAATAAACTTGTGCTCTGTTTTTAAATTTAGATATTTCCCTTATTGAGTATGTATTTAATCCTAAATCGGTAAATATCATAAAAAATGATGTAAATGCCAAAGCAAAACCCCATTTACCATAATCGACTACGCCCAATTTTCTAGCTATGAAAATTGTTATAAGAAAAAATATTAATTTTTCTATTATTGAAGCCGTTAATAATACAAAGTTGTTCTTTAATATCTTATTTTTCATTTTGCTTCATAAACATAAACCTTCTTATTATAAACCTCTTTTAAAAAACCACAATTGATCTTATCATAATCATAAACTAAATTAATGTCATTTTTTTCTAATATTTCTTTCTTGGTTTCACAGTTGGAGTTATAAAACTTATTAACTAATTCTTCATTCCCGCCCCGTAGATTAGATAAAGGCATTGCTACAACATAATTCTGGCTTATTGGGTAAACGCCGAAAGCTGTTAATAAATTAGTCATCATTAAATTGTTTTCACCATAATTTTCCCTTACCCATTTCAATGCAAGGTAATCATCTTCATTAATAAAATGTAGCGGTAAAAAGCGTTTATCGTCTATTTTATAATAATTATTAAATTGATTTATAAAAATTAATGCAAAAATTAAAATTATAATAAATAAAGCTAAACTTTTATCATATTTTTTAATAAAATCGTAAACATTTTCTAGCAGATAATACAGACCAATTCCGGATAATGGCGCTAGGCCGATTAATAAATAAAAAAACGCCCTTTGGTAAGGCAAAAACAAAGTAAAATTCAAAATAGAATACATAATTACCAAAACCAGGCAGATTAATGGCCATATCAATAGTATTCTATTCAACCTTTTCCTGTAAACATAAATTATTCCGATTACAGCAAATAAAAATGCGATTAAGCCATACATCATAAATATTGAATAATTAAATTCAAATGCCCCGGTCCATCCATACCTAAATATAAAAATATTAAATAAATGTTTTAAATTATTCCTGAATAAGAATAAGGCAATAAATATTGGGGCCAATAAGAGCAGGAAATAAGTACGATTTATTTTTTTTTCTAAAAAAAGATAGATAAATAAGATTAAGGTTATTAATATGGTTGATAGGGGATAAACAAAAATTGAGGTTATATAAAATAACATGCTTAGGTAATTCAATCTTTTATTTTTATGCAAAAAGCAATAAAAAAACAGATACATTAAAAATATGGAAAAAGTTAATGGAACCAAGAACCATATTCCCATCAAATTAACGTTATTCTTGATGCTCAAGAAAAACAAGCTTGACAGGAAAGAAATGTAAAAATTATTGGTTAATAATAAAATCAGCAAAATCAATCCAAGAAGATAAATAATGGTAAATATTGCAGGCAAATATTGGTAATTTAAAATTGGGTCTGTGTTTGTTAGGGTAAAAAATTGTGCTAGAAAACTATGAAATCCAGATTCTAGATTAAGCTTTGGCCTCGAATCCTTAATATAAGGATTTAATTCGGGAATTTTTTGGTTTTTCATTAAATAAACAGTTTGGGCCAAGTGTGTCCATTCATCCCCGTGCAGAGGATATTGATAGTAATTGTTTTCTTTTTGGACAATAAAATCCGGTTCATGCGGGTCTTGGTAATAATAACCATAATCTAGATGAACTTTATAAACTAAAAAAAATACGAATGGTATTAAGATAATTAAGAGTAATTTATGATAATTTTTCATGCTTGAATGATAAGTAGATTTTTATATAAATATTGCGAAAAAAAAAGGTTTATATATGGGGTTGTTTAATAAAGTCTAGTGATATAAATGAAAAAATGGCTTTTAATATTTATTGTTATGCTAGTTTCTCTTTATAATGTGGGTGCTGCGTTGCCAGATGTAAGTTTAAGTGCGAGTGCTTACGGAGACTACGTTGTCCTAAGATGGTCATATGAAATAATAGAGCAAAGCCCTTATGGAAGTTATGGTGTTGAGCAAGGTTATTATGAAGAAGGTGGCGCTTCAACAGCCCAAAGACCGACTATAAATTATTTCATTGCGAATCCAACATCTATATCAAACCCAAACCAATCCGTTTATCTTTCATGGTCTGTTGATCAAGCTGATTCGTGTACAGGCTCCGGTCCCGGATTCACAGGTTCAAAAGCAGTAGGAGATGAAGTACAAAGCGTTACTCCAACCTCAACAACAAATTATACTTTAACATGTACGAATTCGGCTGGAAGTATTTCTAGGTCCATTAATATTATTGTTTCTTATGGGAGTTATGGCGGAAGTTATGGCACAACCCAAGCAATAAGAAAAATAACAAGCAATGCAGTTTTAGATAATATAAAAGATCTTTTCTCAAGATTAATAGATGCTATAAAAAATCTGCTTGGACTGCAGACCGCTGGTTCTGCAATAAACTACGATTTCGAGATTTATAGAAACTCTCAATTAATCGCATCAGGTGATAAATATGAGTTCAATTGTGAAAGCAATCAATGTAGTTATAGGGATAATCGCTTAAGAAACGAAAACTACAATTATTATGTTAAAATTAAAAACGTTGAAGGGACCGAATCAAGAAATTCTAATTCAATTAATGTAATAATAAATTTCGATAGTGGGGGCGAGACAGCTCCGAGTCCAGGTATCCCCCCTCCAAGAATAACGATAGCGAGTGTTGATGAGGATAACGATGAACCTTATGAAACAACAAACTTTATGCCGAGAATTAGTTTAAATACAGATGAGTCTGCTAATTGTAAAATTTCTCTCGCTGACATTTCATATACAAACATGGTTCATTCATGCCCAAACAATGAGCTGAAAACAAGCCATATTTGCAATTCTCCTGAAAACTTAAGTTTGGGAGAGAAGATTCTTTATGTAGCATGCCAAGACGAATCTGGAAATTCAAACAATGAAACAAATAACAAAGAAGTTAGATTTACAATCATCAATAGAACTTCAGTAGCATCAACGAGTTTAGAGAATATAGAAGTTTATCCAAGTGCGTTTTTGATGGAAATTGGCTCTTCAAGATTATTAAAGTTCAATGACCCGCAAGTTACTTCAGCTTATGGGACTAATGAAAGTTTAAATTATGTGTGGTCAAAAGAAGGGGTAAGCTGTAATGTATTAAATGGAATGGTTTCTGCATTGAAAGAAGGGAATTGTAAAGTCATAATAAATAACCGCGATAGGAGTGCAAATGGGATATCTCATGTAAAAGTTATAAACAGATCCATTTACAGTCAAATGATAGTGTTCTCCTACGATAAAAATGAATTAACCTTTAATGATAACACAACCATTCAGCTGAACTTATCAAAAAATATCAGCGGCGGGATAATAATTAAATTTTATAATACAAGTCCTGTCGGAACACCAAATAATCTAAAACTCTTGAACAAATACTTGCTGATAGAGGCAGATGATTTGATAACAAATAACCTTAATAATGTGGTCCTATCAATGACCTATAATAAAGTCTTCTTAAACAACAATAACATAAACGAGGATTTATTAAAAACTTATTATTATAGTGACCTAAATGATGAGTGGATAGGATATTCTAGTTCTATAGACAAGAATTCAATGCGGGTTTCTATAGGATTAAATCACTTGTCATTATTCGGCTTGTTTGGGCAAACCGAATCATCATCACAGGGAGGGGAAGGAGGGAATGCGGGGGGTGCAGGAGGAGAAGGAAGATGCATAGAACAGTGGTCATGTGGATCATGGGGTCCTTGTATAAACAACCAGCAAAGAAGAACATGCGCTGATTTAAATAGCTGCAACAACAGGAACCCAAGAATAGCAAAGCCGGTGGGATACACTTCATGTTCCCAAGGAGATGACTTTCTACAAAATCAGCCGAGTGAAGAATCTGATGTCAGGAACATCTTTGGCGAGACTCCCCAACCATCGGAAGAAAAAAATAATTTAATTAATTATCTAATAATATCTCTACTACTGGCAGGAGCAATAGTTTTTGTATTTAGAAAGAGAATATTCAGGAAAAAAACCGGAATTGCTGATAATAACTTAGATGCCATAATTGGGTTAGTAAAAAGAATAAGAGCAAGAGGGTATAGTGATGATGAAATTAAGCAAAAATTGTATGACGAGGGCTTTAATCAGAAGCAGGTAGAAAAAATATTCAGGAAATTATGAAAAAAGGTTTTATCTTTTCATTGGATTCATTTTTTGCAATAATATTATTCACATTAGTTATATTTTTGATTTATGTATTCTCAATAAATTCCTTCGGATTGAACCAGCAGTATTTTTTTTCTGAAGACTTGCTTACAACGCTTTCAAATGTAAAGATAAGCGAGCTCGATTTATCAAATTATCCCGACATAAATAGTATGGTATCATCTGGAAAAATAAATTACACAGAAGCAACAATTGTAGAACAGATAGTAAATTTCCAGCTGAATGATGATCAGGAATCTTCAAACCTTTTCATTGACGACATATTTATCAAAGTAGCTGATGAGAGTCTAAAAACAGCCATTTTCATAGGAAATGTTAAAATTTATGGGGCAGATCCTGAAAACGTAAAGAATTTATTGTCAAGAACAAGGTTGGCGATTGGTAAAAAAAATTCTTAAAAAAATCAGCATTCAGTCCTGTCATAATAATCAATGTGTTGAGTATCTAATTTGAAATTGCTTGGCATTCCAAATACACAAGAACCAACAACCCCATTTAAATATTGATAATCTAAACTTGAAAGCCCGGAAGGATTTGAATAATAATTTGGATCGAGAATGCTCTCAATTCCATTCGAACTTGGTGTGAAATCCCCTTCTAATCTAACTAAAAAACTCGGTGCATTTGAGTTTGCCCTGAAATAAACTTTTTTGATGTGATCATTAAAATCATTGATGTCTGAAAAATCACCATATGGGGTTTTTCTTATTCTTACCCCGAATTTGCCAAGTTCTGGCTCAATTAGGTAAAATGGATCGCGATAATTTTCAACATTTAGGGTAGAGTAGATATTTGCATTGTTTATTTCCCAACTAACTTCATTTTTGATATCACTTACTCTGTACTTAAAGTTCATGCTAACCTTCAAAGTCCATGGTGTTTCATGACTAATCGTTAAAGAATTAATTGCATTATCAACATCCTCTTGCGTATATTCAAGAGTCGCACCTTGCTGTTCTGCCAAAAGTCTTATTTCATTTAAGGTATTGTTTAATGTATAATCCAAAGAACCCTGAAACATAGATTCCTGTATCCCCCCGCCATATCTACCGTTGCTTATTACCTGTTTAAGATAATCTAACGAATCCGGCGCATAAGAATTATTTGATTCATAGTCCAGCAATGATATAATAGCCTGATTTGAGGAGGCCCCCAGTGCATCTGGAAGATATGTTGAATTCAGGTTCTTAACAAAGCTGTTCAGAGTTTCAACTTTTACATTAACAGTCTGGATTTTAGTCTGGAATCTATTATTGACATTAATCAAAAAGATAATGATTACTATAGACAAGAGAATTACGACAATAAATGTAAATACAATCCCTTTTTTGTTCACGAAATCCATGATTTTATCTTTAAATAAACTGTATTTAATAATTCAGAATTAAAAGGATAGCATTGATCTATACACGGGGGGTTCTCATTGTTTAGAGTTAAGGTACTTTCATCATCATTAAAATTGCCCAAAGAGTCGAATCCATATGCCTTTATTTTAAATTCCATATTATCACATTTTCTACTGTCCCAATCAAACCGAAAGTCGTATGCGCCTGTTCTCGGGGCACTTACATCTTGGCTAAACAACAGGTTACAATTTTTTGTACCCGAGCATCTAAAAGAGCAGTAATCATTGCTAGTTGGGTTATTCATATTCACGGGCTTAAATTCATCTGTTCTTGGATCTTTTTTAAATAGATATATTTCCCCCTTAGCAACTTCTTGCAAACTTTGAACGCGGGCATTTAAGGGAATTATATTATTTGTTCCTGTTGCTGTTAAAACAACTGCCGGATTAATTTGAATGCAGTTGGTTGCTTTAATATTGCTTGATCTTAAATCCGAGGTCGTTGCTGTAAAACATTCGGTGTCTCCTCCAGTTGATGAAACAGTATAACTAAATTTCCTTAAACAAGTTGTTTCGTCTTTTGCGCAGTTTGATGTTCTTGCTTTTTGACCGCTTAAATCAGTTCCTTCCAAAAGCTGCATCTCATCTGTTTTATCTCCACTTAAGTGGGCTATAACAGTAATCTCAACGGTTGCTCCAGGATTTGCTTTTGCAGCTGTGATAATCTCTATGCTACCACAAGATCCACAATCAGAATCGCATGGAGAGCATTTTCCGTAACTTTGCATGTCGCAAGCACCCCAGTCACCATAAGTCTGTGGACAAAACCCATCCTTTATAAAATTACAGTCAACATCGTAGTCAGCGCATATTTGAACCCCCGTACAAATGGCAGATTCTGCAGAGCCCATATAAAACAAGCTGATAAAAATGACCAATGAGACAATTATCGGTCCTTTCATTTTAACACAATTCCCTTAACCCTTGATTAACTATTTTATTGCAATTTTTTAAGGCTAAATTAACTTGGTCGAGGCATGATTGTTTTGTTGCATCGGATTTTATTTCATTACATCTGTCGATATTACCTTCGGCAACTGCCAAGTTTATGGTTGATGAATAACAGCCATATAGGCATGCCTCTGTTTTGCAAGTTTCGCCGCACGATTTCTGAACAGTAGTTTCCCCGCCTAAATCGGTTTTCTCTTGAACGTTAAGATTTTTTAAGTAGCTTATAACAATAAGTACAACAACTAATGCTACCAGAAATATAATTAAGTTATTATACTTTTTATTCAATATATCACCTCTAAATTTTAGTAGGTTTAGTTACTATTTAAATATTATTGTTTGGTTCAAATTACGATTAATTTATATATTTTTAGGTTTAATTAGATATATATGAATTTGTTGCAAAAACTTGCATTATATGGATTAACGATCGGGGGTTTAAGCGGATTATTTTATAATAAAGCCGATTCCCAGATTATTAATCATCATAAGAATAAGTTAGAGCATATTGTCAGCAATCATAATTCCTTTAATTTTAGCAATAATCTAGAAGATGGGCTGGAAGAACAGGATGTCTTGTATCTTAAAAATGGAAGTATAATACGCGGCAAAATTATTGAGATGCTGCCGGATAAAACTGTAAAAATTAGAACTGCAGACGGAAGCTTATTTGTCTATCAAATGACCGAGGTTGAAAAAATTGTAATGGAAGAAGCTAAAAAAGAGGAAACAGCACCGGCGAAATACGCGGAAGATACAATGAAAAAAGAGGAAGTGCCAGACAAAATGTACAATACCCAAATCTCATTTGGCTATGGCAATTCATTCGGCGGTTTTGGTGCATCCTTGCAGGGAGAGCTGTCAGAAAATATTTCGGTGCACGCTGGGGGAGGATATTTTCCCCTGTCCAAGATTTACAGCAATGCAAAAGACATGTTCATGGTCGCGGGAGGAATTAAAATATATTTCAATAAAAAATCTCCCGCAAGGTTTTTTCTTGATTCGCAATTTGGAATGCTTGGAGGCGAATACAAAGAAACAACAACTTATTCTGGAAGAACAACGACAAGCAACAAAGAGCAACAGGCATTATACGGACCGGGTGCTTTATTGGGGGGAGAAATTTTTCTTGGCGACGGCGCTTTTGGCTTATTATTTGCAGGAGGCGCTTCTTACAATCTCGCTAAAATAACTTGGAAAGAAATCGGGGTTGTTGGAGCCCTTGATTTGGGACTGGCTGTAAGATTTTAGTCTGCTCTTTTAATAATTTTAAAAAGATTTGTTCAAAAAGTTAAGCTTATATATTTTTGCACCTGTAATTCAATATGGTTCTGATGAGAAAACTAACTTTGCTTGGATTAATGACAGCGGGTTTAAGTGGAATTCCATCTTGCTCTGAAAAAAGCACAACTACTACAGAAAACAGTAACACTGAAACAACAAAACGCGAATACAAGCATGTTGTATTTAAAGCTTTATGCAGAGACGAAAGCGAAAACAGGGATAGGGGATTAGTTTTAACCGTCATGATTTTTGACGAAGCATCAAACAATAGAATAGAGCTAGGAGGTACGGGATCAAATGGAGGCTATTGCTCAATAAAATTGGATATAAGTGGTAGCTATCGTATAGAACTTTTTGAATATATTAATAACCAAAGAAAATGTGTTGCACAAATTAAAAACTTTAATTATAATAATTATCCCAGCTACTGGTCAGATAATTGCGATGCGGGATATTCTGGAAGCGCCCCCATACTTTACGGTTTTGAATCATGCTATAATATTTCTGCAATCAATGGTTGCTGGGGTCAGTAAAAATGATATCTTTGAAGAAAATGTTTTTTTATGGAATGACCTTAGTTTCATTAAATTTATTGTCATGCAACAAAGAATCATTAACGGAGGTTGTAGAAGAGACCGATTATTTAGCACCACTTATAGGAACATGGCAGATGCTTGAACAAAACAATCAGCACGTGCCATATGACGTTAAAAAGATTTTCAGCAGAAACAATTCATATACCTTTTCTGTTGAGGATACCATAAACCATTCTTTCCGTTCCTTTAGGGCAAGCATTTATGAAATCAATGAAAGCAAATATAAAGCGGAGATAAAAGAACAGTATGGCGAATGGCACGTTAATGCTATCGGGCGATTGGAAGAATGGAATTATCGCATAATTGGCAACCAGCTATACGAAGATGGCAATGAAGAACTGTATAATGTTTATATTAAGAAATAAATTATAATTTTTATGGGTTTATTCTAGTAACTCACAAATAAATATTAAGCGACATAAATTTTGTTTTAATTTTTATGCTTTTTGATATTCAACAATCGAGATTTGATAAGTTAAAACCTTTGTCATATATTAAAAAATAGAAAAGTTTATATATTAGTTCTGTTACATCACTTTTATGAATCAATCTATAATAAACAAAATTGGAGAAATATCTACAATAAAGGATATAGAAAAAAAACTGAATATTAAGAGAGTTACAGCTATAAATTATGTTCACCTATTAAGAAAAAATGGCCTAATAAAAACATGGTATAAAAGAGATAAAAGTAGGCTATATATAATAAAAAAGCTAGCAAAGCCAATAATCGGAAATGAAAGTTTTTATGATATAATTAATAAATATTCTCCAATGAAGCTTGCATTTAGATCTAATTATAGGGTAATTGGCAGAAAAATAGGTGTGGAAGAAGCAATAATAAGAGCAATAGAAACAAAACACCCAAAGGTGATTTTGGCAAGCTTGGCCTTATTTAACCATTTAAACGACTGGCCTTTATTATTAAAGTTATCTAAAAAATACAATGTTAGGAGGAAGGTTGGAGCATTATATGAATTAACAAAAACATTTATGAGGATAAGAAGAATTGATAAAAGAACTTTAAAGGCTTTATTAAAAGCAAAGAATGAACCAAAGTTTATAGTTGATAATTTTAAGACTAAAGATTTTAAAGATATAGAAAAAAAATGGAATATTTTTTTGCCATTTAATAAAGTTGATATCTTGGAGTATGAACAATGGTGGTAAACTTAGAATCCCAAAATGAATTATTTTTAATTATAGGCAAAGAATTAAAAAAGAGGGTAGAATGTTATGCTATTGGCGAATCTGCAATGATATATCATGGGGCAAAAAGAGAGACCAAAGATATAGATCTTGTTTTTTCAAACGAAAGAGACCAAAAAGAAATTGTAAATCTTTTAAAAAGAAATGGGTTTAAAGAAAGATTAACAAGATTGGTATATATTAAAAGATTAGCACATTTAAAAAAACAAAGCCCCATAATGCTGGAAAAAGATGAATTTAGAATAGATTTATTTAATCAAAAAGTTATATGTTTTTATTTGACAAAGGAGATAGAAAACAGGGTAACAGACCTATTTGAATTTGGTAATTTATTTGTTAAAATTATCAGCCCAGAAGATATAATATTATTAAAATGCGCCACAGAAAGGGCGGGCGATAGAATAGACGCCTTGGAGCTGATAAAACTTTTCAAAATTAATTGGGATATTATAATAAATGAAAGCGTTGAACAAACTAAATTGGGGGAGAACATTTTTCCAGTATTCCTTTATGATTTCTTGCTTGAGCTAAAAGAAGATCTAAAAGCAGAAATTCCAAATGATGTTTTAAAGAAATTAATGGAAATTTCTGAAAAAGAATTAAGCAAAAGACTAAAAAAATAAACTTTATTATTACTATAAAGTAACGAAATATTTATAAAGTCTAAAAACATGCTATTTCTATGAAAACCTGGCAAAGATTAGCCTTATTAGGAAGCTTATTTGGAGCATTAAATCTTGGTTTTAATAGCCAAAGTAATGCACAAACGCAAACCAAGAAGGTTAGAATTGTTGATGCAATACTGAATTGTGTTGACTCATTGAGGAATGTTGCAGGAATTCCAAATTTAAAAATCACTTGGGATGGCAATGCCTATACAACAAATTCAGAGGGCTATGTTGATCTGGTAACTGGTGTAAAAGATGACTATGATAACCAAAACAAAGATTTCCTAAATGTTTCTTTGCAGAATAATAGTTTAAATTTTAGTTACAATGGTAACGCCAGCATAAAATTCTATGATATTTTAGGCAGGGAAATTAAATCTTATGACGATTCTGAAAAGAACATTAACTGGGATTTTACAAATAGTTCAAATCATAGAATCAATTCCGGAACTTATTTTTATGTTCTGAATAAAAATGGGAACATTAAAGCAGGAAAATTGGTATTTGGAAAAGATTTCGGGGTTTATTTGGGAAATGAAACAAATGACAAAAAAGCAAATGTTATTTTAGAAGATAGAATACTAGCTAAGACCCAAGTTTTAGAAAATCAAACTTTAAGCATAAAAGATGAGGAGATGCTAAGTACAGACGGAACAAATAATCTGGGGGAATATTTTGACATTGAAGCTAATTATTCGGGCTTGGATGAAGTTCCGGATACAATTAATATGATTCCTGTTTTGCCTTTTGAATCAGCTAATTACAGGAATATTCTGCATTTCGTTAAGTATATAACAAAAACAGACGGGACAACCCCAAATACAAGATTGAAGCGTTTCGAACTTCCAATAAAATCTTTTAGAAATGCTTCTACTGCACCGAATTCAAACTATGTTGCTGCATTTGATTCCGCCACTTCATCGAATCATGACAATTCTTGGGAAAGCATGACCTCATTTAATCATAAAGGACATATGTTGCCAAAAATGAATTTGTTTGAGGAAGTTTTTGTTGACCCAGATACGGGAATCACACTGGATTATACGAGTAATTTCAGTCATATGATATTTGATAAAAGAGATCCCAATAACTCTCCTTTACATGCAATCGTTTACGTGGATAAAGATAACTTAAGTAATAATCTGGCAATAATTAGTGATACTAAACACGAGAACGGACACGGGTTATTTGGGACAGACGTTCATAGTTCAGACTCGAAACATGCTATGCTCGGCGGGGGGGGTTTAGTAATATCTAACGGTGAAGGTAAATCAATTAGGATAATATATTCGTTATCAAATTTGGATGATATAAAAATATATAAAGAAGATTAAACTTGATACTCTATAAAAAAATAAACAAATTATTTAATAAAATATTCTTTATGTTTGTAGGTATAATAAAATATTATTATATTAATAATTATATCAGCCATAAGCATTACAAAACTTAGATAAACTGCTTTTGCAATAAAATTTACATCATTGCCGTCAATGGGTTTCTTTGATACTAAAAAAACAATGGTAATAATTAAAGTATAGATTATAGAATATAACGTTGACATATAAATTACATATCTTCCGAATTTATATCTTTTATTTATACCAAAAATAATAACACCGGCTATTATAATAAATACAAGGTTTGTTAAAGTTTCGAATAAATTTTCTTTGAATAAATCAAATAAATTTAATAAAATATAAATAATAAAATACACCTTTATAAGTTTGAAACCTGCTGGTGTTCCTTGTTTATTTTTGTTAGATGATTTTTGCATTTGATTGTTATGCAATTTAAGATGAATTAGATTGTTTTAACAATTATGTTGCTAAACTCCCCATATTCTTTGTTACTAAAATTAGTTAAGTAACAACAAGATTGTGTGTTACCTATCCTAAAGCAATCTGGTTCATCAGAGTCAATTGCATCTTTCCAATAAGGTTGATTTTGTCCATAAAAGCTTGTTGCACTAGTATAGGGATCTCTCCATCTCGCTAAACAAGATTGACCAGGTTCTCCGGTTGAATTTCCGACAGTTCCCTTGTAACAAGCGGCAAATGCAAATGCAACTACGCAAGTTTGAGCATCCAGATCCCAGGTAAAACCATCAGGGCAACCACATGCTCCATCAATACAATATAACCCAGAACAACATTCAGCATCGCTTGTACATCCACTTGTAAGTCCGCCTGCAAAAGTAAAACTTCCAGACAAACTGTCTGCACCATCTGGTCTAAATTCGCTTCCGACTTCGCCGTCCCAAAATGCGGCTGCTCTTGGTGTAACTGTTCTGCCACAACACGCTACGGGAACTGAAGGAATTTTCCAGTTAGTGTTGATGTTTCCGCTTGTTGACAACATTGTGCTAAGTGTTATCCCTGAAATATCACCACCGGTAAATTGAATGTCACAACTTCCGCTTGAATCTTGCGCATCAATTTGCAATTTATCAACTTGGGGGCAATAAAGACCAGAATAACCTGCATTAACCTTAATATTCTCATCTTGTTCACATAAATCAGATGCTCCGCTAATATAAGAACAGCCAGAAATCTTATTACATTTATCTCTATTCAAACCATTACAAGAGGTTACCACACATTTGTATGACTCACTTAATTGTTTTTTCCATTCGCATCCAGGTCGTGATCTACAATATTCTAAATCTTTAAATTGATAACAATCAATGCTTGGGGTTCCTGTACAAGAACCTCCAACACATAAAGTACCATCCATAGAAACAGCTCCCAAATCACATTGACAATCTTCATCTACTTTATCGATTTTCCCATCACAATCGTCATCTAAACCATTATAACATAATTCTGTTTGAGGTAAAACTTGCCCGGTACAAGAGTAAAGAAATGAGCCGGCAGAACAAGTCTGAGTTCCATCTCTACATATTCCTCTATTTCTAGTATCTAATGAACCTGTATAACAGGCTCGCACAATATTCTCATCAGAAATACCATTACAATTATTGTCAGCACCATCGCATATCTCTGGATCATTCCTCTTATCATAATAAGAACATTGACTACCATCACACAGGTCTTCCGTACAAACATTGTTATCGTCGCATAGACTATCTTCAGCATACCCAAATATACCGTTGTGACAAACATTACATTGGGTGTTGACTTTTATCTGACCTTCTTGACACACACAAGCACCATTATCACAAATAGGGGTTTCTCCAAAACATAAGATGGGATCATTAGAACAAACTCCGCTTAAGCAAGAATCTGTAGTACATGAATCGTCATCTGAACAAGATTCGGCGACTTGGAATTTGGTACATCCGTTGTCAAGGCCTACACAGTTTAATGCATCGAGTCCGCTACAAGAAACAGGAGAACTTCTTTCATCTCCACATTCTCTACAATTTTGACAGGAACCACTAGAACAAATTGTCCCTGATTCACAATAGCTAGCAAAAAGCCATTCAGTACAACCATTTGTATTAAGAATTGTATCACAAACCTCAATAACAGTAGAACTTTTACATTGAACCGAGCCATCAAAGCATGATTGGCAACTTTGGCAATATCCCGAAGATCCGGGATTGATGCATACATTACCATAACTACACTCTGAATCGGAGCTGCATGCAGCATTTACATCATTGGAATTATAAATAGAAAAAATTGAAATAATTAAAACTAAGCAAACTAACCTAACAACCTCTTTTTTCATCAATTTAAATAAGAATTAAGGATATAAAAACCTTACTAAAAGAAAACCTTTTATAGTATGGTTATTGTTTAATATCATGCCTGTAAATATTTCAACTGCAGTAGACAGTTTAGTTGAGCTAGTAAATAATAAAAAAAGAATTCCCTTAGAAGAAGCTGCAAAAGAATTGGGACTGCCAGAGCATATAATAAATGAGTGGGCTGTTTTCTTGGAAGAAGAGGAAATATTAACAATTGAATATCAGTTTACAACCCCTTTCTTGATAGCTAAAGGCAAAAAAACTGTGGAAGAGTCAAGGGATTATTCACAGGACATTGAGATATTAACCAGGCAGATAGAAATAATGCAGTCTGGCTTAAACAAGATTGTCATTAAACATGCTATTGTCATTAAAGATGTTGATGACGTCAAAATAGCATTGACAAAAAAATTAAGCAGGGAAGATATGATTTACACACAAAAGTTTGTCTTGGATTATGAAATTAAGCAATTGCTGCATAAAGTAAGCAGATTGAAAGTCTTCAACAAAGAAAATTACGATGAGATAAATAAAGAATTTGAAAATATTAAAAGAAGAAAGCAAATATTTGATAAAAACTTGACCAGATAAAAATGTTAATTTTATTTTACATATTTTAAATTTTCTTAGCAGAAAGATTTATAAATGTCCCGATTATGGTACAATTGTACTAAAAATGGGACAAATAAATAAAATAGAGAACTTATTCTTTGAAAATCCGTCTAGGGAGTTTTATCTCAGGGAAATCAGCAAATTAATAAAAATACCAAAAACCACCGTTCAAAGAAAATTAATAGATTTAAAAAATAAAGAATTGATTAATAAGCTCAAGACCAAGCCCCATCCAAGATATAGGGCGAATACAGAGAATTTCTACTATAAATACTACAAAAAAAACAGGATTATAGAGAATTTATACAAATCTAATTTAATTGAATTCTTAATTAAAGAAGCAAATCCAAGCGCTATAATTCTTTTCGGAAGTTGTGCTAAGGGAGAATATGATGCTAAAAGCGATATAGACTTATTTTTGGGGTCTAATGAATTTAGATTAGATCTAAAAAACTATGAGGAAAAATTAAAGCATAAAATAAATATAATCTTTAAGCAAAACATAGGCGATTTCAATACGGAACTGAAGAATAATATTATAAATGGGGAAAAACTATATGGTGTTATAAGAATATGATAAAAGAAATCATGGATTGGGAAATTTGTTTAAAAGAACACATTAAAAATATTAGAAATAGGATTTATTACGAAGGCGTGTTTGCTAGAGAATCTTATTTAGATAAAAATGAGTTAGAATTAAACCACATTATAGAATTATTAAAAAGATTAATAAATGAATAAAATCTTAATAAAGCTAAATAAAAAAGAGGTGATGGCTTTTTGCTATGTAAATGGTTGTAAAAGAGACATATAGCTTCTACTCTGAGAATATTCCGATAACTGTAACTATAGAGAGTACAAAGGATGAATTTGTGCTAGTCTATAATGTAAGCATTGCAAAAATAAGCCCAAATACAGAGATTATTCTTGATAAAATAAAGCAGGAAATCTCCAGTAAGGTTAAACTTGGATTAAGTGATATTTCGGATTTAAAAAAATCGGAATTTGTGAGGAAAAGATTTGAGGATGCAATATTATATCTGCTAAATAAATATCTTCCAACAATTTCGGATGACATTAAAAAATTTCTCACAACATATTTGATGCACAAGGCACTTGGCTTGGGGAAGATTGAATTGTTGCTTGATGATAAAAATCTTGAAGAAGTTGTTATTAATAATGCAGAAGAGCCGGTGTGGGTTTATCACCACAAGCATGGCTGGTTAAAAACAAACATAAAACTTGAGAATGAAGAGCAGGTTAAGCATTACTCGTCATTAATTGGAAGAAGGGTCGGAAGAAGCATTTCTCTGCTTACCCCATTATTGGATGCACAATTAGAAACAGGAGACAGGGTAAATGCAACATTAAACCCCATTTCTATAAAAGGAAACACAATTACATTCAGGAAGTTTGCAACAAAACCAATCACAATGACAGACATGATTAACCAGAAAACAATTTCCATCTCAGCTGCTTCTTTAATATGGCTGGGAATAGAATATGAGCTGAGCGCGTTAGTAACCGGGGGCACGGCGACGGGAAAAACTTCTTTCCTCGGGGCAATATGCTCTTTCTTCCAGCCAAATCAGAGGATTATCTCTGCTGAGGACACTGCTGAACTAAGACTCGCAAAATACCTGCAATGGATCCCCATGTTGACAAGACAGCCGAATGTAGAAGGAAAGGGAGAAGTTACCCTGCTCGACTTAATAGTCAATTCATTGAGGATGAGGCCGGACAGAATTGTTGTTGGTGAGATAAGAAGGCAGAGGGAAGCTGAAACCTTGTTTGAGGCAATGCATACTGGACATAGTGTTTATGCAACATTGCATGCAAATGATGTAAATGAAACAATAAACAGAATTACAAACCCGCCCCTTAATATTCCAAAAAATTTGCTTCCTGCTATTTCAATGATAATTGTAATGTACAGAAACAGAAGAACAGGAATAAGGAGAATTTACCAGATAGCTGAAATCCTGAGTAATGCAGAGCCAAATGTTTTATTGCAACTAGATTTGAGGCAGGATAAAATTTTGACTGTTAACAGATCATCAAGATTAATGCCTGAATTAGAATTAACTACCGGATTAACGACACAGGAGATTAACCAAAATTTGAAGGAAAAATCATTGATCTTAACATGGTTAGCAAAGAAAAATATCAATGAGGTAAATGACATCGGAAAGGTAATTGCTACTTATTACACAAACAAAAATGCCGTTTTAAACCTGCTTAAAAAATGATAATTCCAATTTTAGCAAAAAAATTTCCTTATTTGAAGATAGGGCTTATGCAAGCTGATATAAATCAGACTCCCGAGCAGTTTATTAAAAAAAGTCTTATTACAAGTTTAATTGTAAGCATAACATTAACGCTTGCTTCAATAATGGTTTTTTCAAGGCTGGAGGTTAGTTTATTAATCCCCTTATTATTGTTCCCGGTTATTTATATTGCCGTGTTTTTCTTTTTCATGCATTCGCCAACTGCAAAATCAAATAAAGTCGTCCGTGAAATAGACCGTGAGATTGTTTATGCCGGAAGATTTTTATTAATTGAACTAAGCGCGGGAATTCCACTGTTTGATTCAATAAGAAATGTCTCTTACGCCTATCCGACGATTGGAAGATACTTTAAAAAAATCGTTGATAAAGTTGAAACAGGAATGCCGATAGAGCAGGCGATAAACGAAGTTATAGAAATCACTCCAAGCGATAATTTCAGGAAAGTTTTATTTCAGATTCTCAATTCAATGAAAACCGGGGGAGATGTAAGCAAGGCCCTGGAAAGCATAACAGAGCAGATTTCCAAGGAACAATTAATTAAAATCAAAGAATATGGGAAAAAATTAAACCCCATGGTTTTGTTTTATTTGTTAATTGCTGTTATACTTCCTAGTTTGGGGGTTACAATACTTTCTTTGATGTCAACGTTTACTGGATTAACATTATCGTTGTCAAATTTAATAGGAATTAACTTTGCCATAGGTGTATTACAGTTTTCATTTTTATCAATAATCGGAAATCTGAGGAAAGGTGTGTAATGGAATCAGGATTGATAATAAAAGCCAGAAAAAAGTTTGAAAATGAATTGATAAAATCCGACATTAAGATTGATGTAAATAAACTATTAATTCAGTCTTCCATAGGAACATTTGTTTTAAGCATAATAATATTATTGTTTTTCAGGACCCAGTTAAAGCTTGCTGCTAATTTTACAAGCTCGTTAATAAGCTTTTATATGCTATCTTTGCTAATTGCCTTGGCCATCGCAATATTTTTTATTTATTCCTGGATAACTTTAAAGAAAATAAAAAGAAAAAAGGAAATTGAAAATGTTCTTGCAGATTACTTGCAGTTGGTTGCTACAAACTTGAATGCGGGGATGCCTATTGACCAGGCAATGTGGTATGCTGTAAGAGAAAGATTCGGAATTTTGGCGAATGAAGTTGAGGTAATTGCAAGAAAAGTTACCAGTGGTTATGATTTGGAGCAGGCATTAATGGAATTCACAGATAAATATGATTCTGATTTGCTAAAAAAAAGTATGGTATTATTAGTTGAAGGATTGAAATCAGGCGGGGAACTGGCAGGTTTAGTGAGCAAGATATCCTGGAATATCAAAGAAACACAGGTGCTTGAAAGAGAAATAAGTGCAGAGGTAACGACCTATGTAATCTTTATAACATTAGCTGCGATTATAATAGCCCCATTTTTATATGCATTATCCCACAGGATCATTATTTTAATGAGTGAAATACTTGCAAGCATTAATGTTGAAAGCATAGCTGGTCTGGGAAACAATTTACCGTTAAGTTTTTCCGGCGGCGAAGCAATTTCTCCAAGCGATTTCAAGACATTTGTTTTTATCAATCTGGGGATAAGCGCTGTCTTAGCGGCCATGATAATCTCAACAATCAAAAAAGGAAACATTAAGTCTGGGTTAAAATCAATTCCGATTTTTTTAGCAGTGAGCATAATTATATTTTTAATAGCATCTATAATACTAACTGCGGTATTCAAGAACATAACAGTATAGCAAGATTTATTAATAACCAAAATTCAACATTATTATGAAAAGAGCTCAAACTGCTATGGAGTTTTTGATGACATATGGTTGGGCGATATTAATAATTTTAGCGGTTATTGCAATATTATTCAGCTTAGATGTATTTAATCCAAAAGTTCCAAATAATTGTGTTTCTGTTTCTCCTGTAACATGCTACGATATCAAATTAGCAGACGATGGTTTTATGCAGATTACCTTAAGCAGTTCAGACACAGACACGGCAACATTAACAAGCATAACATTAACCAATCCAAGCACAGCACCGGGCTCATGCATACCTTCTCCAAATACAATTCCTGTTGATGCAAAATATACACTAAATTGCGATTTAAGCACTGACGTTTTAACATCTGGAACAAGGTTTGAAGGAAATGCAAATATAGGTTACAGGTTATCCGGCGGCACAATTGATCATGGAATTGTTGTTAAATTCTCCGGCACCATAGAGGATTAATAGGCTAAAAACAATAGATTTATATATTATTAAATAGTATTAATTTTATTAGGATAATATAAAGAGGTGGTAATTGATGCATAAAAATCATAATAAAAAAGCTCAAACTGCTATGGAGTTTTTGATGACATATGGTTGGGCGATATTAATAGTTCTAATTGTCTTGGCTGTATTATTCTCATTTGGTGTGTTTAACCCCGGAACAGGACAGAATACTTGTAGAAGCGATGATACTGGTGTTTTATGTAGAGATGTAAAATTAGATGACAGCGATAATCAATTACAATTGCGTTTAAGAGCATCTGGCGTAAATACTGTTACATATGTCGCTGCAAGTGCGATAACATTAAATGGAGTTGCATGTGCAGTTACAAATGATGGCGATGGAAATGCTGATGGAACAATGACAAATGTAAAAACACAAGATGTTACAGTTACATGTGCTTCAACATTAGCAACAGGAGATGCGTTCAGTGGTAAATTTGTAGTAAGCGCAACAAAAGTTGGTGGATTAGCTCACGATGTTATACTAACCATTGAAGGAACAGCAGAAGCTTAATTTTCTTTTTTCTTTATTTAATTATATTTAAATATTAGTTAATTTTTATATAATCATGAGAAAAGCCCAGACAGCAATGGAATTTCTAATGACATATAGCTGGGTCGCAATAATAATGCTAATTGTATTGGCTGCTTTATTTGCTTTAGGGGTATTTAACCCTAACATAAACAAAGGAATTTGCAATTCAGAAGTTCCATTTAGCTGTACAGATATCAAATTAGGTGAAAATACTGATTCATTGTCATTATCCCTCAGGGCATCTGGTGTAAAATATATCGGTTATAACATAAATAATGCTGTAAAAATAAATGATGTAAATTGCCCGATAACAGATGATGGGGACCCTGCTCCAAATAATTTGGACGAGAAAATGGTTAATGCAAAAACAGCTTATGTTGAAGTTAAATGTGATGCGGGTGCTCTGAACTTAATCAAAGACGATGAATTTAGTGGGAGCATAATTTTGGATTACACTGAAATTAATGGGTTAATGCATAATGCAGAAATAACATTTAATGGGCTTGTTGAATAATGAAATTCAAGTTTTATAACAAAAATTTTGGATTAATGTTTAGAAATATTAAAAATAATGCTGCTGTCTTAAAAGATTACAATAATGAATATTTGCATACTTTTTTTGTTTTTTATCCGATTGATATTGTATTTCTAGATAGCAAATTCAAAGTTATTAAGATTAAAAGAAGGGTTAAACCGTTTACATTAAAAATCATGGGAGAAAAAAAGGCAAAATATGTTTTGGAGTTCAGAACAGGAAATACAAAAAATATAAAAATAGGGAAAAAAATAAAACTACGATGATAGAAGTTTTTGCAATTGGTGGCTATAGCGAAGTTGGAAAAAACATGACTGCCATTAAAGTAGATGATGAAATAATCATTCTTGATATGGGGCTTTACCTGCCTGCTGTTTTGAAGTATGAAGAAGGGGATCCTCGTGAATTAACAACAAAGGATTTAATTAAAATAGGGGCTATTCCAGATGATGAAGTTCTTCACAAGTATAAAAATCAGGTCAAGGCAATTGTTCTAGGACACTGCCATCTGGATCATATTGGCGCGGCTCCTTTTTTAGCCAGGCATTATGACTGTCCTGTAATCGGAACAAGATACACAATTGAAGTCCTAAAAAAATTGCTTGAGGAGCATGAATATAAGCTAGAAGGGAGGCTAAAACCGATAAATTCAGGCACTCATCTTGAAATCTCTGAAAACTTAAAGATAGAATTCATTAACATCACACATTCGACACCGCAAACAGTTTTGATTGCAATCCATACAAAATATGGAATTATTTTTTATGCCAATGATTTCAAGCTAGATAATTATCCTGTAATTGGGGCTAAACCAAACTATGATAGATTAAAGCATTTGGCTGAAAAAGAAAATGTTTTATTGTTAATCATGGATTCTTTGTATTCAAATTCAGAAGGAAAAACCCCGAGCGAAAAAGTCGCGAAAGAAATGCTTAAGGATGTTTTGCTCGGAACAAAAAGCGAAGGCAATTTAATCATCATTACAACGTTTTCAAGTCACATCGCGAGATTAAAGAGCATAATTGAATTCGGCAAAAACTTGAATAGAAAAATTGTATTCCTTGGAAGAAGCTTGTTTAATTATGTCAAGGCTGCTGAAGCTTCAGGTATCGTTAATTTCAGCAAGAATGTTGAAATTATTGGATACAGGTCTTTGGTGAAAAAGAAATTACGGGAGATAGAAAAACAGGGGAGAAGCAATTATCTTATTGTTTGTACAGGTAATCAAGGCGAGCCAGACGCAATATTAACTAAAATAGCAAATAAAAAAGACATACAATTTGAATTACTGCCGAACGATGTTATAATTTTTTCATGCAGAACAATTCCTACGGAGATGACAATTAAGAATCGTGAAAATTTGGAAAAAAGACTTAAGCAGTTCCATGCAAGAATTTTCAAGGAAGTTCATGTTTCCGGGCATGCATTTCATGAAGATCATAGGGAAATAATTAATTTGCTAAAGCCCAAGCATATCCTGCCCATACATGGCGATCACGAGATTACGAAAGGATTGGAAATTTTGGCCCTGGAACTAGGATATAAATTAAACAAGACGGTCCATCTTGGCGAGGATGGAAAAATAATAGAGATTAATTAGTTTTAAACTGCAATAAGCTCGAGCTTGTTTCTTCTAAAATTTTTCCGCTTTTTGTGTCCACTTTAATGTTAATTAAATTAAAATCAGTTGTTACCAAACTGATATTCCACAATAATTTTGAATCTAAGCTCTGGATTATGATTATTTCTTTTGTAAAATTCTTATTTTTGTATTTTGGCTTGACTAATTTCACGACATTATCAAAACCGAATTTAACGTCATCCAGGTTTATCTCTTCAATTTTTTTAGATGCGGAGAATATTTTTTGATTATCTGTAAACTTTATACTTTTATCAACCAGAAAAGTGGATATCTTGTTTTTCTTCGGCAAATAATAATCAAACTGCCACCCGCTTGACTTCTCTTCGTCTTTTAGCAGAAAAACGCTGCATAAGTAGGCATTTTTATGCTTATTTTTCCAGGATTTGAATTTTTCATCCTTCATTAACTGTTGGTATTCTTTAATCATTTAATTTCCTTGTTTTGAATTTCCTTTAAAACATCTTTTAGAAAGCTTTCTAATTTTACATCAAACTTAACTTTTCCGTCTCTTGTTCTTACTGCCAAAGTTTTCTTCTTTTGTTCTTTATCGCCGATTGTAAGCATATAGTTAATTTGCCTAATCTGGGCCTCTCTTACTTTCTTTGGAATGCTTTCATTTCTGTCATCTAATTCAACGCGGATATTGTCTTCTTTTAATTTATTGTAAACTTCTTTTGAAAATTTCAAATTATTTTCATTAATGTTCATCACAATTACTTGCACGGGACTTAGCCATAAAGGAAATTTACCTGAAAAATGCTCTGTTAATATTCCGATAAATCTTTCAAAACTCCCGAATATTGCTCTGTGAATCATGGCAACATGATGTTTCTTGCCGTCCTTCCCTTCATACATTAATTCAAGACGCTGTGGCATCTGAAAATCTAGCTGTATTGTAGCAAGTTGCCAGTCACGATTTAAAGAATCCTTAATATGAATGTCAATTTTTGGACCGTAAAAAGCGCCATCTTTTTCTTTAATCTCGTATTTAACTTTATTAGTTTTTAATGCTGCTTCCAAGGCTTTTTCTGCTTTTTCCCAAGTTTTTTTATCGCCAAGTGCTTTATCTGGCATTGTTGCAAGTTTGAAATTTGGTTTAAAATCAAATATTGAATAAAATTTCTTGACCAAATCAAGAACCTTTGTAACCTCTTCTTGTATCTGGTCTTCTCTGCAGAATATATGGGCATCATCCATTGTTATCTGACGAACGCGGAACATGCCGCCTAAAGCCCCCGACAACTCATTTCTATGTAATCTCCCTATTTCACTTAATTTTATTGGCAAATCTTTATAGCTGCGTAATTTTGAAGAATAAACTAAAGTTGCTTCGGGGCAATTCATCGGTTTAAGATAATAATTTTCCTTATCCAAATCTAAAGGAAACATATTCTCCTTGTAATGCTCAAGGTGTCCTGATTTTTTAAATAAATCTTCCTTGACGATTATGGGGGTGTTAATTTCCTTGTAACCATCTTTATCGTGAATTTCTCTCCAGTGTCTTTCAAGTTCTCTGAAAACTATCATTCCATTTGGCAACCAAAAAGGTGCTCCTGGACTAACTTCATTAAAAAAGAATAGTTCTAGTTCCTTTCCTATTTTTCTATGGTCTCTTTTTTCAGCTTCTTCTAATCTTTTTAAATAATCTTTAAGCTCATCTTTTGTATTCCATGCTGTTCCGTATATCCTGGTTAATTGCTTGTTTTTACTGTCTCCTTTCCAGTAAGCCTGGGCAATTTTAGTTAATTTAAATGCTTTTAACTCCGACGTATTTTTTACATGTCCCCCCTTACATAAATCATAATAATTTCCATGTTTGTAAAACTGAACTTTTTCTCCCGGAATTTCTCTTAATAATTCTAATTTGTATTTCTGGTCTTTAAGGAATTTTTCGGCGTCTTTTCTCTTCATCAAAACCCTTTCAAAATTTAATTTTTTATTGCCAATTTCCTGCATTTTTGCTTCGATTTTCGGCAAATCTTTTTCTGTAATGTTAAGGTTGTCAAAGTCGTAGTAAAATCCGTCTTCTATGCTTGGCCCGATTGCCATTTTAGCATCTGGATAAAGTTCTTTTACTGCGCTTGCTAATAAATGTGCACAAGAATGACGTAATGCATCTAAATCCATAAAATTAAGTAATATTAAGGTTATTTAAAATTAACTTTTATATTCATTTAAACTTTCAACCAAATCTTTTTCTGGTTTGTGTAAAGCATCATTATAAGCCCATTCAAGAGCTCTATATGCTGCTTCATATCCGTATTTTGATATCTCATGATCGGAATTGGATACATAACGACCCATTACAGCAGATGCATATCCAAAGTTTATATGGCTATGACCTCTTAATGGCTTATCTAATTCTACTTTTATACATAAACTTGTTGCTTCAATAATTCTGCCTTCAAGAGAAATTCCTTTATATTTGGTTTTTATTGGTATATGATTTTTTCTTATGTTTTCTTCTATCTCTTCATACTTCTTCCATTCTCTTTTATGTTCTTCAATTTTTTGATGAACATAATTTAGTATTTTCTCTTCCCCTAATTTTGATATATGGGTGGGAACAACTTCATGTATTTCATGATAACATCCTTCTTCTACTTTCTCGGCATAAGTAAATTCAACTTTTCCAAAATGCTCTCTAAATCTAAGACCTTCTTCTGGTAAAATTATGTCTAATAAATTTTTATCAATTGTTCCTGTCATTTTAGTTTTATTTATATTTCTTTAATAAATTAAAAATATCTTCTATATACTGAACCCCTTCTAGAAAATAAGTATCATAATTAGGGTCAAATTCTCCGGCATTAAATGGTTGGCTCATTCTTCCATACCAACTACCTCCCATTCCCCCAGAAATCCCGCCATCTAAGATGCTTACAGATTTAGCATTTGCATCTTTGATTAGAGCTTCTAATCTATAATTATCCGGCACACTAATTGGGGCGATACCTTTCAAGTGTTCTGCTGTATCTTTATCTGTTACAATATATGCAACTTTAATTTGTTTTGTCATTTTATTGGTTAATTTTTACCGCAGATAAAAGAGATTCATTTGGAGATTTTTTTCTATATAGCACCTCTATCAACGTATCCAACGCAATTATTGTATGTTTTGAACAAAAATCAGCATCTGGGATTCTAAAGGAATATTTTTGTGCTTTGAATAATGCAGATAGATAAGGAAGATCCTCTCTTAAATAAATCGCTCTCGGAAATTGATTTGGCGATGACGAATATTGCAATGCGGAAGAATTCGGAGGCAGTAACCTAGACTCTAAAGTTATGCCTTTATGCCAGACAAAATCTATTTCTTCAAGGATTAATTGCTTGTTAGGACCAAAAGATCTTTGCTCATAAAATCTGTAAATTAAATTAATTCCATCTATGGGCTTATAAATGCTATCTCCGTTTGGATTCAATTCAAACAGTGCATAATAATCAAGTTTTTTGCCTGAACGCTGTTTTGGAGTTTCCAGTAAAAATTTGAACTTAGGACTTTTGTCTTTAACTTTTACTTTCCATCTTAAATCTTCAATTTCTCTTAAGTTTAATTCTAAATCTAATTTCTGCCTTCGAAAATCTTTGCCACTTTCCGCCTGTGAATATGAGTATATTAATTCTTTTGTCATTTCAGTCTCTCCGAGATAAACTTTGACTATTTATCTTATTATCAGATATAGAAGTAAATGAAAAAATTTCGCCACATAATTTTTCATCAAGACTTGCTAATAATCGATTATCTTGTGTTGAAAATATGGCGTATTCTCCTCCATTATATTCTTCTCCAAATTGCCTAACATCATATAAAGTGTTGCCGTGATTTACAAAATGGATAATTTTTCCTCCTCTAACATTTAATACAGGTTGTAACTCTGCAGGATCAGACAGAGTATCAAAAAATTTATTGTGGGAAAAATCCAATAATCTATCATTAAGCACGATAAATCTTGACCAACATTTTCTTTTTGCCACTGGTTTTTTATTCAAAATATCAAAAATAATTCCATCAATCCTTGATCCATAAAGATTTCCATTATAAGTGATTAGCTCAACGAAAGTATTTTCTTCCATTCTATTTGCCTCAAAAATCAATTTATTATCTAAAGTTTTATAAACTCCTGCGCGCCCATCATCGCAGAATGTTTCATCAGACGAGTCATATAAAACATTTTTGTGAGAACATATTGCATGGATAGCACGATTCCTTGTAGCGATTGGTTTAATTCCCTTTTTTGTAGGATCCTTATCATAAATTTTATGATAAAGCCCATTTTCTTCATTGCCATTATACCACACATAATATAGTTTATTATCTTGAGCATAAACTTGGGTAATGTGGCCGTCAGACTTGCTCAATGCTTTTCTCCCTCTTGAATCATTTATAGTATTAAAAATAAAACTATCCTGGGGAGTTGACCAAACATCAAACAATTTTCCCCTATCCAAATACAAAAAGCCATCAGAATTAAATGAATATACATAGTCCCCTACATGGGTCTTATTAGGGGGTCTTTCAGCTATTACCTCAATTTCTTGATTACTTAGATTTAATTTAAGGACATATGAATGATTTGATAAAAAGTTGTGTGCGCATAAATAAAGACCATCTAAATTTTCTCCATTATTATTTTTTGTCATTTTGTCTTTCTCCTTAATTATTTTAAAACCACCCATATAAATAATTTCTTGACAAAAATATTCCTATAAGAATATTTATAAATATAGGAAAATTCATTAAAGCATGGTATTTGACATAACCCAATTAAAGAAAATCAGAAAACAGTTGAATTTAACACAACATCAATTTGCGATAAAAGCTGGAATAAGTCAAAGCATGGTTGCTAAAATAGAAGCAGGTAAATTAGACCCAACATACTCTAATATAAAAAAGATAGAACAAGCATTGGAATCATTAACTAAACAAGAGGAAAAGGAAGCCAAAGACATTATGATTAAAAATATTATCTCTGTAAATCAAAATGAAAAAATTTCAAATATAATAAAAATAATGAATAAACATTCGATATCCCAATTGCCTGTACTGGATAATGAAAAAGTAATTGGATTAGTTTCGGAATCATCGATTTTGAACAAAAATTTAAAAGGCATAAAAAATTTAACAGCCAAAGGCATCATGGAGGAAGCACCTCCGATAATAGGCAAAAATGCCAGACTAGAGGTTATAAAACAGTTACTGAGATTTTATCCATTAATATTAGTTAAAGAAAGGGGGAAATTGATAGGATTGATTACAAAAGCTGATTTAATTAATAGCTTAGTTTCATAAACATTATTTACCCAAAAATATTTAAACTAGCTTATACCCTTAATCAAGATGAAGAAACTTGCCTTAGCATTAATTTTTCTTTTTTTTGTACCTTTTGTTACTGCAGAAATTGATGTTTTAACCCAGGCAGAGGACTTCTATAACATAAATGAGAGAATTCCTGTAAAAATTGTCGTTGCACATACGCAAGAAGAAGACGGATTTGTTAAAGCGGGAGCGATATGCGACAATGCAAATTTGGATTATTTTGTCAGTCCGATTTTATTAAAGACAAGCCCTCAAGAACTAACTATTCCTGATTTAAAATTAACCAAAACCATGGCTGGGAAATGCTCTTTAGAAATTTCTTTGCTTGACTCGAGTAATGCTTTAATTGAGAAAGAAGTTGTTAAGGTTTTTGAAATAAGCTCTGAATTAATATTAAGCACTTCGTTGAATAAAGACACCCTCTCGCCGGGCGAAGAACTAAAAATTAAAGGTGATCTAAAAAACATACGCGGAGAATTGCTTGATAAAGGCCAGGTTAAAATATTCCTGGATGAAAATGAATTTAGCACTGAATTAAATAAAGGTGAATTTTCCTACACTTATTCGATTCCAAGCAATATCAAATCAAATTCCCATTCATTAAAGATAAGCTATGAAGATGGTTTTGAGAACAAGGCAAGCAAGGAGTTCAGCATTTTTATTGCACCAAGACCAAGCAAATTAAAAATTTTAATTAATAAGCTTGATTTCCTGCCGGACGATCAAATAACAATAGAATCATTGCTTTATGACCAGGCAGATGACTTAATGGAAAATGATGCGGAAATTAAGGTTTATGGTCCCGATGGAAAATTATCAAGGCAGGGAACAAATAAACTGGATTTTAATTTGGAGGATCATGCCTTGCCAGGATCTTGGGTAATCAAGGCAAGCACAGATGAATTTAAGGTGGAAAGCACCTTCAATGTCGCGGAAGTTAAAAAAGTTGAAGTTTATGTTGAGGATGGCATAGTCTATGTAAGAAATATTGGAAACGTGCCATATGATGATGAAGTTGAAGTCAAGGCAATAGGAGAAGACGGCAAGGAATTTACAAAAAGAGTTCAAGTTGATCCTAGTGAATCGAGAATAATTAAATTAAGCGACGAGTTAAAGGAAGGAATTTATAACTTAAATCTCGCAACAAATGGCGAAGCAAAAAGCTTTGAAGAAGTAAGTGTTCCGGAGAGTGACGACCCATTGTATGTTACAGGAAAATCAGTCAGCAATACAATAAATGATTTAATTGATAAGCCTCTATTGTTATTCGCAATACTCCTTGCAATCATATTGGGAGGTTATTTCACAATTAGAAATAGAAGAATAAAGCAATTTAGGAAAGAGAAGGAAATACAGCAGGGATATACAAGGGCAAGGGAAATAGAACAGCAAAAAATTAAGCAGGGGATTACTCCAAGAAAATTCAATATAAACAAAGACGAAGCAAAAGACTTCACAAGCCAGATGCTGAAAAGAATGGATGAAAAAAGGCAGAATAATGAAAACCCCTCCAGCAAATCCAGAAGAGATGAGGATAACAAACCGGGATTATTTGGAATGTTTAACTAATTCGTCTGCTTTATTAAAAATATCTTTGCTTTTATCCTTAATTTTTGAAACTTGTTTTTCTAAAGGAAATAAACTCTTATCCTGCTTTCTGTTTCCGTATTTTTCAAAAAAAGTGAATATTGAGGGATCATAGCGTTTTTTATGATTTGGATGTTTTTCATTGCTATAACCGAGGGGAATTATCGCATAGACATCAACATTTTCAGGTATGCTCAATTCCCGCTTAACCATTGCATCATCAAACGCCCCGACCCAGCATGTTGATAATCCTGAATCTGCCGCAAGCAATAGAATATTCTCAATGAATGCCGCACAATCCTGTTTTGCATAAAGATCGCCTTTAACCTTGTAGAATTTCTTGACATAATTTACATTTCCGCAGATAACCAAATGAACAGGGGCTTCCTTCATCCATGTCTGGCTTAAAGAAGCAACACTTAGAGAATATCGTTTTAATTTATCCTTAACAACAATAACCTGCCATGGCTGTAAATTTCCTGCGCTCGGGGCAAGAGAAGCGTGGTTTATTATCTTACCAATGTCCTTATCATCGACATCCTTATCAGAATATTTTCTGCAAGAATATCTTTTTTGCAAGAGTTCAACCAAATTCATTTCAAAAACTTTAAATGCTAGTAAATATTTAAAGGTTGCTATGAACTATATTGAGTTAGTTAGAGTTTACCTTGAGCTTGAAAAAACCACCAAAAAGCTGGAGAAGACAGATATTATTGCAAATTTTCTCAAACATGTTTCAGGCAGCGAGATTAAGGACGTAATCTATTTATTAGAAGGAAGGGTTTTTCCAGAATACGACGAAAGAAAAATAGGGATGAGTTCTAGATTAATATTAAAAGTCATCTCAAGTTCAAGCGGGGATTCTATTAACGATGTCGAGAAATTATGGAAAGAAACAGGGGACTTGGGAAAAGTAGCAGAACAACTAATGAATAAGAGAAAACAAATGACCCTTGCCAAAAAAGAGTTAACAGTTAAAAAAGTAATTGAAAACATTCGTAAACTATCGCAATTCACAGGACACGGAACAGTCGATAAAAAAATCAATTTAATTAGTGAATTGCTAAACTCAAGCGGCCAGGAAGAATCAAGGTTTATTGTTGCAACAATCTTGGAGGAATTGCGTGTAGGTGTTTCAACAGGATTAATAAGAGATGCTCTTGCAAAGGCATTTGATGCGGATGTTGAAAACGTTGAAAGAGCATATAATTTGACAACAGACTACGGCGAAGTTGCTGAATTGTTAAAAGAAAATGGGATTAAAGCCTTAGAAAAAATCTCTTTAAAGCCAGGAACTCCGGTTAAATCAATGCTTGCTGTTTTGTCAGAAAGTGTTGAAGAAGCCTTTGAAGCACTTGGTAAACCTACACAATTTGAATATAAATTGGATGGCTTTCGAGTTCAGATAAGTAAAGATAAGGATATCAAAGTATTCACGAGAAATTTGGAGGATGTTACCAAACAATTTCCGGATATTGTAAAATTTGTTAAGGAAAATGTTAAGGCAAAGAATTTTATTTTAGACGGCGAGGCTGTTGCATATGACAAAAAAACTAAAAAATATCTGCCATTCCAGACTATTTCCCAGAGAATTAAAAGAAAATATGACATTTATGAAATGGTTAAAAAATTTCCAATAGAATTAAACTTGTTTGATGTTGTTTACTCCAACGGTAGAAACTTAATAAATGAACCTTTACTTGAAAGGCGCAAAGTTCTTGAGGGAATAACAAAGCAAGTTCCAGGAAAAATAATTTTAACAAAAAAATTAGTTACAGATGATGAAAAAAAGGCAATAAAATTTTTTGAAGAATCTTTAAATGCCGGCAATGAAGGAGTAATGATTAAGAATATTGATTCAACCTATGTTGCTGGAAGATATGTTAATGGATGGATGAAATTAAAGAACATTCTTGAACCTTTGGATCTAGTTATTGTCAAGGCAGAATATGGTGAAGGCAAGAGAGCGAAGTGGCTAAGCAGTTTTACTATATCTTGCAAATCAGGAAATGAATTACTGGAAGTTGGAAAAGTCGGCACAGGGATTAAAGAGAAGGGTGAAGGTTTGACTTATAATGAAATGACTAAGTTGCTTAAGCCGTTAATAATGCATGAAGATGACAAGGAGGTTATTGTAAAGCCAAAGATCATAATTGAGGTTGGTTATGAAGAAATACAAAAAAGTCCGAGTTATTCCAGCGGTTATGCGCTTCGTTTCCCGAGATATTTGAGAAGAAGAGACCCTGAGAAAAGTTTAAACGAGATAAACACAATAAAGGATATAGAAAAGATTTACAATTCCCAGAGAGCTAAAAAATTGTAGTGTAACAGTATACCTAAAAACAATAATGTTTATATATAAGTAAGTTTACCTTTTTAGAAGTAATAACGATAATATACTTGATAATAATAAAAAAAGAGGGGGTTTATTTCCTAGGAGGGACTAATACATGATTGTAAAAGAGGATTTTTTAAATAAACTACGTCAATATTTTGGCCTAAACTTATACGAAGCTAAGATATGGACTGCTTTGCTTTCTCGTGGTGTTTCAACCGCAGGTGAATTAGCCGATATTGGAAATGTTCCAAGATCAAGGGCATATGATATTCTTGAATCATTAGAAAAAAAAGGATTTGTTTTAATGAAATTAGGAAAGCCAATAAAGTACTTGGCAGTTGAGCCGAAAGAAGTTGTTGAAAGGGTTAAGAAATTAATGAGGGAAAATGCAGAAGACCAAGTTAAAAATTTAGAAAGTTTAAGAGGAACTGACTTGCATAAAGAATTAGAATTACTGCATAAACAAGGAATAGAATTTGTAGAGCCGACTGATTTATCAGGTGCAATAAGAGGAAGACATAATATTTACTCGCATTTAGATTTAATGGTTAGGGGTGCTGAAAAATCTGTAACATTAATGACAAGCAGCAAGGGTTTGCAAAGAAAAGCTGAGGCGTTAAAGCCGGTCTTTGAAAAATTAAAAAGAAAGGGCGTTAAAATAAGAATAGCTGCTCCATTAACTAAGGAAAATATGCAGGTAGCAAAAGAATTGAGCAAATTTGCAGAAGTTAAGCACGTTGACAAGATAGGATCAAGATTCTGCGTTGTTGACGGCAAGGATTTAACATTTATGTTAATGCATGATGACAATGTGCATCCAAGCTATGATGTTGGTGTTTGGGTAAGCACACCCTACTTTGCTGGTGCACTTGAAAATATGTTCAATTTAGCCTGGCAGGATATGAAACCGATGAACTCTGTTAAAAATTAATTTATTTTTATCTTCTCCATTTATTTATCCAGTCATCAAGCTTAAAGTACATTAAAATGCCGGCAAAGACTGTTCCAAGCGTCCCAAATATCTGGTCTAACATGCTGTCAAAATCTGCATTCTGAAAATAATCAAAGTACATTTTCGTGCCAAATAACTGGTCATTAAGCAACTGAAACCTTTCCCACAATACAACCCCAAAAATTATGTTAAAAATAAATGCGAATAAAATAACTTCGTTCTTCCTTATTTCTTTTTTAGCAATCTTATTTTTTATTACATAATACAAAATTCCCCAGAGAATTGTGTAAAATATCGCGTTTGAAAAATGAAGATAACTATCAATATCAATCGGCAAATATTTTAATCCCAAGGGAAGTCCTGCCCCGCTTATTAAAAATATAAGAACAAAAATCTCAAGCACATTTAATAGGTTTTTATTATACTTTTGGCTTATCCATGATATCTTGTATAAATTCCTGGGCAACAACATTAAAACAGGTGTAAGAACAATCCAGATAAAGGCAAGGTAATATTCTTTCTTTAATAGATAAATTATCCCGAGGATGAAAATTGCCAATATTGCCAGGTTATAGATTACCTTGAAGAATTTCATGATTATGGTTAAACAATTACTTTTATAAATCTTATTTTTAATTAGCAGATTATGAAAAAAGTCGAGCACATTAAAATCAGTAAGGAAATGAAAGTCAATGATTTAATTCTTGCAATGGGAAAAGCAGGAGTAATGCAGGCCGGCAAGCTCGCTTTAGCAGTTGATATTTTGGAAGAAGCAATCAATGATAAGGAATGCAAGGTATTTTTCGGATTGGCTGGCGCGATGGTTCCTGGAGGAATGAAAGAAATTATTTTAGATTTAATAAATAACAAGTGGATTGATGTTATGGTTACTACAGGGGCTAATTTAACCCATGATTTGGGAGAATCCTTGGGTTATGAGCATTATCAAGGTGATGAAAATATGGATGACAATAAATTAAGAAAAGAAGGTTACAATAGAATTTACAATAGCCTGATGCCAAATGAGATATATATCGGATTAGAAAAATTCATTAAAGGTAATTTTGATGAATTAAGCAAAGCAAAAAATATCAAGGAATTTTTGAATATTCTCGGGAAATTGGCTCCGGAAAACACAATCGTAAATGCCTGCTATAAAAATAATATTCCTTTATTCTGTCCTGCATTGGCCGATTCTGGAATTGGGTTGATGGTTTGGGGGCAGATAGCACAGGGTAAAACTACAGATGTAAATGCATTCGATGATTTAAAGGAAATTTTAGATATTTCATGGACGTCTAGAAAATCTGCTGTCTGGTATGTCAATGGCGGGGTTCCTAAAAATTATATTCAGCAGGCAATGCAATTGTCCCCAAACAAGGCGGTTTATGGCGTGCAGATTACAACAGACCGGGAAGAGTCTGGCGGAAGTTCAGGGGCAAAATTAAAAGAAGGGTTAAGCTGGGATAAGATGAGTGAGAAAGCAAAATTTGTAGATGTTTCTCTCGATAGCACGGTAGCATTGCCATTGATTACTGCTGCGTTAAAAACAAGGTTTAAATATTAATTTGCTTTTTCGTAAAATTCTTTTATCTTCTTAATGATGATTTATGCATTAAAAATTAAATATGAATGAAGTTTAAATATTTAACCACAGGCACCTTCTATAAAAGTGCATTTCGGGCTTGTGCATTTCCAGCAGTTGACAGATCCTCCAAATCTAATTAAAAGGGAGCTGCAATTGGGACAAACTCTACCAGAGATTCCGCTTTCTTGATTGCTTTCACTAGAAGATGGGATAGAATGTTCATTGCCATTACCATTTTTATTATTCATTCCTAGCAAAAATTTTACTTGATCTTCATTCACATTTCCATTACCATTTTTAGATTTCAAAAAATCACGAACGTAGTCTTCTTTTAATTCAAATTCTTCATTATTTAACATTCGATAAACCTGCTCAAATTTCTTATGCCTTTTTAATTTATTAATTCTTAATTCAGACTTAACTGGAGGCATATCTGCAAGCTCTTTCATCCCCAAATATTCAATACCATAAATCTTGCTCAATAAACTTCTTAATGAGCTACATTGGTTTATGTAAGGATATCCAGACACAGAGCCATAGATTTCTGCAGATTTTACGCCAAGTCCTTTTTCAACGAATTTTTTTAAATTCATGCCGTGCTGAAGCTGGAATGAAACGTCAATGCCTTGTTGTTTTAAATTTTCCTCTAAAAATGTTCCTGCATCGGCCATGTGCAAAAATACCTCGCTTGGCATCAAGGTGTCTTTATACTCTGTTGTTATAATTATCAGGCTTTTGCCACCAACTTTAACTTTTATTTTATATGAATCGCCTAATTCCGGGGGTTCTTTTGATTGTCCCCAAACTTTTTTCTCTAAACTATCTGTCAAAAATTCTTCGGTTTCTTTGACATTTAATGGCTGAGATAATTTACTTCCATCTCTATAAGCAGCAACTGCTTTTAATCCAAGTTTCCATGCCTTGAGATAGAAATTATAAAAGTCTTCTCTAGTAGCTTCATGAGGCATGTTAAATGTTTTTGATATTGCTCCTGATATAAACGGTTGGGAAGCTGCCATAATCATAAGATGATCGTCTATGCTCAAAGATTTCTTGGCTTTCTTTGGTTTAAGCGCCGTAAGAAATACAGGTAAATGTTCTTCTTTAATATCTGGTGAACCTTCAATAGTATTATTTTCTGCTATATACTCTAATATTAATTCAATTTTTTTGTCAGAATATCCTAGCATTCTTAAACCAAGTTCAGGTCCTTTCAAACCCTTTAGTTCAATTCTACCTCCCCCAGAAAGTTTTTTATCTGCGACAAATATGGCATAAGGTTCTCCGCCCAAGGTTTCGTTTTCCATCCA
This sequence comes from archaeon GW2011_AR20, assembly GCA_000830315.1. Classification (GTDB taxonomy): domain Archaea; phylum Nanobdellota; class Nanobdellia; order SCGC-AAA011-G17; family GW2011-AR20; genus GW2011-AR20. The sequence continues at coordinate 97,365 of CP010426.1, forward strand.
CAACCCTATTGTACCTACCGGGGCGATTACAGTAGCTTGTGCATTTCTATAACCATACTCTTTCCCTAAACCTATTGTTTCATTCCATGTATCAAGGGCAACATCAAATAAAGAGCTTAATAAGTTTTGGTGGGGTATTTTATTTTTGTTAACCTTAAATAGGTGGTCTCTATGCATGTTCATCACTTTTAACATTGGTTCTTTATTATCGTTAAACCTCTCAAATGGTCCCATTTCCTTAGCAATTAAAGAAGATTGCCTATAAACTCTGCCGGTTAATATCGCTGATAAAACAGACGTAAGCGCCTGTGCTTCTTCACTACCATAAGACAAACCGTAAGACATTATTAATGCTCCAAGATTAGAATAACCTGTGCCAATTGTTCTATGTTTATGAGTCATTTCGGCTATATTTTTTGTTGGATAGCTTGAATAATCTACAAAAATTTCCTGGGCCGTTGATACAATATCTATGGTATGTGTATAACCCAAAACATCAAAAGACCCGTCAGCTTTTCTGAATTTCAATAAATTAAGTGATGCCAAATTACAAGCTGTATCATCTAAGTATAAATATTCTGAACATGGATTTGAACTGTTTTGGTTACCATCGTTTGGCGTGGTATGCCAAAGGTTTATTGTCGTATCATATTGAAGCCCGGGATCCCCAGAATACCATGACGCATCAGAAATTTGCATTAAGATTTCTCGTGCTTTAACTGTTTTTGCAATTTCGCCAGAGGTTATATATCTTAAATCCCAGGTGCTATCTTTTTCAACAGCGTGCATATAATCATCTGGAACCCTAATTGAGATATTTTCATTTTGAAAAGATAAAATGTCCTGATAAACTTCTCCTTCCCAGTCTGTATTAAAACCCATAACATCTAATGCACGTGCTATTTCCTCTTGTCTTTTTTTAACATTAATAACTTCCTCGACATCCGGATGACTTACATCAAAGGTGGCCATTTTCGCAGCCCTTCTTGTTTTTCCGCCTGATTTTATTAATCCAGCCCATACATCATAGCCTTTCATCCAAGAAACTGCTCCAGAAGATTTTCCACCCCCTTTTATTGGTTCGTCTCTAGCACGACGTGTGGAAAAATTAGAGCCTGTTCCAGAACCATCTTCAAAAATGCTTGTTTCTGTAACTTGATGTCCAACTATTGAGTCCAAATCATCTCCGGTTTTTAAGATAAAACAAGCAGAGCATTGCGGCCTTTCATAACTATCGTTCACTGGAATAGCTTCTCCTTTTTTGTCATCCCATGCGAATTTTTTTCCTTCTTTGCCTTTAAAACCATAAATATGATTTAAACCAACATTAAACCATACAGGAGAATTAAATGCTGCTCTTTGATCTGTTAAAATAAAAACAAGTTCATCATAAAAAGTCTGGTAATCTTCTTGCGATGCAAAATATCCTCTTTTCAGTCCTTCATCTGCAACGGTTTTTGCTACCCTATAAATCACTTGCTTTGCACTTGTCTCTTTGCCAATTTTAGGAACATCGGCAGATTTAGCATATTTATCAGCCAGAACCATTTCCGCAGGAGTTCCCCAATGTTTTGGCAATTCAAGATACTTGTCAACGACAGGTTTGTCTGGATCTGCGCGATTCTCTGTTATAATATGCCTGGTTTCCCATTGAAAATAATCAAAGGGGTCCTTTCCTGGTTCTGTATAAAGACGATTAAATTTTAAACCCTTATTACCATTTCCAGAATATTTTGTAATTTCTTCTAAATTCGAGACGGGTTCCTTTGTCGCGAGTCCTACAGCCATTTTTATAAAACCTTCCCAGAATTAACATAAAAAATTGAGCGTTTTGTCAATATTAAAATCATGATATCACCTTTTTAGTTATCTCTTCCTTCCATTTAGTAAATCTAATTCTTCTCTTAGAAGCTTATATGCTTCCTGAAGCTCTTTGTAGGCTTCATTTAAGTTTTGTTTTTTCATTTTACCTCTTCTTTACCAGATCTTTAAGTTCTTTTTCAAAGTCTGTAACATCTGCAAAGCTCCTGTAAACAGAAGCAAATCTTATGTAGGCTATTTTGTCCAGTTTTTTTAATTTTGAGACTATTTTCTCCCCAATTACGCTGCTTGCAACCTCTTTTGACTTAAGCTTGCGCAATTCAGCCTCAACCTTGTTAACTATGTCGTCAACTTGCTCGCAACTTACTGGTCGTTTTTCGCATGCCTTAAGTATTCCCCGTTTTATTTTTTCAGGATCAAAACTTTCTCTTCTTCCATCTTTCTTGACTATAATCAATCCCAAATCCTCAACTCTTTCGTAAGTTGTAAAGCGTTTCTTGCACTTGAGGCATTCCCGCCTTCTCCTAGTTACATCAAAGTCTTCTGTTTCTCTCTTATCCACTACCTTGGTCTCTTCATAAAAACAAAACGGGCATTTCATATGGAATTACAACCTTCTAATGAATACAACCTATTGTGTATCACTTATGCCATCAACACAATATATAGCACTTTAAATTATAAGTAGTATTTAAATATTTCTGTGGTAAAAATGCTATTTTAGAAAAAATATTTGCGAAAATCAGTTTTATTTCAGTTGTTTTCCAAAATATTCTTCAAAGATTCTAAAATGCTCTTTGGTGTTTTGCTGAAAGAAATTTTTTTCAAGTTTGAGGAATGAAACCTCCATTTCTTTTAATATTTCCTCCAGTCTCTGGTCCATTTTCTGCTGATTATCATTATTTTGCAGACCATTTTCAAAAACAGGGACCTTGACTAAAAAATTATAAGGGTGTCTTGGAATCCATTTTCTAAGCTCTCCATAAAGAAATCTTTTAGCTTCATCCGGAAATTTGAATTCTGTGTAAACATAAACATCGAAAATGGTTTTATTCAATAAAAGATGCTCAAATTTCTTATCAGACATATCAATTTCTGCAAGTACTTCTCTGGTTTCCTGAAAATTAAAGATTCCTTCCTGTTTTAGAAACGTTGTCTTGTCTCCAAACTCCAAACCCTGCTCCTGCAATGTTTTTATAACATCTATGGAGCGCATGTGTTCTTTTGGAATTCCCTTATAAACATTTAGATATAAGAAAAGAGAGCTATAAACCCCTTTTTTTCTTGAATCATAAGCGCCTGTTACTGCGATCTTCATTAATATCTTAAAAGCGAAAAAATATATAAATGTTCTTTTATTGATAATATCATGAAATGTGAGATGTGCAAGGAAAAAATACAGGAAGCCTTCCTTGAAAAACTAAAGGGAACTTACGTTAAGATCAACAAAAAACTTTACACAGTATGCAATAGTTGCCAGAAGAAATTTTCAATTCAGGAAATAAAAGAAAAATTAAGTTAAGCCTTCGTAGCTTAGAGGCAAAGCAGCTGATTCGTAATCAGCAGATCGCAGGTTCAAATCCTGCCGAAGGCTTTAATATAAACATTCACTTCCCCTATACTAATTTAAAGGATTGATCTGTGCTTAAAAACAACCTTATAGTTTTTTTAATCTCTTATTCTATCCAATTTTCCATTGAGAACTATAGGAGCCATGCCTCTCATTTCTTCTTCGTAATTTAGTCCTTTCGGTATTGGATTTAAGAGATATATGCTTTTATTATTGACAAATGCGAAGCCCATTTCTAAAAAAGTGTTTCCCCCCACATAATTTTCTATTCCTTTCTTTGTTTTATTCCATACAAGAATTGCATCTGAATTGATTATTCTTTTGTAATGTTTAATGATAGCATTATGTTTTTGTATGTTTCTTACTCCCTGTTCTATTGACTTATTGCTGTAATCTGTTCCCTCTATTTGTTCTGGAAGAGAGACAGTGTGGGAAAATTTTTCTAATTTAGATTTAGCATCAACCATTTCCTGAAAAAACAATAAACTTCCGCAAATTGTAATTTTCATAATATTTGAGATTGAAGATTAATATATAAAGTTTCTTGATTTTTGGGTGAAGGCTGATTTTTATTATTCAAAACCGCTTTCACCCAAAGTCGTAATTACCCTTTTAATATCTTCAATTACTTTTTGCTGATCTTTCTTTTCAGATATCCTAACAAACCTTATGAGAAGATTAATAAGCTCGTCTTCTGTTCCAAATTTTAGCATATGGCCATCGGTAATGAAATAAAATCTGAACTTTTCATATTTAATTTCCTTAATTAGAATTCCGCCTATATTTCCTAGAGCTTTGCCTTTATTAGGATAAGACTCCAACGACTTCATCAGTGAAAAAATTTCCAAAGATTTATGCTTAAACTTCTTAAATATTTCATCTTTCAGAGATTCTGAAATAACTACTTTCGCCATTTTTCTTTTGCTTGAGTTATAGCTTCATCTATAGTTATAGTATCCGAAGTATCATATAAGTACGCAAAAAGAATTTTTTTTCTAGCTATCTCATACATTCTTCTTATTATGTCTTCGTATGAATCTCCAGCTCTGCCAATATTTCTCAGTTTTGTCTTCATATCATTAGATATGGATATTGTAGTTGCCATATAATATATCATAACTATGGGGTTTATATACTTTATGGTTTATGAAGTTTTTAATCGTTACAAATTTAACACCAAAAGTTTTGAACTTATTTTCTCAGTCTTGTCGAAGGCTGATTTTTATGATTTAATTTCAAGTTTTAATTTTCTAAAATGTTTTTTTGATTCGGCATAATATCGATAAAAAATTTGATCCCATAAACATAAATAATCTCCAAAAGACCATCTCTTAAGAATTCTAAGTCTATTTTATAAAAAGAGGGGTTATTTGTAATTAATTCGACAATATCCTTATCTCTATGAAGTTGTTTCTCATCATAAACTTCAATAGAATCCCCCCTCGTAAGATCATCCAGGATCAATAAATTTTCTTTTTTTGCCTTAGCTAAAGCAAAATATGGAACAACCTTAAAACCCATTTCTTTTAAAGTTTTAAGCGTTTCATAACTTTCTTCGGCTTTTTTATTTGGATCTTGTGAAAAATGAGTTCCCCTATCATCGTAAGATTCCCTGTAAAAACTCTTAACTTGAACTAGTCTCTCTTCATTCGACAGAACAATAGTGGCGGGTTGAACAAATCCTTCGCAGCCGCTCATTCCGTATTCTGACCGATATCTTAATACAACATCATCAATAGTTCAATCTGGCGTGATTAAGGTTATCTTTTCTTCCTTGTTTTTCATAAGAATATAAACTGAGAAAAATTTATAAGTTTATTTAGCAAATATTTATATATTAGTTAAATTTTTTATCATCAATGGCAGAAAAAGTCGATGAAAGGATAGCAAGAGAAGCCAAGAGGCTTGCTGAGGAAGATTATAGTCTAATTGCCAATATGGTTTCTGGCGTGACCAACAAGCAAAAATATGTTGAAAGCAGAACAGAGCATTATATTAAAAAATTACTTAAAAAACAATAAGATTTTAAATCGTAGAATATTCTTAAAATTGTATGAAGCCTAGGTTTAGGATATTATGCAAGAAATGCAAGAATTTCTATTTGCCTGATAAATCAAAATTATCTAAATTGGGTTATTGCGAAAATTGCAGGTTGGTTAAGGGAAGATGCAAGGTTATAACTGAACTTGGTTATCAATGCCAGAATGAATCACAATTCTTCGGTTATTGCATAAGTCATTTTTTAACCAGAAGCATTAAGGATTTAATTAAGGATGCTAAAAAATAATTTATTTTTAATTTTTTAAAAAATTTTTATTCTTGTATCTTATAAATCGAAAACCTTATAAATAAGTCTATCCACTGTATAGACATGCAAAATCAAATGTTCAAAGAGCAGATTAGGAGAAAGGTTGCAAGGTCTGGAAATGGCGGAGCTGTCTGGGTTCCAAAAGACTGGTTGGGGGAGGAAATAATAGTTACAAGACTAGAAACCCCAAAATTATCTCTGGAGGAAGAGCTGATAAATATCCTCTTGCCTTATTTAAAAAACATTTCCGGAGTTTTTCTATACGGATCTTATGCAAGAAGAGAAGAGACGAAAGACTCTGATATAGATGTTTTAGTTATAGGAAAGAATAAATTGAGAATAGGAAACACTAAAAGATTTGACTTAGACTTCATCGAAATCAAAAAAATCAGAAACGTAGTTCAAAAAAACCCCTTTGTCTATGCTATAATCAAAGAGGCTAAACCAATTTTTAACAGTGATTTGTTAGATGAATTAAAGCAAAGCAAAAAAGATTTTAGCTATTTTATTAAATGGTTTAAAGAAACAACAGAAGACAGCATTAAGAGCACAAAAGAACTGATTGAATTAGATAAGATGGAATCAGATTATTTGGCTTCTTACAGCATCATCTATTCATTGATATTAAGGTTAAGAGGCATATTCCTGATTAAATCAGTCTTAAGAAATAAAGAGTTTTCAAATTCTTCATTTAAAAAATTTATAACTAAATTTATTCCGGAATCTGAATTTAAAATAGTCTACAAGATTTACAGGAATATTAGGGACGATAAAAAAATAGATAATTCAAAGATAGAAATAAACACAGCAAACAAACTTCTAGAAATTTTACAAAATGAGGCTGGGAATCTAAATGCCAAGTAGAAAGAAAAGGTTAAAAAAAGGAATTGAATCATTGCAAAAGCAGATATCTCTGCATGAAGAGAAATTGAAAAAAGCGGAGAAAGAAGGGAAAATAGAGCTAGTTGGTTATTATGAAAAAGAGATAGAGGCAAAGAAGAAAGATAAAGAGAAAAAAGAAAGGTTTCTTAAAAAATAGGTGGCTACATCTTTTCCTTTTTGTGGTCACCCAATTCTTTTATTATTAACCTTCAAATATAATTTTACAAAATATTTTACAAAATATTCTTCTCCCCTTGGGAATGCTTTATAATAAGCTTGCCTTTTTTTGTATTCAATAATCATCATTGGATATTTGTTGTACCATAATATATAATTCATTAATAATCTTCCAATTCTTCCATTACCATCTCCAAAAGGATGTATACTTTCAAATTTATAGTGTGCTCTTGCTGCTAATTCTACTGAATTTGATTTTGATTTATTTATAGATTTAACAAGATTGCTCATTAAATTCTTAACATCTTGCCAATCAGGTGCAATATAATCACCAACCCTAACTAAATATTCTCGATATTTTCCAGCAATTTCTTTTTTGGTTTCTCCAAAGATATTTTTATGCCATTTTAACAATAAATCATTTGTTATTGACTCTTTCTTTTTTAACATTTCCAAAAAAACCTTGTAATGAGATTCTGTTTCTTTGATATCCCTTAAATCCTTATTTGGAGCGATGATTTCTTTTATAATCTGCCTTGTTTCCGATAGAGTAATTGTACTTCCTTCTATTGCATTTGTATTATAAGTAAATGCTATGGCGATTTCTTGCAATTCTTTTTCTCTTACAGAGTTAGGAATCTTTTTCCACTCTTTTTGAAAGTTCTCTTTAATTTTTTCTAATTTTTTGTATAATTCTTTTCTATTCTCTTGTTCTAACTTTTGTTTAATTTTATCTATGTTTTTTGGAATTGTTTTTCCTAGATAAATTTCCTTAGTTATAACCTTGCCATTATTTCTAAAAGAATGCTGCAAATAGAAATATTCTTGATTTCCTTTCTTTCTTTTGAGAATGTGCATATTATTACTACCATTACTTAATATATAAATATTTCGTTTTTAATATAATTGTAATGGTAAGTTATATAAATGAAAGTTTTATAAATTGTATAACCTCTTTTAATTTTTATGTGGGAGTGCCGGAGAAACTTAAACCGGAATCTGGAAATAATTCAAAAATTACCAAAGAACGGGCAGGAAAGTTAGAAAATAACTTTGCCAAACTTAAGTTTTCCAAGGATGAGAAATCCTGTGGCTTAGTGCCTACGCAGGTTCAAATCCTGTCTCCCACATTTATTTTTAGTTAACTTTTAAAACATAAAGAATTTCTGAAATATCGTGCCTCTGTAGCTCAGTAGGTGGAGCACCACATTGGTAAAAATCTACAAAAATGTGGAGGTCGTGAGTTCAATTCTCACCAGAGGCTCTAAAAACTTTCAATACCAGAGTCTTCTAGAAAACTTTTGCTTGGCTTTATCATTTTACCATCGCAATTCGGGCATGTCTCTGGCTTCCTTGTTTTCGCGTCCCAGGTAAATCCGCATGAATCACAGACGTATTTGCCGGTTCCCATGCCATTGCCAATAATTACTAATATTTAAACCTTTAGATAAGATTTATATATATTAAATTAAACTATTTTCTTTGATGGAAGACGAAAAATTTGACATTAAGGCAGAGTACAATAAATTAAAGCATAAACTGCCGAAATTTGATGATTTGGATGGAGAATTTGAGTTAAGCGCTGCGAACATCAAGGATAATAACTTTCTAATTAGAAATATCAGAAGAAGGTTGAATGATAAGGTAATATTTTACTGCAGGATTATTGAGGGATTGCTTTACCCCAATCAGAGTAGCTTTATTGGAATGGTCGAAGTCAAGGCTTTCAACGAGCAGGAAAAGCAAAAAATTTCCAAATTATACAAGAAATTAATGGAATATGAGCGTGAATCATTAAACATTGATGTTAACCCAGATGAAAAGAAAGACGCAGAGTTCATCAATAATTTATTTAAAGAATGGAAAAAGTTCAAGGAAGAAATGATAACGATAAGCAAAAAAATGAAAGACGCCTGGCATCTGGAAGAAAAAGAAGAAAAAGATGTTTATTTTGGCTAAATGAAAATTATAATTCTTGGTCCGACAGGAAGCGGAAAGGGAACCCAGAGCAATTTTATTTGCAAATTGTTGAAACTAAGGCATATTGAAACCGGCAAAATATTCAGAAAAGAAGCTAAAAAAAATAAATTCATTAAAAAATTATTAAATGAGGGGAAATTAATTCCCGATAATATCACAATAAAAATAGTCAATAAGTTAATCAAAAAAGATAATTTTATCTTAGACGGATTTCCAAGAACCTTAAAACAGGCAAAGGCGTTGAAGTTCGGGCCGGATTTGGTTTTATTCTTGAAGGTTGACAAAAAGCATATTATCAGGAGATTATTATTAAGAAAAAGGTTTGACGATAATAGAAGAAATATTGAAGAAAGATATAGAATTTATTTAAAAAAAACATTTCCTGTGGTAAACTATTACAAGAAAATGAAAGTGCTTAAAACAATAGATGGCAACCTGTCAATAAAAGAAGTCTGGAAAGAAATTAAAGAAATATTAAAGGATTAATTTAAAGAGATTGCTTGTTTTGCCTCATCGATATTAGATTCGTAACTTCGAATACTATTTTTATATATTTGAACTAAATCATTTAACCACTCAAGCAAATCAGTATTTTTTTGATTTGTTAATTTTTCGATATCGTGCACGATTCTAGATAACAAGTTTATTTTTAATTCAAATTCTTTTATTTTATTACTTAATTTATCAATCAATGGTTTTAAGTTTGCTTTGAGGCTTCTTTCCATTTTTCCTAAAGCTGTTGAAGGCAGAGGATTTTCCTTAGTAGCAGCAATACCATAAACTAAATGCCAACTTAAATCATGATTAATTTTATTAAGCTCGTCTCTTAAAACATCAATTTCTTTTAATTTACTATTAAAACTTTCCATAGACCCATAAAGATTATTTAAAACATCAATTTCCACCGGCGTAAGTTTAGTTTCATGACCCGATATTTCAAAATAAGATTTCTTGTTAAAGATTCTATCTAATTTGTATTTTAAATCTTCCCACCAAAGCATATCTCTAAAAACTAGATTAACTATTTAAATGTTTAGATATCAACAACCACTGTAGCTTTATAATTGTTTTTGATTTTTTCTAAATTAAACATATGATACGTAATCGCCTTTACATCATTTTTTAATTCTTGTTTTTCATAATCTATTTTATCACCATGCAAGGTTGCTTGTAATTTATTATTTTTAATTACAACTTTAACCTTATTAAAAATTAATTGTTTAGAATCCTTTAAAAATATTAATTCAGAAAGAAAATTATATAATAAATCTTTTTCATTTTCAGCTTTTACTTTGATTATTTTTATTATTTTTTGCTTAACAGTTTTAGGATTACATGTCATATCAAAAAAGGCATAAGCTGAATTTTCAAAAACTTCATTTAGTGTTTTGCCGTAAGCTTCAAATGCTATGTCAGCGATTGCAACATTTTCCAGATATTTGAATTTCATAATATTAATTTAATTTTAAAGTATTTAAGAATTATCCTTTCACGTTTCCAATAGGTCTTAATCCAACAACCGGTTTTGAAATTCCTGCTAATTCAACTGTTTTAACGACTTCATTAATATCTTTGTAAGCAACCCCGGCTTCTTCTGCTAATCCAGACATTGAAACACTTCTAACATAAATTCCTTTTTTATTCATGTCCTGCAATAATTTTTCTCCTCTAACTTCATGCCTTGCCTGCGTTCTTGACATGGTGCGTCCGCTGCCGTGACACGTAGTAAAAAATGTGTCTTCTGCTTTTTGTGTTCCAACCAGTAAAAATGAGCCCGTTTCCATACTTCCGCCGATTATTACTGGCTGTCCAATCTCTTGATATAACTTATCTAATTCTGGATGTTCGGGGGGAAAAGCCCTTGTGCTTCCTTTTCTATGAACAATTAATTTTTTCTTTTTACCATCAACCTTGTGCTCTTCTAATTTAGCGATGTTGTGGGCGACATCATAAACAAGATTCATTTCCAGTTCTTCTGGGCTTTTTTTAAAAACTTTTTCAAATCCTTCCCTTATTCTATGCAAAATAACTTGACGGTTAACAAATGCCATATTAGCAGCACAGGCCATTCCTTTATAATAATCTTGACCTTCATTTGTGTTAAAAGGAGCGCAGGATAATTCTCTATCTCTTATTTTAATATTATATTTCTGCATAACTTTATCAAATGTTTGCAAGTAATCTGTTGCAATTTGATGCCCAAAACCTCTTGATCCGCAATGAACCATGATAACAATTTGTTCTGGAAATATTCCGAATTTTTTTGCTAATTCCTTATCAACAATATTCTTCTCATCGACTCTTTGAATTTCTAAATAATGATTTCCACTTCCTAAAGTACCTATCTGATTTATTCCGCGAGAGATTGCCTTATCAGATATTTTACTTGCATCTGCCCAGTCTATTCTTCCATATCCTTCTGTTCTTTTTAAATCTTCATTCCACCCATACCCATTTTCAATACACCATTTGCTTCCCTGCTCAACCACACCCTTAAATTCTTGCTTAGAAACCTTTACAAATCCCTTTGCACCAACACCAGCCGGAACAATTTTAAATAAAGTGTCCACTAATTCTTTTAATTTTGGCTGAACTTCTTTAAAGGTGAGATTCGTTGTGAGTAACCTCATACCGCAGTTGATGTGTGGTTTCTTACAAAATTTTTTATTGTAAGATCAAACCCAATACCTCCGGGTGAGATTACACCATTCTCTTCAGGATCAAACGCAGCTAATCCGCCAACCGGAAAGCCGTAGCCCTTCCATTGCAGAAAGAATTAACTTAACTGCATCAATGGCCATCAGGCATGCAATATGCATGTCTAACAATTCCTGGCAGGCAAGCTACATTTGTTACCTGATCAAACACACCTTTATCCATCTGATTAAGCAATTTTTCAGTTGCTATAATCCTTGCTGGAACGTTCATTCCTTCTTTATAGCTAGTCGGAATTTCCCAAGTTACTTCATTTATTTTTTTAATGTCTTTTGGTATGTTTTCGTTTTGCATAAATATTAATCCTATAGATTTACTTATAAAACTTTCTTATTATAAGAGTTTAAAGCACGAATTGTTGCTAATTCTTTATTAAATTTCATTTTATTTGAGATAAGATTGAGTGATTTATTTGTTTTGCCATTGCCAAGTCCTTTATTATAGTAAGTTTAATTTTTATTTTTTTATTTACAATATTTGATAACTCTACCAAATCGACATCTTTTAGAGATTTTGTTTTTTTTGAAAAAAGAGTCCAACATTTTTACTATTTGCTGAGGATATTGAGTTTGAACAATTAAATCTCCATAAGTTCCAACATAATAAGATTTATCAAAGGTAGATGAAGAGGGGATCATTTGGACAATTATTCCTAATTTAGAATAGAATCTTACTATTTGTCTATCCAAGGGGGGTATGTCCTATTGTAATAGTATAAGACTTGATACCCTTCTTTTTTAATTGGTACATAATCGACTTTTCAATAGAAAGAAACCTTAGACCCTATGCGGATAGAAATTACTGGTTAACTCCTAAAGAAATTCTTGATTCATCAATAGGTATAATCAAAAATGGAAGAAGAAATTATACAGAAATTAATATTTATAAGAATAATCCCAATTTTGATATTACTTGGTATACAAATCATGATAATGTATTGGATAGGTGGAAGAGGCAAATGGGTCTTAATTAAATTTCTATTTTACTAGTCAATAATACCAAAAACTTTAATAATATACTAATTCTCCTAACCTTAGTATGAAACTAAAATTTATAGATTATATTAACAACATATTCAGGATGATATTTAGAGGGAAAAAACTGGTTAAGCTCGGAATATACGGTCCTATTAACGTTGGCAAAACTACTTTGGCAAACAGAATCTGCAAAGACTGGATTGGCGAAGAACTCGGAACTGTTTCTAAAATACCCCATGAAACCAGGGAGATACAGGTTAAGGAAAAAGTAAAAATAAGAAGCAATTCTAAAGAACTGGATTTTAATATTATTGATACCCCAGGGATTGCAACAAAAATTGATTACGAAGATTTCATGAAATTTAAGTTAAGCGAAAAAGAGTCTAAAGCAAGGGCAAAAGAAGCAACCAAAGGAGTAATAGAAGCAATAAAATGGCTCGAGAATGTTGATGCTGTCCTAGTTGTTTTGGATGCAACAGAAAACCCTTATAACCAGGTTAATATTACCATAATCGGAAATTTGGCAGCGAGAAACATTCCTGTTTTAATAGTTGCAAATAAGATAGACTTGAAGAAAGCAAAATTAAAGAGGGTGCAAAATGCATTCCCCCAGTATAGGGCAATCGGAATTTCGGCTGAAAAGGGAAAAAACATGGAGGATTTTTATGATGCTCTGTTTGAGCTAATAAAGTAAAATGTTAACACTACAATTTGTACCATACACAGAAATCAGAGACATGAGCTCTTTAGGAAGAATTCGAAAGCTATTAAACATGGCTAAGGAAAATAAAATCGTTTTATTGGAAGGCAGGTTAAATAAGGAAGAAGAGGCAGAGTTGATAAAGACAACAATGGAGGAAATAAATGCGAGCTTCAGGGGAATAGAATTGGCTGTAGTAAACCCGAATGAAAGCGATGATGATGTGTTCAGCAAACTAAAATCAACCCTTGCAACAACCTTGCTTGGAAACAGGCAGGGATTTACAATCATTGGGCCTGCAACAGTGATCAAAAATATTAAACGGGATCCGAATAAACTGCAGTTGATGATGAAGGATGCTACTTCAAAATCTTCAAGAAGCTCAAAAAAGCATAGAAGAAGGTAAGTATGAGCCATCAATGTGTTCGGTGCGGCAAAATTTATGAAGAAGCTTCAAACGAATTATTAAAAGGATGCAATCAATGCGGGGGAAAGTTCTTTTTCTTCGTGCGCAAGGAAACTATTGAAAAAGTCAAGGAATTAACTGTTGATTTAACCCCAAAAGACAGGAAAGAAATTGAGTATGATATTAAAGAATTAATTGGTGAGGAGGACATTGATAAGCCCGTAATCCTTGACATTGAAAGCATAAGGGTATTAAAACCAGGGCAGTATGAAATTGATCTGGTAGACTTATTTAGGGGAAAGCCGTTAGTTTATAAGTTAGAAGAAGGAAAATATGTTATTGATTTAGCTTCAACATTCAACGCAAAAGAAAATTAAAATAAAGGCTCTCCATCATCCTGATGGGGGTCATCATAAGGATCTTCTATAAATCCATCTTCATCATACATTTTATTTCCTCTTTTTAAAAATCTTATTTTAGAATAATTAATTCTTATTTAAATATTTCTATGGTAAAATAGTTATATTTATAAATAATTAATATTTCGCAAGTTAATGACAGAATTAATTGCATGCTTGTCAACAGGAAAGGGCACTTGGGGTCACGTCTCCAGATTAATGCAGGATGGTAAGTGGGATAAAGTTTTTTTAATAACAAATGACTACGGCAAAGAAAACTTCACAAAAGACACTAAAACAGAATTGATTGCAATAAACCTTAACCAGGGAATAAAAGAATTAAGAGACGAGATTTATAATAATCTTAAAGGAAAAATTAAAGGAAGCGAGGTTGCAATTAATGTTATCTCCGGGATGGGAAGAGAGCACATGGCTCTAATTTCTGCATTATTAAAATTAGGAATTGGATTTAGGTTGTACGCATTGACAAAAGACGGTGTGGAAGAAATTTAATTTTTAAAATTCTTTTTTGCTATTTTCAAAATTTTTGTAAATATCTCATTTTTAGTTCTCTCTAAGTCACTTTTTGAATAGGGTTTCCTTTTATTGACTACAAATTCAAATTCTTCCTTATTACGATCGCGGCTTACAATGACCACAACCCTATATTCCCTAAAACCTTCATTAGGAAAAAATTCATCTAAATACATTACATTAAAAGAAAATCCTGTTAAAGCCTTAGAACTAATGATATGCCAACTAGATCGGCTATCTAATAAAAAAATTTTCCGGAAGGTAAATTTTTATTTAAGAAAGTAACGAGTTTCTCAACCAAATTTTTTAAATAAGTTTCAAATTCTACTCGTGACCTTTGTATCTCTTCCAAAGACATCATAATCATCCTTGAAGAAGCATTCTATTTAAACCTTTGGGTTTAAATTTGTATTTAGTAACATTTATATCTTTTCTAATATTAGCATTATCATGCAGAAAGATTTTCTTGAATCAAGCGAAAGCATTTTTTTAAATGATGCTGCTTTGGACTACAACTTCATCCCAGGAATTTTATTACATCGTGAAGGTCAGCAGGCTTATATTGGAAATTCAATAAAATTATTGGAACAAGGAAGAAATGGAAGGAATTTATTTATTTTTGGTGCCCCAGGAATTGGAAAAACTTTAGCAACAAAATATGTTTTAAAGCAAGTTGAAAATAACTCTGATGAAATTATGCCAATTTATGTAAATTGCTGGAAACACGATACAAGTTACAAAATTTTGCTAGAAATATGTAATTTAATTGATTATAAATTCATACAGTATAAAGCAACAGACCAGTTGATGAAAGATGTTAAACTATTGTTGAATAAAAAATCAATTGTATTGTGCTTAGATGAAATTGATAAATTACAAGATTTCTCAATATTATATTATTTCTTAGAAGATATCTTCAAAAGAAGTTTAATATTTATAACAAATGACAAAGGCTGGATAAATAACATAGATGCAAGATTAAATTCAAGATTATATGCTGATAAATTAGAGTTTAAGCCTTATAATTATGATGAAACCTTAGATATATTAAAGCAAAGACTAGAATATGCATTTGTCAAAAATGTTTTTGAAAAAGGTTGCTTGGAATTAATCGCTAAAAAAACTTTTGAATTAAATGACGTAAGAGCCGGAATATTCTTGCTTAAAGAAGCAGGGGATATAACAGAAGCAAGAGCAAGTAAAAAAATTACAATGGATGATGTGGAAAAAGCTGTTTCTAGGCTGCAGGAATTTAAAATTAAACAGGATAGTGAGTTAAATAATGAGCAAAACGAAATTCTTGAGCTGGTCAAGAAGCATTCTGGAAAGCAGATTAAAGACATATTCAATCATTATAAAAAAGGAGTGAGCTACAGGACATTCAGAAGAAGATTAGAAGAGTTGCGGGATGCAAAACTAATTACTTTAGAAGAAAAAAGCCTTGGAGACAGGGGAAAGGTTGCTTATGCTTATTTTGGATTGAATAAAAAATTAGTTGAATTCTAATTAAATTAAAAAAAGTTTTAAATTTCGGTCTTCTCTAAAACATTCATAATTGTTGTCAAAAGCTGATTTTTGGCCCTTTCTATCTCTTTTGATGTGTAGTTATCACGATGGCTAACATTTACAAGAGAATTATGTTTTTCTTTATTATTGTGGTAAATCTTAAGTTTTATGCCGTATTTAACATTCGGAGTTGGGATCAGTGGCTGAATGATAATTTGAATATCAGGCATATTAAAATTTCCTCCTTTGTCGCTACTAAGAATGTCAAGGGTATAAGGGTCTCTTAATCTAAATTTTAGAATCCTTTCAAAAGCATTCTCTAAATTTAAGAAAATCTCTTTAAATAGTTTTTCAACATCAAATTTAAAATTTTCTTCCCACGCCACTTCCTGTGGTAACTTTACCATTAAGATAAATTTAATTAGAAACCTTATAAGTATTATTCTAAATTAATATATATTTTCTAAAATAGATATTATTTCCCAACAACCCCAAGTGACAACCGCACTGGTTTTCTTTATAAATAAAAACGTCTTATTATAGTAAGGAGGTGGGTAAGATGAATAAAAATGCCTGGTTAAAATACTCAGAAACTGTGGAGGAAGAAATGCATCTTCAATTTGCAAAGATTACTGATGAAAATAGAGGTGGTATTTATGGATAACATTAAAGAAATTTTTCATGAGATCCTATCTAAATTACCGGTGCGTGAATTTGAAAGACGAACATTTAATATGAAGAGGTTCTTAAAAAATGGATATCTATAACAGAAAATGGCTGAATGAACTGGTTGAAGATGATGAGATTTCGAGCGATGAGCAGGGATTTATGAATGGTTATTTGGGAGCATTTAGAGAAAATTAGAACGCAAAGACCCTGTAATTATGTTTTTGTATAAGCCGGAATCTTTCTGATAGGAATCAACATGCTCTCTTTTGGAAGATCATCTTTTATAAACAAATAATCCCCCTGTAAGCCAACAGCCTGTAAATTATTCTGCTTTAATTCTCTAGACAATTGTTCAAATGCGAAATTAAAAATGAAATCAAAATGTTCTGGATTTTCATTATAGAATGATTTAAACTTTTTTGCCCTTCTTGTTGCTCTTCTTCTTTGATTAAGCAAATAAATTAAATCAAACTTTTCTATTTGCGGAATAACACCATTTACAATAGCCTCCAAATCCCTTGATGTTTCCAAAAATGTATCATAAGTTGAGGCATATCTTTTATTTAATGTTTTTACATTATCTTTAAATTGTTTGATGAATTCTTCTGGAATGTTTCTTAAATCTATTAAATCCTTGTTATCCTGTTCAAATAATTTAAATCCAAGCAATGACTCTGCTTGCGGATGCTCTTCAAAAAAAAGATGAATCGGTTTTAATCTGATCAGACTTCTTAAGTCACGCGGAGCTTTTGCATATATGCTTCTATAATTATTCTTTAACCTTTCATATGTGCGGTCATAAGCATTTAATAAAAAAAGTTTGTTCAAACTTAATATTTTCCTTTCAAGTTCAGAGAAAATTAATTTAGCCTCTCCTTTATCTAAACTTATTTTACTTAAATTATTGTAGTAAATGTTTCTCTCCCTAATGTAAAAGTAATAATCAATTAAAGGATCTTGCAAAAAATAATTTGGATAACGCAAGGCAGCGAATTTTTCCAAATGATCTCCCGGCAATGCATCAAAGTACTGCCTCCAGCCTGGAAAAAGATGGATTAAAAAATCTTTTAGCCACAATTCAACAGGCATATAAGCCTGCACAACATCCTCTGCATCCTGGTTTAGGATCTTAATACTATTTTTTTCAAATAACCTGGATTTCAAGACACCATATCTCTTTTTGAATATTTCTTTCTCATCTTCCCTTACTTTTTCTTCATATCCAAAGTAACGCTCATTGTGATTCTTTTCAAAATGAATTGTTTTGTGAAGTTCCTCCATTATGCTTGGAGAAAACATTATAGATGTTAGAGATACATGTGGCATTAATTTTTTCACTTTTAACGCAATATCCATAAACAATGGGTATTCTACAATATCTCTAAGAGGGTCTTCTACATCTCGTATTGTATAATTATCCAATGTTAGTTCAGCTTCTTTATTCCCGAGCATAGATTCCAGAACCAAATCCCTTAATTCCTCATGCGTTGCTATTTTTTTAAATTCTCTGTCTATTTTTCTTAAACTCCTGATAAATCGGGCAGAATCTTCTAACCTATGGCTTGTACCATATTTACTTTTTAGAAACGGAAAAAAATTAAACATTAACCTGTGCGTATCAATTATCTCTTGCCCTGGACTTAAAACTCTTTGATAAACTTTTCTTACAGCGTCTCTTTTTGGATTCAAAAATTGTGTTGCCAGATCAAATTTCTTATGCAATTTATGCTCTAAAAAAGCGTCTCTTGTTTGTATCAAATCATATGGTATTACATGATTTGATAAAAAGTAAGGTTCTGTTTTTCTTAATTGATAAAAAAATTCATTCAGTAAATCTCTCTCATTACAAAAATTAAAAACTTTATAGCCAAACAAATCGGGTTCGGCTCCGGGATTATAATTTATTTTATAATACTGCCTCAATCCGACATTAACATTATTTGCAACAAGGAGAGTAATGTTATTTATTATGGCATCAAATCTCTTATCATATAAGGGAATTATGCTGCCGTTAAAGTTTATTGTTAATTTCTCCTCTAACTCATTAACTAGTCTATTGATCCTTTTCTGTTTGTCTGATGAACGATAGTTCGGCAAAGATTTTAGTTTTAGTAATTCATCCCTTCTATCCAAAAGAATCTTTTCATCTTTTCTTTTCCAAAGGGGTTTTTCTATATCAAAATATGCAATATTTTGTTGGGTTAATTCCTTATACAAATGTTCCTGAAATTCGATGCCTTTAACGCCCAGGATATTTAATCCCTTGTTCTCTTTATGGTAATATAAAAAAATTCTGTAATTTAACGCCCCTGAATCAATTGTTAAATCATTTGATGTATCGACTTGTCTGACTAATTTCCTTATCTCCCCCAAGTTTTCAGAGATTCTATTTTCTAAATTCAGTATTTTCTCTGGATTATTCTCAGATAGATATTTATGAAGACGAAAAAGTTTCCTTGCCTTGGCAAGATTTAATACATCATCAATCTTAAAAGATCCATTGTAATTGGAGAAAAATTCGAATAATTGTTTATATATTAAATGTGGTTTCTTTTCAAGGGGCAAATTATCAATTTGGTAAATCAATTCGGTTTCTGCATTTCTAATTTCGTTCTTTTTTATAAGCGCCTGCTCAAGTTTCTCGTCCAAGTTTACTTTTCTATTTAATATGTTTAGATATCTTTTTGTAATTCTGGAATAACTTCCTGTTTGAAATCCGCTGATTTTAGTCGAAGGAAGGGTTCCTATAATCTCAGGATTATTTGGTAAAAAGATATTAATCGAGAGAGAGTCTCCTTCATGCTCGTTCACGACAACATTATGCTTACTTTTTAGATAAGCGGCATGAAAAAGCATGTGAGAAGGTAAATATATTATCATTGATTCGACCTGCTTGATGTCCCTCACCTTTTCCAGAGTTTCATCGAGTTGCCTAATTGAGTATAAATTAAAACTCGGTATTAAGGTTGGATAATTAATATATATGTCTGTAATTTTCGGATCAATTAAATCAGAGTTTCTAAATGAAACTATTAAATTTCTTTGCGATTTCTGTTTGGGTTCATAATTAACATAGGTTACAAACCAATGCGAATCTTGCATGCAATAACCATATCGAAAAAACTTAAATAAGTAATGATTTAGATAAAAACATGAAAATTCTGGCTTTTTCAGATGTACATGGCGATTTAAATTATCTAAAAGAAGTTTACCGCAAGTCCAAAAAAGAAAATCCAGACATAATAATTTGCGCTGGAGACATGTTAAATTTCTGGGAATATAATAACAAAATTAAAAATTCACTTGATAATTTTGACAAGAAAATTTTATTGATACATGGAAATCATGAAGATGAAAAGTTGATTAATAAATTATGCTCAAAAAATATCATAAATATTCACAAAAAAATCTTTGAGTTCAATGGTCTTAACTTCGTCGGATATGGCGGGGGAGGGTTTGAACAGGAGGACAAAAGATTTGAGAGATTTATTAATAAAATTAAGGATAAATTAAAAAAATGGATTTTAGTCACACATGCCCCGCCATTTAACACGCATTTAGATTTAGTTTTTGACAGGCATGTTGGTTCGAAATCCATAAGAGAAAGCATCGAGAAATTCAATCCTGAATTAAATATCTGCGGCCATCTTCATGAAAATTTTAATATAAGAGATAAGATAAAAAGCACGAGAATCATAAATCCCGGTCCGTCTGGAGAAATATTAAAATTATAAAACAAAAAATAAGAAGAAGATAAAATTATCTTCTCCTCTTTTTTCTACTAGAAGATTTCTTTGCTTTTCTTCTTGCTGCCATTTAAATTCACCTCTTTTTCCCAAAAAGACTTTGGAAAATTATTTTTTGTTACAAATTTCAAGGTTAAACTCATTTAAATATCTTTCTGTTTAGAAAAAATTTTGGAAATTTTTGAAAATTATCTTTTCGACTTCACTTTTATCCAAATTTTTTATTTTTGAGATGACTTTGATTGTCTCGACGATAAAACTTGGTTCATTCATTTTATCTTTGTAAGGACTTAAATACGGCGAATCTGTTTCTGTCAAAATTTGATTTAAATTAAAATTTTTTACAATATTTTGGAAATGTTCACTCCTAACAACATTGCATGGTATTGATAACATAAAATTATTTTTTTCAATTTCTTTAACCAATTTAAAATTTCCAGTAAAACTGTGAAACAATGCTTTCTTAAATTTTAATTCTTTCAATAAATTTATGCATTCTGCTTCTGCTTTTCTCGAATGTATTATCAGGGGTTTTTTGATTTTTTCTGCCAATTCAATTATTTTAATGAAAACTTCTTTTTGTTTATTCAAATTTTTATTGTGATGCAGATCTAGTCCGACCTCTCCTATTGCAACAATTTTATTTTTATTTATCTTAATGAATTCAAGATTTTCTTCGATTTCCTCAAAAGTAGATTTAATTATTTCATCCGGATAAAAACCAATTGCGGCTTTAACAATATCATATTTTTTGCATAGTTCAAGAATTTTTTTATTATCTTCAAGATTAATTCCGTTGGTAATTATCGCTACAAAATTATTTTTCCTTGCAGTATTAACAACTTTATCTAATTTATCATCAAAATAAGGATCTGTTAAATGTGCGTGCGCATCAATGAGCATAAGGGTAATATGAAAAAGTTTTATTTAAGGTTAACTAAAATAAGTTTATTATCCACTTAAATAGTTTTAATAAATAAGGAAGCAGGTTAATTACAATCAGAGTCAGGCTAATAAAACTTACGACCTTAAAGATTTGCATTGCTTTTCTATCATTAAAGAAACTTAACATTGCAACATAAAACATTCTTCCTCCGTCAATCGGGCCAAGGGGAAGTAAATTAAACAATCCGATTCCCAGACTTATAACCCAGAGCCAATAAATAAGCATGTTAAACCATTTTACCAAAGGTAAAATAAATTCAGGAATATTATTTTTGACAGCAACATTGTTTGTTACACTTACACCAACATAATATTTATCATTTTTAAATTCTGGTTTAACTTCAAATTCGCCTTTATCTGTAATAAAATTAACGCTTTCGCCATTGGAATCTTGAATTACTGTAACGAGTCGTCCTTGATCCAAAACTTCTTCGTTGTTGATTTGAGTGATTAAAGTTCCTGAGGTTAATCCAGATAATGCTGCGGGACTATTCTGCTCCACATTAACGATGTTTACACCATCTACAACAAATAAATTAGATTGCAATGGTAAAAATATAAAAATAAAAAACAGTAAAAATAAAAATCCCAGGACAATATTTATGAAAGGTCCTGCGCTAATGATTGTTAATTGCTTTTTATTAGAAGCTTTCTTCATGATTTTTTCATCAGGTTCTACAAAGGCTGCCAATATTGGTCCGAGAAATGCGAATCCGGAACTTTTTATTTTAATATTGTACAGGCGCGCATAAACTCCGTGTGCAAATTCATGGATTACGGCTACAAAAAATATTGCAATAATCCAATGCCAAAAACTTAGCACTGGCAAACCAGGTATTGAAATTCCGGGCAGGACAGGAGCAAGTACGGGTGCTGAATCAGGAACAAAGATTAAACCGTAAGTTCCTTTTATTAAAATATAAAAAATAGACAACATTCCAATAAAACCGATAAAAACACTGAAGTAGCCTAAGAAATTTAATAATTTAGGATATTTTTTTGCAAGTTTGTCCATTAATAATAATCCGAGTTTTGTTCTGTATAATAATAAGAGACCCTCTTTGGAAAACTTTTTTTTATTTTTTATATAAAAAAGAACCAATAATCCGTAGAATATCAAAGCGAATATTAAATCAAAATTCATTTTTTCCTTACTACCCTGAAGCTTTTACCACCGCATTTCCTGCATACGAGTTTTTTCTGTATGACTTTTATCGGTCTGCTCCTCATTCTTGTCTTACATTTTTTGCATACAAATATATTATGAAAAAGACGTGCGTTCGCTTCTGGAAATTTTACCATTTTATTTTACCTGTCTTATTATTTTTTGATCCATTACAACCCAATATACAACCTGGATTCCCTCTTTAATCTGGTTCTTTAATTCATCCGGTATTAATATGTCGAATGTTTCGTAAGTTTCTATATCCATGACGTTTGCTTTGTTTTCATGAACGCTTAAAACCTGCGCTTCTTTTTTCTCAACTATCGGAACATCTATCTTATCTGATGTTGGTGAAATGAAGATTCTTTTCTTATCATCAAAAACCCCCATTGCCTCAACCCTTGCCTTTGTGCTTCCATGCTTTCCAGGCTTGGAAATTTGTATATCTTTAATGACGCATGGCGCATTATCAATAACAACATAGCCTCCAACCCTTAAACTGCCAACCGTCACAACTTTTTTATCCATTATAAATGAAATTGCTTTATGAATGTTTATAAAAGTTTTGTTTTTCCAAATGAAAAGATTTATATAAATTTATTTTAGAACAAGTTTATGAAATTAAAGAAAAACGATTTTATTGAAATAGATTACGTTGGCAGGATTAAAGATGATAATAAAATCTTTGATGTCACAAGCGAGGAAGTTGCTAAAAGAGAAAATTTGTATCATAAAGAGCATAAATACAAACCAATTATAATATGTCTTGGTTTCAATGATATTATCAAGGGGTTGGATGAAGAATTAATAAACAAAGATCTCGGTAAATATGTCATAGAGATTCAAGCAGAGAAAGCTTTTGGGAAAAAAACTTATAGTTTAATTAAGTTAGTTCCTAATTCGATATTCAAGGAAGGATTAAGGCCCTTTCCTGGGATGCAGGTTAACATAGAGGGTTTGATGGGAACAGTAAGAAGCATTTCTGGCGGCAGAAGCTTAATTGATTTTAATCATCCTTTGGCTGGAAAGGATTTAATTTATGAAGTTGAAATTAAGAGAATTGTTACAAATACGGAGGAAAAATTAAAGTCTTTATTGGAATTAAAATTAGGAAATGAGGTTGAAGTTAGCATAAGTGATAACAAGGCAGTAATAAAACTCGAGATAAAACAGGATCTGAAGAAAATATTAGAGGGAGAGATAAAAACCAGGATTCCTGAGATAAAAGAAATTGTTTTTGAGAAACAACCACTAGAGAATAAATAAATTTAAATATTAGCATGTTTTCATTATGTAAGAAAATGGAATACCAAAACCCGCAGCAAAAAGCAAGTTTATCATTTAAAACTATTGCACAAAAAACTTCTAACATTGATGAGGAATTGGAGCAGTTATTAAACAACCAGAAAGCCAAGATCAAAGTTATTGGATGTGGCGGCGCTGGCAATAATACAATAAACAGAATGAGCGAGATTGGAATCACAGGAACAGAAACAGTAGCAATTAACACAGATGCTCAGGATTTACTTTATACAAATGCCCATTCCAAGATACTTATTGGAAAAGAAGTTACAGGCGGCTTAGGTGCCGGAAGTATACCCCAGATAGGAGAAGAAGCTGCCAAGGAAAGCGAACAGGACATTAAACATATTTTAACTGGTTGCGATATGATTTTTATTACAGGCGGTTTAGGGGGAGGAACAGGAACAGGAAGCATGCCTGTGGTAGCAGATGTTGCTAAAAAATTAGGAATATTAACTGTTGGTGTGGTAACATTGCCATTTAGCATGGAAGGGCAAAGAAGATATGAAAATGCGATAATGGGCTTAGAGAAATTAGAGAACATTGTTGATACGTTAATTGTTATTCCAAATGATAAATTATTAGAATTAGCCCCTGATTTACCTCTGCATACTGCTTTTAAAATTGCGGATGAAATTTTAACAAACGCTGTAAAGGGAATAGCTGAATTAGTTACAAAAGCGGGTTTAGTTAATCTGGATTTTGCCGATATTAAAACTGTCATGGGGAAGGGAGGCGTAGCAATGATTGGTGTTGGTGAAAGCGACACAGAAAGCAGGGCAGTTGAAGCTGTGGAGAAAGCCCTGAATAATCCTTTATTAGATGTTGATATTACAGGTGCAAATGGCGCTTTGATAAATGTTATGGGCGGTCCTGACATGACATTGGAAGAAGCCAGAAAAGTTGTTGAAACAGTTTCTGAAAAATTAGATGAGGATGCGAGAATAATCTGGGGTGCTCAGATTTCAGAAGATATGGACAAAACCATTCGTGCAATGCTGATCATTACAGGTGTTTCGAGTCCGCAGATTTTAGGACCAAAAAGAGGAAATGTAAAAAAGAAGAGAGATATTCAAAATGAACTTGGCATTGAATTCATAAGTTAATTCTCATAAATCGTTATATTTATAAATGCATTTTTTAAGTTTTTAAATATGTTTGAGCCGGAATTTCAAAAACCTACTTTCAGGCAAAAAATCAAGGATTTTATAGTTGAAAGTGGCAGGGTATTTAGGTTGACTAAAAAACCCAGCAATGAAGAATTCAAGATAATAGCCAAGGTAGCCGGAATCGGGGCATTAGTAATAGGATTTATAGGGTTTTTGATACATTTAATCGCTCAATCAATAAAATGACAAAAATATTTGCTTTGAGAACAACGGCAAACAGAGAAGAACAGGTACTGGAGTTTGTTAGTTCAAACGCTAAAAAAAAGAACTTAAATGTCTATTCTCTGGTAAGACCTCACGGAATGAAAGGTTATATCTTCATTGAGGCAGAGACAAAAGACGATGCCGAAAATGCTTATCGCGGGGTCCCATATGCACGTGGACTGCTTCCAAGCCCTGTTGCTTATCAGGAAATAGAGCACATGCTTGAACAGGCAAAAACCCAATTTAACATTAAGAAGAATGATATTGTTGAGATCATTTCAGGTCCGTTTAAAAGAGAGAAAGCAAAAATTTCTAGGATTGACAAGCAGAAAGAAGAGGTTGTTGTTGAATTGCTTGAAGCAGCTGTTCCAATTCCAATTACAGTAAAAATGGACTCTGTAAAGGTCATAAGAAGGGAAGGCGAGGAAGCTGTTGAGGAAGAAGATGACTAAGGAAAAAATCCAGTTGATGATTGAGGGCGGAAAAGCTGCTCCGAATGCAGAGCTCTCGCAAAAACTCGGCCCATTGGGAATAAATATAATGAATGTTGTAAGCTCAATTAATGATAAAACAAATGCTTTTAAGGGAATGAAGATTCCGGTTAAGATTGTTGTTGACACAAATTCTAAAAATCTTGATTATGAGATTGGAAGTCCGCCTGTTTCTGAGTTAATCAAAAAAGAAATTAATGCCGAGAAAGGTTCAGGAACGCCGGATAAAGAAAAAATTGGAAATCTTGCGATTGAACAAGTAATTAAAATTGCGTTGATGAAAAAAGATGGTATGCTTGTAAAAACATTAAAGGCTGCTGTAAAAAATGTTGTGGGAAGCTGCAATTCATTTGGTGTTTTGGTCGAGGGGAAGAAAGCAGTTGAAATAAACAAAGAAATTGATTCTGGACTTTATAATAATAAAATTGATTCTCAGTTAACAGAAATAAGCAATGAAAGGCTGGAGCAACTTAAATTACAGTTAGAAGAAGTTAACAAAGAAATTAAGAAACAGATTGAGAAAGAAAAGGCTCTTGCTGAAAAACTTGCAGAAAAGAAGCCGGAAGTTGCAAAGGTAGAGGCTCCTAAAGAAGGGGAAGCTGCTGCAACTCCTGTTGTTGGTGGAAAAGTTCCTGCTGGAAAGGTTGAAGCTGGTAAAGAAGCTGCCCCTGCAGTTCCTGCTGTTGGTGGAAAAGCTCCCGCTAAAGAATTTGAGAAAAAAGGTAAAAAATAATTCTTCAATAGTTTTATAAATTAAATTTTCTTATCCTATTCTGTGGGGATATGGTCTAGCTTGGAATCCTAACAAAAATTAGGGTGAGTAATTATGATGAGAGGTTTGGGACCTTTCGACCCCGGTTCAAATCCGGGTATCCCCACTTATTACGAAACCTTTTTAAAACAATTGTATACTAAATAAAACATGGCAACAAAAAAGGTCGGTTCTAGTGGACGTTTTGGTGCACGTTATGGTAGAAGATTAAGGCAAAAAGTTACTGAAATCGAAAAAAAATTAAAACAGTGGCATAAATGCCCTTACTGCAATAAAAAAAGAGTAAGAAGGTTGGCAGCAGGAATCTGGTTTTGTAGATCCTGTAAATCAAAATTCACTGGAAAAGCATACGAGGTTAAATAATGGTAGTGCATAAATGTTTCGATTGCGGAAAAATAATCAAGGCAGAATATTTAAAGAAAAAAGTAAGATGTCCTTATTGTGGTTCTAAGATTTTATACAAACCGAGGGTAATCTCTTCGGTAGTCAAGGCAGATTAGAATGGATAAAGATTCAGAAAAAAAAGTTCAAGAATTACAATTAATTGAGCAAAATCTATCTAATTTATTGATGCAGAAACAAACTTTTCAGGCAAGATTACTGGAAAATGAAAATGCGTTGAAGGAATTAAACGAAACAAAAAAGCAAAGTTACAGAATTATTGGAAACATTTTAGTTGCAATGGACAAAGAAAGATTAAAAAAAGATTTAGAAAGTGAAAAAGAAATCTTTGATTTAAGGATCAAAAACATTGAAAAACAAGAGGATAAACTAAAGGAGCATGCACAAAGGTTACAGGCAGAAGTTTTAAAAAATTTAAAATAAAAAATGGTGAATGAACAAATTGGTGTAATATTATCAACATTAAACTTGATAAAAGAGGACGAGAGTGTTCCAAGAAACGTCAAGGCGAGAATCGACTCTGCCATATGCTGTTTAAATGATAATGAAAAAGATTTCTCTTTAAAGATAAATTCTGTCTTACAGGAGCTGGATGACATAAGCAATGATAAAAACCTGCCTGCTTATACAAGGGTAGAGATACTAAATATCATAGGAATCCTGGGGGTTTATCAATAGAAATATTTATATACAAGCTGTTATTATTAAAGAGTTAAGAGGCCACAAAAAATGAAGGAAATTTATAAAAAAGTCAAGGAAACGGTGATGAGGACAGTAGGCGGAAGTTCTGATTTTGATGATATGGATGATTATGTCGAGATTGATACTGATGTTGACCAGGGTCCTAAAGCCAGAGTTCTTGTAAGACCTTTCTTCATAGAGGATTTTGCAGACATTAAGCCTGCTTTAGATGCTTTGAGAGAAGGAACAACAATTGCTTTGATAAATATAAGGCCTTTAAAAGATAAGGACATAATTGAACTTAAAAGAGCAGTAAATAAATTAAAGAAAACATGTGATGCGATTGAGGGGGATATAGCCGGTTTCGGGGAAGACTGGATTGTTGTTACGCCAAGTTTTGCCCAGATATACAGAACAACACAAACAGAAGACGTTCAAGCAACAGAGTAATTCTTGTTTTAAAAAAGCTTTATAAATCTTATTTTATTCTGAGTTTTATGGATATATTAAAAAATCGGCCTTGCCCATTATGTCATAAAAATAAATTAACCTTGCTTGAAGAAGAATATGATATCCCTTATTTTGGTAAATGTTATCTGATGTCCATGAAATGCGAGAATTGTGATTATAAGGTTTCTGACATTGAATCAGAAGAACAAAAAGATCCTTCAAGGCATACCTTTGAATTAAAAAATAAGAAAGACTTAAACGTGAGAGTAGTTAAGAGTGGACAGGCGACTGTAAAGGTCCCTGCTTTGAAAATGTCTGTTGAGCCAGGTCCTGCTTCTGAAGGTTATATCTCGAACATTGAAGGGGTTTTACAGAGATTTAAAAAAATTATCGAACAGGAGAGAGATTCTGCAGAAGATGAAGACGTTCGCAAAGCTGCAAAAAATTTATTAAAGAAATTATGGAAAGTTGAGTTGGGGGAGATGCCTATTAAGATAGTTATTGAGGATCCGTCTGGAAATTCTGCTATCATTGATAAAAGAACTGTTGTTGAAAAATTAAAAGTTAAAAATGCTAATAGTTAAAACTAGATTGGGGTTAAGTAAAATTCATGGAATTGGACTTTTCGCAGACCAGAATATACCTAAAGGAACAATGGTATGGAAGTTTGACTCTTTAATCGATATATACATTCCTAAATCAAATTTAAAAAAGATTCCCCTTTCATCACAAGAACAATTACTTAGATATATATTTTTAGATAAAATTCGGAAGAAATATTTGCTTTGTGGTGATGATGCTCGTTTCTTTAATCATTCAGATAAACCAAATTGTGATGATGGAATAGATAATATAACCATCGCTATTAGAAATATCAAAAAGGGGGAGGAATTAACTGTAAATTATAAGGTATTTTACGGGGATATAAAAGAACACGAGGAGATAAAATAGTTTACATCTTCCAGAGCACATCTAAACAATTCCCTGCTCAAATAAAAAGTATCGGATAAATCAATTTTTAGCCGATACCGATACATTTATAAATTCCGAGAACTTAACAAATTTATGATAATTGATGAAAAATTATACAAAAGAATTTTAGAAAAGAAAAAAAAGTTAGTTTCACTTAGACCATTAAATAAAGAACAATTAAAACTAATTAAAGAACAAATCACTATCGAATATATTCATAATTCGACAGCTATCGAGGGGAATACATTAAGTTTAAATGAAACTAAATTAATTTTAGAAGAAGGAATAACAATCTCGGGAAAATCATTAAGAGAACATTTAGATGTAATCAATCAAAAAGAAGCAATTTCTTGGGTTGGGGAGCTTATAAAAGAAGGAAAAGAAATAAAAGAAACAGATATTATAGAATTACATAGATTAACATTAAAAGGAATTTCCAATTATTTGGCAGGAAGATATAAAACTTCTCAAAATAGAATTGTTGGATCAAAGTTAAAAACAACTCCGCCATATAAAGTTCATTCTGAAATGAATAATCTAGTTTATGAAATTAAAAACAACAAAAAGTTTAATACAATAGAGTTAGCTGCATATTCTCATCATGAATTGGTTAGAATTCATCCATTTGTTGATGGAAATGGTAGAACGGCCAGGTTATTAACGAATTTGATTTTAATGCGAAATGGTTATCCTCCAATTGTCATATTAGATAAAGAAAGAAGGAAATATTTTGATGTCTTAGAAAAAGCACATTTTGGTAATCTAAAGGATTTTTTTAATTTTATTGCAAGATCTGTCGAAAGGTCTTTAAATTTGTATTTAAATGCTTTAATACCTACTACAAAAGAAACCGAATTAATTCCTCTAAGCGAATTGGCCAAAGAAACAAAATACTCTCAAGAATACTTAAGTCTAATGGCAAGACAAGAAAGATTAATAGCTACAAAAATTAATGGGGTTTGGTGTGCCACAAGAAAAGACTTAAAAGACTACATTAAATCAAAGAGAAAGTATCGGCAAAGCTAAAATTCAATTATAACCGATACATTTAAACAATTCCCTGCTCAAATAATTGTTCAAAAGTTAAATCATTTATAACAACCAAGGCTTCTCTGTAATTTACAACAGGTTTAGAAAATCTCGCATAATCCTCTATTGAAATTCTCGGGCATGCAGTTTCAATAAATGCCTGAATATCATACAAATTAACTAATTTGTCATCATTAATTTCGTCCATAACAATTAAAACAACCTCCTTATCATCTTTTTCAAGTTCATTTTTTATATAATTAAAAGAGCCGAAATGCTGTCCTGGCTTATTCCCGAGTATTATTCCTACTTTTCTTGCATCCCTTACCTTATTTATTGCAATTATTCTCTGTCTAATAATCTTCTCGCGTTTTTTCTCCATGCTGTAAACTTCTTTGTTAAATGGGTCAATTAAGATTACGGGTTTTGGGATTGCCAATGCAGCCCCCAAAGCATGAAAATCGTTTCCAATAACCAAGATTGCATCAAACTTATCCTTAATTAATTTTAATCCATTATACTCACAGCCAAGAACCTGTCCTGAATAAAATGCAAATCCTTTTTTTGGAGGAATAAAAACTTCTTTATCATTTTCTTTTAATATTTTTTCAGTTATCGGCAATTGATGCATATGCTGTACTGAACAAACTATAGCTATTTTTTTAAAATCCTTTATCTCTTTTAAAGATCTTTCTATTAATTCTTCAATATTTGCTTCATATCTCGCTTCAATGTACAAAATTGGAAAATCAACTTTCATAAAAGAGGCATGCCCATATAAAATAATTAAATCGGCTTTCAAATTTTTAGCTTCGTCTAATGCAATATCACAAGCACCCCAGCAGGGTTCTCCCGCTACAATAACTTCCGAGTTAGAATTCTCTTGAATAAATTTGGTTAATCTAGAAGCTTCTTTCTTTAATCCCTCGGGTAACTGCAATAATATTCTCTTGGCTTTTCTTTCCTTTATTTCCCTGATTAAATTTTCTTCATCAAACTTGTACATCTTAACCCCAAAATCAGTTAAATTTTTAAGCCCTTTTAAATCTACTTATTTATGCCTGAAACAAAGCAAGATAAGATAATGAATATTGTCACAAAGAGAGGATTTTTCTTTCCTTCCGGTGAAATTTATGCAAGCAGAGCAGGCTTTTGGACTTACGGGCATCTTGGAACCTTGTTAAAGCATAATTTTGAGAATTTATGGAGGGATTATTTTTTAAATTTAAGTGAGAATTATTATGAGATAGATGATGTTAATATCTTATCCCGCGAGGTATTCAAGAGTTCAGGACATTTAGAGCATTTCTCAGATCCCTTAACAGAATGTAAAAAATGCCATTTTAGATTTAGGGCAGATGAATTAATTGAGGATGAAACAGGATCAAAAACAGACGGGTTAAAAGACAATGAGTTGGATAAAATAATCAGAGAAAATAAATTAAAATGTCCAAAATGCGGCGGTGAATTAGATAAAGTAAGGTTCTTTAATATGATGTTTGATTTGAAGGTTGGGGCAACAGGAGAGGATGTAATGTACCTGCGTCCAGAAACTGCTCAATCACCTTACTTGTCTTTTAAAAGGGAGTTTTTTGCTTTACGAGAAAGATTGCCGTTAGGATTGGCCGTCATCGGAAAGGTGTTTAGAAATGAGATTAGTCCAAGACAGGGATTTTTTAGATTACGTGAATTTACACAGGCCGAATTACAGATTTTTTTTGATCCTGAAAAAATTAACGATTCAGAAAACTGGGATGATTTTAAAAATTATAAATTGAGATTATTATTAACTGAAAAGAAAAATTTACAGGAAATAAGTTGCGAACATTGTAACAGGATTTTAAAATTGCCAAAACTTTATGTTTATCATCTGGCTAAAATACAGCAATTTTATTTGGATATTTTAAAAATTCCAAAAGAAAAATTCAGATTCAGGGAATTAAGTGAGAAAGAAAGGGCGTTTTATAATAAATTGCATTTTGATATTGAATTAGATTTGGAAACTCTAAAAGGCTTTAAAGAAGTCGGCGGATTGCATTACAGAAGTTCGCATGATTTAACCAAGCATCAGGAAGGAAGCAATGAAAAGCTCGAGGTTAATCTCAACGGCAAGAAATTTATTCCTCACGTTTTGGAATTAAGCTTTGGTGTTGACAGGAATTTATGGGCATTATTGGATTTATTTTACCATGAAGATAAAGAAAGGCAGATGTTTAAACTTCCGTTTAATTTAGTTCCAATTCAAGCAGCCATATTTCCATTGGTAGACAAAGATAAGTTGCCCGAAAAAGCAGAAGAAGTTTATAATTTGTTGAAAAATGAATTTAAGATCCTGTATGATAATAAAGGAAGTATAGGGAGGATGTATAGAAGGGTAGATGAAATTGGTGTTCCGGCTATGATAACAATTGATCATAAAACATTAAAAAATAAAACAGTAACTCTCCGTGAAAGAGATACGATGAAGCAAATTAGAGTTAAGATAAAGGATTTAAATAAAATTTTAAAAGAATTCTTAAATGGTAAAGCTTTAAATAAACTTGGAAAGATAATTTAAATTAAGTTTTGGGCCTGTGGTGTAACGGCAACATACGTCCATGGCATGGATGAGATTTCGGGTTCAAATCCCGACTGGTCCAATGGGCGGATAGTTTAGAAGCAGAATAGCGCCTTCGCAAGGCGTTGACCCGAGTGCGATTCTCGGTCCGTCCATCCAAAGATTTAAATAATTAATCAAAGTAATTTTAATATGCAAAATCAATATGATATAAAAGAGATAACTGAAAAATATTTGTCAATATGTCCTGTAGAGGGAGATAAATATCTTTCTGAATTCCCGTTGGAGGTTATACAAAAAGTAAGATATGAATTATTTGCAAGGGCTGCAAGATTTTTTAAAGAAGTTTCTGGTTTAGAATTAAACTGTTCTGAACATGGGTGCTTAGAATCTCATTTTTAATCAAAATATTTATAAATTTAAACAAAGAAGGGATATCATGAAAAAAATAATTTACATAGTGGGGGTTTTATTATTCTTGGTTTTAATAAGCCTGGCAATAAGCAGTTCATTAAACAATTTTGAAAAAGTGCAGGAAGATGAGATACTAATTATCCCTATAAATGGAATAATAAGCAACTCCGGGGGTGGCAATATTTTTGAATCTGTCACAGTTACGTCAGACAAAATAAATTCCCTTATTAAAAAAGCAGAAGAAAACAAAAACATAAAAGCTGTAATATTTGAGATTAATTCTCCTGGCGGGACAGTTTTAGCGAGCAAGGAAATCGCAGATGCTGTTAAAAAACTGGATAAGCCCAAAGTTGCCTTAATTCGTGATGTTGGTGCATCTGGTGCATATTGGATTGCCAGTTCTGCAGACAAAATTGTTGCTGATGAATTATCAATAACAGGAAGCATAGGCGTAATTTCATCGTATTTGGAATTTTCAGAACTGATGGGAGAATACGGGATTAAGTATGAAAGATTGGTTTCCGGAGAATACAAAGATGCAGGAAGCCCATACAGGGAATTAACATCAGCAGAACGTTCTTTAATCCAGAGTAAAATAGATAAGATCGACCAGATTTTTTTAAGTCAGGTTAAAGAAAGCAGGAACTTAACAAATACTGCAAGAATTAAAACAGGTGAATTCTTCCTCGGAATAGAGGCCAAAGAGCTTGGTTTAGTTGATTATTTAGGAGATAAAGAAACAGCAATTGAAGTAGCCAAGGAGCTAAGCAATACCAAAGAAGCCAAATTAGTCGAGTTTAAGGAAAGGAAAAGCATTTTTGATGTCTTAAGCAAGATAAATGCAGAGAGTTTCTATTACTTAGGCAGGGGAATTGGCGCGAGCTTATATTTTGAGAATAAAGACAATAATCTGAAGATTAACGCAATTTAGAAAGTTTTAAAAGTTATTTTCTATTATGATTAATGCAGACTAGCTTGGGGGGTTAGCCGTCCCTTGTAACTATAAACCGGCTTCATGATAGGAGCGAAAAGCAAGGCGAGGTAATGGTTTTAGTTATCTAGTCTTGACTTAAACTAAGACGATATGTCCTTTGGAGCTAATCTTCCTGAGAATCAGGTCAGGTTAGGAATAAAGCAGCCTTAATCATGATCTTTGGCGTTCAGAGGGTAACATATCTGAGAATAAGTTAAGGTAACTAATAGCCAAGATTATTATCCAACCTTGTGAAGTCTGTATTTTTTAATTAACTAAAAAAAGGAGTTATAGTTCTCTCATTTCCAAGATGGCGCTTCTTTCACTCTTTACATCCGCATAGAAAGCTTGAACATTTTTAATAGCTATGTTATTTATTATTATAGTTTCTCCAGCCGAGATTACATTTTGATTACCTATTTTTATAGTTTTGCCATCAGTTGAAAAAGAGAATGTATTTACAGAAACAATTACATTACCACCAGAACCAACATCTACTAACTCAACATTTTTTAATGTTACTCCTTCTCCAACTTTCAATTTATATTGATTACCAATTAATTCTTTTGATGAACTTTTTACTATTTTTAATGTTGCACTTCTATCGCTTTTTTTATCAGCATAATATGTCTTCAAGTTAGTTACATCTACACTCGCATAATACTGATTTCCGAAAGGGTTAATGAGACTAATAACTGTAGATTTTTTTCCAGCATTGATTACCTGTTCATTAACTATAATATTGCCCCCAGAACCGACATCTATAAGTGTTATCTTTACTTCATTAACAGTTACACTTTGACCTACTTTCAAGTCATATATATCACTAACAACAGAACTCCCACCATCTTCTTTTATGGGAGGTCTTCTTCCAACCTCTGAACATGCACTTATTAAAAATAAAGCTAGAACTAAGAAAACACTTAAATAAATTATTTTCTTTTTCGTTTTAATCACCTCGACGAGTATTTAAATTAATAAGTAATAAATGGATTAAGGTATATATATATATATATATATATATATATATCGGTTTTTAATAAAATAAAAAAGAAAAAATTAGAAATCGCTTGAGGTTATTAGCTCAACTCTTGTTTCTCTTGGATTAACCCTCGATTTCATTCCAGCCAAATACTTAACGCCAGATCTTTCTGCTGTACTTACAATCGCCCTATCAATATAACCATCGAAGACAATTGCATAAGGCGAGGTTAAATTTTGAATTGCATTCGGTAATTCCATTATAGGAACTTTTCCAAGCAAATTCATTTCTTCATCAAGGATATAGGCACCGCGAGTTCCAACCAAATCGTCTAGCAAATCCTTGAACTTTCTTAATTCAGGCTTAACTGTTCTCTTCTGAATTATCTCTGGTTCTCTTCTTTCCTGAATTTTCACAGTTTGTTCTGCATGCTGAACTTCTTTTGCTATTCCTAATTCCATTCTAATCTGCTCTACTGTAATCTTGCTTCTCAATGCCTTGTGGATTTCTTTCTTGGTTATTTCCTCTACTTCCTTGCCGTCGGGGGCTTTTATCACGTGGTCTATTTCTACCCCGGAATTCAATAAGCCTTTAACTATAAGATCTCCCCCCCTATCTCCATCTACAAATACAGTAAGAAGTTTCTTTTTCCCCAATTCCTTTATTGTTTCGGGAATTGTTCCTGTTCCATTTAAAGCGATTGCATTTTTAATACCGTGTTTAAGAAGATTAAGAACATCTGCCCTTCCTTCTACAACAAGGACCTCATCACTTTCATCTATTGCAGGTCCGGATGCTAGTCTTTCTATGCCATATTCTGTGATTTCCATCATCCTTACACTTTGTGCAACCTGATCTGTAATTTCTTGACTATCGGGCAAGACTTTGCTTGTTAATTCTCTTAATAATTCCTTAGCCCTTTCAATGACAAAATCTCTTTTGCTTATCCTAACATCTTCTATATTCTGAACATTAACCTTAGAATTACATGGACCTATCCTCTGGATTGTCTCTAAAGCAGCTGCGATAATGGCGGTTTCTGCCTTATCCAAACTGCTTGGAATTATAATCTCGCCATTGGATTTTCCGTTTCTTGTTTCTAACTTTACCTCTATTCTGCCTATTCTGCCCGATCTCTGTAATTCCCTAAGTTCAAGATCACTTCCAAGTAAACCTTCTGTTTGTCCAAATATGGCACCAATGACATCTGGTTTATCAACCACCCCGTCAATCTGAATTTGAGAGTGAACAATATATTTAGCACTTACTGGGCTAATTTTACCCATTTTAATACCTCCGAATTTAAAAGAACAAGCTTAAAAGAGTTTATTTCTTACCCTAATTAATAAATTATCCTCTTTTTTATCTCTTTTTCCATTTTTAAGTCAAATATGATGAATATTAATGATTAGTAAAGCTCTTTTGTCTTGTTCTTTAATATTAAAGCTTTGTAGCCCGCTACACTAACTCCCAAGTTCATAGCTTGGCTTTGCCGTGCTCAATTGAGTATTCTCATGGCGGGCTTTAAAATAACAAGTTAAATATATATATAAATGTTGCCTTTTTTTATTTACTATAGCTTAGTGAGGTTTAAGAAAGCCTTTACCTCATTATGAACTGAATTAGTTAAATCGCGTAATTCATCCTCATATTTACTAAATCTACCTTTTTCAAACAGTTTTTCATTAATTCCCTTAAAAAATTTCATTAATGGCTTGTTTTCATATCTATTTTCATAATCTTTTTCAAGCCATGATTCAAAAGTTACTGTAAAATCCCCCTTATAGTAATATTGCTCTGTAGTCTCCTTTAGAAAATTGGCCTTAATCGTGATTTTTATAAAGTATTTTGTATACTCCTCGACTTTTCTGAATGATTCGAATTTTGTACGAATGCTGTCTCCTTCCTCACTTTCACTTCCTTCATGCTCCTTTTCCATCACAAAAAATCCTTTTTCATTAAGCCACGCCCTTATTAATCCATAAAGTTCTTTTAAATTTAAAACACCAGAATAATTTAATTTTATTTCCCTGACAACGTAATCAATCTCGGCCATTTATTCAAATAAAGAAAATTAATTAATAAACCTTTTGTTTTGCATTAATTTGTTAATCCGATGAAATCTTTAATTAAGGTATGGAACTTGTAAACCTTATTGTAGAAATCCTTTGCGTGCTCCTCTAGCCTTTGTTTAGAAATCATTTTATAATAAAATTTGCTTAAGGCGCCCACAGACTCCCATTTTTTCCCGTATTCTACATATGCAGTAATCCGTATTTCCAGGGTTCCTTTGCTTAATTTTCTTTTGATATTCCCTTCCTGGACTTCAACATCCTGCATTGCGACAAATGAGAATTCAACATTTATTTTATTGGTAAAATAATCGCTAATCTTTTTTTCTCCTTCCCAGTAAATGTAAAGATCCTTTCCATTTGGCTTTATTGCCTCAACATATCTCTTTTCCAAGCTCTCTTCTGTAGCAAAGCCATTATCCTCTAGCCAAATCTTCATTTGCCGGTATAATTCCTTAAGATCTGTTGGCCCGCCCCATTTTATTTTAACGCTACCAGGGGGGGTAACATAATACTTATCTTCCATTTTAGTATAATTTTATATGCTGTTTAATATTGTTTATGAGCTCCATTAACTCTGCATATAATTTATCCTCATAAACATTTTCGATTTTATTTTTTATGATGAAGTTATTATAAATAAAAAATAAGAATGATTTTATTGAATTGCCTTGCCATTTATTTTTCCTATCCAATAAAAGATGGGCGTTGGCTGTCACGTGAACGTTTGCTTTGTATTTTTCATTAATTTTCTTTGCGTCAATTATAAAAAACACGATTTTTATATTAAAACTTAAATACTCGTCAACATACCTCTCGCCTTCCAGGTGTATTTTGAACTCTGTTCCTGTCGGACCCCATTTTTCCTTGAATTCTTTTTCCGAAAACTTATAATTATTCTTTGCAAACCAGTCTTTTGAAGATTTGTAAAGTTTTTTAATGTCGCAGGTTCCTTTATATTTTAAGATAAAACCTTGTTTAGGCGTAACAGAATCTTTTTGGCCTTTAATCATGAATTTAACCATGAAAACCCAATAATAAACCTTTTGGTTGAGTAAAAAAACTTATAAACATTCAATATGATAAAGTTATATGGAAGATTGTGTTTTTTGCAAAATAATCAAAAATAAAATTCCTGCCATTAAGGTTTATGAGGACGACGAAGTATTGGCAATTTTAGATGTCAGGCCTGCTACCAAGCATGGCGGCCATACTTTAGTTATGCCGAAAGAACATTTTGAATTAATAACAGATTTGCCAGATGATTTGCTTAAAAAATTATCTTTGGTAATTAAAAAAATTTCCAAGGCTTTACTCAAATTCGGCAATGGATTAAATATCCTACAAAACAACAAAAAATACGCCGGGCAGGTAATTCCTCATGTTCACTTCCATTTAATCCCCAGATTTGAAAATGATAATGTTAAGGTTGAAAAATGGGTTGTAAATGAATACCGTGAAGGGGAAATTGAAAAAACTGCCTCTAAAATCAAAAGTCTTTTAAAATAAATTAATTCTTTTCTGTTTAAGGCACTGTAGCTT
The DNA here is from genome assembly GCA_000830315.1 of archaeon GW2011_AR20. Lineage (GTDB taxonomy): Archaea > Nanobdellota > Nanobdellia > SCGC-AAA011-G17 > GW2011-AR20 > GW2011-AR20. The sequence goes on from CP010426.1 coordinate 135,876, forward strand.
AACCTGGCAAAGCATCGGTTTCATGAGCCGAGGATTGGGAGTTCAAATCTCCTCAGTGCCATTAGAAATTATTTCTGACCATTGTTCTTACATGCCTTGATCTTATTTCGTCAAAAATGCGCTTGTCTTTAATAGCTATCCTTAATATATCTGCTACTCTTTCTCCAGACAATGTATGGGGCAATATAACATAATCTGCTCCTGATTTATATAAATCAAAAGCTTCATCATTTTGCTGTGCGGTTACAATAACCTTAACTTTATTGTTCAAATTTCTAACTTTTTTAATTAAATTCATATTATCCTCTAGATTCGGGATTGTTGAAATGACAAATTCAGATTCTTTCAAATTCAATTTTTCCAGCACATCAATATCCCCCAAGTCTCCATATATTGCTGTGATGTTATCGTTGTTTAATTTTTCAATTATAACCGGGTCGAAATCCACAACAATGATCTTTCTTTTCAATGATTTCAGTAAATCAACAATCTGGTAGCCCAGCCTGTGGCATCCGAATATAACTGTATGTTTAGAAAATTTCTCGGTGATTTCATATTTACCTTCAATAGTCTCTTTTTTTTCAAATATGCCAAGATAAGGCATCAAAAAATTATACAATTTATGATTGTAATGAATCATATAAACAGATAATGTAATTGTAATTATTCCAACCAAAGTTATTAATGATACGATATTCTCATTAATGTGATTTAATTTTAATCCCAAAAACGCCAAGATTAATGAAAATTCTGAAATTTGTGCAACTGTTAATCCTGCATAAAAGCTGGTTCTTTTTGTATAGCCAAGCAAACCCATCAAAATTGTGACAATTAGAGGATTTCCTATTAAAACAAATAATGATAGTAGAATCGCGGGAACCAACAGATTAGCCTGATTAATGATAAGTTGTGTTCCTAGTATTACAAAAAATAATGTTATGAAGAAATCCCTTAAAGGCTTAACCTTATTGCTTATTTCTAGTTTGTATGGCAAATTTGCAAGTGATAAACCAGCTAAAAATGCCCCTATTTCAATTGAAAATCCGAGATATCTCGAGATTATTATGAATAAGAACGGCAAGGCTATTGACGCTAAAAATAACAATTCTGATGATTTTGCTATTCTATTGAATAAATTTGTCAAAATATATCTGCTGAACAAATAAACAAATAATAAAAATAGGGCTGCTTTAAGAATAACCAAAAACATTGTTTCCTGCACAGAAGCACCCTGCTGTAAGGCAGCTAGGATAATTAGGATTATTATGGCAACAAAATCCTGCACCAATAAAAATCCCACTGAAATCCTCCCATATAATGATTGCAAGTCTTGTTTTTCTGAAAGTAATTTAACAATAATGATTGTGCTGCTAAATGTTAAGGCAATGGAAATATATACTGATTCAATAACTGAAAAATTGAGCAAATATTTTGTTATTAAATACCCAATGATAAAGGTGAATATTATTTGGCCAATGCCTGTTATTAGGGAAGTTCTCCCAACGTGTTTAACGTCCTTGAAACTAAGCTCTATGCCGACCAAGAATAATAAGAATGCGATTCCCAATTCAGAGAAAAACCTGATTGTTTCAATGCTACTCGATCCTGCTAAAAACTGGCTTAATATAATTCCTGTAAAGATATATGCAAGTATTAATGGCTGCTTTATTAATCTAACAAAATAAGCAATTACCGAAGCAACTATTAATATTAAGCTAAAATAAAATAAGTTATCCCTGGGCAGGGCATTTATCAAATTAGCTGTATCAAAAGACATAAATTAAAAAAAGAAAATTAATATTTAAATGTTATTATTTTTTAAAAAAGATGATTGCAATATTGTCCTCTTACTAATAAGTTCGATCCAGTAATCCCTGTCACCATTGCTTATTTTAGCATTACAACTATTGCACAAAGGGATAAGATTTTTTTCGCTACAATCATTTTTTATATAAATTTTACTATTTTAAGAAGTATCATTAGAGTATAAAGGAAAAAATAATAAATTTTTATTTGCGTGCTAGAACTATCTCGACGGTACTAACACGGACTGTTTTTCCTTCCTTATTCTCAAATTCTTCGCTGTCAATTTTTATGTCCTTAACTCCGACTGTGTTCTCTAAAAATCTCTTGCTCGCTACTTCCACGATATCAACTGCTCTTGAAATAAATTTTCCCCTAGCTTTTACTTTTACTTCATTTGCACCCTGTGTTGTAAACTGCATTATGACTCCCGTTACATAACGCGTGTCCAAAAAGACTTAACTTAATTGGAATTCATGAATGGACGAGAGCCAACAAACACTGTATTTCTGTCCATATCTGTCATTTTTGTTACCCCCTTATGATTTAATTAATATTATAGAAATTAGTTTATAATACTTTCTACCCAGTTTTGCCTTTTCTCACTAACCTTGTTACATACCCGGCTATGACATTTCTCAATTTCTTAGAATTTAGCTCGGTTAATTCAGGTAATACTTTCTTGTTATCCTCAAAATCCTCACTAAATTTATTTGGATTATTTCTAAACAATTCTTCTCCTGTTCTCTTAACCAGTTTTGTTTTAATTCTACCCATGAAATAGAGGCAAAAAATACTATATTTAAAGTTTTTGTTTGTTAAAAATCCATATCTCTCTTTCCAATATTGACCCCTTATGCTTGTATATAATTGGAAGTTGAGAATTTGCAATTTTAAAATTAGTGTTTCTTAATAAATTTTTAATATCAATGTTTAATCTTCTTCTGTTTCTAGTCAATATAACCGGAAGAATTATTACGATTTTATTCGTTATCTTACTTAATTCTTGAAAAACCCTTAAGTACAATAAGTTTAGCCTAGAGATGATATTTCTTGCTTCTTCTTCATTTGGATAAGTCTTTAAATACGGTCCAAGATAGGGCTCTGTAACAACGGCTTCAATATTTTTTATGTATCTGCTTAAATTTCTGGAATCTCCCTGAATCAATTTAATTTTATTTTTTACTTTAAAATTTTTGCTTAACCATAACAAATTATCTCTCGCTTCTTTTATATTGACATCTAAGCCATAAGCGTCCAGGTTCATCAGTAACGCTTCCTGAAGCATTGTGCCTGCGCCACAAAAAGGGTCGAGAATTTCTTTCTTAGCCTGGCTTAAATTAATTAATATTTTTGCCAACCTGATTGAGATGACTTTTTTCTCATCAAATCTTGGCCTAACCTCATCTCTTTTTTTGTATATTTTTGGATTAGAAACCTGGATCACTTTTGCCAGATAATTCTTAAAGAAAATTAATTCTAAATCTAATTTTAACGCATCACTAGGATCCTGGACATTTCTTTTATAGTAAGCTTTAATTTCTTCTTCCTTAAATCTTTTGCTTAGAGTTTCTTTGATTAAATCATCATTTACGCTGTAATAAATTTTATTTTTATTAGGGATTTCAAATTCTCTTAAAAATTTCATTAAATTTTCTTCATTTCCTTTCTTAAAAATGATTTTTGCTATTTTTATTGTACCTCCCAATTCATCAATATCAAAATTATTCTTATCTGTAGAAAATATGACTAAGTTAATCCATTTACCTTTCATTTCATACTTTATATTCTTTTTACTGAAATAGCATAATAATTCAAGCAAACTTAGTTCTTTATCCCTTCCTAAAACAAATAAATATTCTTCCATATTAATATTATAAGAAAACTCGGGTTTTAAATCTTTTCAAAAATTAAATAATTATTATTAATATATTCCTTAGCCTGCTTTGTTAACTCCCCGTTTGTTAAAATCATTAATGGTAGTTTCTTCAATTGGGATTTATTGTGTGCCAAGCTTAAATCAGCATCGTTTATTTTGTTCTTGTCTTTTGCGCTTAGGAAGAATCTTACGCTTCCTACCTGACTTGAAATTTCAACCACGTAATCAGTCTCCTTTCCTTTCTTAACGGTGTTTTCCTCAATAACCTTAATGTTTTTAGTATTAAAATAATTTTTTAATATAAGCATAAAATCTGTTTTGGTTTCTTTTTTAACTTTTTTCTTCTCTGGTTTGGGCTTAATAATCTCTTTTTGCTGTTCGGCTTTAATTTGCGGCTGCAATTTTTCCTGCACTTCCGGAACTTCTTTGATCCCCATAATAACTTCTGGTTTTTGTATTTCTGTTTTTACTTCTTGTACAATTTCCTGGATAACTGGTTGTGGTTTTTCTTTTTCAGTTACCTGGGATATAAATAAATTAGCCTCCTGTTCGCTTAACAAATGCCATCTCCAAAATATCTCATCATTAATCTGAATCGGATATGCAAAATCTTTTATTTCACGCAATGCAACTCTTTCAACCGGCTGCAATACCTTATCGCGCAAAACTTTATTCTGCCTTAGTAAATCGTAAGCGTGTTTTTCGCGCTGGTGTAAATACGGGTAAAGCATGCTTAATCTGGGCTCTTGGCCAGGAAAATAATACACCGGGCTACCACCTATTTTTGCTGTGCTTATCTTTATCTTTCCGTTGCTTAATAATTCAGACAATAAAGCCCCGGCAAATAAAATATTGCTTCCGATTTGCTTAGAAACCTGCACAGGTATTACAGGACCCCTCATTCTAATAAACTCAATTACCTTAAATTTAAGCTCCTGCATGTTAATCGGCATAAGTTAGTAAAATTAGAAAGGATATAAAAATGTTGCCTAAATGCCGACCTGACTTGGGTTAAGATATTACGGCCTTGTCCAGGCTATCTCATAAAAAGTGCAGTCGTTTTCTTCATCCACAACAGCTATCAATAACTTCTTTCTAGTACTGTGGGCAACCCTATTTTTTGCAGAAAATTCATACCAAGTTAATGAATCTGTTTCCCTTACAGGATACATTATCCATTTGGCATGATCTTCTCCCGGTTTTATTCCCCTGTCATAAATTCTAAAATCTGCTCCAAATTTTAAGGCTGTCTTGACAATATAACCACGATTTCTCATATCCCCATAAGCAACATATCTTGTCCAGAAGTTTTTTTCTTTTTTAACAGCTTCTTTTAAAAAATCATCAAATTTTAATTTCTTTTTCTCATTTAAAATATCGACCCTTCCTTTCTCAAGTAAATATAATCCTTCGACGACAGAATATTGTATCTTATTATCTACAATTTCGCCGTATCTTGACTGGTCATATAAATTATGGGCTTCATGCTTATCCTCAGCAATTAATCTATCTCCGACTAAGTTAATTTGGAATTTCTTTATTTCTTTTTCTTCCTTAACCTCTTTTACTTCCCTGGATTTTTTCTTAGCCATAACTAGTTTTAGTAGTAAGCTATTTAAAAGCCTTTTTCTTTAATAAAATCATGAAAATAACATTTTTGGGAACTGGAGCTATGCTTCCCACTAAAGAAAGAAATCCGAACGCGATTTTTATTAGTTACAAGAATGAGGGAATTTTAATTGATTGTGCAGAAGGAACTCAAAGACAACTGAGACATGCCGGAATTTCACCTACAAAAGTAACTAAGTTATTAATAACACACTGGCATGGCGATCATGTTTTGGGAATTCCTGGATTAATGCAAAGTCTTGGAGCAAGCAATTATACAAAAAAATTAGAGATTTACGGACCAAGGGGAAGCAAAAATTTCCTTAAAAATATGATGAAAGGACTGGTTTTTAAGTCAAGGATCAAATACGAATTAAGAGAAACCAACCAAGGAAAGCTTTTTGATAATGAGGATTTTTATTTAGAGGCAAATAAAGTTAAACACAGCATAGATTGTTTAAGTTATTCTTTTATTGAGAAAGATAAGTTAAAAATTAATATTGACTATACTAAAAAATTTGGGTTAACACAGCATCCTTTGCTCGGAGAGTTGCAAAAAGGAAAAGATATTATTTATCAAGGAAAGAAAATCAAGGTCAAAAATGCTACATTTGTAAAAAGAGGAAAGAAAATTTGCTTTATTCTAGATACTTATTATAATAAAAAATTGATTTCAATAGCTAAAAGTGCGGATTTGCTAGTTGCAGAATCAACATGGCTGGAAAAAGACAAGTTAATTGATAAAGAGCATTTAAGTTCTAAAGATGCCGGAAAATTAGCAAGGCAGGCAAAGGTAAAGAAATTAATTTTAACGCACTTTTCTCAAAGATACAAAGATTTGGGTGAAATGTTAAAAGAGGCAAAAAAAGAATTTAGCAATGTTGAATTAGCCAAGGATTTAATGAGTTTGGAAATTTAAGTATTTCTTTGAATTAAATTTTTTAGCCTATCCGGCATCATTATTGGAAACTCGATATATTTTATTTTCCAATAATCAAGATATTCTTTCATTTTTTCAGTATTCTGTATGGGGCATAATAAGATGGTATCAGAAAATTTTAAAACATTCAAATCCTTTAAAATCCCCCCATCATTTTTGTTTCTACCATAAAGGCTATAATAAAATCTCATTCTGTTTGATTTAGTAAATCCTCTTAACTCATATTTGAAAAGGTTGAATGAGACATAGCCGAAAGATGCTGATAAAAAATTATTATTAAGAACACTAAAGCCTTCTGCTAAAACTCCCTCTCTTGCCTTAAAAGTTTCGTTAAAAAGCTCTTTATAATTCCTGGAATTCAAATCAACATCAAAACCTTTTTTTTCTAAAAGTTTTTTCAGCTCATATTCCTTATCCAAATCTTTTTTATCTTTATATAAAATTAATATGTCAATATCATTTGGTTTTTCCTTTCCCTTTATAAAAGAACCGAAAATAATTATATCTAATAAAATATGCCTGTTTTTTTTGAGAAAATCCTTAAGTTCAGACTTCAATTTTGTATTCTTTAGCTGTTCTTTTGACATATTCTTTTATTAAATCGCAGGTTTCTTTATCTATTGAAATTGAGTAAGTATCCCTATAAATTTTGAAATATTTATCTAATGAGGCGTATAATTCTGGGAAATCTTGTTGCAGAATTCTAAACCTTTCTGTATGATCTTTCGGAGTTTTTCCCTTTATTCCTAAAATTATAAAGTCTAAAATTGAAAAAATTGCCTTAAAATACAGTATTGTAGCAGATGTATAGTCCTTATTGGTATAAACTAAATCTGCAGATTTCAAGATGGTTTTTACATTTTTTATTAATTCGTCTTCAATCATGTTGGTATTATTAACAAAGAACTGATATTTAAACCTTTCGGTTGGTAGTACAAACATATCATGGTAAAAAGAATTTAGCAATGTTGAATTAGCAAAGGATTTAATGAGTTTGAAAATTTAAATTAAACCTAAATTTTTCTTTGCATCATCCAATAAAATTGCTTGGGCAAGTGCATCTCTGATTTTACTATGATCTTCATAGATTCCTTTATATATCTTCTGACATGTTTCACATTCAATACAGTGATTTACAAAATATCCTCTAATTTCCTCCCAGGATTCTCCGAATTCTGAATATGCTTTCTCTATATAGTTGTAGTATAATTTCTGACCCGGGGTTGGATTATTCTCAGTTATTATTAAGTCGGTTAAAGAAAAGATGGTAATAAAATCTAACCTTGAATCGGTTGGACACCTATATCTTGTGTCTGGGGCTAACATTTTAAAAAATAAAAAAAGAAATTTATTCTTCCTCGTCTAAGAATTTCTTCTTAATTTCGTCTTTCAAATCTAATTCGCGAAGCAATTCCTTATAACGGTTTCTGATTGTAACTTCTGTAACTCCTGCAACGTCTGCTACCTCACGTTGGGTTCTTTTCTCATTGTTGATTAAAGCAGCAACATATAATGAAGCGGCTGCAATTCCTGTAGGTCCTCTTCCTGAGGTTAATTCTTCTTTCTGAGCTTTTTCAAGAATTTCAACAGCCTTGCTTTGAGTTTCTGCATTTAATTTCAATGCTGAAGCAAATCTTGGAATATAATCGACTGGATTACTAGGAAGAATTCTAATTCCCAATTCCCTTGTAATAAATCTGTAAGTTCTTCCGATTTCTTTTTTGTCAATACCGCTTGCTTCACTTAACTCGTCTAATGTTCTTGGAACTTCATGACGTCTACAGGCAGCATATAATGCACCCGCAACAACACTTTCCATAGATCTTCCACGAACCAGACCTCTTTGAACAGCTAAAGTATAAACTCTTGCAGCTTCCTCTTCTACAGATGCTGGCAATTTTAAATATGAAGAAACTCTTTTTAATTCAGCCAGGGCTAATTTTAAATTTCTTTCAATTGCAGTACTTATTCTGTGCTGCCACTTTCTTAATCTAAAAAATTTGTTTCTTTCTTTGCTCTTTAATTGGTAAATATCACCTTTTTGGCCTACATCTGTTCCTAATCCGCGGTCAAATTTGGTCCATGTACTGGGAGCACCTGTTCTTCTACGTTTATCAGCCTGTTCAGGATCAAATTCTCTCCATTCCTGGCCGAAGTCAATCATCTTTTCCTCAATAACTAAACCGCAGTCCCTACATATCATTTCACCCTTTTCTTTATTAAGAACTAAATGAATTCCGCCACACTCAGGGCATTTTTTTATGTATTGGTGCATTTTACCCCCCTAAAATGGTTATATAATAAAATTTAAATATAAACTTAATGTTGACTATATAAACCTTTCGGTAGACCATTCTTCTCGTCGAAAAATATCCTGGCTGTAATTCTAATTTCTCGCATTTATTTACAGAATACACATGTGATAACTGTGGAAGAGGGGTTAAGTATAAACAAAAGATTTGTGGTGGATGTGGAATTAATTTGAATTGGGATTAGAATTATTTTTATTTAATAAAAAATAATCCTAAAATAAAAATTAAATAAAGTGCTAATAAACTAATTCCTTGCATCAGACGGGCTGACCAATTCTTTCTTATATAAATAAAAAATAATATTGTCATTACAAACATAAATGGCATTAAATAAATTAAAGCAAAATTACTAACTTTAATTGGATTTATTACCCCACTTATGCCAATAATTAATAAAAGGTTTGAGATATTACTCCCAATTATATTTCCGACCAATATTTTTTCTAAATTTTTTCTTGCTGCCGTTATTGTAACAAATAACTCAGGCAAAGAAGTTCCAATTGCTATTAAAATAACTCCAATTATTTCTGTAGGAACCTTAAAGAATTTGGCAATATTTATTGCACTTGGTATCAATAAACCGGCTCCAAAATATAAACCAAGAATTCCAAGTAATATAAATAAGATACTTTTAGTTAAATCCTTTTTTAATTCTCTTTTTGATAATTTTTTATAATATATTTCTTTCTGTTCTTCTTTAGCTCCGAATAGATGTATTAAATAAAATGCGAATATTATTAAAAATAAAGTGGCGTCTATAAATGAAATTACTCCATCTATACTTAAGATTACAAATAAAAGGGTTATCACCACTAAAAATTTACTATCTCTAATAAATATTTTTTCTTTTGTTTTTATAACAAATAATAAAGTTCCTATTGCGATAACTAAACCAATGTTTGCTACATTGCTCCCCACAATATTTCCAATAATTAATCCAGATTCTTTTGAAAATGAGGCCGATATAGAAGTGGCTAATTCTGGTAATGAAGTGCCTATAGAAATTAATGTTAACCCTATAACAAATTCGCTGACCCCAATACGTCTTGCTAATTTAGCTGAGTGTTCTACAAAAAAATCAGAACCCTTTATTAAAATAACTAATGAAAATAGGAATATTAAAAAATCATATAATATCATATTTAGAGAATATCTTTTATATATATAAAGATTATTTTTAACCCATTAAAAAATTCATTTTAAAGCACAAAGCTTTTTTATCTCAAAAGAGTCCCCTTTTTATGAGTTATATATATCCCTTTAAAGAAGTGTGGGAGACACACTCAGAAACCCGATTCAATCGCACCGTAACAATATATATTAACGCCATATATTTGCATAGTAATATGTAAAAATATTTAAAACTTGCTGTCATATTTTATTGTCCACAAAATAGAAACATTTATATATAATGTGGACAATAGTGTTAGTATGGTGTATGTCGATAAAATCAAGTCAGGGAAAAAAACTTTTTACTATCTTGGAAAAACTATAAGAATAGGAGAAAATAAGTGGAAGAAAATAAGGATTAAATTAGGAGAAAAAAAGCCAACAAGAGAAGAAATAGGAGATAAACTAAAAAAGCTTAAGTTAGAGGAATATAAAGTTTACAATGAAGATTATTTAGATGCTGATAAACTGGAGGTAATTGATGACTTCAGAGAGGTATACAATAATCATCTTAAACAAATACCTAAAACAATCGCTGAGAAAGAAGAAGCTGATTTTTTAATTAGATTTACTTATAATTCTAATGCTATTGAAGGAAATAGATTAACGTTACGTGATACTTATTTAATAATTAAAGAAAAACAAATCCCTTCTGGAGCTCCACCAAAAGACTATAATGAAGCTATTAATGGGCGAGAAGCGTTTGAATTTATTAAAAAATATAAAGGAAAACTTACGATTGAGTTTATTGAAAGATTAAATGAGATATTAACTAAAAATACCGGAGTAATTTATACTGGAAGAGTACGCTTTTTTCCAGTTAAAATTGAGGGGGCCGAACATATACCGCCAGAACCAGAAGAAGTTAAACCATTATTAAGAAAGATGATTAGATTTTATAATGAGAATAAGAAAAAGATTCATCCATTTATATTAGCTTGTTTGATACACGCACGATTTGTGGAGATTCATCCATTTGAAGATGGAAACGGCAGAACTGGAAGAGCATTAATGAATTGGATTTTAATGCAAACAAAATATCCAAAAATTTTTGTTCCAGTAAAACTAAGACAAAAGTATTATGAAGCTATTGATCTTCACAACCAAAAGAACATTAAGAGTTATTGCCAAAAAATGTTTGAAATTGTGATAGAACAATTTAAATTATAATATCACCAATATTTTTCAGACTATTTTACAATACATTGATGTTAAGAAGGAATGTGGGAGACACACTTAGAATCCTGATTTGATTGCACCGTAACGATATATCTTTTTAACGATGTATATTTGTATAGTATGGTAATATATAAAACTTGTTATTATTAAAATAATATTTAAGAATAAAGATTAATGAATCCTAGAAATTATTGCTCCAACTATTGCTCCTACGATTGTGCCAGCTATCGCTCCTTCTATTCCATTACTAAACAATCCTATAATAGCACCAATTAGCGCCCCTATCTTAATTAAGTCTGGCATTTTTCTCCAATTTTTTAATCCTCATTTCTATGTAGATTATATATAAAAGTATAATTGTTATAGCTACGGCTATTTTTATATAATAATTATCGTTAAAAATAAGTTTAGTAATGGATGCAACAGCAAGGATTGGACCCAAAACCCATCCAAGTTTTTTCATAAAACCAACAAAACTTTCTTCTTTCTTTTTAATCATTTTAATGTTTTACTCCAACCCATATAAGAAAGATACCAAATAATCCTAAAATAAATTTATAGCTAAAACCAAGATTTAATACCCATGGAGCAATAATTATTATAACCCCTAATAGAACAGACATTGCCGCTCCACTTATTGTGTTTGTATTGCTAACCATTATTGTTAATGAGATTTTATAATTTAAAAATCTTTTTAATATTCACTTCTATGAAGTTTTGAGTGTTTTCTTACTGCTTTTTTGAATCTCTTTTTAAGTTTTTTATTAATTCTTTTAAGCATAACTTGTCTTTTTTTAGTTTCTTTTTTATATTCCTTTGCTAATTCTTTTAATTCTTCTAAAATCTTTTCTTTTTCATTTTCATCTCTTTTCATAATCTCGGAAAAGAGTTTTTGAGTTTTATCCATTTTATTCGCCTCACTTTAATACAAGATCTTTAGATATATAAATATAATCTTATTATTTTAATCCAGCTAATAACATGCTTAAATCTCCACCGTTCACAGACAAATTAGAGATCGTAGACCAAACTAATGTAGCTAACCATAAACATAAAGTAATATTAAATATAAAACCATAAATGCTAATGGTATGTAAGCCTCTGTAATTGTTGTTTTATAATTTTTGTTAATATGGTAATCCTCTATAGTATAAGGTCTTATTGGCAAATATTCTTCTATATTATGTATAACCCTAAATTTAGCAGAATTTAATTTTCTATAACTCCTAATGTTTAGATACCAAGAAACAGATATAATAATTCCAACTAAGGATAATAAAATTAATATCCTGTCTCTATTCATAACTGAAAAATAACTTACCAAACCAAATATAATGGAGTTTATTGTTAAATAAAAATTATTTGATATCAATCTTCTAGAGCTAACATCATCTGCACTCTTTACATATATCTTATATTGCTCCAATAAATGATTTTGAAAATCCTTTTTATACTTTTTATTTATCAAATTTTTTGCTTCCATATTTAATCACTATTTAGCTCATTTGAGATTTCATCTATATCCCAATTAATAATTCTGGCTCCATTATCTCTCATTTGTTGAGGAATTCTATGATTCTCATATCTATGAACCCTTACACCAATTACTTTTTTTTCTTGCGAATAAGCTTCATTTATCTCCCAGTTAACAGCGTCTCTACTATGTGTTTCAGGTCCTATTAAAACTATTACTGTAGACGTCATAGCAATCCTTTCTCTGCATTGGGTCCTCCATTTTTCATCAAATGGCTCATTTACTGCATAATTAATAAAATCTAAATCATATTTATCACTTTTTGCTTGGTGGGTCAATAGCTGTTTTGCATATTCATCATCTATATGAAAGCTAATAAATACTTTTTTTCTAGTTTTCTGAATTTCTCCATCCCCATTATAACTTGAAACTTTTTTATTTATTGCATTTTTAGTTGTTTGACTATAGCTCTGACGGGTTCCTCTTGGACCTCCTCCCATAAACATACACCTCCTTCAAATAATTTTTTCTGTTCATTTAATCTTTGTATGTTGTTAAATATTTCAATGAGATTTTCTTTAACAATTTTAGTGTTGTATTTCCCGGAGTATTTTACTTTCTTTGTCCCAACAAATTTTTTTCCATTTAATGCGGTGACAAGATGTGTATTTGTAATGTATGCATCGGCAAATGAAAATTCTAATAAATTATTTTGCGAACCCATTCCATAAAGAAGCAAATATCTCGCATACGGTCTTATTTTAAATGCAAAATTTTTAGCTTTGTTGATCATATTTCTATCTCCAGATCTAAAAAAATCCCGGGTATGAAAAATAAAATCTTTTATTCCAAACATTTTCAATATTTTTACATGCTTCTCTATTATCCATTCATTGCATCCCTTAACGTGACCAATTGGAAAACTAAATGGACATCGCTCTATTAATTCCTTAGTTTGGAACAACGATTTTTTAATTTCTTCGATAGATACGATTTGCTCTCCCTCATAAGTTTCACAATCTGGCGTTGTATAAAAATTTGGTTTTAAGGTATTTATAATGAAAGCATAATCTGAGGGGGTCAGTTTAGAAAGCATATCATCTTTTACAATCAACGATAGAATTATCATTCCATGATAGTTTAAATAATTGTGAATCCCACCAACATTCCTGATCTCATAAAAAACACTCTTGAGTTCTAAAGTTATATGCGAAATTATATCTAACAATCTCACTACTACAAACTTTGTTGGTATGCTTTGAGCAACACCAATCATTTTCTTTTTGTTTACCTCTGTAATGGGTATAATTTCTACCATTTTTAATAGCTCTATCCTCTTGACCTCTTTTTTGCATGGTATTAGAGGGTTGAACTTATTTATATAGTTTTCTATTGACTTCTTTACGTAATAATATAAGATTTAGACTAAAATAGAAATATTTATATAACTTATTATGCTTCTTTTTTGAAGAAGGAATCAATTAAATGAAAGTATTAATATCTACAATTTGGAAAGGGTCTGCTGTTATACAGGCTATAAAACTATTTTCTCCTAATAAAGTCTTTTTTATTGCAGATGAACCTGTTGAAGATATAAGAAATAATTCTATTAATATGATCAAAGAAATATTCCCTAATTTAGAATATAAAACTGTTCCAACTAAGATTTATGATATAGTAGGAATTGCAAAGTCTGTAATGGATATCATAGAATCAGAAACAGGAAATGAGATAATAGTTCATATTTCAGAAGGTAGAAAAACTATGAGTTTAGGTTTATTATTTGGTGCTTATGTTAAAAGAGAATTAGTTAGTTCTGCATATTATATTACTGAAGAAACAAATACACCAATTCAATTACCTCTCGTAAAACTTAAATTATCAAAACAAAAAAAAGGATTATTACAAAAAATTGATGAGAACATTACCTCAATATCTGAACTTGCAAAGAAACTAAAGATCAAAGCTCCAACCGTATATGTTCATATGAAAGAATTAAGAGATGACGGCTTTTTGAATAAGGAAAATAAGCTCACAGAGATTGGGAGGATTATTCTTTTAAATAATTAAAATGACTACTTACTCTCATTCAAAACTTGGCACATTTCAACAATGTAAGTATAAATATAAACTTCAATATATTGATAAAATAAAAAGTGATTTAGAAAGTATTGAAATCTTTATGGGAAAACGTGTCCATGAGGCTTTAGAGAAATTATATAATGATTTAAAATTCCAAAAATTAAATACTAAAGAAGAATTACTACAATTTTTTGAAAAAATCTGGGATGAGAATTGGCATGATAAGGTTTTCATTGTTAAAGATGAATATACAGCTAAAAATTATAAAGAAATGAGTAAAAAGTTTATAGCAGATTATTATGATCATTATAAACCATTTAATCATAGAACGGTTATAGCTATAGAAACACAAGATAGAATGAATCTGTCTGAAGGATATCAATATCATATAAGGATAGACCATTTAGCTTGTGATAAAGAAGGAAATTATTATGTTTGTGATTATAAAACAAATAATTTATTAAAAGCACAGGAAGAATTAGATGAAGACCATCAGTTAGCAATGTATTCTTTATGGGTCAAGCAAAAATATCCTGATGCTAAGTCTGTTAAATTAGTGTGGTATTTCTTAGCTTTTGATAAAGAAATGATTTCTGAAAGAAATGATGAACAGTTAAAAGAATTAAAAAAACAAATTGAAAAGTTAATCAAGGAAATAGAAGCTTGTAATAATTTCCCAACAAATGTTAGTTCTTTATGTGATTATTGTCAATATAAACCAATATGTCCTGCTTGGAAACATAAATTTGAAGTTGAAGAAAGTAAAAAAGAATTTTCTGAAGATTATGGTGGAAAGTTAGTGGATGAGTTTTCTAAGTTACAAGAAACTAAGAAACATGCTGAAGAAAAAATAGAAGAAATAAAAGAAGATCTTATCAAATTTGCTAAACAAAAAGAAATTGATGTGGTTTTTGGAACTGATAAGAGATGTTCTGTAAAAGAATATGATAAAATTATTTTTCCGGATGATAAGAAAGAGGAATTGTTGAAATTAATTAAGGATAAAGGAATTTATGATGAATTTTCATCTCTTAATTATTTTAAATTAAGCCCAAAGGTCCTTAAAAAAGAAGTTGATGAAGATATAATAAGTCTTACTGATAGGGAAAAAGCCTATAGATTAAGCTTATCCAAAAGGAGAGATTAAAAATTATTAGATTACAAAAGTGATTATAAAAAAGTAAAAGGAGTCTTAATAGAAAAATGAAAACAAATCCCAAACAAAGAACAATCGGTTCAATATATCACAGAATGAAGGATAAAATAAATTTATCTGACAAAAGGTTTCAGAGGGGTTCTGTTTGGACGAGAGAGCAAGAACAATTTTTGATTGATACATTAATTAAAAGTTTAGATATTCCAAAATTATATTTTTGGGATGTAAAAAACGAAGGTGTTTATGACTATTCTGTTGTGGATGGCCAACAGAGACTAACAACAATTTTTAGATTTTTAAACAATGAATTAGAATTGAATTCAGAATTCACACCAGAATTCGCAAATAAAACTTATGAAAAACTGCCAGAAGATTTGAAGGATGAAATATATAATTATGAGCTGACCATCGTTATAATAGAAGATGCAGATGAGGAAGCGATTCAGGACTTATTTTTACGACTCAACAACGGAACAACATTGAAGTCCCAAGAGAAAAGAATGAATATCGGAGGAAATCTTTCAAAATATATTGTTAATATGACAAACCATAATATTTTTTCTAAAGTGACATTTAAAAATAAACACAGAGATTACGAGCAAATTTTAGCACAATGTATTAAACTAGAGCTAGAAGGAAAAACAACCAACACCCAAGGGAAATATCTGGATTTGATGTACAAAGAGGAAAAGGACTTTGATGTTAATGGAACCGTCGCCAAGAAATTTAAAAAAGTTTTAGATTATATGGGTGAAATATTCTCCGAGGAGAATAAAGTGCCGGAATTAAAACGATTTAATCTAATATCTTTATATTTGATGCTTTCTCAAATGATTGACAAATTTGTGATTAAAGACAAAAAAGATTTGTTTAAAAAATTCCTGATTGGTTTTTGGAATGATTTAACAAATTATCGAGACCAAGAAAAAATATCTGATGACAAAAGAAACCTCGATTTTGATGATTTTATACAATTTATCAGTAGCAGGACAGATAGTTTGGAATCGATAGATGGGAGACACAAAATTTTACTAAAATATTTTATGCTTAAAAATCCAAATTTAGAAATCTTTGATAATAACAGAAATTTTACAGAAGAACAGCGACTTGTTATTTATCGAAGGGATAAAGAGATATGTTGGCATTGTGGTAAACACGTCGATTGGGTAGATTTTGAAGCAGATCATAGACCTAAACCATATAGCAAGGGTGGAAAAACGACTGTTGGAAACGGCACTTGTGCCCATCAAAGTTGTAATTTGAAAGCAAGTAATAAAGAAGAATTACTACCTGGATGGTTAAAATAATAAAATGGTCGAAAAGATTACACTTTCAGAGTTAGAATCATACTTATGGGCTGCAGCAAATATACTTAGGGGTCCAATAGATAATGCAGACTTTAAAGCATATATATTTCCAATGTTATTTTTTAAAAGAATATCTGATGTTTATGATGAAGAATATCAATCTGCTCTAAAAAAATTTGATGGTGATGAAGAAGCAGCATCTTATCCTGAAAACTTTTCTTTTATTATTTCAGATAACGCTCATTGGAAAGATGTTAGAGCAAATACTAAAAATGTCGGTCAAGCAATTCAATATGCTTTTAGAACTATAGAAACTGCAAACCCGGACAGATTATATGGTATTTTTGGTGATGTAAATTGGACAAACAAAGAAAGATTGTCTGACGAGTTATTGATTAATTTGATTGAAAATTTCTCTACAAAGAATCTTTCAAAGGAAAATGTTGAACCAGATATATTGGGACAAGCCTATGAATATCTTATTAAGAAATTTGCTGACCTCACTAATAAAACCGCCGGAGAGTTCTATACTCCTAGAGCGGTAGTTCATTTAATGGGTAATATTCTAAAACCCAAAGAAAAAGACACAATCTATGACCCTGCTTGTGGTTCTGGTGGCATGCTTTTAGAAGCATTCAACTTTGTAAAAAATAAAGGGGGTGACGTTAGAACACTTAAACTATATGGTCAAGAAAAGAATTTAACAACTTCTGCTATTGCCAGAATAAACTTGTTTTTACATGGGGTTGAAGACTTTCAAATAATTAGAGGAGATACACTAAGAAATCCAGCTTTCCATGAAGGGGATTTATTGTCTAAATTTGATGTTGTAATTGCTAATCCACCATTCTCATTAAAAAATTGGGGTGCCGTTGAATGGTCTCATGATCAGTTTAGTAGAAATATTGCTGGAACTCCCACAGACAATAGTGGTGACTTTGCTTGGGTCCAACATATGGTTTGTTCTATGGCACATCCAAATGGAAGAATGGGAATAGTTTTGCCACATGGTGCTTTATTTAGAGGGGGGGTTGAAGGCAAAATAAGAAAAGAACTTTTAACAAAAGATTTACTTGAAACAGTTATTGGTCTTGGACCAAATCTTTTCTATGGAACAGGAATTAGTGCCTGTATATTAATATTCAAACAAAAGAAAGATGCTAAAAAGCAAAATAAGATTCAGTTTATTGATGGTTCTGCATTATTTACTAAAGGGAGAAATCAAAATTTCTTTCGGGAAGAACATGCAAAACAAATTCTTGAATGGTACAATAAATATGAAGATATAGAAAATATAAGTAAAATTGTTTCACTATCAGAAATAGAAGAGAATGAATTTAATTTAAATATTTCAAGGTATGTTGTAAAACTGGATGAAGAAGATAAAATAACATTAAAGGAAGCATATACTGAAATGCTCAATACTCAAAAAGATTTTGAAAAATCGCAAGAAAAAATGATTAAAACCTTAACAAAATACAAGGTAATATGAAATGACAAAAACAATATCAGCCCAAGAACTAGAATCATATCTTTGGCAAGCTGCGAATATACTTAGAGGAGTAATTGATGCAAGCGAATACAAAAGTATAATTTTTCCATTGATGTTTTTTAAGAGAATTTCTGATGCATATGATGAAGAGTATGAAATAGCTCTTGCTGAATCTAAAGGAGACAAAGAATATGCTTCATATCCAGAACAACACGAATTTCAAGTTCCTAAAGGATACCATTGGAATGATGTAAGACAAATTACAAAAGAAGTTGGAAGAGCTATTAAAAATGCAATGGAGAATCTAGAGAAAGCTAATCCAGATAAGTTAATGGGTATTTTTGGAGATAACAATTGGACAAATAAGGAAAGACTTTCTGACTCAATATTAATTAATTTGATTGAACACTTTTCGAGTTTAAATCTCTCTACTAAAAATGTGCCTCAAGATGAATTTGGAACTGCTTATGAATTTTTAATAAAGAAATTTGCAGATGATAGTGGACACACTGCTGCTGAATTTTACACCAATAGGACTGTAGTCAGAATAATGGCACTAATTATGAATCCAAAACCGGGAGAATCTATTTACGACCCAACTTGCGGTTCTGGAGGTATGTTGCTTAATTCCGCATTGCTTGTTAAGGAAAAGGGTCAAGAGTATCGTGGCTTAAAATTATATGGGCAAGAAATTAATCTAATAACTTCAGGTATTGCGAGAATGAACATGTTCATACATGGATTTAATGAATTTCATATTGTTAGAGGAGACACATTAAAACATCCCGCCTTTGTGGAGAATGACAAACTAAAGAAGTTTAATATTGTTATAGCTAATCCCCCATATTCAATCAGCAAATGGAATAAAGAGCTATGGAAACACGACCCTTGGGGGAGAAATAAATATGGTGTTCCTCCTGCAGGTAATGCCGATTATGCTTTTTTTCAACATTGTATATGTTCTATGGATGAAAAAAATGGGAGATGTGGAATATTATATCCTAACGGAATACTTGAAAGAGATGCAGAAAAATCTATGCGACAAAAGATAGTTGAAGATGATTTGATTGAGTGTATTGTTGGCTTGGGAAAAGATTTATTTTATAATTCATCAATGGAATCATGCTTAGTATTCTGTAAAACTAATAAAGAAAAGAGTAAAAAAGGAAAAATATTATTTATTGATGCTAAAGCAGAGATTACAAGAAAACAAACACAGAGTTTTTTAGAACCACATCATATTAAGAAGATACATGATGCTTACAAAGGTTTTGAAGACATTAAAGGTTTTGCAAAAGTTGTTGACTTGGATGAAGTAAGAAAGAATGACTTTAATCTTAATCTAAGACTATATGTTGAAGAAAAAAGATATGTTGATAATTCATTATTGGAAACTCCACTAAAGACTTACATTAAGGAATGGAAGGATAGTATAAAAGAACTTGAAAAATCAACAAAAGAAATGAACGAAGCTATTAAGGAGGTATTGAAATGAAAATTCCTAATAGCTGGAAAAAAGTTCAGTTTGGAGATGTCGTAAGTAAAATAAACGATAAAGTTTCAAACAGAGAAGAATGGATTTTTAATAGATATATTGGTGGAGAACATTTTGATGAAGGCGAAATTAGAGTTACAAAATCAGCGCCTATTGAAGGAAATGAAGAAGTTATTGGTTCAGCATTTCACATGAGATTTAAGCCAGGACAAGTTCTTTATGTTACAAGAAATCCAAGATTACGTAAAGGTGGAATGGTAAATTTTGAAGGAGTTTGTTCTAATGTCAGCTTTGTTATGGAAGCGAATGAAACAAAATTATTACAATCATTATTACCTTTTGTAATTCAAACAGAAGATTTTGTAAAACATACTTGCAACAATGCACATGGTTCAACAAATCCATTCCTTAATTGGAAAGATATAGCAAATTACGAGTTTTTACTTCCGCCTTTAGTTGAACAGAAGAAGATTAATGAAGTGTTATGGGGTGTTGAGAACAGCATAATTAAATTAGAAATATATCTTCAAAAATTAAGAAGTTTTCAAGATAAAATAATAACTAATTTGTTAAAACCAAAAAAAGGCGGTAAATTAACTAAATTTGGAGAAATTATCAAACTTTCAAAGGAGAAGTCTCAAGCACCATATGGGAATTTAAAATATCTAGGATTAGAGCATATTGATTCAGGTGTAAGTATTTGTAATAAATTTTCAGATGCAAATAATGTTAAAAGCGTTACTTCCGTATTCAAAAAAGGAGACATATTATATGGTAAGCTTAGACCATATCTTGATAAAGCAGTTATTGCATCGTTCGATGGAATCTGCACAACTGAAATTTTAGTTATTAATGCAAATGATAAAACAACAAATGATTTTCTAATGTTACATATAAGAACAAAAGACTTCATTGATTATAATACTCGATTAGGATTTGGAACTAAAATGCCTAGAACTTCCGTAGAAATAATTTCTAATTATGAAATATATCTTCCTTCAATAAGTGAACAGAAAATTCTTTTGAATACAACCAATAAATTAAATAAGCTGATTGCAGATGTAAATAAAAATAAAGCATCACTAAAAAATCTTCGTAATAAACTCTCCAACGAACTTTTAAAAGGCGAGTTGAGGTTAGATTAAAATGGTATTTAATGAACAAAACACAGTTGAACATTATGTAAGAGATTTACTTGTTAAAATGGGTTGGAAATATATTCCAAAAGAGCATTTGCCAAGGCAAGATGCCGATGTTTTAGTCGAAGAGCATTTAAAACAAGCATTAATAAAATTGAATCCTGAAATAGCTGAAAAGCCTGAAAGAGCTGAAGAAGTATTATACAAGTTGAGAGCAATTCTTATTTCAGTTAGAGGAACAGGCATTGTTAAAACAAATGAAGAGTTTACAAAATGGTTGAGAAATGAAAAAACAATGCCATTTGGAGAAAATAGTGAACATACTACTGTAAGATTAATAGATTTTGATAATATTGCTAATAATAATTTTGTTGTAACAACACAATATTCATTCACATCAGGTCAGAACATAAGACCAGATTTAGTTTTATTAATAAATGGTATTCCATTAATTATAGGGGAGGCTAAAACTCCAGTAAGACCTGCAATATCTTGGGTTGATGGAGCATTGCAATTAGAAGGCTATCAAAATTATACTCCCGCATTATTTGTTCCAAATATGTTTTGTTTTGCAACAGAGGGTAAAACTTACAGAGTAGGTTCAATTAAATTACCATTACAAAATTGGCAACCATGGAAGAAAACTGACGATACTGCTTTTGAAGATTTAGAGGAATTAAGAAATTCCGTTAGTAGAATGTTAAATCCAGAAGTTATCATAGATATTTTACAAAATTTTACATTATATAGCACAACTCAGGGTGGCCAAAAAATAAAAATAATGGTAAGATACCAACAATATGAAGGAGCAAAACAGATTGTTAAAAGAGTTATAGATGGTAAAATAAAAAAGGGTTTGATTTGGCAATTCCAAGGCTCGGGAAAGTCTTTTTTAATGGTTTATGCAGCGATGCAATTAAGACAAGAAGAAAAACTCAAAAGTCCAACAGTTATTGTAGTCGTTGATAGGGTTGATTTAAACTCTCAAATTACTGCCACATTTAATGCATCTAATGTACCAAATATGGTCATTGCTGATTCTAGAGAAGATTTACAAAAATTCCTAAAACAAGATACTAGAAAAATAATAATCACAACAATTCATAAATTTGCAGAAGCTGAAGGGGTACTAAATGAAAGAAGTAATATTATTGTGTTAGTTGATGAAGCTCACAGAACACAAGAAGGCAATCTTGGTAACAAAATGCGAGAAGCCTTGCCAAACGCATTTTTATTTGGTCTTACAGGTACTCCAATAAATAAAAGAGATAGAAATACTTTTTGGGCATTTGGAGCAATAGAAGATAAAAACGGTTACATGAATCGTTATTCTTTTGAACAGTCCCTAAGAGATGGGGCAACACTTCCAATCTATTTTGAACCAAGATTAGTAGAATTAAGAATAAATAAAGAACAGATTGACAAAGAATTTGAATGGTTAGTAAAAGAAGAACAATTAGATTATGGAGAAAAAACCGAACTTTCAAAAGAGGCTGCTAAATTTGGCATTATTGTTAAAACAAAAGATAGAATACAAAAAATTTGCACAGATATCGCAAAACATTTCAGAGAAGACATTGAACCGAATAATTTCAAAGGGCAAGTTGTTGTATTTGATAGAGAATCTTGTCATTTATACAAACAAGAGCTTGATAAACATCTACGACCAGAAGAAACAGCAGTTGTAATGACTGTCAAACAAAAGGGAGAGGAGGAATGGAGAAAATTATATGGTTTATCTGATGATGATCAAGAAAAATTGTTAGACAGATTTAGAGATCCAAAAGACCCTCTTAAATTATTAATAGTTACTTCAAAACTTCTCACAGGGTTTGATGCACCAATCAATCAAGTAATGTATTTGGATAAACCAATGAAAGATCATACTCTATTACAAGCTATTTGTAGGGTTAATCGACCTTATCCAAATAAAAACCACGGGCTTATTGTAGATTATCTTGGCATATTTGATAATGTTGGCAGAGCTCTTGACTTTGATATGGCTGAAATGAGAAATGTAATATTAAATATTGCAAAACTAAGAGAAGAATTACCAAAAGCTATGGATAAATGTTTATCTCACTTTAAAAATATTGATAGAAACATTGAAGAATATGAAGGATTACTTGCAGCCCAAGATTGTTTGCCTTCAAATGAAAAAAGAGATAAATTTGCTGGAGATTATTCATATTTAACAAAACATTGGGAAGCGGTGTCTCCTGATCCAATATTGAAAAAATTTACGAAAGATTACAAGTGGCTTACACAAGTATATCAATCCATTCAACCGCCAAGCGGTAATGGGAGATTGATATGGCATGCATTAGGAGCAAAAACTCTTGAATTAATCCATAGAAATATTGAAGTTCAGACAATCAGAGATGATCTAGATGTATTGGTAATGGATGCTAATATTTTAGAAAAAATTTCAGAGAGTAAAGCTAAAGAAAAAGCTAAGGAAATTGAAATGAAAATTGTTTGGCGACTTCATAAGCACGCTAATGATCCAAGATTTCAAGAACTTGGAAAAAGATTAGAAGAATTAAAAGAAAGACATTATCAAAATGCCATTAGCAGCATTGAATTTCTTAAAGGTTTACTAGAAATTGCAAAAGCAACCGTAAAATTAGAAAGAGAAACAGAAGCAGAACCTGTTGACGGAACAAAAGAAGCACTTACTCAATTGTTTTTGGAATGTAAAGTCGATAAAACCCCAATAATTTTAGAACAAATAATAAAAGATATTGACCAAGTTGTAAAAGTAACTAGATTTGATGGATGGCAATGGACTAAAACAGGAGAAAGAGATATACAACAAGCACTTAGAAGAACCTTACTAAAATATAAATTACATAAAGAACAAGATTTATTTGATAAGGCATTCGGGTATATTAGGGAGCATTATTAGATCGGTTTTCTTTATAACTCCAATAACTTTCATCTCCAATAATAACATGATCCAATACATTTATTCCTAATAATTCTCCTGCCTCAAATATTTTTTTTGTTATCTCTATATCTTTTTGAGAAGGATTAGGATCACCAGATGGATGATTGTGAACTAAAATAACAGAATTAGCACTTTCTTTAATAGCTTCTTTGAATATTTCCCTTGGATGGATTAGAGAAGAATTCAAAATTCCTATTGTAATCCCTTCTTTAAAACTAATAATTTTATTTTTAGTATCTAATAAGATAATACTCAAAACTTCTTTCTTATAATTCCTAAATTTATCTATAAATATATTTTTAACATCTTTAGCGGAGTTTATTTTTTTATGTTTAATTTTATTATCATAACCTCCATTAATTAGTTTATTATATCTTTTACTTAGTTCAATTAAACTTATTAATTGCAAGGCTTTATTGTAGCTTTTGCATTCTTTAGCTAACTCTTTTATAGATAAATTCTCTAAATTGTTAAAATTATATTTTTTAAGTAATTTATTAGATAACTCAAGAGCACTTTCTCCTTTAGAACCAACACCAAAAATTATGGATAATAACTCAGCATCATCTAAAGAATTAACCCCATTTCTTGTTAATTTAAAACCAGGGCGATTAAACCATGGAATTTCTTTTATTTTCATTAAAAATAGTAAAATAGAGAAATTAATAAATCTTTCACTATATATCGTAAAACTATTTATTCTTAATTTAATTTATATATTAAATGGAAAAAGAATATTACAGGAAAGTTATGATTAGTTTATATAGACCAGTTGTACAAAAGAAATTATACAAATATAGAAGATATATAAAAAATAAACTTCCATATACATATGTTCCAATATGTAAAGATAAGTTATATTACAAATATTTCACTGAAGAAGGAATAGCTCGATATTTATATGATAATTATGGTTGTGGAACTTATATGATCCAAGGCTGGAAGTGGTACAGTAAATGTAAAAAATGTAAACTTTCTTTTAATAAAAAAGAATATCGTAAGGTTATTGTATGTCCAAGATGTGATTGTAAGGAAAGAACTTGGTTTAAAGGCTTTTATAATTTATGTGTTTATGAGATTATAAAACATGGTGGAACTTACTTATACAACCCAATAAACATTAGTAATATATCAAAAACCAAAGCCTGGCGGTGGAACATAAATCATTTAGAAAATTTTGACCCCCTTACTAATGTATAGTTCTTGTTTTTTGTTCAGTTGTCCAATTTCAATTTTTCAGCACTAGGGGTATAAAAAAATTCTTGTATATACAATGCTTCTATAAAGTGAATATTTTCACGCATATACGTGTTCAATGAGAAAACTCAGGGCATCAAAAAAAATATAAATACAGAACTCAAATTATTAACTTTTAAGCCTTATAACATTTAATTTTAAACTTTTAACTATCTTCATATCTCATAAATCAAAGTTGTTAAGTGTTAAGTTTTTCTAATTTTAATATCAAAAAAACCATAAATCCAAAGTTATTATTCTTTAAAGCCTATAAGTTAAAAATAAATTCTAAAAAAAATGTCCAATTCTGTTAAGTCTTTTAATGTATTGAACAAAACTTAACAGCGATATATATTTAATTATTTTAACTATATATTGTTTTGTTCTTCTTTCTTTGGTTGTTCTTCTACTGTTACAAATTCTTTTGACAAAGATTTTATATGATCAAAGATCAATCTTGATATAGAGATACCATATTTCTTTGCTAGTTCTTTTAGATACATCCATTCTAAGTTATTCATATATATGCTATGTTGCCTCTTTGTTTTATTTATAATTTCTCCTGCCCCAGTAAATTCATTTGCTATCATTTTCTAGATCCTCCTTTGGTTCTTTATTTTCTAATTTCCCAAATAATTTTTCAAACCACATATCTTTTCTTGTAAGCTTTTGTTTTTCCATAGAATATATATTGAGGATCTTATTTATATAGTTCAATACAAAAAATCATAAATTATAATTTTTATATATAAAGCAATAGAAAGGTACACTTCGAGAGTGTACCTTGGGTGTGTGCCACACCCCGGGTGTTATTCACAACCCTTTAAACAAAAGCTACAATCCATATTCATATAATGCCTTTAGATTTTAATTCAAGGTGTTGGGTAAATACACGATCTATCACTTTATCCAACGATATGCTACTTTCACCTTCTTTTATAAAATCCCCTTGAACCTTATGAATCTTAGCCTTTGTTTCTATTGTTATTCCTATTGTTCTATATTTTTTCTTCATTTTGTTTTAGCTTTCATTAAAAAATGAAAAACTAAACAAAAGAGCTAAAACAAGTGGTTGTTAGTTTTGGGATTATAATAGTATATCATAAAAATTTAAAAAGCTTTCCCAACCTTAGTAAGGCATTGTTTTTTATATGTAAGATAATATTAAAATTTATTTATCAATCTCTTTAATCATTTTTGCTAACAAATCAAGTATCTCTGGTTTCTTTTCAATTAAATTGTTCATCTGCTCATCTATCTTTATCCTTTTATTTTCTAAACTTAGAGCAACTCTTAAATTTAATGGCTTGCCACAGTTGTTACAATAATCATTAGTTGGTGCATTAACCGCTTTACAAATACATACTACTGATTGCAATTGACTTTCTTTAACCTTTAATTCTTGTTTGCCAAAACCTTTTCTATAACTATTATCTGCTTCCTTCGGATTGAGGAATGTATAACTTGAAACAGTTTGTCTTTTAGTCCAACCATATCTCATCATTAACAATGAATCACTCATAAAGCTGCTTGAAGATGTTGCACTAAATCTTCTGAAAGCATGGGGATTAACAGCTTTTTTTAAATTTATTTTTTTAGCTATTTTATGTAACATCATATTTACTGAGCTATGACTGAGCTGTCCATAATGATTTCTTTTATCTAAACTAATAAACAAATGAGCTTTTGGATCATCTTTAAGTGGATGATGATTTAGCCATGTACTTAAATATGGAACTGAAGGAATTAATAGAACTCTTCTCCCTCCAGTCTTACCAGTTTCAACCATTAGTTGGATTAAACCATCATCTGTATAAGAAATATTAGATATATGTACGTTAACTAATTCACCTACTCTAACTCCAGAATCAGCTAAGATAGAAATCATAGCTTTATTTCTGACAGAACTTGTAACATTTAACATAGCTAATATATCTTCTTCTGTTAAAATTTCGCTAGGAGCTCTTTTCTTAGTTTCTCTTCTTATTGTTATATCCTGGACTTCCTTAGGATATTTTTTGTCATTACCTTTAAGCCATTTGTAGAATAATCTTAATATAGCTAGATCTTCTCCTTTGCTATTAGTACTTAAATTAGAATTATTAATCTGTATTACTAAAGTTTCTATATCTTTTTTATTTACCTTATCTAAATCCTTGTTTAATTTTAAAACCATTAACCTTAGCCTATTAAAGTACTTTAGTATCCTTACATCACTTAAACCTTTAAACTTCTTGTATTCTGTAAATTCAATAATAAGCTCTTTATTTTTCTTGGAGATTGCTTTATTCTCTGTTAATAATACTAATTCTCTATTTGTTTTAGAATGTACTTTATACAAGATTTCAGCTGCATCTATTACTATTTCATTTTCCATAAACTTCATTTTAAGCTCCTTATGCTTTTATACTTTAACGATACAACACATTAGAATCAGGTTTAAGTGTGGGAGACAGGATTCGAACCTGTGAAGGCACTAAGCCAATAGGTTTCCTCCAAAATGACCTAAGCTTGGACTTTATTTCTAAAAATAATAAAGCTATCCCGTTTGGCCACTCCGGCACTCCCACTTAAAATTTAAGAATTAATAATAGTATTTAAGGTTATTTTTTCTGCCATGCATAACTTCTTAGTCTTCTTGATCTGCCAAAACCGCAGCTTGAACAAATTCTTTTTCTAACCCTGTAAGAATGTTTTCCGCACCTTCTGCACCTGCTAACTAATCCTGCTTTGCCTGATTTCTTGCCATGAGAAGCTGTTCCTTTTGTCATTTTCTATTTTATTGCGGTGTAATAAGAATAATCGTATCACCGCGAACAAATGCTGTTCCAATTTTTCTTTTTAATTCCCCATCAACATGCTCTTCTGTGTCATACAAAACAACATTAATATGAATGTCAAATGATTTCAAGGTTCCAATTAACTGTTTACCGTTTTTTAATTCCAATAAAACACGCTTGTTTCTTGCATCATTTAACGCATCTAATGGTCTCTCTGGATTCATACGCAAAAATATAAATAGAATGTTTATAAATTTATGCTTTTCATAATCTTTATAAACACTTAATTTATTGCAAGACTATGGCAATCTCTCAAGCAAGATCAATAAGAAAAATATCCGGTTCAAGATATAGAAGTTATAGGAAAAAACGTTTGTATGAATTGGGGAACTTGCCAAGGTTGACTAAATTAGGGGAGAAAAGATTAAAGTTAATTAAGATAAAATTCGGCAAAGAAAAAAATGCCTTATTACAATCTGATGTGGCAAATGTTTACAACCCAAAAACCAGGAAATATTCAAAAACAAAGATAATAACCATTGTTGAAAGTTCTGCAAACAGGCATTTTGTAAGGAGAAACATAATGACCAAAGGCAGTGTAATCAAGACAGAACTTGGAAATGCGCGCATTACTTCTCGCCCAGGTCAAGAAGGAACGGTCAATGCTGTTTTAATCGAATAATTTTATCAAACTAATTTTATACCAGGAATAAATTAAAGTAAAAATCATTCCAAAGATTAGCAATAAAATATAACTGTTACCCGAGACAATATTCAGAT
The DNA here is from genome assembly GCA_000830315.1 of archaeon GW2011_AR20. Taxonomy (GTDB): domain Archaea; phylum Nanobdellota; class Nanobdellia; order SCGC-AAA011-G17; family GW2011-AR20; genus GW2011-AR20. The sequence goes on from CP010426.1 coordinate 164,658, forward strand.
AAGCAATAAAGAATATGCTTGTTATGGAAACTGCTAGCAGAGTATATAATAAGTATAAAGGAAAATATTTGTGAATTTTCGTGAATATCAATTTTATTTCGTTTAACTCTTTAAAATATAAAAAAAATGACAGGTAAGTTGTTAATATTAAAATTATTAATAAGTAAATGTTTGGATTAAAGACCAGCAAGGTAAAAAATATAAAACTCGGCAGGCTTGCCAGACTGAATTTTACCAGATAATATTTTTCTTTTTTTAATAAATAAAAGCTGCATCCCTGCAATGAAACATATAAGATAAAAATTATTAATGGTACAATTAAGAACATAAAAACATAGGCTTGGTTGGATAGGGAACTAATCTGGTTTAGTAAATTTTGTGCTTCCAAAACATTCTGGCTCGGATCTAATGCATTTAATTCTGGTCCATAAGTCTGTATGTTTAATAAAACTTGCTGAATTTTTGATCTTGAAACCATTAAAACAAAAATAAATATTAAAAAATAGCTTAAATCCAGAAAAAATGTTTTTAATAATTTTTGTTTCATGTTATTAATTGGTTGGTAGTCGGTAATGGGTTGTATCCGCAATTTTTTTCTATGTTTTGTTGTAGCCAGTAATGGATGGAATCTTCTTCTTTATTATCTCTAGCATAAATAAGCCTAGTTTCATCAAAGTTTGATTCAAAATCAGAACATTTTAAAGAAATTTCATGTATTTCCTCACTTGAGTATCCTAATGCCTGCTGTTCTATTATTTTAATGCCAAGCTCGTACGAAGCGATTTTTGAAGAAAATTTATTTTCTGGTAGAATCCATTTAGTACCATCAAAAACGTATGTCTCATCTTTCTTTAATAAATCTCCCAAAAAATTTCTAAATGATCTTAAAACAAGCTTAACTTCTACAGGAAGATTTCCTTTCGCTTCTTCTGGTTTTTGTACTTCTGTTCTTATTTCACCAGTATATTTTCCATTACAAGCATCAATAATTAAACCATACTTTTCTCCAATTGTCTTAAATTCATGTAAATCGTCTGGATTAACTTCTATTCTCTCTCTACCTTTAATTTGCGTATGCACTATTAAGAAATCATTATTTCTAATGTCAAGGGGTGTTTTCGGACCCAGAAAAATATAATCTCTATTTGCAATAAATGCTAAATAACCGATTCCATCCTGCAAATTCTTGTTTTTTAAATTATCACAAATTTCTTTGTAGACCAGATCATATGAATTAAAGAGTTTATCACTACAGGTTTCCTCATTAAGTTCCTTCCACGTAATAAATGGCGCGTGACTTGGTTCTTGCAACTGCCATTTTCCATTAATGAACCTATAATAAAAGTTTGACTTTTTTGTCCGACTAGATAATTGATTATTTTCTTCATATTCAACAATGCATGAAAACGCTTCTGTTGTAATAGTCTCTTGCTCATTTTCTACTTCAGCTTCCTCTGTTTTTAGTGTACTAAGGTAAGCGCCGGAATATCTTGCAAGGGAATAATAAACCTGTGCGATTCTTAATCTTGCAGTTGTACTTTTCTCTATGTCTGCTGAAACACTTATTAAATAACGGTAGCTTGAATCATCTTCTGCTGTTTTTTCATCATCATACTTAATTAAGTTAGTTATTTCATTTATTGTATTTTCATCCAATACATCCTTAAATGTTAATTCATCTAATTTTAATTCCTTATTTGAAATCTCGGTAATGTTAAGCTTAGCATTTAATTGCAATTTTCCATTAGCAATAAATAATTCATTAAATCTTTTCTCCAATCCATCAAATAAAGTCTTCAATTTTTCTTGAGGTAATACATTTAATTTTTGGACTTCAAATCCCCTTTCCTCAATGTCTCTTAAAACTTCTTTGCTTGTTGCAATATCCTGTATCTTGACTGTCCTCATATCTAGCCAGCATAATCCTAGATCCTGCCCTTGTTCATTCTTGCCGCAGGATCCGACCACATTCCAGTCAGATGGGTTGGTGCCTGTTCCAGGATTAGTTGGATTACATACCCTGACAATTCCTGTGCTGATTAATCCTTCGTTTGGCAGCGTTGTTCCTATATCAACGACAGGGCTCAATCTTTGTTGCTCTGGCCTGCAATCTTCAGCTGTATTTATTTGCCTATTAAGCTCGCTTTTAACAAATAAATCATTCACGTAAGACAAGCCAAATCCGGTTGTAATTTTTCCAAATCCGCATTCTACCCTGTTATTAATTGAAACACAAACTTGGTCATAACCCGATCTTGCGATTATATCACAGGTTTTGTCGATATATCCCCCTACTTTGATAATATCCCTTTGCTTAAACTGGCTATTGCAGTCTGTAACATACAAATTTCTGCCAAATTTGTCATTTAAAAACACGCTGTACCAAACATCTGAATTTTCACCGGCATAAATATGATAATAAATCTGGTATCTTGATTGTTCTTCGGCTTGTGACAATAATCCGGGGTCTCTGCCGCCTGCTGTTCTTCCAGCAGAAGTTGTCCATGGAAATACGTCAAAGAATGCTGTAAATTGCGGTGGCGTATCAGGGGCAGTAAGCTGATCGAAGAATTTGCCCAATCCAGGTGCCTTGCCAAATATTGCTGCTTTGCAAATTTGTGTTCCAAATTCCTCTGTACTCCTTGCCTTATACGCAGCAAATGCATTTCTTCCATATTCGCTTGTAAAGAACTTGAAAGAATCTGCTGCGTTATCAAAACTATCTTTAAATGTTAAATATTCTCCACCGCCTTTGCCATTATTTTCCCCAAATATTGCTTCTGCACCCAAGCTAAATACTCCTTTGTTAACATCAAGCAATGCCAATGCTTCTCTCCAGACTAACTCGCACATATAAACACTTCTAACCTTGTCGCAAATCCCGACGCTTTTTTGTTCAACCTTGGCAACTTGCAAACATTCTGCATAGCCCTGGAATACAGAGCGCCATGCTTTCAATCCAGCTGAAACGCCTGTAACACATACTGGCGGAACAGGTTGAGACAGACCCCAATTCGGCAATCCTAAAATTAATGATCCGATTAATCCAGTTTCTGCAACGCTTCTTTTTCCTAAAGGCCATCTGCCTCCTAAATTAAATCTCGAGCCAGGACATAATACAGGATCACATATGTTAAATAATGTCTGACAGTCTCCAATATCCATGAAATCAGAACATTGTGCTTGTGTCAATGAAGATTCTATTTGAGATCTGGCTTTGCTGCAGATCCAATTTCCAACTAATCCGGATATTCTATCGCCTTCATTTCTGCAGATGCCTGCTCTATTTACAGTTGTCTTGAAATCATTGGCTTTGTTTTGAGTGGATGAATCAGGCAATCTCAAAACATCCTCTGAAGTTAATAAAACATCGTCATTAGTACAAGGCAGGCCGTCTGGCCCGACGTTCCATTCGGAAATTGTTTTTGGCTGGCCGTTTGCATAATACTCCAAAATTTTTACAAAATTACCGTCTCTGGTTGGAACACAATATGGTTTGCCATCCTCATAATACTCAACCTTGGCTCCGGCATCATAGTCTCTTCTAATTCTGTTGCTGCTTAAATCACTATGACCAAGAATAAATTTATCGGCTTTAAGGTTTCCTTTTTCATCCAAGGCTTGATAAAGGGTTCTCCCATCATCTAATCTCACGACTTCTTCATCTTTTAATATCTTCAAAGCGTCAAGTTGCTTTTGTAACTTTGTTCTTGCCTCGGTATTTTGTTCAGAACTTAATTTACCTTCAAGATAATTTTTATAGTTCAGCTTGTTGGCTTCTGTTAGATTAATCTGCCTTCCGTCATTTTCATAATAATATAAATAAGTTCGTTCCTCTCCCCTAACATCTTTATACCTTCCAAGGAAAATTGCACTTGTCTTCTCAACAGCAACTATATCAACTGCTTTCCTGTCGAAGATTTCCTTATACTTTGTCTCAAATACTTTTATTAATTCATCCTGACTTATTCCCGAATTGCTTTTAATAACTTCAGCAAGATATTCATAAGCTTCGTTAACGGCTTTCTTTTTATTATCTATAAACTTGGCACGTGTTTCTCTTTCCAGTTCTAGTTTATCGATGTTATTTTTTTCAATCGAATAAGCAACTTCATCTTTTTTAGAATCATAGTCGCCTAATCTTTTTTTAGCATCTTCTAATTCTTTTTCTATTAATCTAAGTCTCATCGCTTCATCTTTATTTACAATGTCGGCATTATCCGGAGTTTTATACTTGCTATAATCGTTTTTGTAGAAATCCTGATTTTCATAATCTTCTGATTCTTTCTTAAACTCTTTTAAATTAGTTTCTGTATCCTCTATTTGTGTATTTATTATATTGCGATTTTCAAATATGCAGCTGTCATAATTCACATATGTTTTTTTAGCACCGCTATTTGCCTTGCAATATTGCTTCCATCCGCTTTCTCCATCAATTCCGTTAAGTGTAAGCTGTCTTGCGCGTGCATGTATTGGTCCTTGCAGCAAATTTTTTACAGTTAATAATCCAAAGACGCCATAACAGGTAGCCGTCCATATTCTTATTGTATTGTCTAATTTCGCGACTATTTTATCAATGTCATTAATTATTTTTCTTGTTTCATTAATTTGATGGTCTATTTGCTGCGGGGATAAACTAAACGGCCTTTTTTCTATTGGGATGTGAACTTTAAAATCACTTCTAGAAACAGCCTTGCCGCTTCCGGGCAATATTGTAACATATGCCTCTTGCTTTGTGTCTATTTGTGTAACCTGCACCTCATATTTTATATCTTTAAACACATCAAAATCAACCTGCCTTATATCTTTTAAATTTAGGTTGAATGTTATCCCAAATCTATCGTTGTATTTTTGCCTTATTGTAACCCTTGTATCTGCAATGCTTTCAACAACCCAGTCATAAGCTTCATTGTTTTTATCACGTGCATTTCTGATTAAAACATCATCTTTTTTTAGTTCTCTTATAGGATCATTTCCAACTCTTATTGATGCTGTTGCCCTGTCTCTTGTCTCGACTCTTGTTACTTTTTCCAAACTAACATAAGCATCCTCATCTTCCAAATAAATCTCTTCAGATCTTTCATTTCTGTTAAGCTTATCCTGCAAATTATCGATTATTAACAATGCATTTTCATAATAAGAATTCCCTGGATTTATTTTTCCATATTCATTTATGGCTTTAGAATAATCTCCTAATTCCTCATAATTTTTGCCAAGATAAAAATAAACTTCATCCATATTCTCTGCATTTGGGTCACTTTCTACAATTCTATTTAACTCATTTATTGAAGTGCAGTGTAATTTCTTTTTATCGGGATTTAATTGTGCTAAATCATCTGTTTGATAAACCTCATCTTCTTTACATTCTATTGAAGAAACTGTTTCTGTTAAAGTGGCTTGACCTCCATTTAATTTTATTGCATTGTAGAAATTAAGTATATTATTGGCGAAATTAAAATCGACGGGCCCTATATTTGTTGTAATTATGTTTTTCATATTTTGATTGTTATTTAAAAAGTTTTGATATTCTATCCAAGTTTTTCTTTGCCCAACAAAACTATATAATCCGTCAAAGTTTTTTGTGCCTGTAAATAAACCATCTCCGCCGTTATAAGAAGCCAATCCTAAATCTACTGCTCCATGCTCTTTTATTCTATCTGCTAAGTACTTCGTTCCAAGCTCAATATTAATTTCTGGTTTCTCTATCTCTTCTATAGTCAATTGTTCTGGAGATTTGTAATTAAGTGATTTTGCAACTCCTCTTGCTGTACTTTGAAGCAGTTGCATTAAACCTATCGCGTTGCTGGATGATCGGGCTGTCGAGTCTCCATTTGATTCATACCAGATTACTGACCTAATTAAATCTTCATCCACATTAAATCTTTGGGCATTTTTCTTAATTATTTCATCATAAGTTTTTATTTTATCTAGGTAAGTGTTAAATGAATTTGCTGTTGTTGATCTTCCGATAATTTTATCAAGATAAAATTCGATGCTTTTGCTAAAATCAATTGATGTTCCAGTCAGGGGTGCTTCTGAAGCAAATATTGATCTTAAATTTTTAATGTTTCCCTCATTATTTCTTATAACAACTTCATTAACATAATCTTTATTTCCGATTGCAACGGACTCTTTAATTTCAATTATCCTCAAATCAGAACCAGGATAAATTCTATCCCCCACACCCACAATTCTCTTATCAAGATTATTATCGCGGATAATTTTCAGGGTTATCTTGTCTTCGGGCGTTTTGGTTCCTCGAAATTCAACCCTAAAATAATCATAGAGGAAAAATCCGCTTCTCAAATTAATGGGTCCTTTAATATCTCCAGTTTTGCTGAAAAACATTGTCCCGATGTTGTTCAATCTTGTATCATAAAGAGATAAGCTTACTTGATTTTCATCTATTTTTGATGCCCTGATATAACCTTTTCCGCCCCAGAATTTTTGCTGTCTGCTTCTATCTTGTTTCCAAGCCTGTTCATCTGGTTCCTCTACTAAAACTAGGTCTTCCAAGCCAAACTCTCCAAATCCCGATTCTAAGTCAAACCTGATATCCGCTGTTAAATTAAGAACAATATTATCTGGAACCTTTGTTTCCTGAGGAACTCTTTTCAACATTATAATTAAATAACCCAAATCAGTAAACCCATCTTGCGATAAGAAATTTCTTCTTTGCGGGGGGATGTATTGAATAACTGCCTGTCTCGAACTTTCTGCATCTGCTAATCTAATGCTTACAATTCTTATTGGCGGCGTACCATACAAAGGTGAAATTTGAGGGCTTTCTTCCCCAGCAATCAAACTTCCTAACGTGACTCCTTTTAAAAAAGCATAAACGGGAGTATTCTGATTTTCCAGAACAGATGCAGGAACTATAGTTGGTTCGATTCCATCAACATTTATCACAATTGCTTGTCCGACTTCTTCTTCAAAACCAGAGGTAAACGGGTTGGTTGATTCTCCAGGGGTTTGTGCAATTGTTATAGGACTGGTTATTATAATTAAAATGCACAATATTGCAATAATTTTTGTTTTCATTTTAATTCCGGATATTTAAAGTTTATATTGTCCGCATTTAAGCTAACACCTTCGTAAACTAAAGTTATTTCATCATTATTTTCTGGAACCATGTCAAAGATTGTATAAATAATTATTTTATCTGAATTGGCCAAATTGATTCTATCAATTCCATATTCAAAGACGGCTCCCCCTACAACAACATCCTCTAAATTAAATCCTTCTAGAGTTGTGGTGATGCATTTCGTTTCATCAAAAAAGAGTCCGAGCAATCCTCCTTTAGGAACTTTCACGCATTTTTCAACAGTTTCTGGATCTATCGTTATCTTGCCAGGATCATTCATACTTAAATAAGTTGTAATTGCATAATCTCCGGAAATTAAATTGATATTTTTTGTTTCCGGGTAAGTTATTGCTTCGGAATAATCCTCGGTTAGATGGTCAAAGGTCAGCAAAACTTTTTCATTACTTCTTAACTCCCTTGTTGCTCCTGAGCTTTTATCCACCACCACAATTTCAATTTCTTTATTGTAATAAGGTTCCAGGACTAATGAAACTTGAGATTCCTGATTGGTTGATATCGTAGAGGTTGCTTTATTATAACCTTCTTTTTCTGCAATAATCTGGCCATTTAAACACTGTTGGAAATTCTCTTCTAAAACTGCATTTCCATTTTCATTGCTGGTTTCTCCGATATTGCATGTATTTGTTAAACATTTAAATGAAATCAAAACATTGTCTAAAGGAACAACCACATCATTATTATTAACAGTTAATGTATTTACTCTTGTCTTTGTTGCTTTTCTATCGCAGATGTTAACTGTTTCTATTGGATTTAAAGTTCCCAAAATATTTTCTTTAGGCTGATTATTATCGATTACAATCATTTGTGCAAACTGAAAATTATAATTGTTTTTGTTTAAAGTGATCAATATAGGATACTTAACATCATAAACAAAATGATAGTTGTTCAAACATAAGAATATGCTTAATGCCTTTAATGCGCCTGTTTTCTTAATTATTTCATCTCCTTTTAAAATTCCGTTATCACTTGGAAAAACCTCCATGTAAAATGGCCAGTTCTCGCTATATAAAAAATTTGAATTAATATCCTTATCAACTGACCCTAATGTAAAATAATCTGTAGTCTGAGAGGTTTTAACTGCACCTATATTCCTGTTAACTATTCTTTTAAAATCTGTTTTTACCTGGTTTTCATCCCAGATTTTTATATCACAGCTGAATTCTGTTTTTGATAAAGGTATCTCATCATATAAGACCATCATATCAATTGTTTTCTCCTCAAAGAAATTATTTCTGCTGCTTTCTTCAAATAAATTCAAAGAGGTATCATATAATTTACCAAGAGGAACAGGCACCGTAATCAGGAATTTATCAAATTTTGCTGTTAATCCATCTTTGCTAATTTCCATATCACTCAAGATCCGGACAAATATTTCTTCATCCCTTATTTCAATTTCTGTTTCAATATTATTAAAACTACTAAAATCATAACCTTGAAATGCGGTAAAATTATTCAGACAATCATTTAAATTAGAATTAATATAAACTGCTAATTGATCCTGCATCTCGTTTAATGTCGGGATTTGCTGTTTTTGAATGCCGTTTCCTGTTTCATAAAACCAATACGGAACTTCCAGTCCATTATTCCTGAACACGTCCAATTTATTCGAGAAAGGCGCATTCGGGTTTACAGGAACATTCTCTTGGGGCAATTCAATATAACCTCCTTGAGATCCGAGTATCTGTGCGCCTTCAAGAGCCACCTGGGAAACGCAAGAATCAAGATAGTTTTTAACTGGTTTGAATTCTTCTAAAATTTCTATGCTTTCTAATTCGCGTTCAAATTGGCTTTTAAAAATATAATTTCTGAAAGAAAATAATAATACTGTCGTGATTAGAACAACCAAGCCAAGAATAATATAAACTGAAACCTGCCCTCTTTTTTTCATTTTATTTTCCCTTACTTGCACCATTTTGCTGCCGCCAGCATCAATGATATCAACAAGTTTTTTTTCCTCTAAATCCTTAACAAGATCAGAAACAGTTGTATTTTTTATATTAAAATGCTTTGCGATTATGCTAAAATTAATAAAGTTCTTGCTCCTTATGAATTTCATTAATTGTTCTTGTGTTGGTATCAATTAAATCGAGCCTTTTTTAACCTTCTAAGGCTTTTTCGACCTTCTTTAACCCCTAGAAACACTTTAAAACTTAATAAATAATTTTAGTATATAAATGTTGTGTTGTAATTTTAGAATTAAAAATTCGTAAAAAGAATTGGATTTATATACTTTTAACAAATCTGAAATTTATGAAAAAATCAATAATTATATTGATGATATTCCTGGTTTTATCCTTGGCTTCATTATATTATTCTGCTAATTTTAGAGGGGATGTTGTTTTTACCGGAGAAACGATACGCGAGCCTGGTCGTTATAAGATAGCCAACTGGAATCTCAATATTTTTGGGGTTTCTAAGGCGAATAATTCGGCTTTAATCGAATCTTATGCAAATATTCTTAGCAAATATGACATAATCTTCATACAAGAGATAAGAGACGCTTCATATACATCATTTGATAAATTATGCATTCACCTAGCCAATTATACCTGCATAACTAGTTCAAGGGCAGGTAAATCAATTTCAAAAGAGCAATATGGAATCATTTACAGAAATGAGATTAATATAGCCGAGGTTAAAGATTACAACCCCGATCCAAGATTCGAACGTCCGCCTATTAAAATTACTTTTGATTTGAAGGATTATTTTCTAACAGTATATAATATTCATACCAAACCAGAAGATGTCTCAAAAGAACTTTCTTATTTAGAAGATTTGGTTGAAGACACTGGAAACATAATGATTATTGGAGATTTGAATGCAGATTGTTCTTATTATAATAACTACAAAGAAACTCAATTTGATAAATGGCATTGGATAATCAATGATGATGAGGACACAACTGTTTCGAGAAGAGATTGTGCTTATGACAGAATAATTTTCAATGATAATGCTTATGAATATTATGTAGATTATGGAATTTTAAAAAATATTAATTCAACGCAAAGCGATCATTATCTAATCTGGACTTCGGTGAAATAATGGGCCTGCCCAGATTCGAACTGGGGATCTCTTCGACGTCAACGAAGTGTCATAACCACTAGACCACAAGCCCTTAAAGCCTTTAAAATTATCAATATTTATTAACTTAACTAAAACCTTACTCATTATGGAAAGTCAAGAACAAATCTGGGACAGTATATCAGAATCCTGGCATAATTTCAGGAATAAACCAGAACGGTTAGTTGAGTATTTCAAGGACAATTATACAAACAATGCCGGAAGAATTATAGATTTAGGATGTGGCAATGCTCGTAACTTAATCCCATTTCAAAACTTTATTTGTTATGGGGTTGATTTTTCTAAGAAATTGCTGGAGAAAGCAAAATTAACCTCAGAAAAGCACAATCTAGATTTAAGATTGAATAAATCTAATTTAGATAAATTAATATTTAAAGATAACTTTTTTGATTATGCCCTAATGCTTGCCTCTTTGCACAATCTTGAAACTAAAGAAAAAAGAATTAATGCATTAAAAGAATTGTATAGGATATCAAGAAAAGATGGTGTTGCATTAATAACCGTTTGGAATAAATGGCAATTAAAGTTTTTATTTAGAAAAAAAGATACATTAATTCCTTGGCATCAAAAAGGTAAAGTTTATTATAGAGATTATCATTTGTTTAATTATTTTGAATTAAAAAATTTATTAAAAAAAGTTAATTTTGAAATTCTTGAATCGAAAATAAATGGGGGAAACATAATTTTTATTGTAAAGAAATAAGAGCCGCTGACCGGATTTGAACCGGCGACCTGCTGTTTACAAAACAGCTGCTCTAGCCATTGCTCCTACCTTGATAGTCTGAGCTACAGCGGCGTAAAGATAAAGAATTAATTTGATTTAAATATCTTACTATAACCTTTCCATCATTCTGATTTCGCAGACGCTTAATGGATAAATTTTCTTTAAAATATTTTTCAGGTCTTTCTGCAGATTATGAGATGCCAAATCATTGATTAAAGTTGTATAATCTGTTTTTTTGAAATAATTTTGCAGATACTCATGTGATTTATGGCGGATGTTTGTCAATATGGATTTTATTGTCTTTGACTTGGTTAATATTATTGTTTTAACAACAACCTTTACATTGTCTTTTGTCAGATATTTAAAGGAGTCATCTATTTTCTCTTTTGCCGGTTTTATGACTCTTTTGACATAAGTCGATAACATTGCATAGGAAATAACTTCAGCGTAAGCCTCATTGCCCTTAACTTCTTTTATTCTGAATTTTACCTTAATATTTTGCGACTTGGGATCCTGGGTAATGTTTGCTAAGTTTACTTCTAAGGTTCTGCCGACTAAGTTGGCGTCTTCATTAGCCAGAGTTTCTCCTATCTCAGACCTATTAGACTCCAGTCCTGTGACTATTCCGAACCATTTCTTCTTTTTCTTTTGTAATTGTACATCAGCCATATTTTTCTTCCCTTCAAGACGATTAATAAACCTTTCTATTCAAAACATCAACCGATTTATTAATGAATTCCTGTTCGTTTTCAATAGGAATTAAGCAGCCACATGCATATTTATGACCACCGGATTCCCATTTATCCTCTGTAATTTCCTTTAAAATCTCTCTTAAATCAATTTCGCTATTATCCCCGTTGCAAATGCGCATGCTAACTTTAATATTATTATCAATAGTATAAGCCATGGATATTAGTATTGTATTTTCGCGATAAATATTTGCCTTGGAGATTATGCTTGTTATCGTGCCAATTAAAGTGTCCCTTATATTCTCCTGGGCATTCATGATTAAGTAATTATTTCCTTTTATCATTTTGTCCTTATTATTGTAAAACCAATTTAATCCGTTTATTAGCTCAATTTTATACTCCTTCATTAATTCATTTGCAATGTTCTTAAATTTCGGATTATTTAAGCAGACCCCGATTCCAACGCTTGGCTTGTCTAATCTTCCACAGCAGTTCAGCAGAGTGCTAAACTCTCTGGCATCTTTGGTAAAACTCTCGTCTTCTTCCTCTTTTAATAGGTAAACATCTGAGAATATGTCTGCAGGATTTTTTTCGCTTCCAAGTCTTTTTAATATAATCCCCGTAGTCAGTTTTTTTAATTCTTCTTCGTTCAAATTTACCAGTTTTTTGAATCTGTCGTTATCTTTTACTTCTATCCCCAATTCATTCATGAATAATAAGGCACCTTCTTCACTGCCCGTAACACCCGGGATAAATGGATCTGTGCTAAATTGTAGCACCTTGTACAGGGGTTTTGTCTGGGCACCAAACATTTTCAATCCCCTTCTTATCTCAATTTTATTCGTGTCAACAGCATCATCCAGAATTTGTTTGTTTAAATCTTGAAACTTCTGTGAATCGCCTATGCTTCCGATCACAGCCAAGTAAGCAAGGTCTTTATTTTCTAAACTCAAATTTTTAGCAAACAAATAAGTTACACCCGAACCTGATATTTGAAAAATTCTATCGGAAGAATTTGGATTAACGTGAGAGATATTAGAATGAATTTCGGACACATCGGGGATATGGTGATCGAATATAAAAATTTTCTTATTTTTTAAATACTGATTTATTAATTTTATGTAGCCAGAGCCCAAATCAGTAAAGATTATTGTATTATAATTCTCTAAACTTAATTCCTTTAATACATTTTCATTTAATTGTTTAACAATGCTTAAAACAAATTTTTTCTTCTCGCGTTTTAAAACTTGCAGCATTATTGAAGCAGAAGTTAGTCCATCGGAGTCCAAATGGCTTATTACCCTGATTGGTTTATTGTCCAGATTTTTAAATTCTTCGATTGCATTTTTTATTAAATCTTGCATTCTTATTTAATAAGAAGTTCTGCGCTTTTGGTATCATACTTCCATGTAACCGGTAATTTGCCTATTCTCTTGTAGTATTTCACCAAACGATGAATTTTTGAATTTGTTAATAATAACCCGCGTTTAGCGTGCATGTCGTGTTTATTCAGCTCAAAGTGTTTTTTAATTCTGATTTCATGCTTGATTAGACTGCTTAAATCCTCCGGTATCTCCTGGGAAAGTTTATTTTCTTTTAAAATTTCGTTGAGTTTCTTTTTTAATAAGTCTCTTACACTTGGAACACCGTAAGTATCTCTTAAAATCATTCCAATTTCGCTTTGCGACTTACCCTGCTTTGCTAACTTGACAATTAATTGCTCAACCTCTTTTTCTGAATAACGAATCCAAGTTAGCTTATGCTTTTTAACTGGCTTTTTGCTTCCAGATTTTCCTTTCTTTCCTGAGTACATTCTTCCCATTTTAATAATCCTACCTAGAAATAATCTAGGCATAAGTAAGCCTTAACCGACTTATCCTAAAAATCTTTTAAAATCAAGCGTTTATAAAGTTATTCTTTGTAAACAAGGTCATTTGGTCTTACTTTATCGTTAACCTTAATGCCAACAGAATCTTTCTTTTTAGCCTCTTTAACTAATTTATGCTCTATTTGCATTGAGTCAACTGTTTGTGTTAAATCTGTTGTTGCCCCCTTGATTCTTATTTTGTCTCCTACTTTTAACTTATCGGTTAATTCTATTGCAGCTACCCCAATATGCGAGAAATAACTGCTTACTCTTCCAATAGGTTTTGGTTCAGCCATAATGCCAGTAAGTTAAATATGTTTATAAAGATTTTGAATAGCCAGTCAGAATACCAGTATATAAAGTAAATTAGAGTGCGACATACAAACTATGAGGGCCGAGAAGAATCATCAAAGAATCATAAAGCTATTTTTCTGGAAAATTAGGATTTTTTAAAGTTGGTTCATATCGTAATATTTTATGATTATTATATAGATAAACAGCTCTTCTTATTTTTGCTCTAATTTTTTCTATTGCTGTATTTGCATCATGGTCTTCAATCTCCAAATCAAGGTTATCCATAACCGCGTCATAAACCAAATTTTTGAATATGTCTCTATCATACCAAAAAGGGTCTTTACAAGGCTTCCAAAATTGAATAATCCCCCCATTATCTATGTGGGCATGAACACTCTGTCTTCCACAGCTCGTCATTAATTCCATCGATGGTATAATCGGATAGTTAGAATATTCTGCAAAGGGTATGTAATGAGATATTGGATCAACATTCTCTATTGCATCAACAAGCGTTCTTCCCAAATTTAAACTTTCTTGTTTCTTGGCATCAAATCCGCTAGATGTAAGTTCGGCTCTTTTTTGCAGTTGCTCCATCGTTAAACCACCATCGGTTCTATAAAATATTTCAAATCTCCCCCTAAGCAAGGTTGGACAATTAGAATCATAACCTGTAGAAACTCTCCCAAAATGGTTTACATACAGTCTCCCCAAAAGACCCTCTTTTCGGAATGTATCAACAGTTTCGAAATATAATTTATTAGGGATGCCAGAAATGTTAGGTTCCATGCTTGTTTCAATGTTATATGCGGTAGCCATGCTTCAATAAACATCTTTTTGAAAATAATTGTTCATGTGGGTATCTGCGGGCATTTAATAAACCCACTGGTGTCACGTGAAAGTGCATAGCCCTGGGAAGATTCGAACTTCCGTCTAGAGCTCCAAAGGCTCCAATGCTTGACCACTACACCACAGGGCTGTATGGTTAAAGTCCTAATTTAAATTTATATAACTTTCTAAAGCAGAAAGAACAAAATTACAGGAAGGATTAAGCAACCCATTAAATGGTTCTTGCCTATGCCTGCTAAATTCGGGATTAATCCAATAGATGTTGAAACTATTAAAACGAATAAGCCGATCCAACCTGTTAAAATTGCAACTAAAACAATTATTAATAATATAATAAAGAGGCATAATTTATTGTAATTAACCTTGCTCATTAATTTGGAGAATAGTTTAGCAAATTTTAATGTCAAATATGTTGCAATGCCTGCTGAAATTAAAGATGCTGCGAGAAATAATGCTAAATGGTTTAATGTAAAATTCTCCAATAATTTAGAGATAACAACAACGCTTCCAGATCTGGCTTTGTCAATACTATACAACGCAAGAAAGGAAACAATCATTACAAATGTGTTTATTCCTCCAACTATAACCAAAAATTTCTCTGGTTTAATTTCTTTTTGCCCAGAGGTTGCTACAATAGCTGCCTGGCTCGCTCCTAATCCTGGAAACAGACCTAGCAAGAAGCTTGCAAAAAATCCAGAACCCATTGCTTTGCTGATTTCTTTTCCACTTAAAGTAACTTCTGTAAATTTTTGCTTTGGAATCTTAGTTTTTTGGAATACGCTTGTTAATAAGATGCTGATCCCAAACAATCCGGACAACAAAGGAAACAAAGGTTCTTTCAATTGCAAATTTAGTGTTATTAGACCCAAAACCCCCGCCAATAAAAATATAATTAATGCCAATGTTCTAGACTTCTTTTCCCTATAAATTAATAATAATGAAAAAAAGATTAAGACATATGGAATAAATCTTTGGATTAAGGGATAAACCCATTTTATAAAAGGCAGTCCGATAGGGGCGAAGGCGACCATCATTATGACAGCAAATAAACTTCCAATAGCGGTTAAAACAACAGCTTCGTAACCCCTTCCTTCCAATAATAATTTATGCCCTGGTAAAACGCTTAATTCCAATCCAGAGTCTGGTGCTCCAAGGAAAATGCTTGGCAAGGCATCTAGAAACGTATGTGTTATGGACATTGCAATGATTACAACCGCTAAGGTTAAGACTGAAACATGCTGGGAGAGAAATGGTGATAATGATAAAATAATAACGCTAACTAAATTAATGTGGATTCCTGGTGTAATCCCGGTTATAATTCCAAGCAAGCATCCGACTAAAATTGCTAGAAATATTTCGATGAACAAGTTACATCATTGCTTCTTTATAATTTTTTTCAACTTGGTCCCAATTTATTATATTATAAAAATTCTCTATAAATCCTGCTCGATTAGAATTCCATTTAAGATAATAACTATGTTCCCACAAATCAATTCCGAGTATCGGGATTTTTCCCTCGCTTATTGGATTATCTTGATTACTGGTTTTTACAGTTTCTAATTTGTTATTGTTTAAGACTAACCAGCACCATCCAGAGCCAAATAAACTATTCGCACTTTTGCTAAACTCTTCTTTAAATTTATCAAAATTTCCAAAATTTTTATTAATTGCTTTTAATATTTCTCCATTAATTTTTGTATCTTTTTTCAATAATTTCCAGAACATAGAATGATTAACATGCCCGCCACCATGATTTCTTACAGCTGTTTTTATGTCTTCGGGAATTTCATTTAAATTTTTAATTAAACTAGTTACTGGTTTATTTTGCCATTCTGGATATTTTTCCAAAGCTAAATTTAATTTATCAACATAAGCTTGGTGATGCTTTGTATGGTGGATTTTCATAGTTTGTTCATCCATATATGGCTCTAAAGCATTGTACTCATATCCTAAATCGGGTAAAGTGTACATAATAATAGAAAATAACCAACTTATATTAAAGTTTTGCTTTTCAAAAGACATATAAAGATTATTTTCTTTCTTATTTTTGGTGATATGCCAAAAAAGAGGTGATTTTCCTTATAAAATAATTCTTTTGGCTATGATTTCTATCTTGTCCTGATAACCTGTAACCTGTCCTTCAACCTGTATTATTCTGCCTTTTTCTAAATTAAGCTGCTCTTCTTTAAAAACAACAACATCAATATTCCCCGTATCATCCATAATATTTATGATGTATAGGCCGGGTGTTTCGGTTATCTTTGTTATTTCGCCTTTAACTTTTATCTGTTTGTCTATAAGATCCTTATTTATAGAATTAATGTCCGGGTCTGGAACATCAATATTATTTAAGATTATTAGTAGAAATAAAATTCCTATTAATGAGATGACCAATGATATTTTTAAGAGTAATTTTTCTTTCATTAAACAGTTAAATTTATTAAGATTTAAATAACTTGTTAAATATGGATTTAAGTAAAAGATTTGAGTTAATAAAAAGAAACTCTCAAGAGATTTTAACAGAAAATGAATTAAAGGGAGCTTTGCAGAAAAAGAAACAATTATCGGCTTATTATGGAACCGCCCCAACAGGATTATATCATATGGGTTATTTAGTCCCTTTGAGCAAATTATTTGATTTTGATAAAGCTGGGATAAAAAATAAGGTCCTTATAGCTAACATACATGCAGCATTAGATGACCTAAAAACGCCTTGGGAAAAAATAGATTTTGTTGGAAACTATTACCAGAAATGTATTGAATTAAGTTTTCCTTGGGATAAAAAACCGAGATTTGTTAGGGGGAGCAGTTTTCAACTGACAAAAGAATACCAATTAGATGTTTTAAAATTATCAGCCTTATCAACAGTTGCAAGAACTACAAGAGCGGCATCAGAAGTCACAAGAATGAAAAATCCAAAAGTTTCTGAATTAATTTACCCGATAATGCAAGCCTTAGATGAGGAATATTTAGATGTAGATATTCAATTGGGTGGCCAAGATCAACGCCATATACTAGCGTATGCCCGCGAATATTTGCCTTTAATTAAATATGAACCGAGAATAGAAATCATGACCCCATTGATCGTAAGTTTAAGGGGGCCGGGTGTTAAAATGAGCGCCTCGATTCCAGAAAGCAGAATTTTAGTTCATGATCCTAAAGAAGTTATTGAAAAAAATATAAATAATGCATATTGCCCTGCAGGAATTGTTCAAGATAACCCCATTTTGCAATTGGCCAAGTTTATAGTTTTTAGTGTTAAAGATAAATTTAAAATTGAAAGAGATAAAAAATTTGGAGGAAATATCGTATTTAATAATTATAATAATTTAGAGAAAGAATTCGTTGACAAAAAAATTCATCCAAGTGATTTAAAAAACAATTTGAGTAAAGAGTTGACAAATATTTTCAGTAAAGTTAGAAATTATTTCGAAAAGAACCAAGATTTAATTCCAAAGGTTTAAAAAATTACTTTTTCTGGTAAGATCATGAAAATAATTAAAATTCCATATTCAGAAGGAACGGATGTAAACAAGGGGTGCGAAAAGGCCCCAGATGAAATAATAAAACAATTAAATGAATGTTGGAGCAATGAAAACTTCCAGGATAATAAATATGATGTTTTAAGCTCCAATATAAATGATTTAAAGGAGGGGGATGTTTTTATTGGAGGAGATCATACAATTAGTT
The DNA here is from genome assembly GCA_000830315.1 of archaeon GW2011_AR20. GTDB lineage: Archaea > Nanobdellota > Nanobdellia > SCGC-AAA011-G17 > GW2011-AR20 > GW2011-AR20. The sequence continues at coordinate 182,954 of CP010426.1, forward strand.
ATCACATTTTCAAGAAATTTTTCAGAGATAAAAATAATCCTGGGATAATTGTTTTTGATGCACATCCTGATTTGTTTCAGCATTTTGATATGCCGATGCAGACAGATTGGCTGTATTTTTTAATCAAGGAAAAAATAGTTAAACCAGAAAACGTGATTTTGATCGGGATTAGAAATCCTGATGTGAAAGAAGTTTCCTTTTTAAAAGATTACAAAATAAAATATTTTACTGCAAGACAGTTGTTTAATAATATAGAGGATCATTGTGATGCGATAATGGAATTAGCACAAAAATTTTCAGATGTTTACGTTTCAATTGATATAGATGTCTTAGATCCTGCTTTTGCTCCTGGAACCGGTTATATTGAACCTGGAGGATTATCTACAAGAGAATTAATTTACTTATTGCAAAGAATTAAATTACTTAAAAACATTAGAAAATATGATTTGGTTGAAGTTAACCCCAATAAAGATATTAATTTAATGACGTGTAAAGTGGCGGCTAGAACAATAAAGGAATTAATTTAAAAAGATTTAAATAACATAAAAAAAACTAAAATCTTATGGGTTTTATTAACAGATTAAAAAATGCATGGAATATCTTTAAACTCAGTTTTAGTTTGTTAAAAAGAGATAAAAGTTTGTCTGTAATACCAATAATGGTTTTTCTTAGTATGATTTTTGTCAGTTTCTGGTTAATTATTGTCTTTATATTACATAAATTTAATATAGATACCTCTACTTATTTTCAAACTCCTGGGTCAAGATTGATACTATTTTTTATTATTCTCTTTTTTATGTTATCTTATTATGTTTGGACGATATTTTTATTTTCTGTACAGAGTTGGATGGTGTATGAAGTTTTACAAGGTAAAAATACAAATTTTAAATCTGGATTTAAAAGAGCATTGCAAAATTTAGATGACATTTTATTGTTTGCTTTAGTAACTCTGTCTATCGGTGCAATTGGTTCTATGCTTCGTTCGAGGGGCATATTAGAAAAACTATTTGGTAGCTTCATAGGACTCGTAGCCGGAATAGCCGGTAAACTTGTATTGCCCGCAATGATTATTACAGAAAGAAGTTTTAAAGAATCAGTTTTGCAATTAAAAGAAAGTATTAAGGTTGTCCCAGAAATCTTAACTTATGAAATTGGAATAAGCCCATTAATGAACTTAGTTTTTTATATTTCTCTCATAATTGCGTTTTTATCTGGCCTTAGTTTTGGATTTGTAATTGGAATTTTAGTTTTGATAGTTTTAACTTTATTAACTACATCATTATCAGTTTATATTAATATTACTTATTATACAATCCTTTATTTAACTTTAATTGAGAAGAAGAAAATTCGGGGCTTAAAAATTTTATGAGAACATTTATTGCAATTTTTTTGCCAAAAGAAATTCTTGACTACTTGTATGAGGTTGAGAATAAATTAAAAAAAGAACTTCCAGCTAAAATAAACTGGGTTGCAAAAGAAAATTTGCACTTCACTTTAAAGTTCTTAGGCCAGGTTGATGAAAAAAACATTAATTCCATAAAGGAAAGGCTAAATAGAATAAAATTCGGTTCATTTAAAATAGATTTAGATAAAATTGGGGTTTTTCCAAATGAAGAATTTATTAGAGTTATTTGGATTGGACTAAAATCTAAAGAATTGGGTGACTTACAAAGATTAATTGATTATGAGCTGCTTGATTTGTTTTCTAAAGAGCAGGATTTTATTTCTCATTTAACGCTTGGAAGGATAAAAAATATTCAAGATAAGGAAAAATTCAAGAAAGCCCTACAAATTAAAATTGAAGATAAAGAATTTGAAATTAATGAATTTTGTTTAGTTAAAAGCGAGTTGCATAAAGAAGGTCCAAGTTACGAGATTTTAGAAAGATTTAAATTATATTAGAATATTTTAGATTTATGAGTATAGAAGAAGAAATTGAAAAAAGTGGGGACATTGCTTACGGTGGTGTTCGTACATATGCTATTGGAGAAGTTGCCAATTTAAGAAAAGCTTTAGTCCAATTAAAAATGCATATAAATGATTTAGGAGAATTACCTCAAGTAACTAAAAAATATAAAAAAGAGATTCTTATTATTAATGTCTCAATTCAAGACATAGAAGATGAAATCAAAATAATCGACAAACATTTAAATTAAGCCAAAACAACTAAGATCCCTCAACTAATCTTCAAATTAATTAGATTTCGCATGTAGTAAAAGTACTAAATAAATTTAAATGGTTAATTTTTATATTCGGAATCAAGAACTTCTCTAATAACCTTGCTTTTTTTATCCCCTATTTTTTCAACTTTTCTTAATTTATCTTCTTTGGCATTAATTACATTTTTTACAGATTTAAATTTGCTCAATAAAGATTTAGCCAAACTCGATCCAATCCCGGGTAATCCCTCTATTAAATATTCTTGCTGTTCTTTTAATGTCAAGGGTTTTCTTTTACTTACTAATGAGATGTGCCTTTTTGGTTTCTCTAATCTTTTGGCGATTAAAGCAAGATAAGCGGCAGTGTCACGATAATTTTTGGTATAAAGTATCGGAATTTGATAATCAATGGCTATGCTTGATAACATCCCCCTAATTGAATTTGGATGAAAATCCCTCAATGAATATAAATTTCTATCTGTTTCAAGGATTAGTAGCTGTAATGGGAAATTTTCTTTTAAAGCGATTAACTGCGTAAGAATTCTTTTGTCAATTATTGAATTTAAAAAATCGTTTCCTGTTTTCCTTTCTATGGCCAGATCCTTTACATGACCGTCAACATCTTTAATTTGCATAACAAAATCGGCTGAAATCAAACTTTTAATTTCGACATCAATATTATGTTTATATAATTCTTTAACGATATTTTTATCTTCCCTATAATCAACAATAATTTTAGCCATCTTTTAAAAATTCCTCAATATTTTTATCTTTCAGATTATATAATGCCGTTTTCATCCTTTTCTCTTTCTGATAACCGCTCCAGAAATATGCTTCGTCTCTTGTATTCTTCGTTATTAAAAAGATTATTTTTCCTGCCTGCAATCTAGCGACTCGGCCTGCCCTCTGTATTTTTCTTATTTCGCTCGGAACAGCTTCATAAAATATAACTAAATTTGCCCCCTTGATATCTATACCTTCTTCTCCAATTGATGTTGCAATCAGAACATTATCGTCGTTCTCCTCAAATGTTTTTATGGTCAAAATTTGCTGCTTCTGGGTTAATCCTGATTTTTGTCCTATCAGCTTAACAGTTTTAATATTATTTTCTTTGAATAACTTTAGAATATTATCGACTGTATCGCGATAATTAGCAAAGACCATTATTTTAATGCTTTTATTTAAATTAATCTCATTTTTCACAATCTCCAATAATTTACTGAATTTTGGATGCTCTAATCCGTTCTTAATCAAATCGGTTGTTAAATGAATAATATCCTGGAATTCCTTATTATTCAAAATATTTTTAGCGGCTTTGCTTTCATCCAGTTTTAATTTATCCAAAAATTTGCTTAATACCCTTAATCCCTGAATTTCCAATAATTCCATCATATAATCAATTTTAATTAATTGGGCAGTTAAAGAAATTCCGTAGTAAGCACTTTTATCCCCCTTATTCAGATTATTTCTTAAAACAGCCTGCATTTGAATTAAATCTTTTTTATTAATCAGGTGTGTTGGTTTATTGAATCCTAGTCTCAATAATTCCTTTGCCTTATTCAAGTAAATGTTTTTAATTTTTGAATGTAGTCTAAGCAATTCATGCTGTAGATTAACTTCTATCCATTCTATTTCGCGTTTTTGTATATACTGCTTAACATCTTTGTCTGTTTCAGAACGGATTTCAACAGCCTCCAAATTCAAGTTTTTCATTATCTCCTTTATTCTATCTAAGGTCCCGCCTGGGGAAGCAGTTAATGCTAATATCCTTGGATTTAGAGATTGTTCAAAATATGCTTTTGTGACGTGCGTATTTGCAAAATTTAACCTGGAGCGATGAGCTTCATCAATTACCAATAAAGAAAAATCCCTTAAACCAATTCTGGAATTTTCTAAATCTTTTTCAATAGTTTGTGGTGTTGCAACAATAACCAAAGCATCTTCAACTAATTCTTTTCTTTGTTCTGGTTTTATTAATCCTGTAAGCAAAATGATTTTATCTTGAGGAAGGTCTGTATGTTGTTTAAATGTGTTAACGTGCTGCTGTGATAAAGGTTTGGTTGGACTTAAAACTAAAATTTTTGAATTTTGGAATTTGTTCAGTCTTTCAATTCCGAGCAATAAAGCAATGGCTGTCTTTCCTGTTCCTGTAGGCAGAACAACAAGGGTATTGTTATTCTTGCAGGTTTCTAAGATACTTGACTGGTACTCTCTTGGTGTAAAATTAACTAGATTAAACATGATAAAATAAAGTTATGAGTATATTTAAGCTTTAAGATATTCCAAAAAATAGAAATATATTACTGCCAGAATAATGCTTACTAATAAAGACAGTATTATTGCATAGATTACAGGTAAACTTTGAATCAGCAAGATATTCCCAATAAAGAAGATCAGGCTGAATATGTACAAGGCTCTTGATGCAAGAAATATCTTTGCGCCTGGTAAATTCGAGAACGGCAATAACTGCCATATTATAAACCATGAGCTAATTAAAATTCCTTTGTCTAAACCAGCTGATTTAAAGATAAGCATTAAAATAAAATTAAAAAATAATCCTCCTGTCGCGATCAACCCGTGATTAAAATAAGTTATTTTTGGAAATTTTCTGCCGAAGATATTATAATCTTTAATGTCAAAAGTTCCTACAGGAGTAAAAAAGAATTTCCCGTTGGAAAATAACGTTATTAATACAGGCAGGACAGGAGTAAAAACATATTTGTACAGTTTAAACAGTCTGAATTTATCTTTAAAAACATGTGAATTCAAAGCTTTAATTTCAATTTCTGCTCCAAGATATTTTGCAACCAACTTATAACCGAGGGTATTAAACAATATTATCATGGAAACAAGAATAAAAACGTAAAGTAAATTCAAGAGCCAATTTTTTAAAATAAATTCTGGTTTATTGTCATTAAATCCGAAAATTAAAGTTAGAATTAATATAATTATAATTATTGCCTTAATTTCCTTTGAGAATTTCAAATATTCCTTTTTCATGACCCGCCCCTATGATAGCCAGTATTTTCTTATCCTTATTCTCATTCATTATTTTATATAAACCTTTTGCCATGATAATATTTCTCTCCTCTATCAGAACATCATAGATATTTGGATAACGCTCTTTTACTTTACTAATTAATTTTAATATCAAAGATTCACTGGGAACTTTTGTTAAATCAAATGGCTCGATATCACTTTTTCTAAAGATTATCCCTTTAAGTAAATCTTTCACAATCCTAAATTTTTCCTTAAATGTAATTCTCCTGCCTAATTTTTTCAAAGTGATGCTTATATCCTGGTCTATTAATGCAATTTTAGTGTTATATTCCCTGGATAACTCAAATGCTGTTTTCATTTCACTTCCAGGCATAACCCCGACTAATTTCCCGAGTTTTTTTTCAATGTATGCTCCGATTAAATTTATCAAGAATCCTTTAATTCCGATTTCTCCTATATCTTTTAAGCCTGGTTTTCTCTTATCAATCAGGGCAATTAATCTTTTTCTGTCCAACTCCAGCGCAATTATGTCTGGTTTGTTCTTTGAAATAAAATTTCCCACTTTCAAAATGCTTTCTTTTGAGATGTGAGATGTGCCAATTATCGTCAAATTCTTATAAACTCTCATTACCCATTTAAAAGAAAGCTTTAAATATTTAAAATGATTTATTCCTTAATAAAGGAGGAGAGTTAAAATGGCATTAAAAACAAAAAAAGTAACACAGGCATATGAAATGAAGGTTTTTACAGATGATGGTCTTTATTTTGGAGATGTTGAGGAGGCAATAGTGAGTTCCAATAGGGTATTTGGGTGGAGAGTTAAGTCTACCAGAAACTCTTATTTAACAAAAGTATTAGGTGGAGCAAAGGGTGTAATTGTGCCTCATCAATTAGTAAGGGCTGTTGGAGATGTATTCATAATAAGCAAATCGGCAATTCCAAGTTCAGCGCCTGAAGAAGGTTCTGAAATGGAAGAAGAGTAAGTTTTAAATACATTCTAAACTTAGTAAAATTATGGTTACTCCATTAGGAAAAGCAATAGAGTTCTTTCGTGATTTTGGTTTATTTGATGTAGTTTTGCCATTTCTTTTGGTTTTCACGATCATATTTGCGATACTCGAAAAAACCAGGATTCTTGGTACTGTAAAAATTAAAGGAGACGAAGTTCCAAATAAGAATCTTAATTCCATGGTCTCATTTGTTGTTGCATTATTGACGGTTGCCACCGCAAACGTCGTTAGAACAATAAATGAAAGCCTGCCAAATGTTGTTTTGCTGACTGTTATTGGCTTAAGCTTTTTGATAATGGTCGGTGTGTTTATGAAAACAGAAGAGATGGACTTGAGAAGCAAGCACAGGGGCATTTACATGACATTTATTATCTTCATGTTTGTTGGAGTAATTGCAATTTTTCTTAATTCAATATATGACGCTGACGGAAATTCATGGCTCGAAATCTTATTGTTTTTTATAACAACCCAGTGGAGTGGTGCTGTAGTTACAAGCATATTATTTTTAATAGTAATGGTCGTTGCAATATGGTTTATTACAAAGCAACAAAAAGAAAAAAAGGAGGCTTCTTAAATGGCGGCTCAAGATATTCTTTATCAATTACAAAGTTCGGGATTATATGAGATAGCATTACCTTTCTTGTTGATTTTTACAATCACGTTTGCTATTCTGGAAAAAACAAAGATATTTGGTGCAGGCAAAGACCAGGAACCAAGAAGCAATATCAATGTGGTAGTCTCGGTTATTCTTGGATTATTGATAATAAACCAATTCGAAATCGTTGATAGGTTGAACTTATTTTTACCAAAAGTTTCATTATTCATTGTCGTAGCCATAATGTTCTTAATCTTGCTTGGCGTATTTGGGGCGAACATATCTGAAGGATTCAGCGGAATTTTGCTTTTGATTTTTGCAATAGTATCATTGTTTGTAATATACTGGGCACTAACACCATATGTTGGGTTAGACTTCATTGGACCGTATTGGCTTGAGTCCTGGGTTTATGATAATTCATCCACATTAATATTCTTAGTTATAATCGGGATAATAATCTGGGCTGTTGTTAAAAAACCGAGAGGCAATAATGATACCTTTACGAAATTCGGAGAAACAATAGATAAAATGTTTGGAAAGGGTTCCAGAAGCAGATAAAAATGGCTACAATATTAGAAGGTCTGGGATTTTTAGAATTCTTTTTGCCAGTCTTCTCTTTCTTATTTATTTTTGTGATAATGTACGCTGTTCTCGACAAATTCAAATTAATGGGAGATAATAAATCAATTAAATTTATTGCGTCATTATCCATTGCTTTAATTTTTCTGTTTTCCAAATCAACGCTTGAATTCGTTAATTTTGTCACGCCCTGGTTTGTTATTCTGGTTATAATTGCATTTTTTATTTTATCTTTGTTCATGTTTATGGGTCTTAAGGAAAAAAGCATGGAAGCTACAATAGGGGACCCCAGGGTTTATTGGACAATTTTAGTCATAATAATCATCTTATTAATCGCTGCTATTGGCACGGTATTTAGTGATTTCTTTTCAACAGAGGGCGGGGAAATAACAGATCCGACTAAAGCAAGCATAACCCAGATTTTAGTTCATCCTAGGGTTTTGGGGGCATTATTTTTACTGGTCATAATCTCATTTGCAATAAAAAATATAGCAAGTTTTGCAGAATCTAAATAGATCTTGATTTTTTCTTTTTTAATTCGCTCGTAATCTTTCCAAGTTCTTTTACATTTGTTGTTAACGGCTCGATTATTTTTTGCATTACCTGCTCCAAGGCTTTCATTTCAGAATTCAATTCAGAAACATTTTTATTATAATCATGGACTCTCCCTACCAAAATATTTTGCAAATTATTAAATTTCTCCTGTACCCTTAATATTTCCTGCTTAACAGCTTCTAAATCATTATTCACGCTTTCTTTCCATAAATTTACATCGCCGATTTTTGATATCAGGTCATCCCATTTTTCTTCAACAATTGATTCAACAATTTCCTGAATCTGGCTTGAACCTAATTCTGGTGCCGGCTGATTATAACCTGTGTTTGATTGGGTGTATCTTAAACTCGGTTCTTCTCCTTCGGGGCTCGGAGCTTCTTCAAGCAAATCTTCTGGAGCATCCTGCTGTTCTTTAGATGGTTCAAACTGGTCTAATTCATCCAAAATATTACCGTCCTGTGAAGATTGATTAAAAGCGTCGTCTATCTCCTGATTAGAATAATCTGGTTTTAATGCTTTGAGAATTTCTTCATCATTCACATTATCGTCTTTCATAATCTTAACTTTGTCTGTTGGCGGTTTCTTTAGTGCTATCTTTCTCACCCCTGTTAATTATTTCCACAACTTCTTTTTGGGTAACAAAATTCAATGGATTCCAAAAACCAATGTATTTTTCGATTACTTTAACATTTTCTTTTCTTGCGAAATTCTGCATTTCGTTTACAACGTTTCTTAGGACATTCTTAATCTCATTTAAATCCTGCTTTAAGCCCTTTACTTCCGAATCAATTAATTTAATTTCCTTGTTTAACTTTCTGTATTCCTGAATCATGTTCTGGTTTATCAAAAAAATTCTGTCCCTCACAACACTATACCTTGATTCTAGAACTCTAACGCGCTCTTCGACAGTTGTTGGTTGAAATTCTTGCATTTTCACCTCTATATTTTCATCATTGTCAGCTATAAAAATGTTTCGAAAGAATAACTTTTTATATACATTAATACACTTTTCAAATATGGCTTTGCAAAAAAAAGAAAGATCTTATGAGGTTATCAGGGAAGGCCAGGATACAATATTAAGGATAAACTCTAGTTCTTGGAGTTATTCCCCGAGCATTGAAAACAATCCCTTGATAATGGCACGTGTAATTGATTTGCTCGTCGAAAATCCAAACATTACGAGAATCATTTTTACCCAAAGGAGGAATTATATTTACAATTATGACCAGACACAGATGCTGGTTGAAATAGCAAACGTTTATAATCACTTATCTAAGCAAAAGAATTTTCTTACCCTTGGTTTGATTAACAAGGGCATGATGTTTGAAAGATTATATGAAGGCTGGAGAGTTGTACTACAAAACATTATCATTAATCTGCTGAGACAGGATCCGATAGGGGCTTATGTAGAGGTCATAAGATTAATAAGAGAAGAAAAGATAAATCTTGAAAAAACAGATAATTTGGAAGAATCTCAAGTTAGAACAGGTTATATTGATTTATTAAATAATATCAGAAGATTGCTGGAAGAAACAAGGCTAATATCATTGGCCAAGCCGCATACTGCAGGATATTCTGTCGGACAAACTCGAGATACTTACAGATTATTTTTCCGCCCAGAAATCACCCCGGATTTTATGTTTACAAGACTAATGGCAGAACCTCCCTTAGAAGCCGAAGAATTAGATATTTACAAATTAGACAAAGATACAGAAGTTAATATCTTCAAAATTCCTGGCGATATTAAATATTTATATCACTTAACGCCCCCTGAATTCAAGCTGGACGAAGATAAGTATGAATTATTAGACTTAGCAAGACGGGCATTAATTGAACACAAACCAACAAAGGAAGAATTTACAGATCCTGAAAAGATGAGACAGACCTTCTTCAATATAGGAAGGGATTTGCTGCAGGAACTGGCGCAGCATAAAGGATTGCAAATAAGCTTAAAAGAAGCCGAGGATTTAGCAAATATTTTGGTAAGGTATACTGTTGGTTTTGGTTTAATTGAAGTTTTATTACAGGACCCAAAAATTCAGGATGTTTCAATTAATGGTCCGATAGGAGAAACCCCGATTTTCGTCGTACATCAGGAATATGACGAATGTACGACAAACATAATTCCAAGTTTAGAAGATGGAGAAAGCTGGGCTTCTAAATTTAGGTTATTGTCAGGAAGACCTTTAGATGAAGCGAACCCTGTTTTAGATACAGAATTATTATTAAAAAATGCGAGGGCGAGAGTTGCAGTAATTTCAAAACCATTGAATCCGCATGGATTGGCATTTGCATTTAGAAGGCACAGGGATGATCCCTGGACCTATCCATTATTCATAAAAAATAAAATGATGAGTCCTTTGGCAGCTGGTTTGTTAAGTTTTTTGGTTGATGGCGCAAGAACAATTTTATTTTCTGGAACGAGAAGTTCTGGTAAGACAAGCTTGCTTGGAAGCACATTAGTTGAGATAATGAGAAAGTACCGCGTATTGGTTGTTGAAGATACTCAGGAACTTCCAGTAGATGCGCTAAGAAAGCTTGGTTATAATGTCCAGGCAATGAAAGTCAGAAGTGCTTTAATGCATGCAAGTTCTGAATTAGGGGCAGATGAAGGAATAAGAACCAGTTTAAGGCTGGGGGATAGCAGTTTAATTGTCGGGGAAATTAGAAGCATTGAGGCTCAGGCATTATATGAAGCAATGAGAATTGGGGCGTTAGCAAATGTTGTTGCCGGAACAATTCACGGAGCAGATCCTTATTCTGTATATGACAGGGTTGTTAATGATTTAAAGGTCCCAAAGACAAGCTTCAAAGCTACGGATATTATAGTTATTAGCAATCCTGTAAGAAGCGCAGATGGTTTGCATAGATTCAGAAGAGTTTTGCAGATTACAGAAGTCAGAAAACACTGGGAAGATGACCCGTTAAGAGAAAATGGATTTGTTGATTTGATGACCTACGATACAAAAGAAGATACCTTAAAACCAAGCCAGGATTTGATAAACGGTGATTCAGAAATTTTAAAATCAATCGCTGGAAATATACGAGAGTTCGTTGGAAACTGGGATGCGGTTTGGGATAATATTTTATTAAGGGCAAGAATAAAAGAAACCTTGGTAAAATATGCATTAAAAACTAAATTTGACTGGCTGCTCGAATCAAAATTCACGGTTCAAAGCAACGATATTTTCCATCAGATAAGCGATCAGGTTAAAGAAGAAGTAGGATATATTGATAGTAAGAGGGTTTTTTTCCAATGGGACGAGTGGATTAAAAGAGCCATAAAACAGAGGCAATTATAAAAAAAGAGGATATTATGGATGATGAGATTAAGAAGATATTAGATAAATATCAGTCTAAAATCAAAGAAAATATTGAAACTTCTGATGAGTATGAGCCAAATGAAGGATTTTCTCGTGAGTATAAAATATTTCGTGAAGAAGCTTTAAGTGCTGGATTAACAAACTATGAGAAGTTCTGCCAGTCTATCGGTAAAAAAATACAAATAAAGCCGAAAGAGGATGATTACAAAAAACTAGAAGATTCAATTAATGCAATACATCTAGAAATTCAGCCGGAACAGGCAGCTGGTCTTGCTGTTTTTGTTGCTTTAATGTTGATTATTTTAAGTTTAGGTTTGGCCGGAATATTATATTATCTTTCTGGTGATATTACAAGTGCATTATTACTGCCGATGTTCTTAATCCTGATTTCTGTTTTATTTATTAAGCCAATAACAAATATCCCTAATTATCTCGCTGCAAAATGGCGTCTTAGGGCAACAAACCAGATGGTTCTCTGTATTTTGTACATTGTAATGTATATGCGTCACACTTCTAATTTAGAGCATGCAATTAAATTTGCCTCGGACCATATAGGAAACCCGTTGGCCTTGGATTTAAGAAAAGTTTTTTGGGACATTGAAACAGGAAAATGCTCCAACATCAAAGAAAGTTTGAATGCTTATTTGTTAAAATGGCGCTCTTACAATCTTGAATTTGTTGAATCATTTCACTTAATCCAGGGCAGCTTGCTTGAATCAAGCGAAGATAGAAGAGTAACTTTACTTGAAAAAGCCTTGGAAGTCATATTAAACGGAACTTATGAGAAAATGCTGCATTATGCACAGGAACTAAAAAATCCAATAACAATGCTGCATATGCTTGGTGTAATTCTGCCGATTTTGGGACTTGTTATATTACCTTTATTTGGCAGCCTAGTGCAGGGTGCTGGTTCAAGTAAAATTCTTTTTTTATTTTTAATTTATAATCTGGCTTTGCCAATACTCGTTTATTTTATTGGGGTAAATATATTGAGTAAAAGACCGACAGGTTATTCTGAATCTGATTTAATTGAGCAAAATCCGGAGTTAGCTAAATACAAAAATATTTTAATCAGGCTTGGAAATTCTGAGTTACAGATGAGTCCATTCTGGATTAGTTTCTTTATTTTTATAATAATAAGTTCAATTAGTTTAGTACCAATATTATTCTTGATTTTTAATGTTCCAGATACTGAATTTTTCGGGTTAAGTTTTATGGATTATAAATTAGAAAACGGATTAGCATGCACATCAGGAAGCATATGTTACGGTCCGTTTGGGGTCGGAGCAGTCTTATTAAGTTTATTTTTGCCTTTGGGAGTTGCCCTTGGCCTTGGCACTTATTATAAATTAAGGACAAGAAAATTAATTAAAATCAGGAATGAAACAAAAAAACTTGAATTGGAGTTTGCAGGCAGTCTATTTCAGTTAGGAAACAGGATAGGAGACGGAATTCCTGTAGAAGCGAGCTTTGGGGAGGTTGCTAAAAATATGGAGGGAACCCCAACAGGAGATTTCTTCAGAAAAGTTGCAGTAAACATACAAAAACTCGGCATGAGTGTCAGAGAAGCTATTTTCAACAAAGATAACGGGGCAATATGGTATTATCCCAGCAGTTTAATTGAAAGCAGCATGAAAGTTTTATTGCAGAGTGCGAAAAAAGGTCCATTAGTTGTTTCAAAAGCATTAGTAAGCATTTCGCTTTATATTGACAGGATTCACCAAGTAAATGAAAGATTAAAGGATTTATTAAGCGAGATAATTTCAAGTATGAAGTCTCAGATTAGTTTTCTTACCCCAGTTATAGCGGGGATAGTTATTGGAATAGCCACAATGATAGTAACAATATTGGGGAAATTAAGCACTCAATTAACGCAAACATCCCAGGCACAGGCTGGAGAGACAGGATTCGGGGGCATCGGGGCAGTCGCCGGCTTGTTTGAAATAAAAAATATAATTCCCGGTTATTATTTACAATTGATTGTTGGAATGTATCTGGTTGAAATTGTCTTGGTTTTGACGATACTTGCAAATGGGATAGAGAATGGCGCTGATTCATTGAATGAAAAATATGAGCTAGGAAAGAATTTATATAAAAGTATAATTTTATATACAATCGTAGCATCATTCATAACAATAATATTCACATTGCTTGCGATAAATATATCCTTAACTTAAAATGAACAAAAGAGCTGATTTAAAAACAATTGTAATCATCATCTTTCTATTATTATTTATCCTTATGGTGTATTTGGCTGTGACAGGGGTTTTAAAAAATGTTGGATAAAAAGGCGGTTAGTTTTGAAACAATAGGAAAATGGATTGTAGCTTTAATAATAATAGGACTGCTCTGGGTCTTAGTAATTAATTTGGGAGATTTTTTATACGGAACAGGAAATAAAGCAGCTTGCGAAAACTGGGTCGCTAGGAATAGTGTGAGTTACATAAAAGAAGTTACCGGGAATATCGGAGAATCTCCGTGTGTTACAACAGAAGAGGTAATTAAAGATTTGAATGAAAATAAGATTTATGAACAATTAGCGAATAATATGTATGATTGCTGGGACCAGTATGGAAGAGGCGAAGCAGATTTTTATTCTAATTTCGATTTTGGCAGTGCAGATACATACTGTAGAATCTGCAGCGAGATAAAATTTGATGATGATGTTAAAAAAAGAACAAAGGCAATTGATGTAGACAAATTTGAAATTTATTTAAGCACCCGCAATCCGCCGAATAATGAATTGACATATGCTGAATTTCTTACTGGTTCAGATAATGCCAAACTTGATTTTGGAACAACCCCCATCAACATAGAATCGGGAAGTCTTTATACAACATTCTTGGTTTACAAACATTCTTCATCTGTCCTAGAACCTGAAACCGGAGCGACGACACTTGGATTTACACTTGGTGCATGCTATGTTGGTGCACAAATTGGTGCTGTTGTTGGAACTGTGTTTGCTCCAATTACAGGAACAACCGGGTGTGCGATTGGAATGATGAGTGTACTTTTTACCAAAGCCACCTCTATAGGGGATTCTCTATATCCGTCAATCGTTATGTTCAGAAGTGATTCTAATAATATCGCAAAGGCATGCGATTATGTTTATTATAATCCGGAAGAGAAACCTTTCGAATTCATTAAAAAATAAAGATTTAAATATTAACTTAATCGAGTAGTTTTATGTTCAAAAGAGGGGAACTGGGTTGGGAAGAAATAGCAAAGATAATTATTGTTCTGGTTTTCTTAATTATCGTCATTGCAATAGTCTATTTATTCAAGGATAAGACAGGTTCATTGTTAGAAAGCATAAAAAACATTTTGAGGTTTGGTTGATTTGAATAAAAAAGCATCATTTTTCGAAACACTTCCAAGAATACTGCTTATTCTAGTCGTAGTTTTGCTAATATTAATCGGTGGGGGAAGTTTACTTTGGAATGCTGGCAAATCTCTTTTAAGTAGTTTTGGTTTGATCAATATAAGCGAAACAGATTATTCGCGGTTAAATCAAGAGGCAAGAACAAATTTTGATACATTAATATCTGATATAAAAAATTGTAAGAATTCTATAGATGATAATTGCTTATGCTATACCTCCCTATCTAGTTTTTACGAAACCCATGAAATTGAAATAAACAACCAGGAAATAAAGTTGCTCGATGTGAAAGAAGGTAATGAAATAACAATGGCAAAAGAAACAATAGAGAACCTTAACTGCTATTATACAGATTCAATCAACGTAGAAAATTCATTTAAAATAAGCTTTGATGAGAATTTACCAAGAATAGGCAAATCAGCAATCGGGGTAGATTTCCTTTCTCAGGATATTAACTTTTTCAAAAATCCGGCGCTTTACAAAAATAATAGAATATGCCTAACTTCAACAAGTTTTGATTTAACAAAGGGTTATAAGGCTTGTACTTTAAAGCAATAGAAAAGCTTATATAATAAAATATTTAAACTTAAACAAAGAGGTAATATATATGAAATTAAATAAAAGGGGTGCAGAACTTTCTATCAATGTTATTATCATAGCTATTTTAGTTATCTTGGTTTTGGTTATTGTAGCTGCATTTTTCACAGGTGGTTCATCTAAACTATTTGGCACTGTAAGAGAGATATTTACGAAAAGCACGGCCGGAACAGACAGGGGATTAGCAGAACAGTTTTGTCAGCAATATTGCGATCAAGCCCAAGATTTGCAAAATCCGAGAAATTCAGCATACTGTAATACATTCTTTAAAATAGATGCTAATGGTGACGGAGAAGCTGATTTCACTTTGGAAGGTGATACAAGGGTTTACAAGAAATATTACTGCAGTCCAGGTTCACCATTTGGAGAAAGTTTAAGTATTGGATGTAATGATAAACAGGGACAGCAGATTATTTGTTAATTTCTTTTAAAATGAATAAGAAGGGTATGGAGCTTGGAATTCAAACAATTATAATTTTGATACTTGCAATTATCATTCTTGTTGTTCTTATCATTGCGTTTAGGTCACAAATTTCAAGTTTGTTTAGCAGCTTCTCAAATTTAATTTCAGGAGCGAATACAAGTGTTAGTAATTTACCAGGTATAGGAAGATGAATAATAGAGCAATAGAAACAACTCCGGTTAATGTTATTATAGGAATTTTGATTGCGGTTGTTCTTTCTTTGATATTAATCTCTTTAATTCCGAAATTATTCTCGGGCGAAGGACCGAAAGATGAGGAGAGCAGTTACTTTTATTTTACAAAGCTGGCGGATGATTTAACCAAGATGGGAATAGGCGATAAGAAAAATTCAACTTTTTTGATGAATAAGGATTTGGCACTAATCTCATTCAGAAGCAGTGTGCAGACTATAAAAAACAGCGAAGTTTCTTCATGTATTGAGTACAATCTGCAGGATGATATCGACAAACCGGTAAAATGCAGGGATAAGAACTGCTTATGCCTCTGTGAGACAGATTTTACAATAGGTATAAACAGCCGGGCATTAAAAATAGATTGCGAGGCAGAAGAATCAAGATGTGTTGAGCTTCCTTCGGAAATTGAATTGCAGGATTCATGCAAAAGCCCTGTTTTATACACTAATTCAGAAACCTTATATGATTTAGAATTAAAAAGAGAGAGTAATCTTTTTACAATAAAGACCTTATCAAAAACATTATAAATTCTTTAAGATTTAGGTAATTATGCATAAAAAAGGTGATTTGTTAATTGAAAAGCAGCTGATATTTGCTTTCTATTTAATCTTGGCTGTTGTTGTTTATTTCATGATAGGAAGCATTGCCTCTGAAAGATCTTATTTTGAGGATTATTTTGTCAGGGATTTGGGATTGACGATAGATATGTTACATAATTCTCCTGGAAAAGTAAGTATTGAGTATCATGGATTAAGCAATTTTAATTTAGTTACAAAGGAAAATTTCGTCGAAGTTAGATCTTCCAAAAATATTCCTAAGATTTATGCTTTCACAAGGGATAAAAATTACGTGCAATTAGATTATAATTTTAATTTTTTAAATGATACATTAAAAATCAAGAAGGACAAGGCTATTTATTTAGAGATGGTAAAAAAATGAATAAAAAGGCGCAGTTTGAAACATCACATGAATTGATAATTTGGATACCACGAATTATTGCACTGGTTATTGTCGCTGGAATTGTATTCTTTCTAATTACATTGCCTGTAAAACAAAGTTTCGAGATAGATAAACTACAGGAGACAATTTTAAGACAGAGATTTTTATACAGCGAAAATTGTCTGGCTCATAATGATGGTAAAGTAAATTCAGGAATAATAGATAAAAGTAAATTCAACCAAAAAAATTTGGATAAATGTTTTGAGGCAAATGATAAAATTGGTGTAAACTTGAATTTGATTACAGATAAAATTGAAACAATAAATTTAAATCAAAAAATAGCCGAAAAACTTGATTTTTGCTTTGATAAAAAACATTTCACATGCACAAATTATACTTACTATGTTTTAATTCAGGATGAAAAAAAATTGGAAAGTGGATTATTAAATGTAGCTATGATTAAAATAAAATGAAAAAAGGTGAAAGCGCGATAACATTCGTATTTTCTTTGATTTTTCTAGCAATAGTTATAACAATATTCTATGCATTATTCTTATTATCTTCTGTAAACAAAGCAAACTTTTCAATAAACCAGGTTAGCTTGTCAGATGTCAACATTAATCTTATTAACTATCTGAGAACCCCTCTAAATACAACGACCGTTTATGATTTGATGATTAATTCATATTATAACAACGATTACAGAGAACTAGAAACTTTAAGCGAAAATATTTTTAATAGAGTTTATGATAATGAAAGATGTCCTCTATGGAATATCAAGGGAGAAATTAACAATGAGAAGTTTTTCGAATTTGAATCGAAATTTGATGCAAGAAAGTATACTTTATCACAGAATCCGAGAAATTTTCTTAGAATATTCACGGATGACTACCTAGCAACAAGATCATCTTCTTTTGATATTGTGTTTCCAGATAATAAAAAGGCTAAAATAACTTTGTTGGAGGGGTGCGTAGAATGAATAAAAAAGCTATTTTTATGCCCTTACTTTCGTTTTTTGTATTAATTATCCTAACATATTCCTACTATGAATTAGTTGTTAAAGATGTAGAAGATAAATCAAGCACAATCGGATTGAACCAGGCAGAACTTGTCAATGCTTACAACAAGGGAATTGAAAACGAGTTTAATGCGGAAAAGGCGGTAAGTCATTCATTAAATAGCGCGATTAACGAGTTCTCAAAAAATGGCGGGGTTAATGGTAAATGCAATAATTTGTGGAAATTTAATTCCGATTGCGAGCCGGATTTAGAAAAGAATTTTATTAATGTTTTTACGAATGAATTGTTAAAATACGGCTATGATGCAAAAGAAATCAAAATAAATGATAATTCCATAACCATCATTCTAAACGATTTCACTTACAAGAAGGAATTGAAAAATTTTAACCTAGAATATTCTTTGCCAATAGCTGTAAGAAAAGAACTTGATATTGATTTAAATAAATTAAATTCTTTAAAAGATCAAGTTAAAAAATGTCTGGAAGAGGGAAAACCTTTAAATACTTGTACGAATGAAAAAACAGAAGTTCAGGAAAATCTTATGGTCTTCAGCATAGAAAACAATAAAAACATATTAATTTACACAGAAAAAATAGAAACAAAAAAGCCGGTTTTTGTTTTTAAGATAAATACAAGGGATACCGGAATTAAAAGGGAAACGGTGTTTTAAAATGATTGGATTAACATATCAACAAATAATAGAGAAAATACAAAAAGAAAAGGGTCTCTCTGTAAATGAAATAGAAATTAAAGTTAAATCGAAGTTAAGAGAGTTAAGCGATTTAATCAGCAAGGAAGGAGCGGCATATATCGTTGCTAATGAACTCGGAATAAAGGTATTCGAGGATTTTGGCAAGAAAACCTTAAAGATAAACCAGCTAATAGCCGGCATAGGTTCATTAAATATTCTTGGAAAGATTGTTGATATTTATGATGTTCGGGAATTTAACACGAATAATAGAAAGGGAAAGGTTGCAAGCTTGTTAATCGGAGATGAAACCGGAACCTGCAGGGTTGTTTTATGGGATACTAATCATATTAAAGAAGTCGAAAATGGAAATATTGTAAAAGACAAAGTAATCAAGATAAAAAACGCCTATGTTAAGGATAATAATGGATTCAGGGAAATTCATTTGGGAAATCGTGCAAGTATTGACTTAAGTCCGGATGAAAAGATAACCGAAGTTAAACTTGGTTCAATAAGAGAGGTGTTAAGAAAACAAATAAAAGATTTAAATCCGGGAGAATTTGCCTCTATTTCTGGGACAATTGTTCAGGCATTTGAGCCGAAATTTTATGATGCTTGTTCAGATTGCGGAAAAAAAGTAAATGGAGAAATGAAATGTGAAATGCATCCAAATGCCTCTTCAAGCAAAATGCCCATATTCAATTTTTATTTAGATGACGGAAGCGATAATATAAGATTAGTTGCTTTTAGGGATCATGCTTATAAATTAGTCGAAAATCTGAATGATATGAGAGAAAATCCGGCTTTATTTGAAGAGACAAGGGTTAATTTGCTTGGCTCGCAATATGTGTTTACGGGAAAGGTCACAAAAAACGAGATGTTTGACAGAAATGAATTTTTAATAAGTTCGATAGAACAGATAAATCCTGAGGAAGCTGCACAGGAGATTATAGAGCAAATTGATGTTTAAGACATAAGCTGATGATCTCTATCTTCTGCAAATTTTTTTATTATTTTATCTACCTCTTTGATTGAAAATACAAAACTTTCATCTAGAACTTCATTAAAAACGCTTTCTATTAATAAATCCGCATCGCCAAAACTTTTATTAATTGATTCTGCAAATTTTTTGGTATAATCTCAAGTGTAAAATTTACTTTGATTTTTTTAGAATCGCTCTCTTTTAAAATGTAATAATTAATGTCTATGTGACATAAACTTTTCTTGTATTCTTCATCTGAAGTGTCTTCATAAATAACTGAAATCTCATAGATGTTTTTAGTACTTTGATCAACAAATCTTATGCGCCTTCCTACCTCCCCAGCATAATGATTTTCTAGAAGTTTCCTTAATTGATATAAAAACTCTTTGCCGATATGTCCGTACTCAAGTTTTCTCTCTTGAAATTTTTGGTAAAATATTGAGATGGGCATAACAAAGATTAGATTCGTATATATTTAAAACTTATCTTTACAAATTGCTTTTATAAAAGTTTATAAGATACCTATCTTAATTAGTAGTATGATGTTTAAAACCCACTTAATGTTTTCTTTGCTAGTTTCTTCATTAATTTTTAAATATTTTAGCTTAAATCCTTACTTATTTGTGCTGATTTTAGTTTTAGCTGGAAGTTTACCCGACATTGATCATACAAAAAGCAGAATTGGAAGAAAATTATTTATTATTTCTTGGATTATTAATTTCTTTTTTGGACATCGTAGATTAATTCACAGCATAATTTTTGCAAGCATATTAAGTTTGGTGATTAAAATGGTCTTTAATGAATACTGGATTCCATTTTATATTGGCTACCTTTCTCATTTATTTTTAGATGTATTAACAAAGCAGGGGTTGTACATATTCTACCCTTCTAATTTTAAATTAGATGGTTTTATCAAAACAAACGGCTTATTTGAGAAAGTGTTTTTATTTATTTTGTTTGTTTTGAATGTATATTTGATTATTAAGCTTCTCTAAATTTCGAGACCATAACTACCTTTACTAATATTTGTTTGGTTATTGCTTGTCTGATTACTAATATTTGTTTGGTTATTGCTTGTCTGATTACTTACTATTTGGGTAAGTGTGACATTTACATATGTAACTTTATCGGCATAAACGGATTTAACATCTTGATATGTGTAATAACCATTTTTAGTAACATAAACCATATGTGATCCTACACTTAATCCATCGATTCTTAAAGGAGTTAGACCACGACTTAAATTTAAATCGTCGATGTATAAATTTGCAACTGATGGGTTAGAAAATGCATAAATACTTCCGGTTGTCTTGGTTATATTCGTTTGATTATAAATGGGAGCTTGATCCCTTATATCTGGTTGTCTATATCTAGATGGTTTTCTTCCAACAGCTTCATTACAAGCGCTTACTAAAAACAAGGCTAGAACTAAAAATACACTTAAATAAATTAGTTTTTTATTCAACAAAGATCACCTAATGATTCTTTAATTAAAAGATATATATATAATTGTATTTTAACATATATTTCCTAAAATAGATATTATTTCCCAACAACCCCAAGTGACAACCGCACTGGTTATATTTATAAATAAGTATACCTTTATTATAATAAGTTAGCTGAAATAAAAACCGATAAGGAAGCTAATTTTCAATTGAAAAAAGAGCCGAAAGGAAAGGAGGAGATATAAAATGGGAAATCGTCCAATAAAGAAATGGCGTTCTGGCAATATAGAAGTTGCTGTATGGAGCAATGAAAAGGAGTTTAATGGGGGTTTAGTTGAATTTAAAACAATCTCTTTAAGCAGGAGTTATAAGAAAAAAGACGAGGAGATTTGGAGAAATGAGGTTATAAATTTGCGTAGGGGAGACATTCCTAAAATCATGGTGGTTTTACAAAAGGCTCAGGAAGAATTATTATTAAATCAAGAGCAAGCTGAAGAAGAGGGGGGTGAATAAAATGGTAGAAAAAGAGAAAAAAGATTTTAATATTACTGATTTACCGGGTGTTGGAGCAGCAACAGCTGAAAAATTGGAAGAAGCTGGTTTTAACACTTTAATGTCAATAGCCGTAGCTAGCCCTGCCGATATGGTTGAAATCGCTGGTGTAACAGAAGCAACTGCTAGAAAAATAATAAATGTTGCGAGAAATAAATTAGATATGGGTTTTGAAACAGGAATAGAAGCTTTAGAAAAAAGAGCAAATGTAATAAAGATAACAACAAATAGCAAAGCATTAGACGGATTATTTGGCGGAGGAATAGAAACAAATGCAATTACAGAATGTTATGGCCAATATGGAAGTGGAAAATCCAGTTTAGCACATCAGCTGGCTGTAAATGTTCAGTTGCCAAAAGAAAAAGGCGGAGCAGAAGGAATTGCTGTTTGGTTAGATACTGAGTCAACATTCAGGCCTGAAAGAATAAAACAAATTGCAGAAAATAATGGATTAGATGCAAATGAAATCTTGAAAGGAATCAGAGTAGTAAGATGTTTTAATTCAGATCATCAAATGTTAGTTACTGAAAAGGTTGAAGATTTAATAAAAAATGACAATCTTCCTATAAAATTATTAATTGTAGATTCTTTAATGAGCTTATTTAGAAGTGATTTTTCTGGACGTGGACAATTAAGTGATAGGCAACAAAAATTAAATAAGCATATGCACACTTTACTTAAATTGGCAAATAATTATAGCATTGCTGTTTATGTGACAAATCAAGTTATGGCTAATCCGGCTGTATTTTTTGGAGATCCCACAACAGCGATTGGGGGCCATATAGTTGGACACAATTGTTTAACCGCAGATTCATTAGTACAATTAGAAGACGGGACGATAATTCCTATAGGAGATATTAAAGAAGGACAAAAAGTTGTTGGAAATAAAATAAATTCTGATTTAAAAGTTTCTGGCGCGTCAATTAATAAAAAAATTGTTAATTTGGATGCAAGAGAAATATTTGAAATTGATACTGGAAATAAAATTAGAGCATCTGCAAAGCATAGATTCTTTAAATTAAATAACTTTGAAATAGAAGAAATTTATGCTGAAAATATTAAAAAAGGAGACTTTATTGCGAGGGTTAATTCCTTAGAATTTAAAGGTTCAGAACAAAAACTACCTAAAATAGAACACACTGAAATGATAATCGTTAATAAAGAGGGTTCTAAATTTATCAAAAATCAATTAGAAAAATTAGGGTTTACCAGAAAAGAGATTTGTGAAGAACTAAAAGTAAAACCAAGGCAACTGCGTAGAGTGTTAAATCAAGAATATGCAACCAATAAAGAAAATGTTAATTTATTAATTCAAAATGGAGTTGGCGATAAATTATTTGGGTTTGCGCAACAATACACCTCTAATAAATACAGAAATATTATTCTACCAGATAATTTAACTACAGAAATGGCACAAATTTTAGGCTATTTAATAGGCGATGGCAATCTTTACGATACTTCAATAAGGTTTAGAGATGCGAGAGTTCAGGTTTTAGAGAGCTATAACAATTTATTTGAATATACTTTTAATCTAAGGGGTTCAATTTCTAAGGTTAAAGATAAAAAATGTTATCAATTAGGAATTAATAGTGTTGAATTAAATAATTTGTTTTCTCTAATAAAACAGAATACGTACCATTATATCTCAAGGTCTCCAAAAGAGCACATTGCAGCATTCATTAGAGGTTTTGCAGATGCAGAAGGACATGTCGATAAAAAAAGAAAAAGAGTTATCATTAGCCAAAAAGATGATATGGTTTTAAGATTTATACAACTTTTGCTTTACAGGTTCGATATTCAAGCATTCTTAGAAAAGACAACGACCAAAGAAGGCAAGTTTTGTCATCGCCTTAGAATAGATGATATTGAGGGATTAAAGTTTGCTCAGAAAATTGGACTTACAGCAAGCGATAAATTTGAAATTATTGAAAAATGGTCTGATTTTAAGATTAACGAAAGAAAAATTTTTCCAATTTCAAGAAAAGAAATTTGGAATCTAATTAAATCAGAAGGTTATTATCCGACTCATTTTATGGCACCAAAATCTGATAAATTCCTAACGATAAAGAATCTAAAACAAACTTTAGAAAAATTTAAACTTGCTGGGGTAAAAAATGAATTGACTAAAAAGAAAATAGCTTTCATAGAGCATCTAATTGATTCCAATATAACATGGTGTAAAGTCAAGAAGATAAATAAAATGGATAATAAGGAAATATTATATGATATAAGTGTTCATGGGCAAGAAAACTATATTGCAAATGGTTTTTTGGTGCATAATTCAACTTACAGGGTTTATTTAAGAAGAGGAAAGAAAGATACAAGAGTAGCAAAAATGGTAGACGCGCCTCAAATTGCTGAGTTAGAAGTTGGGTTCAAAATTAGCGAAAAAGGAATTGAAGATATTTAATTTTCTTTTTTTATCTCAAAAAGTTTAATTTTTTGCGATATTAATTGGTGGGTGCACTAATTCTGTTTCTCCTAAACCGGAGGATATCAAAGATGGGCTGTTGTTAATGAAACTAAAAAAATTGCATTGATTTAGAAGATTAGTATTCATAAGAAACGCCCTTGCCAAGATTTGAACTGGAATTTTTAAGCGGGCAAGCGGGGATTTGAACCCCGATTACAGCCTTTCTGCTTTATTATTCGCGGGGCTGTGTACTATCCAGGTTATACGACTCGCCCATAAACTTAAGGTAAATTTTTATATTATAAATATTTGCTATTTCCATGAATAATTTCATGATAATTGGTCATCGTGGGGCTTGCTATTATAAACCAGAGAATACCTTGCCTAGTTTTCAACATGCATTAAAATTAAAATGCAAATTCATTGAGTGTGATGTTAGATTAAGCAAAGATAAAAAAATTGTGATAATCCATGATAAAGATCTGGAAAGAACTACAAATGGAAGGGGTTTGGTTAGTAAATATACATTAAAGGAATTAAAAAAATTTGATGCTGGTAAAGGAGAAAAGATACCTACTTTGCAAGAATACATTGATCTATTAAAGAACAAGGCGATAATGGTAATTGAACTCAAAAAGGGTAAAGGTATCGTGAAAGAAGTTTTTAGGATAATTAAGAAGAACAAAGTCGAGAATAAAGTTTTAATCGTTTCTTTTCATTGGGGTTATTTAAGGAAAATTAAAAAATTAAATAAAAACATTAAAACAGGCTTATTATCAGTAAGATCTCTATTATTAATTAAAAGAGCAAAATTATGTAAAGCCGATTTAATTGGAATTTATTATAAATTTCTAAATAAGAATTTAATTGATAAAGTACATAAAAATAAATTGAAAATATTTGTATACGAGAGGGTTACAGAAAATTTATCTAAGAAAAAAATTAAAAAATTAATTAAACTGAGATTAAACGGAATAGCGTTGAACAATCCTATCTTATAGAAGGATATTCTTTATTCCCAATCAGCATTTCCTTTATCCAGTATAATAATATCTTCATGTATCCTAATTTTTCATATCTTCTTGCAGAGGTTACGACATAATTTCTTGAATAATAATAAGCACCATGTTTCTTAGCTCTTTCGGTAAACTCATGATTTTCATGCTTGATTGAGTTTTCATTAAATCCTCCGGAAAGATCAAAAATTTTCCTGCTGCAAAAAATTACCCCGGATGCATTATGCAACTTAAAGTAAGGAAAAATATTTTTTATCATGCTATAAAAATTAGAAGAAAATGTATTTTTATTAAATTTGACTTTAAATGTCCCCACAACATTTTTTTCTTTTAACCTTAATAAACTTTCATAAGCTTTCTTACTTAACCTAGTATCTGCATCCAAAAACACAAGAAAATTATTTTTCGCAACCATGGCCCCCAAGTTTCTTGCTTTTGATACGTTTTTCTCGCTAAGATTTAAGACGCGGGCGTATTTTTTTGCGAGATTATATGTTGAATCGGTACAGCCATTGCATACAACAATCTTTTCAAATTCGTCTGGGATGTAAGCTAATGTCTTCCCTATATATCTTTCTTCATCATATGCCGGAATAATAAAGGAAATCATAATATTATTTAATACAAAACCTTTATAAATATTTATTCAAGCTAACTGGCTATGGATAAAAAATTAGTTTGTACATCGTGCAAGAAAGAAATTGATAAATCGGGAGGAATTGTTTTCAAGTGTCCTAATTGCCTGAAGCAAGATATTGTAAGATGCAGGCATTGCAGGGAAATAGCTTCCAGATACATGTGTGCCAGCTGCTCATTCTCAGGACCAAATTAAAATGGCCAATGTAATAATAACATTAAAAATAATGCCAGAGTCTCCAGAAATTGACTTAAATGAACTGCAAAAAAAGGCTATAGATGAGATTAAAGAATTTACGGGTGAAACAGAGACAAAAAGTACAATTGAGCCCGTGGCATTTGGCTTAAAAGCATTAAAAATAACTTTTGTCATGGATGAAAACAGGGGTGGCACCGA
Organism: archaeon GW2011_AR20; assembly: GCA_000830315.1. Taxonomy (GTDB): domain Archaea; phylum Nanobdellota; class Nanobdellia; order SCGC-AAA011-G17; family GW2011-AR20; genus GW2011-AR20. Next base: position 208,895 of record CP010426.1, read on the forward strand.
AGAATTGGAAAATAACATCTCTGGATTGGATGGTGTTAACTCAGTTGAAGTTATTGATGTGAGGAGAGCAATTGGATAATCCTTTAACAAATGAGCAGATAGAAGAGTTAAATGAAATAATTAAACTGCCGAGGGGAGAACAGGCAAAAAAGCTACAGGCCTTTCTTAAAACATTAAATAAAGAGCAAGTCGAATTCTTGAAGCAGCATCAAACCCAACAATGCTTGTTTTGCGGAATTGTTCTTGGAAATATTCAAAGCTATAAAATTTATGAGGATAAGGAGTTTCTGGCTGTCTTGGACATAAACCCCGCTAATTTAGGTCATGTTATAATAATCCCTAGAGTGCATGTTAAAAGTAGTTTTGAGGTAAACTCGAGGATTTTTGAAGTAGCTAATTCAATTGCCAAAAAGATGAAGGAAAAGCTGGATGCTGATTCAAATATTTTTGTATCTAATGGAGAAAATGCAGGCCAGAAATTAGACCATTTCATTGTACACATCATCCCCCGTTATAAAGATGATGACATTAGTTTAACTTGGAATCCTAAAAAAGCTCCTCAGGAAAAATTGCAGGAAATTATGACTATTTTAGAGCTAAAAGAGGAAAAAAAGGAAATCAAAAAAGAAAAGATTATTATAAAAACTGAAAAAAGAAAGGAAAGAATACCTTAAGTAAATAAACTTCCAAAAATAAAACTAAATATCAGGGATAATAAAAAACTGGGAATAAAGGGTAAACCTTCTTTGATTAAAACATTTTTTATTCTGTATTTATGAAACAATTTTATTTCATTATTACTAACCCCGGGGTTGTTTTTATTATAGATTAATTTTTCTTTATAATAAATATTTTCTAAAATCCAGTCTCCTTCTGTTAATTCGCTTGCGGGAATTCTTTTCTTCATAATTTTATCCTCGATAACCCGGATGTAATTCTTAAGGTACGGGTAAATTAGGATAATTAACGCTAAAAACAAAAAAAGTAATTTACTTATTAAGTCATAACTGAAAAATTGAATAATAACAAATAAAATCGCAATTATAGAATAGATTTTATTGATTTTAAAACTAAACTTTATTTTTTTCCTATTCTTCAAGACTAAATAAAAACTGAATATCAAACTGTATAAGGCTCCAAAAATTACTAAATTTAAAATTAGTATTAATAAAAATGGCAAATTTAAATTTGGATTAAAATAGTTTAATAGTTCTTTGGGGTAAACTGGAAATAATGCTCCTAATGCGCTTAGTAATTTAACGTCACCGCCCCCCCATTGTCTCGTATAATACATTAAGCTTCCGGTTAAATAAAAAATCAGCAACCCAAATGATGATTGCAGGATAAAGCCAGAATCTTTTAATGCAAAACTCTTGATTAAATAAAATGCCGATGCTATTATAATTAAACTGTAGCTTATCCAGTCCGGAACTTCCCTAGTTTTAAAATCCTGATAAGAAGCGTAAATCAGCCAAAGCAATGATATTATTACCACAATCAAATCAATCATATCTTTTTTAAATTTAACTTTATTTATAAATATGATGATAGCGATTATCGGAGGAGGACCAAGTGGAAGTTATTTGGCCAGTTTATTGGCTAAAGAAGAGGATGTTACAATATTTGAAGAGCACCCTGAAATAGGTAATCCGATACAGTGCACGGGCATACTGTCTAGTTCAAGCTCTGCTCTGCAGGTTAAAATCCCCGAGGAGATAATTGTCAATAAAATAAAGAAGATTGAGTTAATCTCACCTGATAATAATTCAATAACATTTAATCTAAAAGAGCCTGATTTAATAACAAACAGGATGGAGTTAGATAGGTTCCTAGCCAACGAAGCTGTCAATAATGGGGCAAAAATTGAGTTGAACCATCGTTTTGTAAATTATGAAAACGGAAAAATTTCGGTAAGGCATAAAGGCGAATTAAAGAATTATAATGTCGGGGCTTTAATAGGAGCGGACGGACCAAATTCTCAGGTTGCAAAAAGTGTGAATTTATATGGAGAAAGAAAGTTTTGGGTAGCTAGGCAATGCAGGGTAAAAATAAAAAACGATCCTGAATTATTCAAGGTTTACTTTGGCTCCCAGATAAGCAATGATTTCTTTGGATGGGTTGTTCCAGAAAATGAAAATATTGCGAGAGTCGGAATTGGAGCAGGAAAAAAAGCTGAATTTTATTTTAAATCATTTTTAAATAAACTTGGAAATCCTGAAATTATAGATTATCAGGCCGGTTTAATCCCAATTTATGACCCTAAGCCAAGGAGAAGCAATGATAATGTTTATTTAATTGGGGACAGTGCATTACAGGTTAAAGCTATTTCCGGAGGAGGGATAATAAAGGGGATGCTTGCAGCAGAAGAATTAAGCAAGGCTATTTTAAAAAATTTGGATTATGAAAAACTATGGAGAAAAAAAATCGGATTTGATTTATGGCTTAATCTAAAAATAAGGCAGATGCTAAATAATTTTGATGATGGGGATTATAATAAATTAATAAGTTTTGCAAATGAAAATTCATTGAGTTCTTTTAACAGGGAATTTCCAAAAAAGACTTTGCTTAACAGTTTGATTAAAAATCCAGAACTTGGCTTTTTCTTATTCTGGAAGTTCGCGAAAGTTTTATATAGCCGATGACTTACTTTAAAATAGCAAAAAACAGAGGGAATCAGCTTGAACTTAAAGAAATTTTATGAAAACATAAAAAAAGAGCATTTGTTTGTTTTTTTGGTAATATTAGCCTCTTTGGTCTTATTTAATTATTTCAATTTTGAATATACTGGTTTAACTGTAAGTTATGATTCGTGTTATAATAAAGGATATTCTTGTTGCTCTTCTGGTTCAGGGCAGGGAGATTATTATTTTAGCTTGGAAAATACATGTTCTCAAGGCCAGGAATGCTGGGATTATTGTCAAAATAGTGAACAGAAGCAGGGTGGCTTAATAACAACAAGGGCGACATTTCAAGAATCAGTAAATGATTTTTTTGATGAGTTTAAAAAAGTGTTTACTGGAATTTTTAAAGGAGGGGCTGTTGGTTCTGGGGGCAAATGTATTTCAAAACCAGGTAAACAAAGTCCAATAGGTAGAGAATGTCCAAATGATTGTGATTCTTATATTTCGGTTGTATGCCAAGGTATTTGTAATTCTCATAGACCTATATGTGAATGGGATGAAGGATCCTGTTTTGCCACAGGTTATACGTGCGAAGCTGCTTCAACCCAATCAGAATGTGAGGACTCTGGATATTCTTTACTTTGTGATTGGCAAATAGCAAGGGGAACAGAGACATGTGGAAATAATATTAAAGAAGGTGATGAAGAATGTGATGGTTCTGCTTTGGGTGATAATGGAAATTGTTATGATCAAGGCTATGATTATGGTGCTTTATCTTGTAATGAAGACTGTACATATGACCGTTCTCAATGTTATCCTCAACAATCAGGAGGGGGAACAGAGACATGTGGTGATGGAATCATTCAGGAAGCTCTGGGAGAAGAATGTGATGGCGGGAATACGCGAAATAGTGATGGTTGCAGTTCCGTTTGTACTTTTGAAAGATTACAAGCACCATCATTTACAAATATAGAGTTAAAAGATGATGGGATCTTACTAACTTGGGACACTAGCTCTATAAATTATATCTCAGGATTAGTTACTCTAGAAAGAAATAAAATTACTGGTAATACAATTAAAGATACTTTTGATAATATAATAAATTTCTTTAAAAGATTATTTGGATTTCAAGTTGTTGGTATTAACTTAAGTGAAATAAAAGGATTTAAAATTTATAGAATTACGGAATCAAATTTATTTCCTGATGATCCAATTTATTTGAATAAAGAAAATGCCAACTGTAATAACCAAGGAGAATGTAGTTATTTAGATACTCGAACTTTAATTAATGGTGTGACTTATTATTATAAAATAAGTGCTGTTGATAATAATGATGTTGAGGGAGAATCTTCCCAACAAATCGAAATAAATTACCAGACAACATCTACATCTTCGATATCAGAGATTCCAGTCGCTCCGAGTAATTTAGAGGCTACAACAGTTTCTCAGACAGATATACGACTGCAGTGGCAAGATAATTCAGATGATGAGCAGGGTTTCAAGATAGAAAGATCACCAAGTTCAACTTTCATACCAATACTAGAGACCTTAACAACAAGGCCAAGTATAAGTGCTTATGGAAGTTACGGCTTAACACCGGCTTCAACTCACTGGTATCGTGTAAAAGCATTTAATGCAGAAGGAGAATCTTCATATTCAAATTCCGTGAGTGCAACAACACGAACACAAACAACAGACACACAGAGCCCTACCTCAGACATTTCTTATCCTCAAAATAATAAGTATTACAACTCTTCTCAGATTGGGGGAGTTATTTTAGGATCGGCTTCTGATGATGTGGGGGTATCAAAAGTAGAAATCTATGTGAAGAATTTAAATACAAGCGATTACTGGAATGGTAATGTGTTTAGTTCTCAGCAGGTATTTTTATTAACAATGGGTGATACATCAAATTCTGCACAGTATGGTTGGTATTATAATTTACAAATGCAAGAATTATTTACAGAAAATAATGCGTACCAGATATGTAGCAAGGCAACTGACAGCAGCAATAATGTCCAACTGCAATTGAGCTGCATCAGTTTTACATATGCAACAACAATAATTCCTCCGCCGCCAGAAACACCGTCATTAAAAGAAAATGATTATAGCAACGGCTGTAATAACAATGATGATGATGATGGAGACGGGATTTATGATGGTTTGGATAGAGATTGTGCAGTAGGGGAAAAGGTTACGATACAGTCAATTACATTGCAGGATACAAAACCATTTGAAGAATCTGAGTTCGAGATACAGTGCAAGATTGCAATCCAAGATAACACACAGACAACGCCGGATTCAGTAGTATCTTTGTTCAGGGCACAACCATGTGTATTTGCAAATTTAAGCACCAAGACAACCTCTCAATTATGTGAATTCCAAAAAAGAACAAATGACATTTTAAGATTCAAATGTGATGCTGGCAACATTGGAAATAAATTGACATCATGCCAAGTTGACCTATCAAGATGTAATGGGGAAATTGTTGATTTAAGAAAGAATAAGGCTGAAAAATACATTAATATCACGACTCCAAATTTATGTGGAACAGAGGTTGGAAAGGAAAGATTAAGTATAAACAACATTGATTTTGATGATAAAGAGTACAAAGTTAATGAAAAAATAAAGCTAGAGGTTGAAATTGAAAATTTGGATAATGAAGATTTGGATGTTGTCGTGGAATCCTATTTATATGACTTAAATACAAAAAAGGAATTAACGAAAACTACACAAAATAAAATCGTTGAGGAAGGATTAAGTTCTGAGGAATTTAAATCAGAATTAATCACACCAGGGGTTCCTGAAAGCAAATATAAGTTGTACTTTAAAGCATATTTAAAGAACGAAGAGGATGAAATTTGCATAGTTTCTAGCAGGGAAGTCAGAATAAAGGCCTCAACCACGACAAGCGGAAGTGTTTGCGGCGATGGTGTTTTAGGAGGAAACGAAAAATGTGATGATGGAAATACGCGAAATAATGATGGTTGTAGTTCCGTTTGTGACTTAGAAGACAATACAACAATAACTTGCACTTCTGGTCAGACAAGGGAATGTGGTTTGAATATAGGTGTTTGCAAAAAGGGTGTGCAAACATGCACCAATAGTTCATGGAAGTCGTGTATTGGAGAAGTTCCGCCAAGCCAGGAAATTTGTAATGATTTGCTTGATAATAATTGTAATGGATTAACAGACTGCTCAGACTCTGCTTGTTCAACTTCACAAACTTGTACTGGAACGTCTGCTTCAGAAGATTCTGACAGAGACGGATTATTGGATGAGTGGGAGTTGAATTACTTTGACAATTTAAATGCGCAAAGCGGAGAGGATGATTTTGACAACGACGGGTTTACAAACGCGCAGGAATATGCAAAAAGCACAGATCCAACAGACCCCTCGAGTGCTCCGAAAGAATCTTCAACATTAATCATTGTAATCGTTGTGGTTTTGATATTAATTATTGCGGGCGTGCTGGTGTGGTTATTTGCATTAAGACCGAAAAAACCTGTGGCTGGTTTACCTCCAACACGCACAAACATCAAAATAGCCCCTTCGAGCAAAGTTAATCCTGCTTTATCTGGTTATATCAAAACATCCTTGCAGAAAGGTTATACAAGACAACAGATTAAAAATGCTTTATTAGTAAAGGGATGGGGTGAAAAGGAGATAGATGATGCATTTAAATATTTTTGATAAAGTTCAAAAGGTTTAAATATTATATGCTATCATGTTAGCTTATTACTATGAAGAAATCACAAACCCAGGCAGGAAGTGTAGCTGTTTTAGTTATATTAATTGCTTTATTCATGGCGCTTTACCTTTTATTTTTGCCAGCGAAAGAAAGATCTTCGCTACTTGGACAAAACCTTACTACAGAAACGAATGCAACAGGAACAACTACGCTTAGTGAGGACGTCTTGTTATCACAAACTCCGGGTTTATTAAAAAATTTTGATAAAGATACTGAAAAGCATGAGGTTGATGCTGTAAATTTATTCTTGCGCGATGAACCTGAAACAAGTGATTTAGCCGCCAGCATCACAATTACAAAAAGTTTGTTCAAAGAAGGCCTACAGGAATTGAAGTTTAACGTTGATGATTTGGAAAATTTGCAAAGGGTAACTTTATTTTTCTTGGTAAGTGAGGGAAGGGGTAATTTGATCATAACTTTAAATGGGATACAGATATTTAATGAGAAGGTTAATGGATTGCAGAATGTGGTTTTACCCAAGGACTTACTGCAGGAAACAAATAAATTAACTTTTAAGGCAAGTAGCCCGGGAATAAATATATTTGGCAAAAATATTTACGCCTTAACAAGCTTAAAAATAAGACAGAGTTTCCAGCTGACAAACACAAAGGAATCAAGAACATTTGTACTAAGTTCTGGTGAGATAGAAGAAAATGCGAAGTTAAGTTTCTTTTTATTCTGCAATAAAGCGGCTACATCAAGATTAAGGGTTTTCTTAAATGAAGAAGAAATAGCGAATGAATTATTAGCATGCCAAAGCTCAATCAGGAGCATTGATTTAGATAAAGAATTGTTAAACGAGGGAAGAAATGCATTAATTTTTGAGATAGACAAGGGAGACTACTTATTAAATGATATTTTAGTCGAGACAAAATTGCAGGAGGGTGGCGCAAAAACCTATAAGTTCTCTATAAGTGGAAAACAATTTGACAAAATCCTGGATGACCGTGAAGTAATGTTGAAAATGTCATTCAGTAGCACAGATGATATTAAAAAAGCCACAATAAATGTTAATGGTAATGAATTTACAATGGAGACCGATGAGAATGATTTTGAAAGGCCAATAACAAGCCTGGTAGATGAAGGAAATAATTTCATTAAAATAACCCCTGAATCGGAATTTGATTTAGAATTTCTAGAAATCATAATAGAAGAGTAAAATGGCAGATAAAAGAGGTGATATTTAATTGGTTAGTCCAGGAAGGGCTTATGAAAGATTCATGGAGGGTCCGAAAAGAAACCCCTTTCAGGTAGTTTTTGGTTTTTTTGGCGCATTGATAAGGTGGCTTATATTCATTGCCGCAATACTTCTATTGATAATGATTTTTACAGCCGGTTTTAATGCAACAAGCAAAGGCTTAACACAAACATATGCAACGAGGTTAGAGGTTGCAATCACGAATAATGAACTTTTAGCTCCAGTTTATACTGGAATAAAGGATGTTTTAAAATTTACCAAAGATCCGACATTAATAGAGAGGCAATATGGATGGAGAACATCTGTTGATGATAATAAAGATAATTTGAAACTCGGGTTAAGATTCATCCGGCAGTTTGCTCCTGAGCAGCCGCGTTACGAAACAAGGGACGAAATATTATTGTCAGCGGGCGTGGAAATAAGCTCTTTAAAGGATAATTCATACGTTAAATTTTCATGCAATGCAGATGAAATTCCCAAAGAAAAAATTTCAATAAATTATAATCAGCCTGTTTTAATACAAAAGAATGAGATAAAAGTCCTTGATGTTGTTTGTAGAATTCCTGCCTCTACTCTGAAGATACCTGAAGGCAGAGAATTATCCTCGCAAAAAGTTAAATTAAGTGCGGTCTATGATTTTGAAACAACTTCCACCTTGGGGGTTTACACTATGCAGCAGGCTTACTTCGATAATTTAATGAACAAAGGCATTAATCCTCTCGAAAATATAAATGATCCAAATTTAGATAAAAATGCAAGGCAAACAATTCCGGAGGCAACTTATGGGCCGATGCAGGCTGTCTTGGGCTTAAGTTATTCGCAACCATTAACAGAAAGAAATTCAGCCGAGGACGACACCTATAATTTAAGATTAAAAATACAAAAAAGCAGTTCTTCCTGGTTGGGAAGATTGAGTAAAATCAATCAAGTTTATATTTATCTGCCTACAAATTTTGAGTTGGTCGATGAAAATTTTAAAGAAGTTCAGGATTTAAGTGTTGAGGAATTAGCGGAAATTTCGGGATCAAAAAAATATAGATTAGACGATGAAAAAATAAATGGCCTTAATAATCAGTGCAATCTTTATTATAAATCCGACCCGCAAGGATGTAAGGATTTATTTGAGAGGGGTTTTATCATAACAACAACCAAATTCAGGGCAAACAGTTTAGAGCCATCGTTGGTTTATGATTTCATTGGCGCGGAAATTGATTATGATTTTGAAACAGAAACCTTTGCATCCTTCACACTGGTCAGCCAGTTTGTATAGCAAAATTTTTAAATAACCATTGATTGATTATACCATGAAAAAACATTATTTAATTTTAACTTTCTTTGTTTTGTTAATTATAAATGGGTGCGCAGGTTTAACATCACGAACAGGCTCCGACGGACCATTAACAGGTTCTCCAAACGGGGTTGAGATAAAATTTTTGCCTGAACAACCTCCTTTAGAATTATTTGAGGGAAGCGATGTTATTGTTGGACTAGAACTTGAAAATAATGCGGCGTGTGATGCGATAGGAAGCGTATGCATAAACGACTTGGCCCCCAGCTCAAGAGGCGGTGTTATCGAGCCAATTTGCAATAGTTTAAATATCGCGGGGGCCAGAACTGAAAATAACAAACCGAGCATAGAAAAAGATGAATTTTATACTAGAATACCTTCATATACTGGAATAGATAGGCCAGAAGGATTGCCGGTAACGCTTGAGGCAATCGCAACATATAATTGTAAAATTATTGCGGGGCCTCAATTATGTGTTAAAAGTACAATTGGTCAAGACACTTCTTGTCCAAACGCAGAAACAATCACAGGCACAAGGCTAAGAGCAAGCGTCGGACCAATAACAATAACAGAAATTAAGAAGACCTTTGCTCCGGAAAGCGGTGGTGTAAGATTAGTTACAGATATTACCTTGTCTAAAATGAACCAAGGTTATATATCTAACCAAGAATCTATTCAAAATCCCCTGGCAATTTCTCAGGAAGATCCGATTAGCATATTAGTTGACTTTGAAGGTAACCAAATGAGCTGCTCTGGAAACGATTTTAGAGATAATAAACTATATTGGAAGGTAACTGATAAAAATAAAAAGACAATAAAATGCAACACTTTAATAGGTATTGTGGATAGGGTTGATGGATATTTAAACATTAATTTGGATTATGTTTATAAGACAACCGAATCAAAAAGTATAAAAATAACCAAATTAACTCAAAATGCATAAAATGGAGGGAAATTAATGAAAAAATATTTCATATTTATTTTTTTATCATTATTGTTAGCTTTATCTGGCTGTAAACAGCAAGATACAGGAAGCACGGGAACGTTCATTGGCGGAACAGACGGCGTTTCTGTAGAATTTGTTAATTTAGCCCCGTCGAGTCAGTTTAATCAAAACGATTCTGTAAGAGTGAAGGTACTATTAAAGAATAAGGGTGAAACAAGGGTAGCAACGGGAAATGCAAAGGCTAGAATTTTTGGAGTAACTTTAGAGAATTTCGGCTTGACTCAAGATTATAAAACAAATTTAGGACCTATAGAAGCAAGGGGTGAATTCACAAGCGATGGTGGAGAACAGGAAGTGGAGCTTGGAACCATCAAGTATAAACTCCCGGTAATCAATTCCGAGGATTATACTTTGCGTGCAAGATTATGTTATCCTTATCAAACAAAGGCATTGGTTGATGTTTGTATTAAATCAACCTTGAGCCAGGAGTCGGGAGAAGAGATATGCAACATCGGCGGGGAGAAGGTAGTTTCTGGAAGTGTCTCAAGCGCTCCTGTACAAATTACATCGATAACAGAACAAACACGTGGAAGCGACCAGATAAGATTTGATGTTGTTATAGAAAACAAAGGCGTTGGGGAAGTTTATCCGGTTAATTCAAAATGTGAAGATTTGGACAATGAAATTAAACGCGTTGAAAACCGGAATAAGATAAATGTAAAAGTAAACAGCCCTGTTGGTGTTGTGTGCAGTTTCAGAAGCGGTGAACCAAGCGCAGAAGGGACAATAACATTAGACAGCACAGGGAAGGATACATTAAGCTGCTGGAAAAACGTTGAAGAGACTGTTGTTGATAAGTTAAGTTTAACGTTAAGTTATGTGTATAGGGACCAAATAACAAAACAAATAACAATATATCAAAGCAGAAGATAAATTTATTAATTTTCTTTATTTTTGATATTCATGATAATTGCAGACTTACAAATCCATTCCAGATATGCGAGAGCATGTAGTTCTCAGATTACAATAGATAATCTGGAAAAATGGGCCAGAGTCAAGGGAATAAATTTGCTTGGAACCGGCGATTTTCAGCACCCATTATGGAACAAAGAAATTAAGGAAAAATTAACAGAAGATGAGAATGGAATTTTATGGAGTAAAACAGGGTTCCCTTTTTTATGGCAGACAGAAGTTTCATTAATGTATTCTCAGGGCGGAAAGGGCAGAAGAGTTCATCATTTAATTTTTTCACCAAATAAAGAGATTGCAGATCAGATAATTGCTGCCTTGGGAAAAAGAGGGAGGCTTGATTATGACGGCAGGCCAATATTTGGTTTTTCAAGCATAGAATTAGTTGATATGATGCTAAGCATAAGTAAAAACATCGAAATAATTCCCGCGCATTGTATGACTCCATGGTTCGGATTGTTTGGGTCCAAATCCGGGTTTGATTCCATTAAGGAGTGCTTTGAAGATAAAGCCAAGCACATACATGCGGTAGAAACTGGCATGTCAGCAGATCCTCCGATGTTATGGAGATTAAACGAAAATGTAAATTTAGTGAGTTTTTCGGATGCGCATTCTTTCTGGCCATGGAGAATTGGCAGGGAATGCGCAATATTTGAAACAGAGTTAGAATACAATAAAATTTTAAATGCAATCAGAACAGGCGATAAGTTACGGGGGACAATAGAAACAGACCCAAGATACGGAAAATATCATTATGATGGGCATAGAAATTGTAATGTAACTTTAAGTCCTAAGGAAACCCGTGCATTAAACGGAATTTGTCCTGTTTGTAAGCAAAAACTAACTATCGGCGTAGAATATAGGATAGAAGAGTTGGCAAAACATGAAAATGACTATAAGCCGGAAAACGCCAAACCGTTTTATTCTCTAATCCCGTTATCAGAATTAATTTCAATTGTTTATAATTATAAACAACTTTATGGAAAAAACGTCTGGGGAATTTATAATAAACTTATTAATAAATTTGGGAATGAATTTAATGTTCTATTAAATGCAAGCGAAAAGGATTTGCTTGAATTTGTTAATAAGAAATTAGTTGATGTTATTTTGTTAAACAGATTGGGTAAATTAAAAATTTCTCCGGGATTTGACGGAGTCTATGGAAAAATTATTTTAAATAATGATGAAACAATACAAAAACAAAAATCACTAACAGAATTTTAACCAATATAAGTTGTCTCTTTCTCAACGTCTGCTATAGAAACTTTTGGCTGCGGTAATTTCGGTAGTTTCTCCTTCATTTCCCTTTCTATATTATTTATTTCTTTGTCTAATCTGTTCAAATCCAATTTAAGATTCAATTTCGCGTCTAAAATTTTTAATATTTCCCTTGCACCTTTAATCCCAAAATAATTCGGATGCCCTAAGGTTTGCGCCAATAAAGTTATGGCGGAGATGTTCTTTTTGCCAGATAATCCGACGAGCAGTCCCGTAACCCCTATAATCGGGCCGACGACACCAAAAATTTCAGAATTAAGGGCTTTTGTTTTATATTTTTTAATTATATTCTGATTATTTGCAGTACAATAAACAGAAGGGTTTTTCGGAACCCTACTCATCCCTATGCCGCCCAATGTAATGATTTCCTTACCATGATATTTCTGAAATAATTCCAGAATTAAATTACAAAATTCGTAACACGCCTCTTCATTTAATGGCTGCACATCCCCCACAAGAAAAATAAAATCCTGTTTGCCTTTTTTATAATACATTTCAATTCTTGGCATGTCTATCAAATTTTTTTCGTTTACAAAGACAGAATGTGGAAATGTAGTTGAGTGGATTTCTAGGAATTTCTTGGCCTTCAGGTTATCAACTATAAAATCTGCCGCAATCTTTCCGACGTTTCCTATTCCTGGCAAGCCTTCTATTAAAACCGGTCTCTTTAAGTCCGGCTTTGATATTTGCTTAATTTCGAAGCGCATTTTCTTTTGCTTTTAACCTGTATTTTAGATATTTATCTTCGATGCTGAATTTTGCCGGTTTTGATGAAAACACCTTGTTCCCGCATTCCGGACAATTTTCTTTTAAAGTATAGATATGGCAATTATTACATGATAAAATGGATTTTTTCATGTCCTTATAAACTCTGCTCTGCCTTTAAGTTTTTTCATATTTTCAATGACGTTGGACGTTATGTTTTTCATCAAGGATTCGGCTGTCTTATAGTCATTTGACTTAATAACAAGCCTGTAATTGGGGGCGCTAAGATAATTCACTTTTATATTTTCATCTCTTTTTATTTGATTTAAAACTTTTTTAATAACATCGATTCCGTCCGAGGCATCGGATTCCAGTTTTAATGTTCCCGATATCGTAACTTCCGGGGGCTTTATCTTTTCCTTTACAATATTGTTTATTTTCTCTGCAATATTTTTCTCGATTCCGAGCTGCTTTAAATCAAAATTCATATTAACAATCTCGTTAAAACAGTCTGTTAAACTACCGTATTTTTCTATAATCTTATTACCTGCTTCTTCGTAAATTGCTTTTAAGTTACTCTTCAATAATTTAGCTGCATCTTCCAAAATTTTTTCTGCTCTTTGTTCTTGCTTATACTGATTATTTTTGGCTAATCTTTGCGTATGAGTTACCCTTCTTAATGACAAATCAATGTAGCCCTTGCTTTTATCCAAGCTTAATATTTTACAAATAACTTTTTTTCCTTCCCTTACATAATCCCTTATGTTCCTGATTCTTCCTGGTGCAACTTCAGAAATATGAATCATGGCTTCTTTTCCATATTCGTCCAAATCTACAAAAACTGCGTGAGGCAAGACCTTTTTCACAGTACAGATAACTACTTCTCCCGCATCCGGAAATCCTTGTTTTTTGTAGAACATAATCTTGATTAATTTAAAAGATTTATAAAGATATTTATTCTAAAATCTCGAGAATTCTGGCTTTTATCTTGGCTTTTCCGCCGCTTGGACTAGCAATAATCTGGTTGCAGACTAAACATTTAACTTCTGTGGTTGCTTTTCCAAAAATTATCTGCTCATTCTTGCATTTCTGGCATCTTAATTTTACGAATCTTGAGCTTGGTTCTTTTATTAATTCCATTTTATTCCAACACGACCTTTTTTGTTCTTATGCCGTGGCTCTGGATGCTTGATTTCTTGCAAACTTCGCATGTGAATTTTAAATTTGTTTTTTTGCTTGTTTTTGCACCAGTCATCTTAAACTGCGAGATTGCTGGCTTTGATCCCCATTTGCCTTTATTTCCATAGCCCTGACCGCGTCCTCGTTTCCTAGCTCTTGCTATACTAAATTTTTTTAATGATCCTCTCTCCTTACCTTTAACTATTGAAATCTTATGTTCTGTGTGTTTTTTGCAATGTTTACAATATCTTGAAACACTTTTTGGTATTTTCATATTTCCTCTGCTTTGTTATTCTTAATTAATAATTCTGCTGTTTTTGCAGGCAAAAACGCAATATATTCCTCTTCAAATGGCCCGTATTCATTCAGATCGTCGCCGATAAACTCCGGCACGGGCTGTAATATTCTTATGGTTTTTATTTCGGGGTTGCTTTTTATTACTTTCGGTTTATTATTTTCAAGCAATTTTGAAAGCAATTCCTGCCTAATCTCTTTTAGGAACTTAACAATGCCGTCAAAAATTAGTCTTTCTTCTTCAAGCAGATTGTTTATATCTTGGTTTTTATTCGTTATCGCAGACGACAAAGCCAATTGAACTATTTTTGCCTCGCGTTTTTCATAAACTTCCCTAATTATTTTCTTGATATTATTCAGCTCTTTTTCTGTTTTTTCAATTTCTTTCTGCGCGAAAATACTCGATTTAGATTTTAAATCATCGAGGATTGCAGTTTTCTCATTCAGATACTTGTTGATATCCTGAAAGAAGTTTAGCTCAATTTTTTGCAATTCCTGTCTTGTTTTCTCTCTTCTTAAAATATCATACAGAATTTCGTAAGTAATTATTCCTTCCGTCATAGTATCCTCAATATAGCAAGATTATTAAGCTTTTTTAATACCAGCCTGTCTAAATAGAAAAAAATAAACTTATAAATACTATTTTCTAATTAAAATCATGTTTGGATTTTTAAAGAATAAATTAAAGGACGCAATAAATAAGTTTTCAAAAAAAGCCGAGGAAGAGGCCGAGATAGAGAAGCCTATAAGAGCTGATGAAGAAAATCCCGAAATGAAAAAGGTGAGGGTTGCAGAAGAAAGCAAGGGTTTTTTGGGGTTATTTAAAAAAAAGAAAACAATAGAAGAAGAGATTAAAGGGTCCGAAGTTAAAACAGAAGGGGTAGGTTCTGAAAAAGAAGAAGCGGTTAAAGAAGAGTCTGAATTAAAGCGGCCGGAAGAAAAGGGGAGTTTTTTCTCCAAATTAACTGAAAAAATAACGACGAAAAAGATTTCTGAGGAAAAATTTAACGAACTGTTTGAAGATCTGGAGATGGTTCTGCTTGAAAACAATGTTGCGGTTGAAGTTATTGATAAGATTAAAGAAGATTTAAAAGTTGATTTGGTAAATGTTCCGTTGAAGGGTAAATTAAATGATCTGATCAAAAACTCATTAAAAGAGAGTTTAGAAAGTGTTTTGCGGGAGACTAAATTTGATTTAATAAATGAAATTAAAAATAAACAGGAAAAGCCTTACGTAATCGTCTTTGTGGGTATTAATGGGGGCGGTAAAACAACAACAATCGCCAAACTCGCTAATTTATTGATAAAAAATGATTTGAAATGCGTTCTTGTCGCAGGAGATACTTTTCGTGCAGCTTCAATACAGCAATTGGAAGAATATGCGAATAATCTAAAAGTGAAGTTGATTAAACACGATTATAATTCGGATCCGGCAGCGGTTGCATTTGATGGGGTAAAATACGCAAAGTCGCATAGCTTAGATGTTGTTTTAATTGATACGGCGGGTAGGCAGCACAGCAATAAAAATTTAATGGAAGAAATGAAGAAAATAGTCAAGGTTGTCCGTCCGGATTTGAAGATATTCGTTGGGGAGAGCATTACAGG
Organism: archaeon GW2011_AR20; assembly: GCA_000830315.1. Taxonomy (GTDB): domain Archaea; phylum Nanobdellota; class Nanobdellia; order SCGC-AAA011-G17; family GW2011-AR20; genus GW2011-AR20. The sequence continues at coordinate 224,729 of CP010426.1, forward strand.
AAATGATGCAATAGAACAAGTCAGGGAATTTAATAAAGCAATATCAATAGACTCAATAATCCTCTCTAAAGCAGATATAGATGAAAAGGGGGGAACGGCCATTTCAATAACGTATGTTTCTGGCAAGCCGATTCTTTATATCGGAACAGGCCAGGAGTATAATAATCTGGAAAAATTTGACAAAGAAAAGATAATCAAAACAATATTCTAGATTGAACAGAAAGATTTAATAAGGGTTGAAATTAAGGCTAATTTAACGTAGTTTGATAATAATTAACGGAGGGTTTTAAATGGCAAAACAAAAAATAAGTTTTTATGATGTGAAAACTAAAAAGAAATTTGAAACTGAAAACTATAAAATTGTGGATAAGAGCGGAAGAAAATTCGCGGTTTCCAAATCTCCTGCTGGCACTCATGAATGCTGGAGAGTCGTTTCCAAGGAATTTGCAGATAAAAATAAGTAAATTTTACTTTATCTTTAAAAAAGCTTAAATAGCTTCCTTCTTCTTTATTTTTTATGATACTTGAAAAATTAAGTGGCTCATTGAAGGCTACGTTAAGCAAAATAGCCAAAGCAATATTCGTTGATGATAAGCTAGTAAATGAATTAGTTAAAGAAATACAACGGGCATTATTGCAGGCAGATGTAAATGTAAATCTGGTTTTTGAGCTAAGCAATAAAATCAAGGAAAGATTTCTGAAGGAAAAACAAATTCCTGGAATAAGTCCAAGAGAAAAATTAGTCAAAATAGTTTATGAAGAACTTGCCAGGTTCCTTGGGGAAGAAAAAGCAGAGATTAAGATTACTAAAAAACCGTTTAAAATAATGATGGTTGGTTTGTTTGGCAGCGGTAAAACAACAACGATAGGAAAACTGGCCAAATATTATTCTAAAAGGGGTTATAAGGTAGCTGCGCTTGGTTTGGATGTTCATAGACCCGCTGCACCAGATCAACTAGAACAAATATGCAAACAAATTGGTACGCCTTGTTTTATAGATAAAAAAGAAAAAAATCCTTTAAAAATTTACAAAGAATTTGAAAATCTCTACAATAAATACGATGTTTTGCTGATTGATACTGCTGGAAGGTCTGCTATAGACAACGATTTAATCAATGAAATTAAAAACTTAAATCAGGAAATAAAACCCGATGAGAACTTGCTTGTTATTTCTGCTGATATCGGACAGGCTGCATTTAGTCAGGCAAAGACATTCCATGAAATGTGCAATGTTACGGGAATAATAATTACTAAATTAGATGGAACAGCAAAGGCAGGTGGAAGTTTATCAGCATGCGCGGCTACAAACGCGAAGGTTAAGTTTATCGGGGTTGGAGAAAAAGCAGACGATATTGAGATATTTAATCCGCAGGGCTTTGTTTCAAGGTTGCTTGGGATGGGAGATTTAGAAGCTTTGCTTGAAAAAGCTAAGGAAGCAATTACTGAAGAAGAAACAGAGGATATACAGGAAAGGCTGCAGAAAGGAGAATTATCATTAATTGATTTGTACGAACAAATGAAAGCCATGAGAAAAATGGGGCCTTTATCAAAGGTTCTCGAAATGGTTCCGGGATTTGGACAGGTTAAAATGCCAAAAGAAATGTTAGAGGTTCAGGAAGAAAAACTAGAGAAATGGAAATTTATAATTGACAGCATGACCAAGAAAGAATTGGAAAATCCAGACTCGATTGATGTTCCCAGAATTGAAAGGATTGCTAAAGGTGCTGGTGTTTCTACTGGCGATGTAAGAGATTTATTAAAACAATATAAGCAAAGCAAAAAATTATTAAAAATGTTAAAAGGCGGAAACCCTGAACAAATAATAAAAAAATTTAAGGGAAATCTACCAAAGGGATTTAAATTTTAAAAATGAAGGTAATTAAACAGGGTGCGGAAGCTGTTCTAAAATTAGATAAAAATAAGATTATTAAGGAACGGGTTGTAAAAAATTACAGGATTAAAGAGATTGATGGAAGATTGAGAAAATTCCGAACAAAAAGAGAGTCTAACTTGCTAAAAAAAATCAATTTTCTTAATGTTCCGAGGGTTTTCAGGGTTGATGAAAAAAATATGTTAATTGAGATGGAATTCATTAACGGAAAATTATTGAAAGATTTTTTAAAAAATAGTAAAAATTTTAAGTTCGATTTAATTGGCAAAGAAGTAGCTAAAATGCATGATAATAACATCATTCATGGTGATTTGACAACAACAAACATAATAATTAGAAATAAGGTCCCTTACTTTATTGATTTTGGTTTGGGATTCATATCTCATAAAATCGAGGACAAAGCAGTCGACTTATACTTACTAAAACAGGCTTTGACAAGCAGTTTCCCCCTTCTTTCTAAAGATGTCTTTAATAAAATTTTAGATGGTTATAAAGAAAGTAAAAATTATAATGAGGTTATAGAAAGGTTAAAGAAAGTTGAAAAACGGGGGCATTATAAAGAGTAACTATTTTCTATAAGTAACCACTAATTTTGGTTTTCCGATTCCGGAAACATCGCTGCTGAAAAATGTACATCTCTGGTCTCCTGTTTCTTGAGTAAGTACAACCCCCACACCATAATTCGTTTCAGTTCCGTTCAGCCATTTTGTTGCCGTCGGGGTTATATCAAATTCATACCATCCAGGTCCCCCTATTGCTTTGCTCGATAATGTCTCTCCAAAGATAGGCTGATTGTTCCAGTTAATGCTTTGTTCCTGCCATGATGAATTAACTTTTTTAATCGAAACATCGGCCGGGTTTACATTTGGGTCAGTAGTATGCCATGAGATGCCGTTTAAATAAAGTTTCGCACTTTTTATTTGCGAATAACTGGGCATAGATGAAAGATCAAATTTTATAAAACTACGCATTAAAAACATATTTGGTTGATCCCATACGAATAGTGAAGGGTCGTTTCCGAAATTTGATGTCTGATGGTATTTCTCGACAAATGCATCAAGTCCTTCCGATCCCGGCTGAAACGTTTTTGTCTCTTCACTAACAGTAGTTGATTGTTCCAATTGAAAATTTAGTTTCGTTGAGGTATAATATGGTGATGTTGCGGCAATTATATTTACATATTTTGTCTGTTCTTGATAACCTGTAGCTGCTGCAGTGACTGTATAAGATGATGGAAAAATTAACTTAACGACATAATCTCCGTTAGAATCTGCATCATCATGGTCTATCCCGCTCCCGAGGGTTATTCTTGCGTTATTAATCGGCTGGTTGTTGGAATTTGTAATTTTTCCTTTTAAAGTACAATAATTTGTTTCGCTTACATCATGCACAAGAATTCCTAGGTTCTTATGAATATAAACATCAAAGTAATAAGCATCTGTGTCATATTCTTGCCCGAAGTAAGAGGCAACCGTATTAATTATCTTTCCTACATTACTTGCATTATTTATAATCTCTTCCCTAAACTTCGCTGCCTGAAGCGCAAAGGTAAACGAATCATTAACGATATTGCCTGCTCCTGAATTCTTAACTATAAATTCCAAAAAACTCATGCTATTAAATATCGAATCGTATTTTTTATAAAACTCGTGTAAATCAGACAACGACGTTGTACCCTTGAATTGAAGGATTCCTTTATTTTTTCTGTAATTGAATAATTTTTCCTTTCTAATGCGGTTATTTTCTTTTGCTTTGGCGAAAATGCTTATTTCTGGATTTGTTACAGTGCCTGTTTTATTTAAACCTCCGCCATAATGGGCGACTTCTGTTAAATAATTGCCAGAGAAATCTTCTGCTAAAAATCCGTACATCTCACTTAAATAAGTATAGCCAGAAACTTTTATATTATTTAATGGCTGATTAGACAAATTTTTTACGTAGACATCAAAAACATTTTGTCCAATCTCTATTTTTGCATATCCTGCTGAGTTTGTATTGTCTATCTGGCCGATAGTTTCTGTTTTAACTGTAAAACTGACATGCGCAGGGGTTAAATCATTCTGCCCCTTGTCATCTCGTGAAGCAACTTCAAGGGAATGCAAGCCTTCGCTTAAATTATTAAAACTTTTAGATGTGCCCTCTTGATAAATTTTTATAGCATTGTCCAAAGAGAAAAGATAGCCAACAACACTTCCGTCGCTGTCATAACCGGACCATTCGGCAATAACTGTTTTTGAGTTAATGGTCGAGTTGTTTTGCGGACTTTTGATGGTTGTTTCTGGCGACTTATTCGGGGTTTGTGTTTGTTGCACCGGGTTTCCAGATTCATTATTACCGCAACTTAAGCTAAAAAATAAGATTGGATAAACAAGATTTTTCGATTTAAATTTTTTAATTATACTTTCTAAATTTGGCATAATTTTAGATTATAGGATGATTTAATAAGCTTTTTTATAGTTCAATGATAAGAACCAGAACTAAGATTAACAGAATAATTAAAATCAGCTTCCAATAATAGACTTTTTTCTCTCTTCTTTTAATCAAGCATTCTTTACAAATTGGTTTTTTGTTAACTTCGATTAATTTAGTTTCATTGCAGATTAAGCATCTTCTTTTCATCGGGTGAGAAATTTCAAAGCTCAAAACCATTTTCCTAAATTTTCCTGGGTCTCTTTTTCCTTCCCGAACATACTTTCTATTCTCAATCTTGTTAAATCAAGACTTTGTTTTAAATAAGGCGGCAGGTCAAACTTATCTGCCAAATCCAAGGTTGGTTGTAAATATTTTATAATAAATCCTTCAGAAACTGTAAAAACGATTCTACCGCCACATTTGCTGCACTCTCCTTTTAACGGAGGCCTCCTATATTTCTCGTTGCAGTTAACACACCTAAATTGCTGTGTACTAAACTTTCTTAAGTTTCCCCTGATATCGCGGATAAAATGCCTCTCAATTATTAATCTCGCGACATCTTTCTGATCCACCGCCCTTATTTTTTCAGCCAGTTGCATTTGTCCCAGAACTTTTTCCTGCATACTGGGCAGATATTTGTATGCTGAACACCTTACACCAGTATTAAAATCGCCTACATCATGTGTAAATCTTATTCCGGAATATTCATTATCTCCTCCAAGTCTTCCGCGAAGCTGCTCTATTTTAATTTCCCAGGGCCATTTATATTCCTTGGCTGCTTCATATAACTCAAGAGGATACCTTGAGCATATGTCGAGATCAAAAACCATATCATCAACCTCACTTGGTATCAATAATGATGTAATAACCAACGGGGCATCTTGTGTCGCTCCCCGATGTGCTGGTAAATATTTTCTTGAGAAATTCATCAAGCAATCTAATAATAACATCACACAATTTTCATCGCCCTCGCAATCTCTTCTTTGCGCAGCATGCCACATTGGATGAGCAAAACATCCTTGAGTTTTGCTGAATCCGATGATTCTTCCGCAAACAGCGGCGGATGTGTGCGGTGCCAATCCTAAAATAATATGTCCGATTAAATCATCTCTTGTTTTTGTATTATAATATCTCGGCAAGTTGTAGAAATTCTCCAATAAATCATCTGTAAATTTTGCTGTTCTTAATAAAACTAGATCAGACCCCTCATCCGGGGATTCTTCACATGCGGGTAAAATAACATCAGAAGGTAATATCTCAATTAATTGCTCCTCATTAATAATGGGCTTGTCATAAATGTCATACTCATAGCCAAGTTCCTTTAATTTTTCTATTTTAGTTCCTATTTCTTTTGGCTTAAAGGCAGTTATAGGCATTTCAGTCATATCATATCTTATTGTGCCGTCTTTATTCACATACAAATCATGAATCGCTCTTAGCAATCCCTTTGCTAAATTTTCTGGAGTATGGTCTGCATTGCTCGTTCCCCTTACGCCCTTAATTAATTCGGGATATTCTTTCAAGTTAATTTTCTTGAGTGCTTTTTCAAAATAATGGCTTATCGGCAGGATTTTTGTCATAAATGAACTTGCCTTTCCGTGCCTTTCGCATGTTTCTTCATTGATTGCCTTGTCGCAGCCACGGCAGTAATATTTTTTCTGGGTAAGACTATCGCATGTTTCGCATTTTGGATAAATTGTATCTAAGTTACACTTATCACAAAAATATAGCGGAAATTGTGCAATAACTTTTCCTTTTTCCAAACAAGATTGAAAGCTTCTCATTCTTCCGCCTTCATCTCCAACAGGAAATAAAACATGCGGGCTGCCTGTAAGTTTACGCAGTTTGGCTTTTTCTGGTCTGCCCATTCTTGCACCAATAAATGTTCCGGATTTATCCCTTATCTCGGTTTTTGAGCTTTTATTTAATATTTCCAGGACGCTTTCATAATTTAAATTAAGATTAAAATAATTTAGAGTAAAAAGCAACGAGCGCGCGTCATCATCCTCAATAACAACATTTTCATTTAAAACCAATTTATGAGGTATCCCGATTAATTCAAGAACCCTTTTCGGATCGGTTTCTTTTAAACTATAATCTATATTGTATTCATATGGCAGGATGATTTTATTTTCAACGACCTTTCCTTTTTCCATCCAGGATAATAAGTTCATAAGCTGCTCTTTATTAATATCATTCCAATGGTAAGTCCATCTTGGATGCAATGGAACATTATACAATAATGAAATTTCTTTTGCTACGTCAAAATTAATCTTTGTGTCGGGCTTATGCAATAATTTCTCCAAAAACTCTGAATCAATACCTAAATCATTCGAGACTTTATCCAAATCAAATTTGCCATATTTTTTAACGACACTATTCTCAAATTCAATCAGCCACCATTCTTCATTATAACCGCATGGGACGAGAACATGTGCGCGATTATAAAATTCTCCGTAATTAACTAAAAAATCTCCTAAAAATAATATTTCCTCAACTTCATCCTTGATTTTTTTAGCCTGCTCTTCATTTTCAACAAACGCAACGCTTTGGTCTTTCAACTTAACGATCGGGCCTTCAATTGTGTCGCATAGTGCCATGGCACTTGATTTTCCGGGTCGCTCGTATCTTAATTGAGTTCCGGTTCCAATGTAATCCATTAATAAGTGCATTGTTGCGGGATGCATGCTCATTGAACTATAGCCGGATACTCTGCTCCGTCCATATCTTAGTCTAAAACCTCCGATTCTCAGAGGATGTGTTAAGACCGGTCTTCCTGCAACAAGGTCCTTAATGTATGTAAAGTCCGGTTTTAATTTTGCTTCGGTTTTTATTTCTTTTACTTCTCTTGCCTTGATTTTTTTCTGCAGAGAAATAAATTTCTCCAAAAATTCCCATTCTTCTAGATTAAACTCCTTATACCATTTGCTGATTTTCCCCCAGACTTTTTGGGCTTTCTGGCATAATGCTTCTCCTGTAACTAAGCAAACGCCGTTTCTTAACTTATTGGTTTCGATTCTGTCCATGTCCTTATGATTGCTGACATCTAGTTTTTCGCTTGGATCTCCGTCTATCTGCATCGGCAAATTGGATATCATAAATTCTATTTCTGCCTCGCTTGGCAAATATTGTAAATTATTTATTCTCTCATGGAAATCGTATACCTCGACGATTATTCTTTTTGCCTCTTCTATGCTCGGGTCATAAACAGAGTAGCCCATGTTTTTTCTTATGTAATCTGCAACAATGATGCTACCGCAGGTTACGGTTGTTCCGGCACTTCTAATCGGGCCAGAGAACATTAATGCGAAATATTCTTTCCCGTCTCTTCTTTTTTTAATTTTAAGATTTGTGAATCCTTCTAATGGACTTGAAACAACACCGTTAGATAAATATGCCAATCCGACCCTTATGCCAACTTCCATCGACTCGTGCTTGTCTTTAAATTTGCAAAATTTTTCCTGTGCGACTTCCAAGCTAATAATCAGTGCCACTCTCCAATCTAATTTTCCATATTTCCCTTCAAGTTCGTCTATTCTTTGTACAACCCCAGAACCTTTTATTTGGGGCGCTACTGTACTAATTAATCCTTCTACCCTTTCTGCCATATTTCTAGCAAGAGGAATTTCAACATGATTTACCGGATCGTATCCCAGTGCGCGGGTTTTTGCTGCAACATCATAAACTATCTGAACTTTTTTTTCAATCTCGTTGTAGTAATCTCTTATTCTTTCATTCATTTTCCTTAAAATTTAAGATTTTTATGTCCCTTGTCTTTAAATTAACCAGAATAACCTTGCACGGGTCTGGAATTACTCCTCTTCGTTCCTGATCTTCTGTGCTATCAATCCAGCAACTACAGTTAACTGTTGTAACACCTTTGTAATTTGCGGCAATGGATTTATGCAGGTGTCCCGAAATAAAAAAATCCGGGACTTTATCAATGATTAATGAATCTTCTTTTGCATTGGGCAGGTATAACGTCGATGTGTGGCTTGGTGCGAGATGCCTTTTTTGCAGTAAAAATTTCATTATTAAGTCGGGTCTTTCTAATCTTCCTAATTTTCTTATGGTATCGACATTTTCCGCTACATGAATAAAGCTAAATCCGTGATACATTAAAATATTAAATCCGGAAAAATCTTTTGTTGAGCATATGTTGACTAAACTGGGGTTTGTTGTAATATAAACATTCGGCAATTCGTGCAATGCAGGCGCTAAATTTTTATCAAAGGCTGGCTGCGGTTCTGCTATTTGTATGGCATCGTGATTTCCCGGGCTTATAACAATCTTGATATCCTTTCTTATCTTACCGATATATTCGGCAAATTTGTCATATTGTTTATAAATGTCCTGTATCAGCAAATCTTCTTCTTGACCCGGATAAACGCCTACGCCTTCAACAATGTCCCCGGGAATAAAAAGATATTTAACTTTCTTTGCGAGTTCCTTTTGTCTTTCGTCGCCACGATCCATGTTAAGCCAGTCAATAAATTTAAGAAAGTTTTTTTCAAAAAATAACTTATTTCCAACCTGCATGTCTGATGTAAATGCTATATAAATCTCCTCATCAAATTTTTTTAATTGGTTGTTGCTCGGTACGTCTGGAAAATATAAGTTGTCTGCAAAAATGATTTTATCCCCGTTTAATCCGGTAACCCCGATTACTTCATCAAGTAAAACGTCGTTTGCGTTGCTAAAAAAGGGTTTGTTTTTGCTAAAAACAACGCTAATCGTACCTGTCGAATCCTCTAAAACAAAAAGAAGGTTGCCGTTTTTTGTTAATCTTTTGTCGCTTACTAATCCGATAATGACCACCTTTTCGTGTCCGGATTTATTTTGTAGTCTGTTTATAGAAATTGCGTTTTGTAATTCTGGTCTGCTAATAAGAATATTTTTCAATGCGGCGTACCTCTGCCTAAAATAATTTGTAAATGTTTCGACGTCTCTTTTTTTTTCCAGATCATTATAATCCTTGAGGATGATGACATTTGAATTGTTTTCGTCTTTTATATTTTCCTGTATTTGTTCTTCATTCAAATTAAGGTCATCCGTATTCGTTAAGTTAACCGGCTTAAAATCTTTGTTTAAAATATTTAGAAACAGGTTATAAACTTTTTTTCCTTTTTGCTTTTCGAATAAAACTCTGGCCTTATCAAATTCATCCCAGTTCACGTTTGCGAGTTCTTTCCTGTCTTCTAAAACTTTTTTTAAATCGTTGTTTAGTATGAACGGTTTGTTTTTTTCTTTATTAATTTTATTTAAAAAATCGATGTAATCTATTTTTTCTAATTCTTTTGCCAACCCCGGGCTAAGTAAATAACCTTTTTCCATGAACTTATGAACAATTTCATTCATAATCCCAGCCCTTCTTGTAAGATTTCTTCTATTTTTGGAAACGTCGACGGGTGTACTGCTACCGTAATCTCTCTTGTTCTGCCATAACGCCCTTTTGAGATAACCCTTGCATTAATAATTCCAAGCATGTCAAACTCTGCGATGATGTCGGAAAGTCTCCTTTGGGTTAATGGCTTAAGATTGATTTTATTGCAAATTCTTCTATAATAATCATAGACATCTCCTGTAAATATTTTCCCGTCTTTATCACACACCTTCAAAATGCTGTAGAGGGCGATCTGGAACTGTTTTGGCTGCGTTCTCACAACATCTAAAATCCTGTCTCGTTCTATCTTTTCTTCTGCCTCATCTAAATGTGCTATTCTTATTCTATTTTCGCCGTTGCGTTCTGCGAGTTCTCCGGCAACCCTTAATAATTCGAGGGCTCTTCTCGCATCTCCATGTTCGCGCGCGGCATAGGCTGCACATTTCTCAATTACGCCTTCTTCGACAGATTCTTTTTTAAATGCCAGTTGTGCGCGTTGTCTTAAAATATCCTGCAGTTGAATTGCGTTATACGGCGGGAAAACAAGTTCTTCTTCCGATAAGCTCGATCTTATCCTTGGGTCAAGGTTGTCTGTGAACATCAAGTCATTTGATATCCCAATTATTGAAAACTCGCATTTTTTTAATTCTGAATTTAACCTTGTTAAGTTATATAAGATTCCGTCCCCCGCCTTTGTGACAAGCTGGTCAATTTCGTCAAGAACCAAAACAATTAATTGTTTTTTATCATCTATGGCTTCGATAAATATCCTGTAAATTTCTTCTGTTGGCAGGCCTGTTGCCGGAACTTCTTTTCCAAATGCCCGGCATAATTGTGCCATTAATCTGTACTCCGTATCTGCGATTTTTTTTAATTTGCAGTTTAAATAATAATATTTTAGTTCGAGATTTTTTTCTTTGCTAACATTAATGATCTGATTCATAACATATTGCGTGACGCATGTTTTTCCCGTACCTGTCTTTCCATAAACAAAGACGTTGCTTGGTTTCTCCATCCTTAATGACGGTGCTAAAATGCCCGCCATTTGTTCTATCTGATCGTCCCTATGAGGAATTGTTTCGGGGGTATAATTGCTTTGCAAAGATTTTTTATTTTCAAAAATTAATGTTTTATTAAGATAATTTTCAAAAAATTTAGATAAGTCTTTGCCCCCCATTTTAATTTGTTAAAGCTTTATCTTATATTTAAATATTCATATACTAAAAAATACAGACCATGACCTATATTTCGTGTGGAACAATTATTTTTGATTTAAAAACCTCTATTTCAAGTAGAATTAATATAATTATATAATATAATAAATAATAAAATATAAATATTTTAATATATATTATATTAAATAGAAAAATTTAAAAATAAATAAAATAAAATAAAAAATATAAAACCACAAAATTTTAAAGAATTAAAGCTCAAAAGATTAAAATTCGATTTTTAAATTATATTTCTAAGAGCATATTAACACTAAAAAAGAAAATTAAAAAAAATACGACCTTCTTTCTTTTAAAAAAAGCTCAAAATAAACTCCATTAGAAGTTTAGGATTTATTTTGTTTCCAGAAGCAATAGGGGTGTGGGTGTTTCATCATAAATTTCTTTTAATTTTGATTCAATTTTTACTGTCTTCTTACCGGCAAAAACATTTTTTAAATTAAGTCTAAAATTGAAGTCTAAACAACAACATAAAACACCCGAAACAATACATAAATAAAACACGACTTAAGATTATTCAAAAACTAAAGTCAAATTTTATTTTGAACCAAACTCTTACTAAAAAGAATATCATTTATGCGCAAAAATAACAACAAAAACTAAAAATTACATGAAAAGTGTTGCAATACCAAAATCCCTCGAAAAAACACAAAGTTTATAAATAAGTTGTTACTTTAAGATTAATAAGAGGCAAAAAAGAATGGCGGAAGACGATAAAAAATATAATTCTAGGCAGATTCTGGGCAAATTAATCGTTACAAGATCAGGAAAAAGGTTCGGAGAAGTCGGCGACTTAACATTTGAAACAAGAACAGGCGAATTAATACACGTCGTTGTTAAAAATCCAACAGGTTATTGTGAGGGACTAGAATTAGAGAAAGATAAGATGGGAAGCCCGTTAATACCATTTACAGCTATTGTTGCTGTGGGCGACTTTGTTGTTGTAGCAGAAGAAGAAATAATTTAGTTCCGGATTATTCTAAAAGTATTTAAAGTTTGATTTTTTAATATAAATGCTATGGAAATAATGAATTTTAAAACAACCGCAGAAATTAAAGTTCCGACAAAGATTATTGATCAAATTATCGGACAAGAAAATGCAGTAGATATAGTTAGAAAAGTAGCAAGACAAAGAAGGCATCTGCTTTTAATAGGTCCTCCCGGCGTCGGAAAGTCTTTGGTCGGACAAGGACTTGCAGAATTATTACCAAGAGAAAAATTAGCCGATGTTTTAGCATTTTCAAATCCCGCAGACGAAAATATTCCTTTAATCAGGGTCGTGCCAAGAGGCCAGGGGAAAAAACTTGTTGCAAAATCAAGGCTGCAGGAGATGTCTTCATTGAAAAACCAAAATTTGATTTTCTTCATCCTTTTGATCATAACAATGATTGCACCATGGTGGGTAAGAAAATTTTACGGAGACATCATGGCCGCAGCATCTTTAATCGGAAGCATGATTTTTTTGGGAGCCTTTGTTATTTTTATAAATTTAAACAAGAGGGTTGTAATGAGGGCAGGAGAAACTTCTTCCCCGAGATTGATTATTGATAATTCAAGCACCGATAAAGCGCCATTCATAGATGCAACAGGTGCTCACTCGGGTGCATTACTGGGAGATGTTTTGCATGACCCATTGCAATCCGGCGGCTTTGGCACACCCGCTCACGAGCGTTTAATTCCAGGGATGGTTCATAGGGCAAGCGGAGGGGTTTTGTTCATCGATGAAATTGCTAACTTAACCCCCAAATCGCAGCAGGAATTACTTACAGCCTTGCAGGAAAAAAAATATTCAATTACAGGCCAGAGCGAAAGAAGTTCCGGTGCAATGACTAGAAGCGAGCCTGTTCCATGCGACTTTGTTCTGGTTGCAGCAGGAAATCCGGAAACAATAAGAAACATGCATCCTGCCTTGCGTTCAAGGATCAGGGGATACGGGTATGAAGTATATATGGATCATGAAATAGAAGATAGTTACGAAAACAGGAATTTTTTTGCACAATTTATTGCACAAGAAGTCACTAAAGACGGTAAAATACCGCATTTTGGTAAAGATGCTGTATTAAAAATAATCGAGGAAGCGAGAAGAAGAAGCAATACAACAGGAAAATTGACGTTAAGGTTGCGTGAACTAGGAGGATTAATAAGAGCAGCAGGGGATTTAGCTTTAGAAGAAAAAGCAAAATACGTTTATGTATCTCATATTGAAAAGGCCATGAAGCTTGCAAGAACGCTGGAACAACAGATGGCTGATAAATACATTGAACAGAAAAAGCGTTATCAGGTTATTATAACCCGGGGGTCTTTGGTAGGAAAGGTAAATGGCCTGGCTGTTATGGGCGGAGAAGATCATTTCTCAGGAATTGTTTTGCCAATTGAATCAGAGGTAACACCGGGCGGAAGAAAAACAGAATTCATCGCAACAGGTCAGCTTGGAAAAATAGCAAAAGAAGCAATTAAAAACGTCTCGGCAATAATTCTGAAGTATTTTGGAGAAGACCTTAAGGAAAAATATGATGTATTTGTGCAATTTTTACAGACAGCAGACACAGGCGTTGAAGGAGACAGTGCCAGTATTTCTGTCGCAACTGCAATAATTTCTGCCTTGAAGAAAATCCCGGTTAAACAAGATGTTGCCCTTACAGGCAGTTTAAGCGTAAGGGGAGAAGTTTTGGCTGTAGGGGGCGTAACAGCAAAGACAGAAGCTGCGATAGAGGCAGGGATTAAAACAGTCATTATACCAAAAGCAAATGAAAAAGATGTTATATTGAGCAAGGAAAACAAGAATAAAATCAAAATAATTCCTGTAAGCACAATTCAGGAAGCACTAAAGCACGCGTTAGACTGGAGAGGCAGGCAAGATATCTTAAGAAAATTAAACAGAAGAAGATAATTCTTTATATTTTTCATAAACCTCTTTTTTCAGACCCCATTTCCTTTTTATATTTCTCCCGCCACTTTCTTCTAAGCATGTAATGAGATCGTTATTTTTTAATTCCTTCAACAAGTTCAGGATAAACTCATCATCCCTTATTAGCTGTTCGGCAATCTGATAAGTATAAAGAAAAGCAGGATGGTTTTCATAGGCTATCCTTAAAATTTCCTCCTTTAGCCTCTCTTTTTTTATCTGAGAAATATTAGACATACAAAAATTTATTGAGAAGTATATATAAAAACTATTCGGTTAACCACAAAACACAATGTTTATATATCTTTATCAAACAAAAATATTGATTAAAATGCCATTCATAGGATTTAATTTTGACAAAATTTCGGCTGAAAGAGAAGTGGACGAAGTTAAAGGAAACATTAATGTCAAGCACAGCTTTAACATCAAAGACGTAAGAGAAGAAAAAGTCAACCTGGACAAGAAGCAGGATGTTCTAAAATTTACATTTGAATTTTCATTAAATTATGAGCCTGGACTCGGAAGTATTAAGATAGAAGGGCATTTGCTTTACATAGATGAACAGAAGAAAATGAATGAAATGGTAAAGGGCTGGAAGAAAGAGAAGAAGATTTCTCCGGAGATAATACAGGGCCTGTTTAATACAATAATCGCAAGATCTAATATTAAGGCCCTGCAATTAGAGCAGGATCTTAATCTGCCACCACATTTACCAATGCCAAAACTCACAAGGGAAAAGAAAAGTGTCAGAGAATATATTGGTTAAATAAACTCTTTTAATGTCTTAATCTGTTTCTGTTTTTTCTCAGCTTCAACCCAATTAAGCCCCTCTTTTTTCATTATCTTCAGAATTTTCAGTTCATTATTCATTTCAAACAGTCTAAAAACAACGTTGTTTATATACTTTCTTAGCCTTTATCATGAATATTATAACATATGTAAAAAAAGAAATTAAGCTTATAAATACACCCACTGCAAAATCATAATCTCCTGTAATTCCTTAACCCCTCCCTTACAGTTGCTTGTTCTTGCATATTTAATCTTAATCCCTTAACCATTATGGCCCCCGCAATAATCAAGATTACCCCGACAACTGCTTCGGTTGTTTTTATTGATAACGGAGCCTGATGATTTGGATCAAATAAACCCGTGATTATAACAATTAAACCAAGAGTCATCGATGAATACGAGACCATAATTAACCTGTCCGGCTTTAGGGTCGATATTATTACCATAAAAATCGAGATTAATATAAATGCAATTAATTGTATTTCACTTCCTAAAATCGTCTTTTCTCCTCCAATGGCGTTGCTTAAAGCAGCACCTTCTATAAACGCAAGGATAATTATGCTTAATAGCACTAGAAAAAAACTAATATTTGTTTTTATATTTATAACAGCCAAGATATCACCTCAAAACTAATAAATTCTAGGCATATATATTGTTTTTGTTTTTGGGAATTGAAAATATTTTTATACTTATCCAATATTTTACATTTATGATCGCTAATTTTCAAGGCAGTGTAGCAAATTCCTTCAAAAAAGTCAAGGAAGATATGGATTTTTTGAGAGTAGAACTAGAAAAGGTTAAAAAATACTTATTATTTAAAAATAATGAAATTTTAAGCCTAAAAACCGAAATTAGGGCTTTAAATGAGATTGTTTCTAAATTAAGAGAACAAAACAATAGTAGTTCCATCGGAAATGAGCGGGTCATCAATCATCATCAACAATCATCAACAATCATCAACAATGATTTCACGACGGAAGCCATTTCCTATGGAAAAGGCCAGAAACCAATTAGGTTGTTGCTGGAAAACAAATTTAGATCATTGACAGATATGGAATTCTCTGTCTTTATGACCATTTATCATCTTGAAGAGGAGCTTGGGAAGGTTACTTATAAGAATATTGCCAATAAGTTTAACCTTACAGAGGCTACGGTAAGAAACCATATAACAAATTTGATGAATAAAGACATCCCAATAGATAAAGAACGTCTGTTTAATAAGAAAATCCTTCTTTATATCAAGAAGGATTTTAGAGAGTTAAACATGGCTTCCAGGCTTTTAGAGATAAGGCAAATTCCTAAAAATACCGTCGACAAAAGTTAGAATTTGACTATTTTTATTACCTTTCTTTTAACCGAATGAACCTTTCTTTTACGCAGAACTCTCACTTAAAGTTTTTAAGCCTATTTTACCCCCATCAATTACCGATCAATGTTTTTTTATCGTCGCTATTTTAGCCTCATTTTATTAAATTAAATCTACAATTTCCCAACAAATTATGATGTTTGCTTATTAAGTCTACTAAATTTTATTTATGAACTCTCACTTTTTTTAATTAGATATACCTCTTTTCTCTTCAAGAACCTTCATTTCCTATGTTTTATCGCCTTAATTGCTCTTTTAATGTCTTTTTCTAGGTAAAAAACCTTTCTTTTTGCATCGACGTTAATCTTTTCTTTAATCTGAAAGCCCATCTTCTTTATATCATTTACATGTCTCCTGACCGTTACAATACTAATTCCCAATTCCCTTGCAATATCTTCATATTCTATGGGCATTTCGGCCATATCTAACACCTGGATTATTCTTTTTTGGGCAGGGGTTAACCTTTCTTTTAGATTATCTAGTGATTGAACGTTCATGAACGATTGATTTGAACGCTTGAACGATTGAACGCGTTCATGAACGATTGAACGCTCAGGCTTACGACGGTCCAATTCTTCTAAAATTTCATGAATCCTCGATATTTCATCTTCAAGTTTTTCAAATTTTTCGCTATGCAGGCCGTGTTTTTCGTCATGTTCTTCATGTTTTTGCTTAAAATGTTTAAGAACATTATGAATCGATTGAATATCGTTCTTTATATTCGAGAAAGAATGTTTTAAATTATCCCTTATTTTATCCACATCATCATCTTTTTTTCTACCAAAAATCCAAAACCCCATAATACCAATGACTTTATTTATTATTTAAATGTTTCTAAACAATAAGCTTAAATATTTCAATCAATTCTTAAATATCAAATATGTATGAAGAACTAAAAATAACTCCCCTAACACACGAGATTGCCCTCACACATGTTGTTTCTTACATAAATACAAGGCTAGAAAAAATATCCAGGCAGCAAACAGCAGACGTGATTAAAGAGCTTATCTTATTATCAAACTATGCGCGTCATACTGCATACTTAAAAGGGGATCACATTTCAAAAATTCTGGCAACATTATTCGGATTAATTAAAGAACGTGCTGGAGAAGGAGAGTGGTGGCTTAATAAGAATTTAGCATCCGAGGTGTTAACTTGCCATAAAGAAATAATGGAAAATGATATTGCTAGGAAAATTCCGGAATATAAAAATAACAAACCAAGTTTTTATGTTTTGGATGCTTATTTCCCATCGTATAAAAAGAATATGTGCGTTGGACTGGTCGAAAAAAGCTATTATTATGCAGCCAGGAAGGTAAGAGAAAGATTTGGAGAGTTTCATAAAAAAACTTTCCAGAAATTCAAATCAAATAGCGAACCTTCGAAAAACAATCTTGAGCTTATTTTAATATTGTGATGCTAAAAACTTTTAATCAATTCTGAAAATTTTTATCAAATATAAAAAAAGAAAAAAGAAGAAAAAAATTATTCTTTAAATGCAAAGAAAAGCGCATATATTGCAGAAACCCCCACAAGCACATAAACAATACGTGCAACGACAGAGCCTGCTCCAAATACGGTGTCTACAACATTAAAACTAAAAGCTCCAAACAAACCCCAATTTAGACCACCAACAACGAGAAGAACTAAAGCTACTATCTCCCATGTATTTCTAGCCATCAAAACACCTCCTTTTGATTAAAATATGTTGCTTATTTAATATATAAATGTAATGCTTAGAGGTTTTAATCATTGATAAAAGATAAATTTATAAATTCTTTCATCGTTTTATATTAAATGGGAATTAAAACAATATTAACCGGCGGTTTGTTAGTAGTTACAGGTTTAATGTACTCAATGATGGATTTGACAGTTCATAATTCATTTCGTGAGGGGCTTAAATTTAAAGTTCAAGAAACTGCAGATAAAGATAAAAACGGAATTTTAAATATAGAAGAAATGATTTCTGTTTTTGATATAGTTCATGCAGATGCAAATAAGAGGTTGCACGATTCAGGATTCTATTTAACTGAAGTTGAAATGCAACAATACTTAAAAACGAGGGGTAATTATGATCCAAATACAGACTTAGGTTATAATATTTTTAGCAAAGACCACACTTATTTTACTAAGGCATTGGTAGAGGGTAAGCCGGTACATCGTGTTCAATTTTAGTTGAATAATTTCGCTTAAAACTTTTAATCGGTTCTTAAAGGTTAGGTTTATATTATTTTCTAATGCAATAAGAGATATGGCAGTTTTAAATGGTTCAGAAACCCTAGATAAAATTTCAGAAGATGTAAAAATTGAACAAATTGTTAACAGTCTAGAAGAGCATTTACATAAAAATCTTTCCGCAACCAGAGACATTCTACAAAATCTTTCAACAGAAGAAAGAAATAGTATAATTGATTGGTGTAAAGCATATCATCAACTTACTTTGGATAAGGTTTCTGAGTTAATCAAAAAATATAGCGCAGAAACATTTTATGATGGGCTTTAAAAATATATTGAGAATAACCGGCCTCCTTTCTAATTTTAGCTAAAAATCTTCAATTATGTACTTTACTCATAAGAACTTCGCCTAAGCTACACTATACGAATGGGGCGTTTTAATCTACTTTTTTTAGAATGATCTTATGTTTCTCTGTTTCAATATCTAATTTATCGCCCTCTTTTAATTGAGCCTTTCTAATTTCTTCTTCAGGAATATTAACCTGATACTTGTAATATTCTTTATCTTTATACTTGCTTGAAAATCTTTTTTGTAATCTCATATAAATCTTAAAGGTCTTAATCTTTATAAATTTTTGGGAACCAAAAGGTTTATATACTTTGGGCGCCCAAATATATTATGGTAAAAATGGATATTTGTCCAAGGTGCATGAAAAAACCTTATAGGGTAACTGCTGGGGTTTGTCATAATTGTTATAGAAAATACATCTGGAAAAGAAAAAAGGCTGAATGTAAAAATTGTAAAAGAAGAATGTTTATCCAGGCTTGGGGATTTTGTACGAATTGTTACAATAAACTTAATCATTATGATAGAATAAAAAGTCACAATTACAGGAAATGGCACAACATAGACTTAGAAACTTACCGTAAAATAACAAAACAATGCGTAATGTGCGGATTTGACAAAATAGTTGACTTACATCATTTGGATCATGATCATAAAAATAATTCTCAAGAAAATCTTATTGGTTTGTGTCCAAATCATCATCGAATGGTTCATATAATCCAATACAGGGACGAACTTACCAAAATTTTAGAAGAGAAAGGCTACAAAATTCCAGAGAAGCACCTTTAGTACTGATTAAGAGAATGGTGTATTAGCGGACGTAAAGCATACCCCAACAACACGAACTTTCTTAAGAATTTTTTTAAAATAAGATTTATACAATTTTTTTACTACTTTTCCACATTCCTTCATATATCTCTCTTAATTTATTTGGATTTCTTAATTTTATTAAATATGTTGGTTTATTTTTAGCACCGTCTTTTATTGATTGCCCCATTACCCAACCCTCATTGCTATCTATAAAGATTCCCCGATCATGAATATATAGACTTTCTCTAACTTCAAAAGTTCCTTTCTGTTGTCCTTTAAACATACGCCCTAACTTAATAAAATTTCCACTAAATTTCATGTTATTGGAATTTGTTATTACCCTTATGTTTAGGGAATTATCCGCCCCCTTTAAAGTGATTTCTAGAAGGTGATCTTCTACGTATGGTTCAATTATAAATAACTCTCTTTTAGTAGCTTTAATTATATCTTTTATATCAATATGGAAATCAAATCTACTGCCTTTATCATAAATTCTTTCTTCTAAAAAATTTTGTTCTATATTTAATTCTATATCTTGAATTTTTCGATCAATATCACCAATTAATTCTTCACAGTCTCCCTTTGAAGGCTTTTCCTTACTGAGGAAAATTGACAAAAAATTATTCAATTCTTTTAATATTTCTGTTTTTTTAGTGATTTCTAGCTTAATGCAAATACCTCGAATTTTTAATTTTAATTTTTTCAGATTTTGTTTATAATGTTGATGTCCAGGAGGATATTTCTTAGATATCAATTCAAAATTTTGAATATTTTCTTTCAACTCTTTTAACAATCTTAAAATTTCAGCATCAGTTGCCATTTTCTATTAAGTTTTTGATTTTCTTTAAATTATGATTTGGAATAACATATCCTTCTTTTTCCTTTAAAACCAATTTTTTATAATTGGTACAAAGGGCGTTTTTTACATCACTTTTGCTTATAAAAGCGCCTTTACTAACTTCTGGAATTTTCGAAGGCTCTGTTATACTTTTTATTCCTTTAAGAATCATAGCTTTTTTGCTTATTAGATAAATTAAGGCCTTATGTTGATTATTTATTTTCTCAAAGTTTTCTGAAAAGGAAATATTTCCAATTAAATCAATGGTAACATAGGGTTTTAGAATCTCTACAACCAACCTTTTATCAGCTGGCTCATTTTTATCCACAAAAATTTCATCTAACTCATCTTGTTTATGTTCAGACATTTTTCTTGAAATCTCCATCTATTTTTTCTTGTCCACTAATTGTAATGTAAAAAGTTTTTTTACCGTCTCTTTTCTCCTTATTTTCAGCTACCCATCCTTTTTTAATACATTGATTTACTTTATCAGTTACATTTTGCGGAATCTTTAACTTGGCTTTTCTGAACCCTTCTTCTATCTCTTTCGAAGTAAAGAATTCCACCCCTTCTTTTTGTTCCAAAAATGATCCAATACAAAGTGTTATTTGAAGATCATCTGTAGGATTTTTTTCTTTTACAAACTCTACAAGGGAAATTTCTTTTGGTTTTCCGGGTAAACTTTGAGTATGATCTTCTACCACTTCCAATTTCTTTATTCTTTCCTCATGATCTTTTAAGATTTCAATTATTTTCTTTTCATCCATTTTTTATTTTAAAATACATCCATTCCCCTCCTGAATTCTTCTTTCTTTCTAAAACATGCTCCTGACATAAAAAGGTTAAAAGTTGGGATGCTAAACTTATTTTTTTTCCCGAAATTGAAAATCCCTTTTGATCAAGTCTTTCAACAACTTCTTTAATTGATTTCTGAGCATCAAAAAAACCCTCATCCACTAACCTCTTAAATAGATCTTTACTAATCGTTGCCATGGATATTTCAAATTAAATGTATTTATAAAAGTTTCTATTTAAAAAATTAAGGGTACCTTTATACATCTCGTTACTAAAATTAAGAATTTTTTACCAATTTACTTGTTAAATAGTATTTTTTATAGAAATCATGATATAAAACATCTTTTTTATTTGAATACCCTTTTGGTAAATTTTTATCATACTTTCTATTTTATTTTATAAATCAACCATAGAACATTTGATGTGACCAATAATTAAAAATCTTTCTTAAATCAAATTTTATTTTATTACCTCTAACCTAGATTCTTCAAATAACTTTCTTTGCTCGGGTTTCAATCTTTTTTTGATTATTGATAAATATTTCTTCTCTTTTTCAATGCCAATAGAGTTTCTTCCTAACATATTTGCGACGACAGAAGTAGTTCCAGAACCCAAAAAAGGGTCTAAAACAATATCTTCTTTATTTGTACAAGATAATATAACTCTTCTTAATAATTCCATTGGTTTTTGTGTAGGATGTACTCCCGCAAATTTTTCACTTTTTGGAGTTAAAGGAATTACCCACACATTTCTAGTTTGCTTTCCCATTGGATTTAAAGAATCTTCAATTAGATTTTTTGTATCTTCATAATTAAATTTCCATTTTTTACCATTCCCATTTTTACTAGCCCAGATTAAATGCTCCGTGCTTTCTGTGAACATCCTGCAAGATATATTTGGTTGTGCATTAGGTTTAAACCATACAACGCTATTATTAATTTTCATATCTGTATAATGTTGTAAAATAAAACCAATTTGATATATATTATGAAAAGAACCACTAACCCATAAACTTCCACCATGTTTTAAAATTCTTATGCATTCTCTAATCCATTGTTGATTAAACTGAAAAAATTCATCTTTAGAAAACATATCCCATTCTTCCTGCATTGTTATATGTTTACTATACTTCCACCCCAAACCTTTCTTTTTTGACATATTATAAGGAGGATCAGCAAAAACTAAATCAACCGACTTATCTGGAATTTCTTTTAATTTTTCCAAACAATCTCCAAGTATTACTTTATGCGTTGTTTTCATTTTTCTTTAATTCTTCAACCATTTGCAAAAATTTTCGTTTATCTTCTTCGCTTTTTTCTTTTTTAACTTCTTCTTGCTTATTTTTTGTTTCTTTTCTCCATTGTCTGTTGTTATATCTTAAAGCTTTGTAATTTTTTTTACCACTACCCATTTTCATTACACCATTCTTTCATTAATGTATTTATCTTAGTAGAAGTTTTAATATCCTTTTCCTTACAAGATTTTTTAAATTTTTCTAGAAGATCTTTATCTACAGTTATAGTTAAAGGAATTTTCCTCAATTTAGCCCCCTTATTATTTCTATGTATTTCTTAGTATAATCCTTATATATAAATATTCTCTTTAATTTATTATGACTAAAAAAGCAGAATGCGATTTAATTTACACTTGCGAAGATAGAACCCAGATATATGTGGCTAAAGGTAATTTAAGCAAGTGGGATTTTAGAGTGGGTTTTTTGAAGGAGGGAATGAAAGGGACTCCTAGATTTGCTAAACATTTGCACATTGCAACCGAATTCTATATTAAACACGCTCATAATCCGGAGCTTGCAAAGAAATTCAAGGAATATTTTGTTGGACTTTTAGACAAAGTTGAGCCTATAGATTATTACCCACCAAAAATAAAATTTTTTGATCAAAATAAATTAGAAGAATTTGAAGATTTAAATGAAGTTGGTGAATTTTCTGTAGAGTTTTTGATGGTTTATATAGAACTACTTATGACTCAAGAAAAAACAAATTATGCACCAATGTTTTTTAATAGGAAATTATTCAATGATTTATTTGTAAAAAATAGATACTCGGTAATGAATACGGCATCACAGAGGGGCAAAAAGAAATAAATTTTTTCTCACAATAACATTTAAATAACACATTCGCTTAATCCAAGTATGAATTATCTAGAAAAAGTAAGAACTGAATTAAAATTAAAGGGAAATTCAGAAAAAACAATCTCATCATACTCATTCTTCATCAATAAATTTATAAAAAATATAAATCCAGAAACAGCTTCTTTAGATGATATAAAAACATTCTTAGCATCCCAAATAGATAATTATTCAAGAAAATCCCAGTCATTATTAATTTCAAGCTTAAGATTCTTTTACACAAACATAATAGACAAGCCAGAGATTGTAATAAAATTAAAGACACCAAAAAAAGAAAAAAAAATACCAATAGTATTAACAAAAGAAGAAGTAAAATTATTAATAGACAATGCAGACTATGAAAAAACAAAATTAATGGTAAAAACTCTTTATTCAACAGGATTACGTGTATCTGAATTAACTAATCTAACACCGAAAGATTTGGATTTAAACAACAATAACGGATGGGTAAGGAAAGGTAAAGGAAGCAAAGATAGAATGTTTTATTTCTCACCATCATTAAGCAAGGAATTAAAGAAATACTTAGAAAATAATCCAAATAACAAATACTTATTCTCTGAAGAAAAACCATTAACGCCCAGGAATATACAGACAATAATGAAAAGATTAAGCAAAAAAGCAAACATAAACAAAAAAATAACTCCACATACTTTAAGACATTCTTTTGCAACACATTTACTAGAAAACGGAGCTAATTTGGCAGAGATACAGCAGTTGCTCGGTCATGAAAATTTAGAAACAACCAGAATTTATACGCATATTAGTCAAGAACAATTAAAGAAAATTAAAAACCCGTTGGATAATTTATAATAATATCTATTTATATTTCTTTTTCAAAATCCAGAATATAGCTACTAGAATCGCGATTAAGATTACCAAATAATACTTATTAGCAATTTCTTTAACTTGTTCTTTAGATATTACATTTTCTTTTCCAGTTTCTTCCCCGGTAACTTCCCCGACAGGTTTTTCTCCTTCAACTAATTTTCTTAAACTAAACTTAGCAAATACCCCGTTTTTAATTTCATCGAGTTTAATGGCTAAATCATTAATATTGTCATCATCTAAATCAACTTCTTTCTCTTCATTCACCCCCAATTCCAATTCAATAGAATTAGAACTAATATTTATTTTAACAGAATTATTACTGATTTCTAATACGGTTAAGGTATGATTTTCCTTTTTATCTAATGTAAACTTGTATGATTCTCCAGTAGCCAAGAATGATGTTGAAATAACATTTTGGGTAATCTCATTAACACTTAAACTTCCACCCCCCGCCGTAGTACTACTTGTACCAGACCCGCTGCTAGATGTGCTGCTAGATGAGGCTGGAACAGTATAACTCACGCTTATTGTATGCGTACTTGAACTTAAACTGCCTTTTGTGCTTATGCTTCCAATTGTGTAATTTAAAGCTGGAATCTCCTTGCCATCTATTGTGATATTAATGTTGCATGCTGCTGCTGTAGGGCAATTAGTTGGAGTTAAACCATCTAATTTAGAAGTTGGAATTGTTAATGTGCTTTCTGTACTCATTGACACAGTTACATTATAGCTATTGCTAGAACCAGCTGCACCACTAGCATTATCTACCTCATTTATGGCAGGAAATGTTAGTGTAGAGTTTAGGTATAATGTTAAATTAGAAGTATTTCCAGGATTCCAAAAATTATAATCAGAGGAATTTAAAGCAACATCTATAATTTGGAAAAAAACAGTTATGTTGCTTCCATTGCTTGAAGATCCAGGAACATTATCGTTAAAATTAGCTTTTAATGTAGAATAAAATAAATTACTTCTATTAGTTAAAGTTCCATTAGCTTCACGCCATAAAACAATTAAATCCTTAGTTAAATTAAAATCTTTAATTGTATTTGTAATATTTATTGTAACATTTAATGGTTGTACAAAATGAATTAATAAATTAGTCAAAGTAAAATTAGTCAAATTGTTTTTTAAACTTATTACATAGCTGTTATTTATGCTTTCTCCTAAATCCGGAGGATCACTAACAGGATTAAAACCAGTAATATTTTGAGACTCAATTAATAAAGGCGTACATGTAGAACCGGCTGCAGAAACTAAAGTAAATGCAACACTTAAATTTATAGTTGTAAAGTTCAAAGGCACGGTTATATTTAATATGGTATTTGCACCAGCTTCACTAGAATCATAACTTAAATTAATTCCATAATCTAAAGTTAAATTACTTGCATTGTATTTTAATCCATTATAATAAACATCAAATGTCCCAAATGGAAAAGTAGGAATAGCAATGCTTTGATTATAGCTGGTATTACTCACCGGATCTGTAAAACTATTTTTTATTGTTTGCAAAGGTATTAAAATTTGGCAATTTTTATCATAGTTAGCTGTCTTAATTTGGAAAGATCCCGGTCTTTCATTTCCCGAGCCTGTTGAATTGTATATTGTAAAATTTAATCTATAAGACATTAGCTCAAAATAAGTTGGGAAATCAAAAAACGATTTATCAGCATAAATTATATCTGCATAAGAATTAGATGCTAAATTTGTTCTATTGGAACTTGTATTGTATGCGTATAAAGGAACCCAAGCTTCATATTTACTCCAAGATTGACTCCAACTAACAAATTTTAATGTAGCATTAGTTACACTATTATTTATAGCATAAGGCCTTGGATTAATCCAGTAATTAAAACCATATATTCCAGAAGGATTTAATATTGTTGTTGAGGTAGTAGAAGAATTTCCGCTTGTTACATTTATTATTATATACTCTCTTGCATCTATTAATCTGGTAAATGCAGAATTTGTTGCAGTTATGTTAATATTGGTTATGTTTTGTTGACCAGCCGCAATCGCTACATTCATAGTACATGCTTCAAATGTTAAGTTGATGTTTCTAAAACCATTATTGCCGTTACATGCACTTAAATTTCTCATTCCATACGGTAAAAAGAATGTTACATTATACCCGGTTGGTTCTTGCGCTAAAGGAGTTATACCAACATATAAACTGTAATTTTGTGAATATGATATTCCAGGATCAACAACAGTTACATTAAAAAATGCGTTAAATGTTGAAGTATTATCTGTAAGCGTTAATGCACCCGTATTACCACTTAAAGAAATAAACAGAGTAAATACTAATAAAAATATCACCTCTTTTTTTAACATTTTCTTTAATCATATTAATAGTAAGCCCCTATATAAACCTATTTTTTGCTATTTCAAAAAATTCTTTAGATAATTCATAACTTAAGCTGTTCCTTATAAGCATTCATTAAATTTAGATAAGAACTGATTAAAAACTCAAAAGAATCAAAAACTAAAAACCCGCCGTTTTTGGAATAAAATATTATATCTTTAATTCCGGAAAAATAAATTTCTTTGGCACAATTTGTACAATATGGTTTTCCTCTCGTAGGCTTTATTTCACCATTCTTTCTCTTACCAACGTAAATCTTGGCATCTTTTAAATTAACTCTGGGATGATTCTTTTTTGCATCATGAACAGCATTTCTTTCTGCATGCAAAGCATAACATAAATCAGAAGCTACACCAAAATGCACATCTAAAGTTCTTCTCGGACATTTATTGCAGGCAAGGTTATCTTCAATTGTATGGTTAAAACCAGTTCCTAATACTAAATCATTTTTAACAACAATAGCACCATAATTTGCCTCATTGCAATTGCTAAGCTTGGCATATTCCCAAGCTATTTCCATGAACTTGATTTCATTTCTCGTTAAGCTTTCTCTTGGGATTTCTTTCATGTCATTATATTTTAAAGAAAATTATTTAAAGTTAACTTAAGAATCCCTTGAATATATTTTTTATTTTTCCATTTTTATCACAAGTATAAAATCTATCTTCTTTATTTCTGGGAAACAATCTTCTATATTTCATTTTCCATAAATAATCCTCGATAAAATTTAAATCTTCTTCGGCAGTAATCCAGTCTTGCTTAAATATTCTTAAATCAACTTTAGCATAGCCTCTTAAAGTTAAATCCTCATTGTCATTAGTCCAATAATTCCAGTAATAAGGATAATAACTCATAACCAAATCTTTGATGTCTCTAAATTTAGCAGGCCTCCCCCTTAAAAATTCATCCCTAGATATTGCTACGGAACCAAGTTTTCCATTTAAATTATAAATAAAAATATTATGATCTATATCTCTTGCCTCTAAACTAACCATTAGTGGAGGATAATTATGCTGCATTAAAACAGCTGCTGCGAATAAAACCCCTTCTATACAATGTGCTTTTTTATCACGTAAAACTCTTCTAAATGAACGATTAGTATCTTTATCATCATTAAAATCGTATTCGATTTCATTTAATAAAAATTCCTGAACTTTCTGGGGACTATTCAGGTGTTCTATTAATCTTATTTCTTCTTGGTTTAAATCTAGTTTATTCATGATATTGACCCATTAAAGAAAATTATATAAGATTAACTTATAAAATCTTAACAACTTTATTTCTTGATTTTAATCCACGAACAATTTTAATCTCGCTTTTTCTTTTGTTATAATGCTCGGACAATAATTCAATCAAGGATTTATTGGCTTCGTTATTTATTGCTTTAGCCTTTAAATGAATTTTTAGTTTTTCTCCGTCTATAACAATATCCTCTTTTTTAGAATTTGGAATTACCCTTACATTCACTTTCATGTTATTTATCTAAGATATAACCAAATCTAATTTCGCAATAAATAACTTTATAAATTTTTTCTATAATAAATATAATATGGCGGCTGAAAACTTAGAAGAAATATTTATCGGCAAAATAAAGAATAATGGGTCTCCGGAAGTTGTATACGGAAAACCAGGACAATATGCCATTTTTCATACCATTAATGGTGCTACAAGCCCGATCCTTGGCATAAACTTTGAACACATGCAGGGTTATCTCAGGGGTGCAGTCTACGGCAAAGATAAGAACACTATTACAATATACCACGGAATTACCGAAGAAGGTAGAAACGGATATTACCCAAAAGTCAAATATAACTTTCTTTCACCAGATGAAATAGGCAAGTTACTTCAGATAGATAATTTGAAAGATTTCTTTAGAGAAGTTTAAGAACTTATTTCCCGCTTTTATAAAGATTAAATAATTTTTCTGCAAGATCTTCTCTTAATTTTTTATCTTCATTATTTAAAATTAGCTCAATATTTTCCCATTTAATTCCCATGGGCAAGTTTTCCAATACTTTGTTTTCTTTCCAGCCCCCATTATAAATGTCAATAATCCTGCTTCCTGTATTTAATACAAACTTATACGGCTCATGCATTAAAGTATAGATTGCCATGAAATAAGCATAAGAAATACATTAATAAACCTTGCCCCAATCCGTAATATTAGCAAAATGTTTTTATATTACCGAATTTCTTATATTCTATGCTTGATAAATTAGAGGGTGAGTTAAAAACAAAGGGGTTCAGTCAAAAAACCATTGAGTCGTATTTATTCCATAATCAGGAGTTTTTGAAATTTGCAAACAAGAAAGCAGAGGAAATTTCTGAGTCAGACATCAAAAACTATTTCTATTATCTGGCTTCTGAAAAAAAATACAAACCAAGGAGCATAAACCTGGCATACTCATCATTGAAATTTCTTTATTATAACTTGCTGAATAAGAAAGTTATGGAAAATGTGAAAATCCCAAAACTCGACAAGAAAGAGCCGGTGATATTAAGCAAGGAGGAAATTAAATCATTATTAAACGCGATTGAAAATCCAAAGCATAAATTACTGATTAACATAATGCTACAGTCTGGTTTAAGAATAAGCGAGGCAGTTTCAATTAAAGTGGAAGATGTAAACTTAAATGACGGGTTATTGAGGGTAAGGTCAAGCAAGGGAAACAAAGACAGGCTGACAATGCTTTCAGGCAAGTTAGTTGATGACATAAAACAGTTCCTGCTTAACAGAAAAGATACTAACCCTTACTTATTTTCTGTAAGGGACTCCCACATTACAATTAAATTGCCCCAGAAAATAATAAAGCAGGCTGCAAAAAAAGCCAATTTAAGCAAAAGGGTTTTCTGTCATGCATTGAGATCAACATTCGCCAAATACCTGTCAGACAACGATGTTGACCAGCTCACAGTAAAAGAGCTCCTCGGAAATAATATCTTTAACACAAATATTTATTCCCAGCCATACATAGAAAAGATAAAGAAAATCAAAAATCCCTTCGATAATTTTTAGCCTTCTGGAGCGATTACGACGGTAAATCTTTAAATTCAATAGATTTATATACTAGTTAATTATAATATTACCGACGATAACCTAAATTGGAGGTGCATTTCAATGGGAAAAGTAATCCTAAAGAATGCCATTAAGCGTCGTAAAGGCTATCTATATTATGTGGATGGCAAAGGAAATTCTATTTGAGAACCATCAAATAGAACCAGAGATGTTTGCGAGGCTATGATGGCTCGTGGAAAAAGAAGGAGAAGATAAACTCCTTCATTTTCTTTTTTAAAATTAATTCTTAAATCAGTTTTCACGTCGGGAAACTAGAATCTCTGAGAAAATCCGTCTACTGTTTTATATGTCATTAAATAATTCTCACTATAGCCCCTGTTTTTGAAACTATTAACGAGATCATTGAATTTCTTGAAGAACTTTACCAGTTTTTCCTCAAGCTCCTCAAGATCATCCGCAAATCTCACAACAACAACCCCGCCCAGAACATCATAACCATCTTCTGCTTTGTTGTCTGTTTTTACATGCTCCCTCATAAAATTAATCAGATCATGAACAATCTCGTCGTATTTTCCAAGTTTTAATTCTCTTTTCAAGAAACTTTTTTCACCGTTTACATCCAAGACAATATGGAGAATAAAGCTGTTATTTTTCCTGTCGTAGTTATTTATCTTAAGTTCATTTAGTTTTATCATCAGGTTTTTCATATTATTATCAGATAAACTCCCGCCAGCATTATCAAAGATGCGATAAACTTCTTAAATATATGTTTTTCGTGGAACAGGGCTCCCCCAAACAGCACAACGAAAAGCACACTTGTTCTTTTTATGGGTTCGACAAGAAATGCAGAAGTCTGGGTGAATGCCTGGAATAATGCCAGCCTGCCCATTATTATCAAAGCAGCCATTATTAATATCAAAAATCCGCTTATTTTAAATCCTTTATTTATTTCTTTAAAACCGCCGTGCAAAACCGTAATCAAAATGCTATAGTTAATTGCCAGGAAAATGCTCATCAGAAATAAATAAGACACAGAGTCTAATAAAAATCCGTCTTTCAGAAAATACCTATCCAGCGTCGCAGAAAACCCGTTTAATATTAATGCAATAAAAATGAAGTGTATATATTTTGATTTGATTATTGCCCTTATTGGGGCAAAATAATCATTTTCTTTGCTTTGCAGCACGTACGCCCCGAAGACAACTAGGAATATTCCGAAAAGATGCATGTTAGTTATATGTTCTTTCAAAAATAATAATGAAAAGATTAAGACAAAAATTGGTCCAAAAGAAAGGAAAGGACTTACTGTGCTCACTTCCATGTGCCTTATTGCTCTGCTTACCAAAAGAAACGCAACAGCGCCAAGCCACGAGTTCAGATAAATTAACAGCAATTGCGTTAGTGATAAATTATCAAAATTTAAATAAGGCAGAAAGACCAGTGATAAAACAACAACAGAAATGGTTACAACAGATGAAAATTGCAATGCGTGCTCTTTTTTTAATATTTCTTTCTCTATTATGGTTTCTATAGAGATAAAGGCGGCAGAAATTAATGCAAACCAAAACCAGTCCATATTGTTAAGGTTTTTTAATATTATATAAAATTTTCCAATAGGTTTTTAAATATTATAAAGAGAGTTTAAATTACGGGCTCGTAGCTCAGACTGGTTAGAGCACTTGGCTCTTAACCAAGGGGTCGGGGGAAGACTTTAGCGAATAATGTTAGGTCTCTCGAATTCAAATCCCCTCGAGCCCGCTCATTTTTTCATAAGATTTATATTCTGATTAATATTTCCATAATCAATGCAAAGTATAGATAACTGGGTGAATCAAATATTGCAAGATGATAGTTCTTTGATACTTGTCGAGGGCAAAAGAGACGTAAAGGCTCTGAATAAATTAGGGATAATGAATGTTAGCACAATAGACAAGCCGATATATTTAATGATAGAAAATATTGTGAGAAAGAACAAAGAAGTCGCAATACTCACTGATTTCGACAGGACAGGAAAAATTCTTTATTCCGGGTTGAAACACGAGTTACAGAGAAACGGGATTCGGGTAAACGATAAGTACAGGAAATTTTTATCTCGTTGTAAAATTACCCACATAGAAGGAATCTATACTTATTATAAAAATAATTCTAAAGAAGTTCTTTAATTTTCTCAATATGTTCCGCAACCTTGTTTCCCTGATCTGTCAGCGCGATGTTCTTTATTCTTCCGTGTTTTTCAAAGCTTACCAGTTTTGCCTTTTCCATATCCTGCAGAATCTTTACGGCATGAGAATACGTGCAGTCAACTTCCTTGGCCAGATTGCTTCCGTATCTGTTTTTTGTATTTCTTCTTAACGCTACAAGAATTAAAGCCGGTTTTTTTCTGAAGAAAACCTCAAACATTGTTTCCTGTTTTTTAACCAATTTTCAAACCCCAATCAACACAAAAATACACTTATTTATAAATGTTTCTTTTAAAATATATTTTGCATGATAATATACCATAATCTTTATATAAAGTGCTTTATTCATTAAATGATGCTTGATATAAACCTAATTAGGAATAATTTAAGCCTGGTTAAAAAGAATCTTGACAGGAGATTTCAGTCTGAGAAAAAAGAAATAGCAGACCATAT
Source organism: archaeon GW2011_AR20 (assembly GCA_000830315.1). Classification (GTDB taxonomy): domain Archaea; phylum Nanobdellota; class Nanobdellia; order SCGC-AAA011-G17; family GW2011-AR20; genus GW2011-AR20. The sequence goes on from CP010426.1 coordinate 256,659, forward strand.
CTTTAATTCAGACAAGAAATACCGCGAGAACCTGCAGGAATTAGAAAAATTAAGGCACGAAAAGAATGTTATTTCTCAGAACATAAATGACTTAAGAAAACAAAACAAGCCCTTTCATAAAGAACTTGAAAGAGCACAGTCTTTGCCCCAAGAAATCTCGAAACTTGAGCAGGAAACCAATTTGCTTAAGGAAAGAATTAATCAGGGCTTATACAAATTGCCAAATATGCTTCACGCAAAAGTTCCTCTTGGACGAGATGCTACTAAAAACAAATTCGTCAGAAAATGGGGCAGGCCAAAAAAATCAACCAAATTGAAAAATCATGTTGAATTGGCAGAATCATTAAATGTAGCAGATTTTGATCAGGGAAGAGAGGTTTCAGGAAAAGGATTTAATTACCTGAAAGGAAAGCTTGCGCAGTTAGACTTTGCATTACAAAGGTACGGGGTTGATTTTTTATTAAAGAAAGGATTTACTTTGGTTAATCCCCCGATAATGCTAAGACGAGATACATTATTGGGCGCGGTTGATTTAGAAGCTTTTGAAAACGTGATTTATAAAGTCGAGAATGAAGATTTGTATTTAATAGGAACAGCAGAACATTCTTTGGTCTCATATCTAAAAAATAAAACCATAAAGAAAGAAGAACTTCCTATTAAAATATGTGCATTAACACCGTGCTTCAGAAAAGAAATCGGAGGACATGGCGTTGATATGAAAGGATTATTCAGAATGCATCAGTTTAACAAGGTGGAACAGGTTGTTTTTACAACGCAGGAAAATTCATATAAAATTCTTGAGGAACTGCAAAAGATTACCGAGGAATTTTTCAAGGGTTTGAAGATTCCCTATCGCGTAATTGAGATTTGCTCCGGGGATTTGGGGGGAAAATTTGCAAAGCAGTATGATATTGAAGCATGGATGCCAAGACAAGGAGAATATGCAGAAGTCACGTCTGCAGGAAACTGCACAGACTACCAAGCCAGAAGATTAAACATAAAATACCTGGAGAATGGAGAGAAAAAATATTGTCACATCTTAAATAATACAATGGTTGCAACATCTCGAGCAATGGTTGCCATCCTTGAAAATTATCAGGAAAAAAACGGAAATGTAAAAATTCCAAAAGTCTTGTGGAAATATACCGGATTTAAGGAAATTAAGCACTAGGAAGACATTTCTTGCAAATATCTTTAACAGAACAATTCATGCATACATTATTCCCGCAGAATTTGCATGTCCTGTCAGACAAATTGGTTTTGCAGACCCAGCAAACCTCGAATTTCTCCATAAGAATTACAAGTAATATAACTTTATAAACCTTTTTTACAATAACATAATTATGAAAATCTTAGCAGCAGGAGACATACACGGGGATGTCTCGACAGCAAAAAAACTTGCAAACAAAGCAGAAAAGGAAAAAGTTGATCTGGTTGTATTAGCCGGAGATATCGTCGGAGATGACGAATTGCTTCCTGGGGTAATAGGCCCGTTTTTAAATAAAAAGAAAAAAGTTTTGTTTGTACCCGGGAATCATGAAAGTCTGGCAACTGCCGATTTTATCGCAGATTTTTACGGAATTACAAATTTACACGGCTATTCTGTTAAATATGAAAATATAGGGATATTCGGATGCTCTGGAAATAATCTCGGAATACATCAGATATCAGAAGATGAAATATTCTCCTTATTGAAAAAAGGGTTCGAAAAAATAAAGGACTCAAAGAAAAAGATAATGGTGACACATGTTCATCCTAAAGACACAAAGATGGGAGCCTTCGGACACCCCCTGGTTAAAGAAGGAAGCGACGGTGTCAAAAAGGCGGTAAGAAAATTTCAGCCAGATATATTAATCTGCAGCCATATACATGAAGCATCTGGAATAGAAGAAAAAGTCGGAAAAACCAGGGTAATTAATGTTGGAACAGAAGGAAAGATAATTGAAATTTGACATAAAAAGATTTTTATAGCTTGTTTTTAATTTTAACTTAAATGGTGGAACTCTTGATAAGTGAGAAGCCGCAGTCGGCGCTTAAAATAGCAACAGCATTAGCAGACGATAAAGTAATTAAAAAAGAAAATAAAAAAATACCTTATTATGAGGTAAAACACAAGGGAAAGAAGATTATTGTCGGATGCGCCGTGGGCCATTTATTCGGGTTAAAGGAAATCGATGGAAAGGGATGGACATATCCGACCTTCAATTATGACTGGATTCCAATATACGAAGTTAATAAGGCAGCAAAACACACCAAGCCTTACATCGAGACATTAAAGAAACTAGTAAAGGAAGCGGACGAATTCACGATTTGCACAGATTTTGATGACGAAGGAAGCCTTCTCGGATATAATGTTTTAAGATTTATTGCAAAGAAAAATGACGCAGCTAGGATGAAGTTCAGCACGTTAACAAAGAAAGACCTGGTTAGTTCTTATGAAAACAAATTTAAGACACTTGATTTCGGACAGATATTTGCAGGCGAAACAAGGCATACATTGGACTGGGCATGGGGAATTAATTTATCAAGGGCTTTAACCTTGTCTGTAAAAAATGCAAAAGGAGGTTTTAAAATACTCTCGATAGGAAGGGTTCAGGGACCGACATTAAATTTAATTGTTAACAAGGAGAAAGAAATTTTATCATTCAAACCTGTTCCATACTGGCAGGTTTCTCTGGTATTTAATCATGATGGAAAAGATTTTACAGCAGAGCATAAGAAAAATCCTTTCTGGAAAAAGAACGAAGCTGAAAAAGCATTGCAAAATACAAAAAACAGCAAAGCGATCATAAGCAAGATAAAGAAATCAGAAATCATCCAGGCGCCACCGACACCATTTGATTTGACAACATTACAGCTAGAGGCTTACAGAACCCTGGGAATAAATCCAAAAGAAACATTGTCATTAGCGCAAAATCTTTATGTAAATGGTTTAATCAGTTATCCAAGAACAAGCTCGCAGCAAATCCCGCCTTCAATAGATTTAAGGGAAATATTAACCAAATTATTTAAATCCGATTATGCAGATTTAGTTAAGGAATTGTTAAAAAAACAACTTCAGCCAAATAACGGAAAAAAAACAGATCCTGCGCACCCAGCAATTATTCCGACAGGGGAAATTCCTGAGAAATTAACAGACAGGGAATTTAAGCTGTATGACTTAATTACAAGAAGAACACTTGCGACATTGGCAGAACCTGCAAAAAGAGAATCACTTCAAATTGAGATTAATATTAACAAGGAATTATTCGCCTTAAATGGAATTAAAACAATTTATCCGGGGTGGCATAAGTATTATGGGCATTTTTTGATGTTAAAGGAGACAGAGCTTCCTGAATTCAGGGGAGGACAGGAAATCAAAAATTATAGAACAGATATGTATGAAAAAGAAACACAGCCGCCTAAAAGATATTCTCCGGCATCTCTGGTAAAAGAATTGGAAAAAAAGCATCTTGGAACAAAAGCAACAAGATCCAATATCATCGATACCTTGTATGAAAGGCAGTACATCCATGAGCAAAGCATCCAGGCAACACACCTTGGAATCAGGGTAATAGAGACATTAGAGAAATATTCTCCTGAAATCATAGACGAGAAATTAACGAAGCATTTTGAAAAAGAAACAGATTTGATTGAGCAGAATAAAAAACCAAAGGAGAAGGTTATTGAAGAAAGCAAAAATGTTTTAATAAAAATACTTGAGAAGTTTAAGAAAAATGAATTAAACATCGGAAATGAGTTAGCAGAGGCAAACAAGCAGACGCGGGATAAGGCAAGCATAATCGGAAAATGTCCCAAATGCAAGGAAGGAGATTTAAGGATATTATACAATAGAAACAGCAAAAATTATTTTGTTGCGTGCAATAAATATCCTGAATGCAAGACAACTTTCTCAATGCCAAAATATGCCCTGCCAAAACCGAATGATGTTTGCAAAGAATGCAATTATCCCAGGCTAAAGATGATCAGAAAAGCAAGGCGTCCTTATGACTTCTGCATTAATCCGGAATGCTCCTCAAGAAAAAGATATGAAGAAGAAAGAAATTCAGCTTAGAATAATTCCCTCGTTCTTAATATCGAATGAATATTCAAACTTATTTGGCTTTTCAATCGTCATTTTTCTTGGATTTTTCTCCAGTTTTAAAATAAATTTGCAGAATTTCTTTACCATCTCGCCGCCAACACTCTTAATCTCATTGTTAAAATTGTAGACCTGGTTCGTAATTAATATATTAATCCCGGATTTACTTAATAATCTTAATTTTGCCAGAATGTCCCCCATCTTTTTATTTACTTCCTTGACATTATTCTTTAATTCTACCCTATAATTAGAGCCGATGGTGTCAATTACAATTAAAGAGACCTTCTTTGTATTCTCGAGATTATTTATAACCCTGCATTGCTCATCAAAGTCCCTGGTTTTAATCAATAAAATATTTCTTAAACAACTTTCATAATGTTCCTGGGAAATTTGCTTAAATCTCTCGAAATTAAATCCATTCTCGGTATCTATAAAAATTACCTTGTTGAATTTGCTAAAATCCCTTGCTAGCATTAATGCCAGGGTTGTTTTTCCCGTTCCTCCCTCGCCATAAATTAAATTTATCCCCGATTTAAGATTCAATAATTCATTTAACATATAAAAAACAGGACCCAAACATTTATATACCTGTTGTATACACTAAAAGTGTATACACAAAATGGCAGACATATTTGAAACCACGGTATTGTGCGAAGATTGCAATAAAAAGACGACAAAGCACGAATTATTCCGAGACGGATTTAGGATAAGAACCTGGGAATGTCCTTCATGCGGCAGAGTCTGGCATCATCCAGGAGACAAGCAGTCTTATGATGAATTTCAGAAACTCAAGGAAAAGCAATTTCAGGTTAAATTAAGAATGGTCGGCAATTCATACGCAATCTCAATTCCAAGGGAGATAATAGAATTTGAGGAAGAATCCCATCGTGAATTAAATAAATTAATTTCATTGAATGTAGAAGAGCCTGGAAAGGTATCATTGTTTTTGCATAAAAGAATTACAAAAGTTTTTAAAAACAACAGACCAAGGTAAGAAAAATGAAAGACCCAAAAGATGTTAAACTAAAAGTAATGGAAGCATTGCAGGAAGAAGCTTACAAAGGAATTGTAAGAATTGATTCAGAGACAATGCATTTAATTGGAGTTCATCCAGGAGATGTTGTCCAGATTACAGGCGGAAGAGAAACAGTTGCTATTGTAGATCGGGCTTATCCTACAGATGTTGGACAAAATGTTATAAGAATGGATGGAATAATGAGAAGAAATGCAAAAACTTCTATAGGCGAATTTATTACAGTCAAGAAAGCAGAAGTAAAAGAAGCTAAAGATGTTGTCATAGCACCCGCGCAAAAAGGAGTTATGGTAAAAGCAGATCCCAGGATTTTCAAGAAGGCTTTACTAGGAAGGGCAGTTGTTAAAGGAGATATTGTTGCACCCGGCGGAACAAGAACAAGGCACAGGACAATGTCTGAATCCCCATTTTTTGAAGAAGTATTCAGCATGTTTGAAGAAAGTTTTACAGCAGGTTTCGGACTGGCTGGATTAAGATTTATAATTGCAAATACAAATCCAAAAACACCTGTAATAATTACAGAAAATACTGAATTAACATTAAATCCCAAGGCAGTCGAGGTTTCAGAGGAGAAAGTCCCAGAAGTTACTTATGAAGACATCGGCGGATTAAAGGAAGAGATATCAAAGATAAGAGAAATGGTCGAGTTGCCATTGAAACATCCGAATTTATTTTCTAAATTAGGAATTGAGCCTCCTAAGGGGGTTTTATTACACGGGCCGCCAGGAACAGGAAAAACTTTATTGGCTAAGGCAGTTGCAAATGAAAGTGAAGCTAACTTTATTTTAGTCAATGGGCCAGAGATTATGAATAAATTTTACGGCGAATCCGAAAAACGCATCAGAGATATATTTGAAGAAGCTGAGAAAAACGCACCAAGCATAATTTTTATTGATGAAATAGATGCAATTGCTCCAAAAAGAGACGAAAGTTATGGAGAATTAGAAAGAAGACTTGTTTCCCAATTGTTAACTATGATGGATGGCTTAAAGGGAAGAGGAAAGGTTGTTGTTATTGGTGCTACTAACAGGCCAAATGCAGTTGACCCCGCCTTAAGACGCCCAGGAAGATTTGACAGGGAAATATCAATTGGCGTTCCAAATAAATTAGGAAGGTTAAATATTTTAAAAATACATACAAGAAATATGCCCTTGGCAAAGGATGTTAATTTAAATAGATTAGCTGAGATTACCCATGGATTTGTTGGAGCAGATGTTGCTGCATTATCAAGAGAAGCTGCAATGAGTGTTTTAAGAAGGATTTTGCCAGAGATTAAATTAGGAGAAAAAGAAGATATTCCAGATGAGATATTGCAAAAATTGACAGTAACTGATTTGGATTTTAGGGAAGCTTTGAAATTAGTAAGGCCAAGTGCTATGAGGGAAGTTTTAATAGAAACACCAAACATACACTGGGAAGACATCGGCGGATTAGAACAGGTTAAACAGGAATTAAAAGAAGCTGTAGAATGGCCGTTAAAACATCAGGATTCATTTAAAAGATTGGGAATTAAGCCTCCAAAAGGATTATTATTATATGGGCCGCCAGGAACAGGAAAAACTTTATTGGCTAAGGCAGTTGCAAATGAAAGTGAAGCTAACTTTATTTTAGTCAATGGGCCAGAATTATTAAACAAATGGGTTGGAGAAAGTTCAAGGGGAATAAGAAAGATATTTGAAAAAGCAAGGCAGGCATCCCCATGCATTATTTTCTTTGATGAGATTGATTCGATAGCTGCAAGACGCGGTACAGAATATGGAAATAAAACAATTGACCAAATGGTTAATACATTATTGGCTGAAATAGACGGGTTGCAGGAATTAAACGATGTTGTTGTAGTTGCCGCAACAAATAGGCCAGATATTATTGATCCGGGGTTATTAAGGCCTGGGAGATTTGACAGATTAGTTCTAATACCCCCCCCAAACAAGCAGGCAAGACTTGATATTTTGAATATTCACACGAAAAACATGCCTTTGGCGAAAGATGTTAATCTAGGAGAGATAGCCAAAGCAACAGAAGGTTTTGTCGGAGCAGATCTTGAGTCAGTATGCAGGGAAGCTGGATTGCTTGCTTTAAGAGAAGACATGAAAGTTAAGGAAGTTGGCAAAAAACATTTCGAAACTGCAATTAAAAAAGTTAATCCGAGTGTTTCGCCTGATTTGATGGACAAATACAAAGAATTAGAGGAAAATTATCTTAGAAATGCCAGGGCAGGCTTGACGAAGGAAGTCCCGAATTATTTTGGCTAAATTTTATACTACTTTAAAATGGTAATAATAGAAAGGTTTATAAACTCTTATTTTTATTAATTTTAAAGGTTAAAATGAAAAGCCAATTGCCAATACCGCTAAAATTTAATCCAAGAATTAAAGGTAGCGATTATATAAGAATTTTAGGAACAAATTCAGTTATTTCTAGATTTGAAACCACAAAAGGGCATAATTATCAAGAAACACATTTTGCTTTATCAGATAAAAGAAAGTACATGCCTTCTGCAAGATTATTCATGCCTTATTATTCACAAGTAATTAAGGCTAATGAAGGATTAGTAAAATTGTGCGATGCCAATAACCATCCAATTCCATCAGATGAAGTTGAGGAATTATATAAAAAATTAACATCTGATTCATGGACGCGGTTAAATAATTATTTTATTCAAGATAATTTAGGAAGATTACTAAACGAATCTTTTATGAGTTTTAAGAAAAAAGAAGATAAGCAAATTATAACTTTAGAGAGAGATATGTTAGAGCAATGCGTTATGGAAGATTACGTTGTTGATTTAGAATTTAATAAGCAAGGATTTCCTGTTAGAAAATCAAATGAACAAGATTATATCCGAGGTAAAAATATTAAATTTTGGTATCCAAGAAAAGATTCTGTCGCGAGGTTCTTCGCTAGCTCGGTCAGGGCTCTCCTCGACTGTAGTGGGAATCCCTCTGACTCGTTTGAGGGTCTCGGAGTGTTTGAATGCGCCGAAGGCGCGCCAAAAAATTAATTAAAGTTTAAATTAAACAGGATATCTGTTTTTTAATTTTTTGCTTAAATTTTTTAAAACAAATCTTCTTCTCTGTTCTCTGAAGTAATCAACAATATCCGTCTGCGTTACCAATCCCACGAACTTGCTGTTTTTTACAACAGGATAACGCTTATAGCCTTTTTCCTTCATTGTCCTTGCGACAAAATAAATATTTGCATCAGGATTGATTGTTTCCACAGGTTTTGTCATGACATCCTTCGCCTTTGTTTTATTTACATCAAGATTTCTGGCAACAACCCTCTTAACCATGTCCCTTTCTGTTATTATTCCGATGGGCTTGTTATTTTTGACAACTATTGCGCATCCTAAATCATACTTGCCCATTTTTTTTGCAATGTTCCTTACAGAAGAATTCTCATTAAAAGCTATGAATCTTTTCCCCATTATATCCCTTATTTTTTCCATATTATCAAGTTAAATTAGTTTTATATAAATCTTTTTAATCCGCTTTAGTAAGTATCTTTACATGATCTTTTACAAGCAAGGTATGTTCATGCTGGCTTACCAGACCCTTGCCCTGCTCTGGCAACTGCGGATAGTGATGAACTATATTTTCTTTCTCAAGCATTCTCAGGGCAAAACTTACCTTAAAGCCAGGGAAATTTTTTAATAACCATCTTTTGCAAAACGGCAAGACATTATAATTATCCATGATAAATTTTAATATCTCCCTGGAATTATTGTCACGGATATTTTTTAAGTTAACAACCTTATAAATCCCGGAGAGCTTCCCATCTTTTACCAATCCTGTCCCGTTTGTTGCAAAGGGTTCTATTGCAATAACCTGTCCTTCTTCTAATTCGGTGTTGTCCTTGTTGTTAAAATTTGGAATTGTGAACCCAGAATGCTCTTCATAAACATTTATCCCGTGCCCCGACAAATTTCTTATTGGTTTTATTCCTAAATCATTGTTTGTAATTGCATTTTCTATAACCTCTCCGATTTCCCATAGCTTTGTTCCCGGTCTAACAATTTTAATTGCCTCCTGCAAAGCCAGTTTAGACGCTTTAATCAATTCTTTATTATCTCCAAGATCAACTGTAAGGGCATTATCCCCTATATGGCCTTCAACATGCGCACCAACATCTAATTTTACAACATCATTTTCTTTAAATAGGAAATCATCCTCATTAATTGTAAAGTGAGCGGCCATGTCATTTATGGAAATCTGTACAGGAAACGCCGGCTTCCCATTTAAATCAAAGATTTTCTTTTCTGTTTTCTCAATTACATCTTTCACACCGGCATTTATTTTGATTAACTCGCTTCCATAATCCAAAGCTTCTGCTGCAATTCTTCCTGCTTTTTCCCAGTTATCCATTAAAACTCTCCAAGATGTTTCTGCTCCTTTAATATCAACTGCTCTTTCTTAATTCCAAAAACTTCAAAAATCTTTTCAACGCAAGGGATAATCTGATTTTCAATATAATATTTTTCATCATAATCCTTGCATTCATTTGGAATCTTAGCCTTATCTCTTATAATTCCTTTTTCATTACCAACAATATAATAAATAGTTGCTCCAGGGCTAACATCATAACCTTTGGCTTTCATTTTTCTGGCAACTGCAACGTGCGGACCAATTTGTCTATAGCTTTCCAGAGGCATCTTTAGTTGTTCACCAATAATCATCTTATCTAGGTTAACTTTTCTTTCAATTACATCCTTAATTATTTTTTTTAAATATTCAAGGGCATTCTCATGATTCCCTTCTTTTAGTATTAATTCAAGTACCTTTAGTTGCGTCTCTCTTGCAATTAAACTCCAGTCTTTTCTTACAGTTTCAAATCCGGTTATTTCTAAACCGCCATTTTCATTGATCAAAGCATATTTTTTCTTTGCACCCTGCGACTCGTTTTTCTTCGAGACAAAAATCCCTCTCGGATAAATGTCCTCTAATTCAAGCTCCATCAGACTTGGCAGATCTTCATTTACCTTATCCATAAATTCATATGCTGATTTTCTGCTTTTTCCCTTTAATGTGATCGCCAACGAATCAGTATCAGAATAAATAACCTTAAAGCCTCCATCTTGGGCTTTTTTTATTGTTTTTTGTATATATTCTCTGCCAAAAGCAGTTATGCTTGCCGCGCACTCCCTGCAATAATATCTTGCCCCGAAAAACGCAAGCATTCCGTAAGTCGAATTAGCAACTGTCTTTAATGCATAGCTTCTTGCTTCCAGCAGGGGATTTTTTTCACCTTTCAAAATTTCCTTAATCCTGTTTCTCCTTATAATTAAATCTTTGACCACCTTGGGAATAAACCCTTCTGTCTTTGAGTCAAAATAATAATAAACCCTTTCCCCGTTTTCATTAATAATCTCGGGTGTTTTGTAGCCTCTTCTCTCTAAATTAAAACTTCCAGGATCTATGTTTTTTGTTATTATAATGCTTGGATACAATGACATAAAATCAAAAAATGCAACATCTTTGTAAAATCCGGGTTCTGGTTCCATTACAAAAGCACCTTGATAAGTTATATTCATCCTTTCTCCGATGCTTGTATTGCTTGGCCTGGCCGGAACAATTTCATTAAATTCCTTTGCTTTCTTAATCAGATAATTCTCAACTAACTGACCATAACTCATTCTTGAAATGTCAAACATGCTCACCCCGATCAGCTTGACCAGCTCAGCCATGTTTGGAAATATTTTTTCAAAAATCTTCAGGGTTAATTCCGTGTCTTTTATATTATATTCAGCATATGATTCAAGATCTTTGACTTCATCCCAGGCCTGCATTATATTATCTATATTAATTTCCTTTTTCTTCTCATTTAATAATTCCTGCGAAACAACATTTAAGCTGTAAGAATCAAGCTGCAAACTTCCCGACATTATTTTTTTGATGAATTTTAATATGTCAAGATGCAAAATTCCTTTAATTCTCGCTGTGTTTTCTCCTAATCCCCTCCTAAAACTTACGGTGCTATTATCCAGGCCCAAATCAAGGTTTATATCATATTTCTTGGCTCTCGCTTTAATGTAAGGAAAGTCAAAACCGTCTGAGAAATATCCGACAATACAATCAGGACAGTAATTTTTAACAACCTCAACAAAACGTTCAATCATTTCAGCTTCTGAATTTACAAACTCGACGTAATCCGGGGCTTTGAATTTTTTCCACGTTATCACCTTTTTAATGTCTTTTCCGAACAAGCCAATCATTAATATTGGGTCGTTTTTTACCTTTTCAATTCCGCCATGGCTTCCATAAACCTCTATATCAAAAACTAAAGGTTTTAGGTTATCATAAAAATCCCGCGAACTTTGCCTCACTTCCCCCTCAATGCAAAAATCATACCTTGAATCATTTATAATTTCACCACTAACCTCGCTCAAAGTCAATGGTATGATTTCTTTATCAATCAGGTAACGTTTTGCAAAATTAATGTCATTTTCCTTAGCTTCTAAACCAAGTCTTTTAAGCTCCCTTGATATGCTTTTTATTCCCTTAACACTATTCACCTCAACCTTTACGGCCTTGACATTTTTTCCAAGATAATTTTTATCATAAACTTTTGTGTTTAATATCTCAGACTCATCATCCAATTTTATCTCATCAATCTTTTTCTTTATTTTTTCATCTCCAAGAATCCAGAAATAAGGCTTTAAACTATTATCATAGACACATATTTTTTTTCCATCCGGGGTTGTGCCAAAGATTCTTATGGTTCCTTGATTATTAAAATCCAAATCTACCGGATAAAAACTAATCTTAACCTCCTCGTTACCCATGATACTTTTAAGTATTATAGATTTTTAAGCCTTGTTATAAGAATTCGAGTAAAGGCTTTGCATTAATCAAACTTAAATCTGGTTTAAATACATATGCATATTTTTGGTCAAAATAACCGCATCTGAAATTTTCCAGATTAATCTTTGTTCTCTGGCTCAGCATTAAAGCGTAAAAATAAATCTGGGTGGCAGCATATTTTTCCTCAATTGCATTTGGTTTATAATCCCAGATCCATATCTTCCCATCCTCTATCCTTAATATATCGATGTGGCCTGTTAAAGGCAATTTGCTCTTGAAGATATGCGTGAACTCGTTTAATTCATCCGGATGTATCCATATCGGAACCTCCATCGCAATCGTATTATCATCATTCTCTAATAAAAAGACCTGTATTTTTGGATGCTTATCCCTAAATCTTTCTTTATTAATCTCTAAGCCCTGCCTCGCCAAATCATTCATCTCGTGTCCCGAAATCTGATGCAGAACCAAGTTTAACCTGAACTTCAATCCAGAACTTCTAGGGCCAAAATTAAAATATTCGTCCGGACAGTTAACGAACATATCATTCAAATAATTTTTTAAAGAACCAAAGCCGTTGCAAAGTTTATTTATTTTTGAATCATGAATCTTGTAATTATAGTACCCTCCTTTATGCTGCAATACAATATTTTTTATCACAAAGAATTAAGGAAATTAGAGTTAATATAAATTTTTCTAAATTTCGGGGAAAGCATCTTCTAATTTTGAATCCAAGTGCTCAGAAACATCTCCGGAATTAAATGGATTGATAGTGTTTTTTAGAGTTCCTGTGCTCCAGCCACGCTTACCATCTCCTCTTTGGTTCAAATTTCTTTCACTTATCCCTCCTCTTCTAAGGTAGTCATTAACAGAAAATTCGAAACACGAGATTTTTTTTAATTCGCTTAGCTTGATTAATCCCTTGGATATTGGTTCTATACCCCTTAAATAAAGACTTCTTTCTAAATTACTGTTAAAAAAGAATTCTGTATAAGTTGAAGCAGCGTCATATCCTAACGATCCTATTACGAGCCGGGCCTCATTTTCGCTTATGTCATATTTGGAAATTAAATTCCTGATTTTTTTATCTATCTCTAAATCATTAATTGGGAGGTTTAAATCGTTGCTTGATGCTCCCCGCTTATACTTTTCTCCATGACTCATTTTACTAGGTAATAAAGACAAAATTTAATTTAAAAGTCTTTCGGTGTAAGGTTTATAAACTTTTAAGATAATTAGATATCAATGGGATTACAGATAACCGAATTAGTTCCGAAAAAGGAAATTTCGTTTAAGGATTTATACAATAAGAAGATTGCAATAGACAGCTCACAAATGATTTACCAGTTTCTTAGTTCAATAAGGCAGCAGGACGGAACCCCATTGATGGATTCAAAACAGCGAATTACTTCGCATCTACAAGGAATAATCACAAGAATTACAAACTTGATGTCGCAGGGAATTAAATTATGCTTTGTTTTCGACGGCAAGCCCCCATTATTGAAAGTTAAAGAGCAGGAAGAACGAGAATACAGAAAGCAAATGGCAGAAGAAAAGTTTAGGGAGGCAAAAGAATTGGGAGATGAAGAGTCCATGTTAAAATATTCAAAGCAAAGCATAAGATTGAGCAGGGAAATGAGTGAAGAAAGCAAGGAGCTAATTCAAGCTTTGGGATTGCCTGCAATTCAAGCACCAAGCGAAGCAGAAGCCCAATGCGCATTCATGAATGAGCAAGGGGATGTTGATTACGTTGGAAGTTCTGATTATGATGTATTATTGTATGGTGCACCAAGATTGGTAAAGAATCTAACAGTGTCGCAAAGAAGAAGAATCTCGTCGGGAGCGTATATAAATATTTCACCAGAAGTTATCGAGTTAAATGAGGTTCTGGATAATCTTGGAATTAATCAAGAGCAACTAATTGCGCTTGGAATATTGGTTGGAACAGATTTTAATTACGGGGTTCCGAGAGTTGGTCCAAAAACAGCTTTAAGACTGGTAAGGCAGCATAAAAATTTTGATACGCTATTTAAAGAAGCAAAAGCGGATTTTAACTGGAAGGAGATTTATGCAGTTTTCAAAAATATGCCCATAATTAAGAATTACAGGCTGAAGTTTACCAATCCAGATGTTGATAAAATAATGAAAATATTGGTGGATAAACACGAATTTAATCAGGAAAGAGTACAGAAAAATATCGATAGGATAATTAATGTCAAAAAAGCGAGCGAACAGGGAAGTTTAACTAAGTTTTTTTAGAATAAGGCTTTTCATAGAAATGCAGCATTCTCCATATTCTTGGCAGTCTTTCAACTGGTCTTATGATTCTTCCAATTAGGGTGGTTCTTTCCAGCCTTGAAGCTTCTTGTATTTCTCTCAACACCCTTGTCTCTTCGCTGACTTCTCTTGAAATTCTTCCTACTTCAACACCAGTATGCAATATTTTCTGCGATTCTCCCAGGGTTTCACTAATCCTTGTTAAAAGCAAGATCTCCTCGATTAACCTGAAAACTAAAAGGAACGGGAATACCGCGATGATATCTAGCCAGTATCTTTTAAGAAATGTCTTAGCATCCTTTACCCTGTAATACTTAAAGCCCAAATCTACTATAAAAACCATAACAATGAAATAATCCAAAATCAGAATTTGATTTTCATAAGGAAGGATTAAATTATGGTAAAATATATCCAGTACAATTAATATTAATAAAATCACGACAAGATATGGTATTATTTTGTCAGATATAACTTCTACCTTATGGAGCCAGGGTTTCATTGATTTAATAATGAAAACATAATATTTAAATATACCTAAAGTAAGAAATAATTAATGGCTGAATTACAGTATATTGGACCTTTGGTAATGGGTGTTATTATCGGATTGTACGAACTAATTTTAATTCATAGAGATGAGAATTTTCGTGGAAGCCACTGGCTTTCTCACGGCATACACTCTGTTTCTTGGGCTATGCTGGCTGTATTCGCAACAATGAACGCAGAATATGTTTATGCTAACTTAACGTTTTTACAGAGTGTTCCTTATTTAAACAATATCATAGTTTTTAGAATTTTTATAGGATTATTGACTATGATAAAGGTGCATTCTGCCTCGGCTGTAGTTAAAACAACGATCGGAAGCAGCAAGGGCTTAAAGGAAACCTGGGCCCATAGTTTTATTGTATCTGCCTTAGTTGTTGTTGCGCCTTACATATGGCCATTTGTCGAGCCTGTTGTAAATCCTTATTTAGGAGGAAGAAAATAAAACTAAGAACTGGCGATTTCCTCTATTTTCTTTAATCTTTCATCAATATTTTCCAACTTGGCATTTATTGTTTCTAATCTGCTTAAAATTAGATCTTCTTTATTTAAACCAGAAACAGAAAAATTATCCCGCATTGGCAAATCCTGCTGCGGAGAATTATCTTCCGGCAATTCAGGTTCTTTCTTCTTAAATATTTTTAATGGATTGAACATTATCTTTTATTAAGGCGTTGTTGTGGCCGTATCCATAAGATTTCTGTTAATTTGTTTTTCCAACTGCTCTGCTTCCATGGCTTTTTTCTTTAAATCCTGTGCCGATTCTATCGCTTTATTAATTAACATTTCTGCAAACTGGAAATCATTGGATTTAATGCTTGCATTTATATTTTCTATATTCGCCCTGTTTTGTTTGACAATACCGTCAAAATCTTTAGCAACAGTTTTCAATCTTTTTATCAAACCACCCACGGCTTTTCCTCTTCCTCTTGCTACACCCATCATAGAAACCCCTTGTTTTATTTGATCAACCCTGCCGGCCATCTCTAATTGCTGTGTATCTAATTGGTTGAATAATTGTATTAAAGATTTAATCTTTTTTTCATCCTGCTTATAGACACCATCTTTTAAACTTTTTAACACGCTCGCCTCTCTCTCAGCAGTATCCATCGCATTCTTTGTTCCATATTTACGAATATCCAACTGCATTTGTGAAATGTTGTCTTCAGTACCCTCACGACGTAATTTTCTCCACCAGTCTAAAACACCCATTTTTCCTCCTTAAGGAGATATTAACAACCGATTTATCTCCAATTCTTTTTGAGCGATTTGCTTGCTCATCCTTTCTAAATCCTGCTCCTGGTTTAACGCATTATTAATTGAATTTTCAGCTGAAGCAAAGTCATTCGCTTTTATAAATGATTTTACCTTTTCTACACCTGCTCTTATTTCTTTTACTTTTGATTCAAAATCACTTTCAAGCGTTTGAATATCCTTAACTAATTTATCAACCTGCTTTTTCTTTCCCTTTGGAACACCCTGCCTTGATATTCTGTCTAAAGTTCTATTTACACTCTGGTTTACAGAAAGTTGCCTGTTTACTAAATTATCGAATATTGTTAATAGATTTTCAGTAGCATTCTTATCTTTCTTGTAAACCTTGTCTTTAAGGCTTTTTAATACCCCTCTTTCTTTTTTTGCAGTGTCATAATTTGTTGCAGTTTGAAAATAAGCAGTTCTCGCCTCTTTTGCTGCTTTTCCTGACTCATATCTGTTAGTAGCGAAATCTGAAATATATCCAATACCTGAACTTATAGATGTATGTGCTCCTAAATATCCAGCCCAGCCAATTAATATTATCGCAACTATAACAACAAAATAAACCAACGTTGTTGCAAAATAGTATATCAAGCTTGCAATATTTGTTGCAAATACTGTTAATAATGAAGCTGCTAATGTAAATATTATTGCAGGACCGCGGTTTTCATCGTTTTTAAATAAGTGGACTGTTTTTACTAAAATAAAAAGTATGCTGAAAACCATTGCAAATGTTAAAACCATCCCCCATAAAGGCACGCTGTCTGCTCCCGCTCCTATCGGCGTGCTAAGAAAGTCTCCGGCAACTTCCAAAGGATCAATTGGTAACCCAGTTATTCTGTTATCAATCAATAAACTGCTTTGGTTGATTAAAATAAACTGGCTTAAAATCCAGCCAAAAAACAACACTAAAAATATATAAAGCAGCGGTTTTACTTCCCCCTTTTTATTATAAGCTCTCATCAGCATGCCAATTTAAAATAATGATAAACTATATATAAACTTTGCTTTTTCATTTATTATGGTTAATTCAAGTAAAATTCCAAGTTATGATATTATTGGGGATATCGCAGTATTCTCCAAACTGGATAAAAAACAAAATTTAACTGCAAAAAACTTATTGAGACTAAACCCAAATATTAAAACAGTTTTGTTAAAAATAAAGCAGTTCTCAGGAAAGTATAGACTGCCTAAATTTAAGGTCTTGGCTGGAAAAAAAACAAAGGAAACCTTATACAAGGAAAACAACGCAAGATTTAAGGTTGATTTGGAAAAATGTTACTTTTCCCCGAGATTAGGAAACGAAAGATTAAGAATTAGCGATCGGGTTAAGCACAATGAAACAATTTTGGTTATGTTTTCTGGGATAGCAATTTACCCGATTGTGATAAGCAGGAATTCGAAAGCCAGAGAGATTTATTCTGTTGAAATTAATCCAACTGCGCATAAATATGCGATTGAAAATTTAATGCTAAACAAAATCGTGAATATTAAATTATTCAAGGGAGATGTTAAAAAAATACTCCCGAAAATTAAAATTAAGTTTGACAGAATAGTCATGCCCGCTCCAAAAAATGCAGACGAATTCCTTTATTTAATAAAAAATAAAGTTAAAAAAAATACCATAATCCATTTTTATGATTTTAGCCAGGAGAAGGATTTTCCAAATCAAAGCATAAATAAAATAAAAAAATATTTCAGGAAGATTAAAGTTATCAACGCAGTAAAATGCGGCGCTTACGCCCCTTATATTTACAGGGTTTGTATAGACTTTCAGATTTTGTAACCCAATGCAACAACATACATTTCTCTGCTCTTTTTTTTACTCGCTTCTGGTTTAGTTGCCTTGACAAAATGAAAATATTTTTTTATCTGATTTAAAAATTCCTCGAATTCTCTTCCCTGAAATATTTTGCAGACGAAATTGCCTTTATGATTTAACACATCTTTAGCAACGTTAAACGCAATCTGGCTTAATTCTAAAGAACGTTCTTGATCAAGCTGCTTATTTCCAGAAGTATTCGGGGCTAAATCACTCAAGACAACATCAAATTTCCCGTAAGATTTAATCTTACCAACTGTTTTTTCGTCTTCTACTTTGCCTAAAATAAATCTCACGCCAGGCATGCTGATAATTTGTTTTTTATCGACCCCTACAACATTCGCGTTTAAATTTTTAATTACCTGCAGCCAGGAGCCGGGATAACACCCCAAGTCAAGAACTTTGTCATTTCTCTTTATTAATCTGTATTTCCTGTTCAAGAAAATTAATTTGTAAACGCTTCTTGCACGATAACCCTCTTCTCTTGATCTACGAGCAAATTTATCAATCATTTTATCTTATGCCCTTTACGTATTCATACATCGGTGCCCACATCAAACCAAAAGAAATAGAATACAGAAATTCTTCAATTGGGACATTGAATACTAAAATACCGCTAATATTTTTTAAGGTCCAATATGTGTTAACTGAATTTGGGAATAAAACAGAATAAAAAACCATAAATAAAAAGTAAAATATGGTAAAAGCTACGGCTCCCTTTAAGGAGTGTTTGATTAAATCTTTTCTTTGAATTATGATAATAATAAATCCAACCAAGCTTGAAATTACCAAGTTATATATTATATTAAAATTAAAAGAAACAGCAATGATAAGATATGAGATTATAAAACCAATAATTGACAACAGATGACCTTTAATATGGCTTTTAGTCGGCTCTCTTTTGTAAAGTGCTTCATAAAATATGGTTATTATCCCTCCAGCAAAAAATATAAATAAAATATCTTCAATTCCACCTCCAATTTTTAATCCAAGATCAAATAATTCTTTTGGGTTATAATAATCCGGAATCCAAATCCAACTTATTTTTATAAAATTTGATAAAAATTTTGTTAATAAAACCAATGGAATTATTACAGAAGAATATAAAATTCCTCCAAAAATCATTTCTCTCCTTAAATTTTTGTTCTTAAAGTATAATAAGATCCAAAAAAATCCCAAGATTATGACTCCAATTAAATACTCATAAACCATCTTCATATTTGCAATACTTGTTTTTTAATTTTGACAGCAGAAGGAGTATCCCCGCCATGCCAGCTCATTTTTGGTCTGGCTTTAATTGAGTAAATTCTTTCTGAATTATCATCCAATATGATTGCAGCACCCTTGACTTTCGGCAGATTATTCAAATTGCTTAAAATGCTTGAAGTAAGATAAGTCTGATTTATCATATTTAGCGCTTCTACATCGGGCTTAGCAGTTACCCTATGACTTATGACAATATCACTTTGTGTAATTACATCGCGGTGTATCTCACCCGGCTGCTGCGTGGCAAGGACCAGGGAAATTCCAGGCTGCCTTCCCTCCCTAATTATTTGTATTAAAGACGGCAGGGCAGCATTTATACCTTCTTTTGGCAATAGTTCATGAGCCTCATCAATAAATATCCACACCAGAGGATTTTCAGTCTTTTCTTCCCTTTCAAAAGTAAGATAATGCTGGGAATATTGTATTTCTTCTATTTCTTCCTGTTTTCTTGCAGTTATCCTTTCATTGAATAATTTCTTGCTTATTATTCCCACAGCCAGACTTTTAACATTCCAATCATCATAGGCGCTTAAATCAAGCACTGTAACCTGACTGCCTTTAATAAGATCTTTGATTTCAAAACCATGAACATCAAATAAGCCCCACTCCTTTACAGCCCGAAATCTGTTCTCGGCGGCATTTTTAGTTAATTGATCGATTGAATTATCTTTTCTTATTTCAAAAATAATATCATTAATATCATAATTAATTTTTAGTTTAGTCAAAACTTTTTCAATTAGAACACCAATATTATCCGTAATCTTAATCTGGAAGACGTTGCACCAGTCTTCCGCTGTTAACTCGCCTGGTTTAATCGCGAAGCTATAATCAACATTTATCTCCTTTTGTTTATACTCCTGAAATTTGCCCTTCGGAACATAGACTTTTACAGGTAGTCCTTTTGGTTCTAACCCCCATGCCATTAATTCCTCTCTCTGCGCGTAATTTGGGTATTTCATACTCCAGAATATTCCCATTGTATCAAAAATTAACACAGAAAGATTTTTGCTTACATCCTTGCTTAAATTTGCTATCTCTTCTGCAAGAACCCCTATGCTGTAAGATTTTCCAGACCCTTTCTTACCAGATATAAGGATTGTATGGGCTTTTGCAACATCAATCAGGATATTGTTGCTTAATGATGAAGTTTGCCCCATCTTGACATAACTTTTTCCATAAAAAACAAGTCCTTTATTTCCAAGTTCCTTGTTCTCTTTTTCAGTCCTTCCAATCACAATATCATACGGCATAATATTAGGAACATAATGCGGAATATAAACCTTTTGAAGATGCTTTCTAAAACTTAATCTCTACAGAAAGATTTTTAAAGATGAAACGGGTAATAAAAATATGGCAAATGCCTTATTAGTTATTATAATAATTTTAGCTGTATTTATCTTAGCTGTTATTGCAATTTATAATAGTTTGATTAGGCTAAGAAATATTGCAGATACTTCTTGGGCGCAGATAGACGTTCAACTTAAAAGAAGGGCTGATTTAATTCCAAATTTAATTAGTTCTGTAAAGGGTTATGTTAAACACGAAAAACACACTTTAGCAGAACTTACCAGGGCAAGAACCGAAATCATGAAGGGGAAAGATATAAATAAAAAACTAGCCGCGTCAGACCAATTAAGCTCGGCATTAAAAACCTTATTTGCAGTTTCGGAAAATTATCCGGATTTAAAAGCAAATCAAAATTTTATGATGTTGCAGGAAGAATTATCGGGAACAGAGTCTAAAATTGCATATGCAAGGCAGGCTTATAATGACAGTGTTTTAGATCTGCATAATAAATTACAGACATTCCCATCGAATTTTATTGCTAACTTGTTTGGATTCAAGGAAAAAGAATATTTCAAAATAACAGAATCTGACAGGAAAAACATCAAAGTAGAATTTTAAAAACAATGATTCTTTATTATTATGAGTTTTTACAAAGAAATTCAAAGCAATAAAAGAAAAACTTACATCCTTTTAGTTTTATTTTCATTTATTGTTGTTATATTGGGAGGAGTTTTAGGACAAATTTTTTTTGGCAATTATATCTTTGGCATGATATTCGCTTTTATTATAGCAATAGTTTATTCTTTGATAGCATATCGGTCAGGAGATTCAATGATATTAAGGTCTGCAAATGCAAATGAATTAAAAAAAGAAGATGACCCCTATTTATTTAATATTGTTGACGGATTAGCGATTTCTGCCCAAATACCTAAACCAAGGATATACATGATAAAAGAAGATTCAATGAACGCCTTTGCTACAGGAAAAGACCCGGAGCACGCGTCTATTGCAGTTACTTCTGGCTTGAGAAAAAAAATGAATCGGCTGGAGCTGGAGGGAGTTATATCTCATGAAATGTCTCACATAAAAAATTATGATATACGGGTCATGATGTTGGTTACAATTTTACTCGGGGTTGTCGTTTTATTAAGCGATATAATCTTCCGCTCTTTTATATGGGCTCCTAGAAGTGGAAGAAAAAGTGAAAGCGGAGGCAGCGGAGCCTTAATTCTGTTAGCTATTGCAGTTGTTTTGGCTATCTTAGCACCAATTATAGCCCAATTAATGCGTTTGGCAATATCAAGAAAAAGGGAATATTTGGCAGATGCTACGGGGGCTAAATTAACTCATTATCCCGAAGGTTTGGCAAATGCCCTTGAAAAAATAAAAAATGATCACGACGTTACTGTAGACACTGCTAATAAAGCTACAGCCCATCTTTATATAGAAAATCCTTTAAGAGAAAAAAGAGGATTTACGGCTAAACTTTTCTCAACACATCCGGATATAAACGACCGTATAAGAAGACTCAGGCAAATGTGATTAAATTCTAATATTTTAAGAAGGTCATGTATTGTAATTCTTTAGCCAATTTTTTGTTTGATAAATGCAGTTCAGGAGATAAATTATTAATAAACTCCTTTCTTTTTATGTTTTTTCTGTTATTAATCCAGATTTTTAATAACCTTTGTGTTCTTGTGTAATTTGTGAATTTGCTGCTCGGGTAATCCTTGCTTAATGCAATCCCAAAACTCATCAATAAATTCTGGTAATACAAGAATCTCCAATACTGCTGCTTAATAATCCTTTTTCTAAAGATATCAGCCTTGCTTAAATGATAATATGCCTTTGCCAGTTCTTCATTACTATAATCTTTTGCAAGATTTTCATCAATCCATAAAAATATTTCATCTAAATTTTCCTTCGAATTATCAAAAACTTTTCTTAATGCTTCCGAATCTTTTGTTTTGAATATTGTCCTTAATATATTAAATATAGTTTCCTGTTTTTCGCGCTCATCAAGATGCGCAGTTTTGTCCAGCATAGCCAGATTTAAATCATTTATTGCTGCTCTTGCATCGCCTTTGCTTCTTATTGCAATTTGTTTTACCAATGCATCGTCCAAATCCAAATTTTCCTTTTTTATGATTTCATTTAAAATTATGATTGTTGTTTTATCATCCAAAACATTGAACTCGATTAATTTGCATTTTTTCCTCAATAAACTGAATTTAGAATTCCACGGATCATTTGCCGTAATAACAATCGGATAACTGCTGTTTTCCAGTTCCTTTAATAATTCAGTTAAACCACCTCGGTCTTCTGCATTTATCCCGTCAATTTCATCAATCAGAATAATTTTATCTCTTCCAAATAAGCTAGCCTGTTTTATGTTATTAATCACAACTTTCTGAATTTGTTCTTTGTTCCTTAAATCAGAGGCATTAACCTCAAGAATCTCATAATTTAATTCATTTGCTAAAGTATAGACGCTTATTGTTTTGCCAACCCCGACTTTGCCGTGAATTAATACAGGCTGTTTTTTTAATATCGCATCTTTTAATTTCTCTAGTGGAATGCTCTGCCCATATATCTCATTCAAATTTTTTGGCTTATACTTATTGATTAACATTTTTCCAAAAATTTTATTATACTCGTATCAAATTCATCATAAACTTCATTGACTTTTTCCCATTCATAAGCTAATTCCAGGTTATGATCATCTTTAATCAAAACATTATTAAAGAATTTATTTCCGAATAAGTTCTCGATGACTTTTCGTTCAATTAATAGAACAGGGAAATGAATTTTAAAATCATTTTGATAAAAATTAAATTTTTTCTTGACTAAAGTTAAGACTCTCTCGTTTTTATTCAGCATAACATGTATTAATTCATGTACTAGAACTGCTGTCAAATATTCGAAATCTCTGGTAAATTTTATTGTAAGCGGATATGAGATTGCCCTATATCCTAAATGCTTGACAATGAAACATCTTACCTCTTTACTAAGTTTTAGACCAGAAACTTTTTCAATTTCTTTTTCAATTCTCTTTTCATTTTTTCTCCAATTTTTTTCGAATTCTAAAGTATTTCTTAACATCTCTAAATATTGTCTATTATCATAATTATTTCTTGACATGTAAGTCAGAAGTTCGTCATAAATTTGTGAATATTCAAAATTTATTCTCATATTAAGTATTCTTCAACTTTCTTTATTCGTTTCAATAGCTCTGCAAGCTGCGCTTTTTTCATTTTTTCGTAATCATTTTCTTTGAATCTCTTTGTCTTATACATTCCTAATAGTGTCGGTATTCCGATTGCAGCATTTCTTGCATTATCCCATTCAAATGCTTCTGTCTCATGTTTCCAGGGCGCTCTATCAAAAATCTTTACCATCTGTTCATTATAAAGATTACTCAGTGCTTTAATGCTTTCAATATCCTCTTTTTCAGCAGCATAATACATGTATTTTAATATTCTCAACAGTTCGTGCTTTCTATTGTCCCTTATAATTTCCATCTTATTTTCCCATAAAAGCCAAGAATGATTCCATCTGCACAAAATCATCGCTTCCCTCGACTAATCTGAATTCAATCTCGCCGCATTTGTCTATTAATTCAAGTTTCTTGCTGTCGTTTATGTTCAGATTTAAAACCTCTTTCTGAATCTGCTTGATTACATCTAACCCGGATAAGCCGTTTTTCAGCATCAAATCCAATAATTTGTTTCTAGATTTCAAGAATTCTTTATTTAATGCAAGTTCTAAAATTTCCCCAACATCTCTCGGATTTGCAGTCGAAGTAATCTCATTAACTGATCTTTCTGTTACTTCGTTGCTTATTGTTGCACAGCTCTGCAAAATATTCTCAACTCTTCTTAAATCACCCTCAGAAACTTCATAAATTAATTTTATCACATTATCACTAACATCAAGCTTTTCTTCTTTCGCAATCCTTTTGACTATTGTTTTTACATCATCAAATACCAAAGGCTTGAACCTGAAGATGACGCATCTTGATTGTATCGGTTCTATCACCTTACTTGAATAATTGCAGCTTAAAATGAACCGGCAGTTTTCAGCATACTGTTCCATTGTTCTCCTTAAGGCATTTTGCGCATCTCTTG
This sequence comes from archaeon GW2011_AR20, assembly GCA_000830315.1. GTDB lineage: Archaea > Nanobdellota > Nanobdellia > SCGC-AAA011-G17 > GW2011-AR20 > GW2011-AR20. The sequence continues at coordinate 281,149 of CP010426.1, forward strand.
TTAATGCATCTGCTTCATCAAGCAAAACGATTTTTGGGATTTCTGTGCCCATTGGCTTTGTGCGCGCAAAATCTTTTATGTTTTCCCTGATAACATCTATTCCCCTGTCGCTGGAAGCGTTTGTTTCAAGAAAATTCTGTTTCCAGTTTTCCTTGAACAAAGTTTTTGCAATGATTAGGGCAATTGTAGTCTTTCCAGTGCCTGGCGGACCAGCAAACAACATATGCGGGATATTTTCCTGCTCTGTCATTGCCCTTATTCTGTTTACAATGATGTCCTGCCCAACTAGTTCATCAAACTTACTCGGGCGAAATTTTTCTATCCAAATTCCATTCATTGTTTAGAATAAAGCTGTAATATTTATAAAAGTTTGTAAAAAAAGAAAAAAAGAAATAGAATGAATGATAAAAATGATTACTCTTCATCACCGAAGTCTTCAGAATCTTCTGTTTCGTCTGCTACTTCTTGGGTTTCTTCTTCAAAACTTTCGCTTCCTTGATCCGCCTGATTCATTTCAGAAGATTCAGCAGATTCTTCAGATTTTGAGCTTCCTGTCCCTGCTACCTCACCAAAGCCGACTTTTCTAAGCACCTTGGTAATTCTAACTTTAACAGTTTCTCCCTGTTTTACGCCTGGAACGAAGATTACAAAACCTTTGACCTTTGCAATTCCATCCCCCTTTTCACCTACGGCCTCTATTTTTAACTCTATTTCATCTCCTACATTTACTGGTGCGAAGCTTCTTCCCCCACCACCATAACCGCCCCTATTTTCACCAAATCTTCTCTTATTGTACATATTTCTTACTCTCCCTTGAATTTATTACATTGACAACTACAAGGAGTAGCCCCCAATGTTAGTCTTTCTTTTAGAATTAATATTTATAAAACTTTGCTTTTTAAACCTCGAAAACTATTTAAATTATGCTAATAATCTCTTTAAGAATGTATGATTTTAAGCATGTAGAACAGGAAATAAGCAAGTTATGGCAGAAACAAAGCAAGGAAATAAAAAAAAGCTTGCAATACGATCCCGAAAAGAAATTATATTCTTTCTTGGAGGGGCCACCAACAGCTAATGCGCCCCCGGGATTGCATCACGTTGAAGTCCGTGTTTTCAAGGATTTATTTTGCAGATTTAAGTATATGCAAGGTTATACTGTTCCGAGAAAAGGAGGGTGGGATTGTCATGGATTGCCGGTAGAAGTTCAGATTGAAAAACAACTTAAGTTAAATTCTAAGAAGGATATATTGAATTATGGCATTGAAAAATTTAACAAGCAATGTAAAGAAAGTGTATTTTCTTATATTAAAGAATGGAATAGGTTAACAGATAGAATGGCTTTCTGGATTGATTTAGATAACCCATATATTACTTTAAATAATAACTATATTGAAAGTGTCTGGTGGTCATTGAAAGAATTATATAATAAGAAAATGTTATATGAAGGGCACAAGGTTGTTCCATTTTGTCCAAGATGCGAAACACCGTTAAGCTCTCATGAAGTTGCTCTTGGTTACAAAGACATTACAGAGCCAACAATTACTGTAAGATTCAAAATTAAAGGAGAAAATAGGTATTTATTAGCGTGGACAACAACACCATGGACCCTGCCTTCTAATTTAGGACTTGCAATAAATCCAAAGATAGATTATGCAGTTGTTAAGCAGGATAATAATGAGTATATTCTAGCAAATGATTTAGTTAATAAATATTTTAAAAATGTTAAGGTAATCAAAAAAATAAAAGGAAAAGAATTAATTGAATTAAAATATGAGCCAATTTTTCCCTATTTTAAAGATTTAAAGAATTCGTTTAAAATTATTTCAGGAGATTTTGTTTCTACAGAAGAGGGTACTGGAATTGTTCATATGGCTCCTGCATTTGGCGAGAATGATTATGAAGCTTGCAAATTAAATAAAATAGATTTTGTTAAACCGATAGATGAAACAGGACATTTTACTTCTGAAGTTTCTGATTTTAAAGGAATGTTTGTAAAAGACGCAGATCCGAAAATTATAGAATATTTGGATAAAAAAGGAGTTTTATTTAAAAAAGAAGATTATATGCACACTTATCCATTTTGTTGGAGATGTAATACACCATTAATTTACTATGCAATGATTTCATGGTTCATCAAAGTTAGTTCTTTTAGAAATGAGTTATTAAAAAATAACGAGAAAATAAACTGGAGTCCTAAACATATTAAGGAAGGAAGATTTGGAAATTGGTTAGAGGGAGCAAAAGACTGGGCATTATCAAGAAAAAAATTCTGGGGAACTCCGTTGCCTATTTGGAGATGCAGTAAATGCAAAAATGAAATAATAATCGGGAGTGTAAAAGAATTAAAAGATTTATCCGAAATAAAGAAAGAAATTGATTTACATAAGCCAGTTATTGATGAAATAAAAATAAGATGCAATAAATGTAAGAATTTAATGTCAAGAGTCCTAGATGTTATAGACTGTTGGTATGATTCTGGTTCTGCTACATTTGCTCAATATCATTATCCATTTGAAAATAAAGAAATGTTTAACAAGAGTTTTCCATACGATTTTATAGCAGAAGCAATTGATCAAACTCGTGGATGGTTTTATACTTTGCACGTTCTCGGTACTTTATTATTTGGAAAGAATGCTTACAAAAATGTAGTTTGTGCAGGACATGTTGTTGATGAAAACGGGGAGAAGATGAGCAAAAGCAAAGGAAATATAGTTAATCCTTGGGAAACTTTTGATAAAGTTGGGATTGATGCAACAAGACTGCAGTTTTGTGTGAATGAGCCCGGAGATCAAAAAAGATTCAGTTTGAATTTGATTAATCAGCAAGTCACACCATTTTTAACAATATTATGGAACTCTTATCAATATTCAAAAAATCTTAAAGCAACAAATAAACCAAGATTACAATTAGAAGATGAATGGATAATCTCTAGAATAAATACTTTAATCAATAATATCACGGAAGAATTAGAGAAACAAAATTATCATAAATGTCTTGCTTCATTTGTAGAATTTGTAAATGAAGATTTATCCAGAACATATATTAAATTAATTAGAAATAGAGTAGATAATAATGATTCAACTCTTGGTTATGTTTTTAATTATGTTTTTGAAAGATTAAGCAAGTTATTAGCGCCATTTGCTCCGTATATCTCTGATTATATTTACAAAGGTCTTGAAAATAAAAGCGTTCATTTAACCGAATGGCCTCTTACAGATAAAAGAAGGATAAAAGAAGATTTAGAGGATAATGTAAACCACGCGAGGAATACTATACAAGCAGTATTAAGCGAGAGAAATTTAAAACAAATAGGCGTTAGATGGCCTTTGTTGGAGGTTGAAGTATTAACTAAAGATGATGCGGTTGTAAAAGCAGTCAAAAATTTACAAGATTTAATTAAATCGCAGGTTAACTGCAAAAAGATAATTGTTAAAAAGCAGCCAATGGACGAAGAATTCAGAATTACATTAAATACAAAATTAACCTCGGAATTAGAAAAAGAAGGTTATACAAGAGAAGTTCTAAGAAGAATTCAGGATTTAAGGAAAAAAGTTAAATTGAATAAGAATGATAAGATTGAATTATATTTAGAAAGTAAAATTTCATTGGATCTAGAGTTAATTAAAAAAATAGCAAATGCAAAAATAGTAAAAAAGTTTAATACAAAGAGTTCTGAGAAGTTTAAAGTTAAAGAAAAAGAATTTGAAATAGGTTTTAATAAAATTTAACGTATTGAATTATAGCCACCAGAAACGCCACTTTTAGAGAGAACAATCTGCCACAGCTGATTTTTTCTGGATAAAAATGAACCAGCGCTAGATAATAAATAATAATTCCACATTCTGAAAAATCTTTCATCGTATCCTGATTTTAATTTATCCCAGTTTTTATTGAAATTATTATGCCAAGCCATCAGTGTTTTGTAGTAATAGATGCTAAAATTATGCCAGTCTTCCATAACAAATAAATTTTCAATTGATTTTCCTATTTGTTTTATAGAAGGCAACATCGAGTTAGGAAAAATATATTTCTGCGTCCATGGGTTTGTTGTTTTTACAGATACATTGCCCCCGATGGTATGCAGAAGAAACAAACCGCCGTCTTTTAAGCATTTATAAACAACCTTCATGAATGTTCTGTAATTCTTATATCCAACATGCTCAAACATCCCTATCGAGACTATCGCATCAAATTTTTCATTTAAGCTTCTATAATCCTGCAGCCTTAATTGAACCGGTAAGCCCCGGCATAATTTCTTTCCAAATTCCAATTGCTGTTTTGAGACGGTTATCCCGACAACATTAACCTTGTATTTTTCAGCAGCATATTTTGCAAAACCTCCCCAACCGCAACCAATATCAAGAACCTTCATTCCTTTTTTTAATTTTAATTTCCTGCATATTAAATCAAGCTTTGCTTCCTGAGCCTCATTTAGATTCTTTGCATTTTTCCAGTAGCCGCAACTATAATTCATTCCTTTGTCAAGCATACTCTTATATAAATTATTACCAATATCATAATGCCTCTCTCCGATGATAAACGCCCTTGATTTTTTCTGCAGATTGAACACCTTGCTCCCGATGAAATTTAAAATTAAGGGTAAGGAAACAACATTTCTATCAAGTTCTGCCCGCAAAACCCTCTCAAAAAATTTGTCTAATTCCTTGCAGTCCCACCAGCCATCCATATAAGATTCCCCCAATCCAATAGAACCGTTTTTTAAGACCCAATCATAAAATTTTTCATTATGAACTTTAATATCCCAAGGGAGGTTTCCATCCAACTCTATTTCTGCTTTGTCTAATAATTTCCGGATATATCTTTTTGCTATTTTGCCCATTTTAATCTTTATTAAGTAATTACACTTTATTTATAAACAACCTTTATATACTTTTCTGTTTATTTATAAATAAAACTTTAAGATTAGGGGGTGTATTATTTAATGGCTAGAAATAAATCAAAAATAAAAATACAAAATATTGTTGTTTCTACAAGTTTAGAACATGACATACCGTTGATAAAACTCGCAGAGGTTCTGCCAAACACAGAATATAATCCGGAGCAATTTCCTGGTTTGGTTATGAGGATTAAAACACCAAAGACATCTGCTTTGATTTTTAGTTCTGGAAAAGTTGTTTGTACAGGCGCTAAGTCCATAAGCAAAGTAAAGGAAAGCATTGGGAAAATAATCGAGAACCTAAGAAAAATAAGAATTAAAATAAAGATAAAGCCAAAGATAAATATACAAAACATGGTTGCTTCCGGCACAATCAATATGGATTTAAATTTAAATTCATTGGCGATGAAACTGGAAAATACAGAATATGAACCTGAGCAATTTCCCGGACTGGTTTATAAGCTGCCTGGGACAAGGGCAACATTCTTATTGTTCAGCAACGGAAAAATAGTCTGCACAGGAACAAGATCCGAGACAAAACTTAGGGAAGCTGTCGCAAAATTAATAACAAATTTGAGAAAATTAAAGTAAAATGCATCTTGATGCCACGGAGCAAATTGAAAAATTTAAAGATTTTGTTAATGCTGGCTATATTGATTCTTTGCATCATTTGGCAGCCCGTGGCATTAATGTATTAAAAATCGATTTTTCCGAATTAGCCAAGTTTGATCATGAACTCGCAGACCAGCTTTTGGAGGAACCAGAAGAAACAATAAGGGCCGTAGAATTGGCAATTGATGGATTTGATATGCCCTTAAAAAATTTCAGGGTTCGTTTCTATAATCTTCCCCGCGATCAGTTTGTTTTTATTCGGGATATAAGGAGCACCCATTTAAATAAATTCATGATAATGGAAGGAATTGTAAGGCAGAGTTCTGACGTAAGACCGCAAGTTACATCCGCTAAATTTGAATGTCCTTCTTGCGGAAATGCAATAACAATTCTACAGCTGGATTCAAGATTTAAAGAGCCGTCTAGATGCTCGTGTGGAAGAAGAGGACATTTTAGATTAATAAGTAAAGATTTGGTTGATGCTCAAAGACTGGTTTTAGAAGAGATTCCAGAATCTTTAGAAGGAGGGGAGCAACCCAAGCGCCTAAGTGTTTTCTTAAGAGAAGATTTAGTTGAACCAAGGATGGAGAAAAAAACGACTCCAGGAAGCAAGGTCGTTGTTTATGGAATTGTAAAGGAAGTTCCTATTTTGCTGAGAACAGGAGCTCAATCAATCAGATATGATTTAATGATGGAAGCAAATAATATAGAACCCATTGAAAAAGCATTTGGTGAGGTTGAGTTAGATGATTTGGATGAGAAAGAGATAAGGAAATTATCTGAAGATCCAAAAATTTTCGAGAAATTGGTTAAATCAATTGCCCCGAGTATTTATGGTCATGAAAAAGTTAAGGAAGCCTTGGTATTGCAGTTAATGGGTGGAGTAAGGAAACATAAGGAAGATGGCACAACAACAAGGGGAGATATGCACATTTTATTGGTTGGTGATCCTGGTGCTGGTAAATCACAAATGCTTACATTTATTTCAAAAATTGCTCCAAAAGCAAGGCTTGTTTCTGGGAAAGGTGCTACGGGTGCAGGTTTAACAGCTACAGTTGTTAAAGATGAATTTTTAAGAGGATGGGCATTGGAAGCAGGAGCATTGGTTTTAGCAAACGGCGGAATAGCGGTTATAGACGAGCTTGATAAAATGAATCCAGAAGACAGAGATGCATTACACGAAGCGTTGGAACAGCAAAGGATTAGCATTTCAAAGGCAAATATTCAGGCGACGTTAAGAGCAGAAACCACAGTTTTAGCCGCCGCAAATCCAAAATTAGGAAGATTTGATCCATATGCACCGATTGCTTCACAAATTGATCTTCCCCCAACTTTAATCAATAGGTTTGATTTAATTTTCCCTATAAGAGATCTTCCTAATAAGGAATTAGATGAAAAAATTGCAGGACATGTCTTAAACCTGCAACAGAATCCAGAAGATATAAAGACCGAAATTTCAGGGCAGTTATTAAGAAAATATTTATCATATGCAAAACAGAAAATAATTCCTCAATTAAGCAATGAAGCAATTCAGGAGATTAAAGATTTCTATATAGATTTAAGGAATAGCGGGCAAAAAGGAGAAGGAGAAATTAGACCAATTCCAATAAGCGCGAGACAATTAGAAGCTTTGGTAAGACTTGCGGAAGCATCTGCTCGCAGCAGATTGAGCGATAAAGTTATAAGACAAGATGCAAAACGCGCAATTGAATTATTAAAACATTGCCTGATGCAGGTAGGGTTTGACTATGAAACAGGTCAAATTGATATAGACAGAATAACAACAGGGGTTCCGGCTTCACAAAGATCAAGAATTGTTTCAGTGCGTGAAATCATCAAGAAATTAGAGAATAAAGTAGGGAAGATGATTCCGATTGCAGATATTATTAATGAAGCAGCCGAACAAAATATAGATAATGCCCAAGTTGAAGAAATTATAGAGCAATTAAAGAGAGAAGCAGAAATATTTGAGCCACGCAGGGGCTTCATAAGCAGATTATGATGGAACAAATCAGCAGATTAGTCGCGCATAAATTATGGCTTGGTGACTTAAAAGAAGAAAACTTTGTTCAAAGAAGCGGGGAATTCGAATCTAATTATATTGCATTAAACAATAAACAAGTTACTAGGGTGAATATTGTTGCAAATGTTGTGAATAAATTCGAAAACGAGGATAAAAGTTATATCGGAATAACTATGGATGACTCAAGCGCCCAGATAAGATTAAAAACCTGGCGAGAGGATACAAGGATTCTTGAAAATATTTCTATTGGAGATATTGTTTTAATCATAGGAAAAATTAAAAAATACAATGAGGAAATTTATATCTTGCCAGAAATTGTAAAGAAAGTTTCTCCAAATGATGAGATATTGAGAAAACTTGAATTAATCAAGGAATACGGAATACCGGAAAAAAATAAAATTGTTTTAATCAAAGAAAAAGAACCAGAAATAAGTTACGAGGAAATAAATTTCACCTCAAATAACTTAAGAAATGAATTATTAAATTTAGTTGAAAGATATGAAGATAAACTCGGAATAACACTGGAAGAAATTAAATTAGAATTACATGCTAGCTTGGATGATTTAAATAAAGTTCTTGAAGAATTATTAAAAGAAGGACAAGTTTATGAAGTTAAGGGAAAATACAGATTATTATTGTAGTCCAGTATAACTTTGTTTTATAACATAGCAAAATGGTTTGTAATTTTTGAATGTGGCTTCTAAATCTACAAAATCTTTTAAAACATCTTCTTCTGAAGGATTTAAGATAAGACCTTCTAATTTTTTTGGACCATAAAAATTTTCTAAAATTTCGTTGTCCATATAAACGATTCTTATAGCAGAATTTCTATTTGTCAATCCAAAGACTTCATAATGTCTTAATGGTTCGCTTGCCTCGATATTTTTCCATTTTAATTGTTCGTATAAAACCCTTGGAAATCATTCCAAAAAATATAAAAACCTACCTTAAGAATTAAAAACCTTTAAAAAACCATATTCTTAATTATCTTTATGGAAACTTATGAGAAATTATTGGAAAAGGCAAAGGCTAATCTTCCGGAGATAAAACAAACCACTGAAAGATTTGAAATGCCTAAAGCAAAAGGGCACGTACAGGGCAATAAAACAATAATATCAAATTTCGCAGATATAGTAAAAACGTTTAATCGCGATCAGACCCATTTATTGAAATATTTGTTAAGAGAGTTAGCCACCCCGGGTAATCTAGATGGTCCGAGATTAATACTTGGTAGAAAAATTTCCTCTTCACTGATAAATTCTAAAATCGAACAATATGCACAGGAATTTGTACTTTGCAGGGTATGCAAAAAGCCAGACACGGTTTTAACAAAGGAGGAACGTGTTACGATAATGAAATGTACGGCGTGTGGCGCAAAGAATCCTGTAAGAACAAAAATATGATTTATTTAAAAATAAACAAAACAGAGCAAAATGAAATCATTGCATTATGCGACTCTAACTTGATAGGAAAGAGTTTCTCTGAAAAGGATTTAAATTTGGATGTTAATGAAAGATTTTATAAAGGAGATGTACTGGACGAGGATAAAATTGTGAAAATTTTAATGAATGCTAGAAACATAAATATTGTGGGCGAAGAGGCAATGAGATTGGCAGTAAAACATAATATTGTTGAGAAAGAGAATATAATAAAAATAAAAAACATACCCCATTCCATAATTTTTGAAATATGATATACACTAATTCAAGATCTTACGAAGGAATCCTACAGATAAGGCCAAATAACCAAGAAGTGCTGGATTATGTTAAAAGAGAAATTGAGAAAGCTGGACATGTTTTTATCACCCGTGAAATTATTAAAAAATTTGGCATAGACTTATATTTGACAAATAAGTATTTCCTCGTGCAGCTTGGCAGAAGATTGAAACAAAGATTTCCCGGAACAACAACACAATCAAGAACTTTATACAAAACAAGCAGACTTACAAGCAGGCAGGTATATAGAACAACAATATGCTTTAGATTAAAAGAAAATTTTGAATAACAAGATTTATAGATTTTAACCTTATGTTAGTCTTATGAGAGAGTGCATATTTGGAAGATTTGACTTGCTCAGTTATTATCACTATACTTCTCTTGTAATGAAGGATTGTTTGGAGGATACCATTTCTACCAGAGAAATCAAAAATAAGCAATATCCTCTTGGTATCTTACGTTCAGCTATAGAACTCTTTAACAAAACTGTAAAACATATTAATATTGAAAAATACGGAACTTTGATTGATGGGGTGGAGGAAAATGTTTTGGAAGGCGACGTTCATTATTTACTTGCCATGAAACTGATAAAAGGAGCAGAAAAATTATCATGGAAGACAAAAGAGGATACAGAAAGGTTGGAATCAAGGATAATCGAATTTAACGAATTTAGCAGAACATTAGATAAACCAAGAGAACTTAACAAACAATCCTTAGAGATTACAAAAAGATTATTTTTATTTTTTTCCAGACTAGAGAAGATATCAAAAGGCAGTTCATATAATAACAGACTTGGAATTTACAGTGAATTTAGTTATTCATAATTTTAACAAAAGATTTATAAAACAACCCTCGTTTATTTCTTTGAATGGAACAAACTCAGGAACAGCCGGAGTTCAGAATAAAAGTGCCAAGAAACAATGAAGTTCTTGGATTTATCGAACAAAGGCTTGGTGGCAGCAGAATGCGAGTAAGATGCTTAGATGGAAAAATTAGGATTTGCAGAGTTCCGGGAAGATTAAAAAGGAAATTATGGATTCGAGAAGGAGATTTATTATTAATCGAACCTTGGGAATATGATAATGAAAAAGGGGATATAATCTTTAAATATCAACCAAACCAGGTTGACTGGCTAAAAAGAAAAGGTTATTTGAAAGAAGGAGAGATTCAAGAAGAATTCTAATATGGATGAAATTAGGATTCCAAAAGACAGAATCGCGGTTTTAATTGGCAAAAAAGGAGAGACAAAGAGAAAGATAGCCAAACTAACAAATACTAAACTACAAATAAATTCAAGAGAGGGTGATATTATTATAATTGGGGATAACGGGCTTAACATTTATCTTGCCAAAAAAATGATTAATGCTATTGGACGTGGTTTTAACCCCGAAATTGCATTAAATTTATTGGAAGATGACAAGGATTTAGAAATTATAGACATCTCTCACTTCTCAAGAAAAACTAAAAATGATTTGAATAGGGTGAGGGCACGCTTGATTGGAAGGGAAGGAAAAGCACGCCAGTTAATGGAAAAGCTTGGCGATGTTGAAATATCAATCTATGGAAAAACAATCAGCATTATAGGAAAACACGTTGATCTTAATATCACAAGGCATGCCATAATCAATTTATTGCAGGGAAGCAGACATGGAAATGTCTACAATTATTTGGAAAAACAAAGAAGACTAAAAGATAAGCATAATTAAAATGGCAGAAATAAAAGCATATGAATTAGCAAAGCAGCAACGCGAGATTAGCATCTCGGAATTTTTCTTGAAGAACAGGCATTTGCTTGGTTTTGATAATCCAACAAGAGCATTGATGATGGTTGTTAAAGAGGCTGTTGATAATTCTCTTGATGCTTGCACCGAAATGAAAGTTCTTCCTGAAATAAAAATTGAGATAAATCAAATTAATGAAAACAGATTTATAGTAATTGTCGAGGATAATGGTCCGGGAATTGTTAAGCAGCAGATTCCGAACATATTTGGTAAATTATTATACGGAAGCAAATTTCATTCAATGAGACAGTCCCGCGGACAGCAGGGAATAGGAATTTCAGCAGCCGTACTTTATTCACAATTAACAACAGGAAAATCAACAAAAATTTATTCAAGGGTAAGCTCGAAAAGACCGGCACATTATTTTGAATTACAGATAGATACGAAAAAAAACGAGCCTCATATTATAAAAGATGATGAAGTTAAATGGGATAAAGACCATGGGACAAAAATCGAGATTGAAATAGAAGGGAGATATTTGAAAGGAAAACAAAGCGTTGATGAATATGTAAAGGAAACCGCAATTGTTAATCCACATGCCACCTTTGTTTATGTAACGCCGGAAAAAGAAAAATTTGAATATAGGAGGGTTACAGAAGAGCTGCCGAGAGAAGCCAAAGGAATAAAACCACATCCTTATGGAATAGAGCTTGGGCAGTTAATGAAAATGTTGCAGGATACGAGGGCCAATACATTACAGGGGTTTTTGCAAAATGATTTTTCCAGAATTGGGCAGCAGACAGCACAAGAGATATGCAGTAAAGCAAAATTAAAGGCCGATAGAAAACCAAGGCAGCTTGAAAATAAAGAAATCGAATTATTGTTTAAATCGTTACAAGAAACTAAAATCATGGCCCCTCCCGGAGATTGTCTAAGCCCAATAACGGCAGAATTGTTAGAGAAAGGATTAAGAAAAGAGATTAATGCTGATTTTTACGCAACAGTTTCCAGAAGCCCGGTTGTTTATCGGGGCATGCCTTTTATCATTGAAGTTGGAATTGCTTATGGTGGGGAACTGGATAAAGAAGGGCAAATTAGATTAATGAGGTTGGCGAATAGGGTTCCGTTGCTTTATCAGCAAGGTGCCTGCGCAATTACAGAATCTGTTTCAGAAACAAGCTGGAAACCTTATGGATTAAATCAAAGCGGAAGTAACCTCCCAACTGGACCGGCAGTAGTTCTCGTTCATATTGCAAGCGTCTGGGTTCCATTTACGAATGAAGCCAAGGAAGCAATTGCGCATTATGATGAAATTATTAAAGAGATTAAGCTTGCATTGCAGGAATGCGGAAGAAAATTAAGTATTTATATTCATAAGCACATCAAGGCAGCAGAACAACGAGAGAAAATAGACCTGTTTGAAAAGTATATCCCTGAACTGGCTGTTTCATTAAGTAATTTAACAGGTGATAAAAAAGAAATTTTACAGGATAGGTTACAGAAATTATTAAAAAAAGAGCTCCCATCCTTGGAAGCAGCAAATGGAGAAAATGGTAAAGAGAAATAAATCTTCAGAAGAATTAAAAAATTTAGGACTAAAAGTAGTTAAGGATATTGAGAAAAATAAAAACCCTTCTGTTATTGTCCCAATAAGGGCTTTAAGCAATGTTATCTTCAATGAAAAAACAAAAACTTTGGAATTGGGAGATAAAACTTCGACAAGATATTTCTTCAATGTTGCCCATGCTAAAAAATTCCTGCAAACTATTGAAGTAGCAAGTATAAGCAAAGATTTGATTAATGAAGAAAAACACGCAAGCTTAAGAGACGTCTTTTACATGGCTAAGAGAACAATTCCTGGAACAAATGTTAATTTAGTTGACGAACAAAGTGAAAGCGATGATATTATTGAAGATTTAGAATTAATAACAGAAAATTCAAGAGAGCAATTAAATGTTAATGCAAATAAGAATGGAAGCGTTGTTGGAAAAGTAACAATAGAAGATTCTGGAGATGTTATAAGATGGGATAAACTCGGATCAGGGGGATGGAGTATTCCAAGTAATGTTGAAGAAATTAAATTTAAGAAAGTAGACGCAAAATATATCATTTATATGGAAAAAGCAGCTGTTTGGGAAAGATTAAATGAAGATAAATTTTGGGACAAACAAAACTGCATTATAATAAGTTCACAAGGTCAGACAACTAGGGGAATAAGAAGATTATTGCAAAGATTGTATGAAGAGTTTAAACTTCCAATTTATGTCCTATGTGATTTTGATTCTTACGGATTTTATATTTATTCTGTACTTAAATATGGAAGTATCAATCTTGCACATGCTTCAGAAAGATTAGCAATCCCAAGTGTAAAATATCTAGGAATCACATCAAATGATATAGAAAAATACGGCTTACAAAAACACCTAATTAAATTAAAAGATCATGATCTAGCTAGATTAAAACAAATTTCAGAATATGACTGGTTTAAAAACAACAAGCAGTGGCAGAAAGAATTTAAGGCTATGAAACAAAATGGTGCTAAAGCAGAAATCCAGGCTTTAAGTGCTCGAGGTATAACATTTATTTCTGAAAAGTACTTGCCGGAAAAAATTAAAAATAAAGATTTTATTGATTAATTTATTTAGAAACCTTTTTAAAAGAATTTCTTATTTGTTTTAATACGCCTCTCTAGCTCAGCCTGGTAGAGCACACATAGAAAATATGGCTCAGATGGCTGTTAACTAAACAGGATGGAGACCATGCGGTCATTTTCGTCAAGAAAACCGTAGGCAGGTTCAAATCCTGCGGGAGGCGTTTTTATATTTTTAATTAAACTATATCCTGTAAAATATATATTATTTCCCAATAACCCAAGTGACAACCGTGGTGGTTAAGTATTTAAATAAGAATATCTTAATTTTAACGACGTAAAATGAAATTTGACTTATCTAAATTACAACCTAACAACGAAATTGTGTTACCAGAAAAATCTAGTGAAGAATTGGCTGAAGAAACTGGGTTGCATATTGGAGATGGTACTATGAACTTTTATAAAAATCAGAATAAAATTAAAGGAAGTTATGCTTTAAGGGGCCATATATTAGATGATAAAGAACATTATAACAAAATCATAAAACAACTTTATTTTAAGTTGTATAATTTGAAGGTTAGCTTAAGGGATATGCCAAAAGATGGAGTTTATGGGTTTCAAAAATGGTCCAATTCCTTAGTAAATTTTAAGCATAATATTCTGGGTTTAACATTAGGTAAGAAAATTGATATAAAGATACCAGAAATTTTTATAGAGAAAGAGGAATTTATCTCAAGCACAATCAGAGGTATTTTTGATACAGATGGTACGATTTATTTAGAACCAAAATATGGAAAATTTTATCCAAGAATAGAAATTGCAACAATATCAGAAAATTTAGGTTATCAGTTAAATAATTTAATAAGGAAAATTGGATTAAGATCTACAATTTATTTAGAATTAGTGAAAAATCCTGGGTGGAATGATAAATATCATATAAATGTTCGTGGAGAGGAAATGCTAAATAAATGGATGCAAATCATCAATCCTCATAATCCTAAACACATTAAAAAATTTGAATTCTATATTAATAATTCTTAGAAATGTTTATAAATTAAGTAAAATGACTTTCTTTTAGGGGGCTGTAGCTTAGCCTGGCTGGAGCACTCGACAATTAGGGTGAAACTGATAGCTAAGGTTAGAGATCGAGAGATAAAAAAACTTACTCGAAGTCGGAAGTTCAAATCTTCCCAGCCCCACTTAATATTAATAAAATGGCAACAATACCAAAACCAAATCAAGAACAGGAGAAAGCCGAGATAGAAAAAATTATCTTGGAAGAATATGGTTTGCCATCTAAAGTGAATATCCTTTCAGAGAATTTGACAAGTTTTGGAATCCCTAATGAATATAATGTCTTATTAATAGAACTAAATCCAAGATATACCAATGATTATTTTGACATAAATTTTGATGGTAAATTTGAAAAATTCGGAATTAAATACATAAAGTTCATTTCTGGGACTGCCTGAATTAGCAAGGCTTTTATACTTCAAACCTTTGTTATTTTTAACAAAAAGGAGGTGTTCTGATAATGGCTATGATGAAAAGAGATATGGGTGGTATGTGCAGTTGTCCGCACCACAGTTGGTTTGGATGGATAGTTTTAGTTTTAGGTGTTTTGTTTTTACTGCAGGATTTAGGATTGATAACCTGGTGGGGATGGTTAAATTGGTGGACGGCAGCATTTGTTTTGTTTGGTGTAGCTGGATTCTGCACCTGTTGTGGTAAGGGGAAATGTTTCTAATTTTCCCTTTTCTTTTTTATTGGTTAAGTTTTTATATTTTTAATTTCATATTATAATCATGAAATTTAATGATCTTAATCTAGAATGGCTTGGACACGATGGTTTTAAAATAAAAAATTCTAAAATAATCTATATCGATCCCTTTAAGATTAAAGACGATGAAAAGGCCGATTTAATTTTAATCACGCATGAGCATTATGACCATTTGAGTCTGGATGACATTAATAAAATTTATACTACTAAAACAATTATAATAGCTAGCGAGGCGTGTAAAGACAATTTAAGTAATTTTAGAAATATCAAATTAGCTAAACCAGGAGATAAATTAAAAATCAATGGTGTTGAAATTGAATCTGTTTATTCTTATAATATAAATAAATTTAGGTCTCCCGGAAACCCGTATCATAGAAAAGAAGATAAAAAATTAGGATATGTTTTAACGGTAAATAATACAAGAATTTATCATGCCGGAGATACTGATTTAATTTCTGAAATGAGCGATTTAAAGAACATTGATATTGCTTTATTGCCCGTATCTGGAAAGTATGTTATGGATGTTAACGAAGCGGTTGAAGCTGTTAAGGTAATCAAGCCAAAAATCGCCGTACCGATGCATATTAACTCGATTATTGGGACAATGAAAGAGGCGGAAGAATTTAGGGAAAAAGCAGGCAAATATTGCAGGGTTGAAATTTTATAAGCCCTTCTTTTCCAAATCTCCTGAAAGTTCGCTAAATATTTTCATACATTCTTTTAGGTTTTTTCTAGCGTTTCAACTTGTTTTTTTGTAATAATCCCTTGTGGTATACCATGAGTTTTTAACCAGCTAACTGTATAAAGAACATCATTTAATTGACTTATTCTTGCAATTAGTGTTTCACCCACCTTTCTTGCCATGCTCTATTCATTATCTTAAATAAATATATATTTATCGTTTATTGAATAACAGCACCCTCTTTAATATCTTCATCGGGCGTTAATAAAATAACCTTATCATCTTTAACAGCAGCTAAAATCATCCCCTCACTTTTAATCCCCCTTAATTCTTTTTGCTCTAAATTTGTTATAACAACAACTTTCTTGTCCATCAATTCTTCTCTTTCATAATATCCTTTAATACCGGCAACAATTGTCCTTACTTCACCCCCAATATCAATCTTTAGAACCAATAATTTATCCGCTTTAGGATGATTATCAACATCTAATATTTTCCCTATTCTAATATCCATCTTCTTCCATTCGTTAAAAGGGATCATATTCTAGCCTCTGAAACAAATTTATTCATATCATTGAAAATTTTATCATAGTCTCCCTTAACATCATACTGTTTTACAAATTCAACCATCTTCTCGTCATTCAATAATTTTGCACAAAGGAAAGCATACTCATAATCATATTGCTTTAATGCATAATCCAATTCCTGTTTTAATTTTTTATCAACCATATTAATGTTTTTAGCTAAGGCATAAGGAACAACACAGTTAACCATGTAGCCTAGGCCATTAAACATAAGAAACTGCTCGCCATAACTTTCGTAAATAATCTTTCTCTGCTGTTCAGAAAACATTGAAGTATTAACGTTATGCACGCCTTTCTCCCTCATTAAAGTATGTAGCATTTTTAATTTATTTTCATCTAATATAAACATTTTACACCTTCCTAAACAACACCCCCTCTTTTTTTACCTTATATTGCTTAATCAATCCAAATTTACAGTCTTTTAATAATCCTAGCTTAATACCCAATTGTTTATTAATCTTTTCACTTGTCTCAGGAATGAAAGGATAGAGCAAGATTGAAATGATTCTTAATGCTTCAGTTAAAGTATAAAGATGCTTTTCAAGTTCCCTTCCTTTTAGTTCCCATGGCTTTTCTTGATTAATATGCTTGTTTACCTCATTTATAAATTTCCATATCTCAGCTAAAGTGTTATGTAACTCATATTTATTAACATAATTTTGTATTTTTTTAAAATTTAGTTTGGAAGTTAATTCTTTATCCAGCTCATTTTTCTTTAATATTTTAAAATTTTTCTCAACCAAAGTTAGAACTCTAGAAACTAAATTTCCTAGATCATTTGCTAATTCATTGTTTATTCTTGCTTTTAATGCATCTTCTGAAAAATCCCCGTCTTGCCCAAAGGGTATCTCGCGAATTAAGAAATATCTTAATGAATCCGCACCATAAGTTTGTGCTAATTCTACAGGATCTATTCTTATTCCAGCAGATTTACTTAGTTTTTGTCCTTTTAAATTTATAAAGCCATGGACAACAACTTTTGGTAGCTTAATGTTTAAGGCTTTTAAAAAGGAAAACCAAATTATACTGTGATGAAAAATTATGTCAACGCCGATTACATGAGTTGGTGGCCAAAAATCTTTATATTTTTTGTTCGGATAGTCAACAGTAGTTAAATATGAATTAAGGGCTTCTATCCATACAAACTCAGTCAAATTTTTATCAAAAGGTAAAGGAATGCCCCATTTTACTTCTTTCCTACTAATGCTTAAATCCCTTAAAGGCTGTTTTAACTTATTTAGCATCTCTTTTCTCTTTTTTTCTGGCCAAATACAATCCGGATTTTTATTTATATAATCAATTAAAAATCTTTGATATTTACTTAATTTAAAGAAATAACTTTCTTCTTTAACCTTTTCAACAGGTCTTTTATGAAATGGACAATTCCCTTCAACTAAATCTTTTTCAGTATAATAAGTTTCACAATCTACACAATAAGGGCCTTCGTAAATATCTTTGTAGATTTCACCTTTTTTATATAATTCATTAATAATATATTGTGCAACTTTTTTATGCCTATCTTCAATTGTCATTATAAAATCATCATAAGAAATATTCAGAACCTTGCATAATTCCTTAAATCCAGAAGAAATTTCTTTAACAAATTCTAAGGGTGTTTTATCATTTTTTTCGGCAGCTCTCTGAATTTTTAAACCATGACAATCAGTGCCTGTAGAAAAATGAACTTTAAATCCTTGTAGTCTTTTCCATCTGGCCAACACATCTGTGCAAATTTTTTCATATCCATGTCCTAAATGGAATTTTTCTGAGGGATAGTCCACAGCCGTGCTAATCTGAAAATAACCTTTCTTAGTCATATTTTATTCTCCAAATTTTCTATTTCTTTCTAAAATATTATTTTTAGCTAATCTTAAATTCTTTACCTTTTTAGGATGTTTTAAATAAGGTTCTATTTTTAAGAGAAATTCGTAGAGAAAACTTTTTTTATTTAATCTTAAGAACCAACAATCTTTATTACTATAATAAGTTTTATCACCCTCAATTCTCGGTGTACCTTTTTCTGAACCCAAATACATCTTTGGACACTCTATTCCAATATTTATGAGTTTATTTCTAATATAATTTAAATATTTTTTATTTTGATTAACAACACTATAATACGCCATACCTTTACTAATGCCTATTGTTCCTTCGGCATCCGTAAAACCAGCTAAAAAAGCAAAGAAATTTTCCTTATCTTTAAGAAGATCTTCAGGAATTTTTTTGCTTAATAAAAATTCAAATGTTCTATTAAGATAGCATTCCATTTGCACTTTGCCTTTCTTATTTGGCTTACTAATCCAAACTTGACCATAATCTTTAAACAAATTCTTTATTAGTTCTATTTGTTCTTTTATAGTGCTTCCACAATCAACATGAATTGTTTCACTATTTTCCCAAATTTTTCTTACTCTTAAATCCCCTAATCTAAATCCAATAAGATAAGCTTTTTCTCTTAAATTTCCGCTAAAATCATTCTTTTGATAAATCATATGGGCAATTGCCCTATTCCTTATCATTCCATATTCTCTTAATTTTCTATGCACCGTGCTTCTACTGTAACCATACCTTTTCTCTATTTCCCATGTTGATAATCTTTTATTTAGATAATATTTTTCTAAAAATTCTTTAGAAGGAATTTTTGAATTTAACTCATGCGTGTTTCTTCTTTCAATATTGTATTGTTTTAATCTTTTCCAAATAGTTGCTTGACAAGTACCATAAATATCAGCAATTTCATAGGTGTTTAACTTGTTTATTAAATATAATTTTTCTAACTCTTCTTTACTTATTTCTATTTTTTTACAATTAGAAAACCTATTAGTAATTTTATATTTTCTAAGTCTATTTAAGATAGTTGATATTTTACAATCATATTTTTTAGCTATTTTTCTTAATTTAAATTTTTTATTTATAGATAAATCATAAAGTTCACTTTTATCTATAAAAATTTCCGGTTTATTTACAAATAACCTCATAGATTGTGATTGATTCCTTATTCTTATATTATATTTTCTTAACCAATAAGCGATTGTATTTAAGGAGCATTTATATCTTGATTTTATCTCAGATAATGGCTGTTTTCTTTTTATATAAAGTTCTCTTAAAATCTCTTTTGGAATATGTATTTTGATTTTCCCACCTTTCAATTTTATCGCCTCTTTGTGAATTCTTCAATTAATCTTTCAACTTTTGTAGAAATTTTATAACCCTCTCTTTTACAAATTTCTTTAAACTTATTTAAAATTTTTTCATCAATTGTTATGGTTAATCTAGTTTTCATATAAATTCATACTTATTAATACTTTAATGTTTAAATACTTTTCTATTGGAAACTTTTTTAAAAGATAAGTTTAATAATAATTAATTAAGCAGTAATAGTACAATGGTTCGTACTGGAGCTTCCCAATAACAAAGGAAAGAGCTTCGGATCCGGGTTCGATTCCCGGTTACTGCATAAAGCCCTGTGGTCCAGTAGGTCAAAGACGGCAGGCTCTGGTTTATTAAAGAGAAACCTGCAAACGGAAGTTCGAATCTTCCCGGGGCTACTCATAACTTTTATATACTAAAATATCATCTAAATATTATGAAAAAGAGGTATTTTATCTTAGTTTTATTATTTTTATTATTTATAGCGGGTTGTAGTTCTAGTAATAAAAATTCTGATAATCAAGCAAATACGCAAATAAATGGTATAAATGTCAAAATAACTGGTTTTGCTTTTTCTCCAGCTGAGTTAACAGTAAAGGTAGGAGATACGGTTACTTGGGTAAACGAGGATAGTGTAAAACATACTGTAACATCCGATTCTGGTAGTGAACTAAGCTCACCATTATTTGCAAAATCAGAAACTTATTCTCATACTTTTAATACGCCCGGAACATTTGCATACCATTGCAATGTGCATCCTGATATGACTGGAAAAGTAATTGTTCAATAAACTATTTTTTTACGAATCTAGATAATTCTAATCCTAGGAAGAATGCTAATGAATGGAATATCCACCAAAAGAAGGGATGCAAAACTACTCCAAAAATTACAAATGCCGGAGGCGTATATCTAGCATAAGCTCCAAGTAGTTGAACTAATCCCGAATAAGAAGAAACTAAATAATAAGCAGATATCCATGTTCCAAAAACAAATGAGAAAAATAATTTCTTTAAGTGCTCTCTTTTATTGTATATTGAAAACCAAATAAATGCGAATAATATGGAATTAGCAAGTTTTGAAATATAGTAATAGGTTGTTTCTCCAACACCTGTAAAATGTAATAAAAAATCAAGAATCCAGAAGGTTGCGAAGGTTATAATTATCTTATAGATTACCCCTTTTTTCATGCAATGGTGTCGCAATCCAATATATTTAAATTTTGTTATCAGCAAAGAATATAAACTGTTAATTATAGTAGATTAAAAAGCTCCTGTAGTCTAGTGGCAAGGACATCGGCTTCTCGAGCCGATAACCTGGGTTCAAATCCCAGCAGGAGCATTCACTCAGATGAAATATGACCAGCACTTTATGATTGATGTAGAAATAGCTAGACAAATAGTTTCTTTTCTCGCGATTAAGGATAACGAAAAAGTTCTTGAAATCGGTCCAGGAAAAGGAGTTTTAACCCAGTTTTTGAAAGGAAACATTACTTTAATAGAAATAGATAAAAAATTATGCAAAGAATTAAAGGAAAAATTTCCAAACATAAAAATAATTAATAGAAATATTTTGAATTGTAACGAAAATTTTGACAAAATAGTTTCAAATGTTCCTTACTCTATTTGCGAGCCTTTAATGAATAAATTAATAAAAATGAATTTCAAAAAAGCAATCTTAGCAGTTCCAGATAAATTTCTAGAAAAAGGAGTTTTAAATCTCTCAATGAAGCATTTTTTTGAAATAAATAAAATAATGGATGTAAATAAACACGCATTTTATCCGGTTCCAAAAGTAAACAGCAAAGTTATTGAGATAAAGCATAAGAAGTTAAATGAAAAAGAAGAATTATTAAAAAATATTTATATTCAATCAGATAAGAAATTAAAAAACGTTCTTAAAGAAAAATTAGATTTAGAGTTTTTAGAAAAAAGAATTTACCAGATGAATTTTAATGAATGGCAAAAATTAGTTAATGCTTTGGGCTTATAGTCTAACGGTAAAATGCGACTTTCACGTAGTCGAGTTCCCGGTTCGATTCCGGGTAGGCCCATAATAAACTTTAAATACCCAAATAAAATTTCTAAGAAAATGGCATTGGTAGAACCAAAATCAATGGACGAATGCGTATATTTTACCAACAGAGTTTTAGATAAAGGTAAAATAAGATGCTGGGTTTTTAAAGAAAAATGTCCTAAATGCGGAAAAAGCTTAATGGGCAAGCCAAGAGACCCCAAAACTGGAAAGATACAGATAAGGGCAAAAGAATATAAATGTCCTGAATGTAATTATACCTTACCAGAGCAGGAATATGAAGACACTTTAACGGCAAATATACAATACACATGTCCTTATTGCAGTCATGATGGAGAAATACAGGTTCCATTCAAAAGAAAAAAAATTCAAATATTAAATGAAGAAACTGGAACAAAAAAGGCAGCCGAGAGTTTAAGGTTTCAATGTCAAAAATGCAATAAAAATTTGGATATAACAAAAAAGATGAAATAAAATGGGAAGCAATGTAGATTTACGTGATCAATTGAATAATCCTCAAGTGAAAGATACTTTAGGACAATTATTTTCTGGAAAAAAAGGATATAAGGTTAAAGATGATATTATAATTAAGCCCTGTAAAAATTGTAGAAAACCAGTTAAGAGTACTGAAAAATTTTGCCAGGAATGCGGAACTAAAGTCGAAGACGAAATAAAGAGAAATTGTCCTTCCTGTAAAAAACCGTTAAAGGGAGTAGAGAAATTTTGTACAGATTGTGGGGCTAAAATTTAAATATTTTTTACCTTTATATCTGATATTATTATACTTAAATTAGCTCTTGTTGATCTAAGCCTTTGTTCAATTGCTAATAATTCTTGACTATCAAATGATCTTGCAGTTTTATGTAAAGGATCCTCTAAATCGCTTAACTGTTTTACTATTCCGTTTAATCTTGATAAAATTCCTTCCATTTGTTTATTTGTAGTTCCCATTTTTACCTCTTATCTTACAGCTAGTTTAATATCCTCACTTTTAATCGTTTTTCTTTTAGAATGCCTTGAAAACCTGACAGCTTTCTCGCCAATTTGCTCAGCCATTTTTTCGAGTTCTTCTCGCAATGCAACCTTGGCAGGATCAGAAACTCTTTCTGCACCTACTTTCTTTAATAACTTCTCCATTGCAGCTAAGGGTAATATTGCTCTAGGCATGAAAATATCATAATTTTAGTATATAAAAACCTTACCGTCTTTGTGTAAATAGTCTCGATAAATGCTGACTTTATACACAGTTTAGGGACTTTTTACACAACTTAATTACTTTATACACAAAAAAGACTTAATACACAAAGACAACCTTACCAAAATCTTTATAAATCCTCAGAAAAACAAAAATCTAACCCTACTGATTAAACAAAATAGCTTTAGGCTATTTAATAAGCCGCTGATTCTAAAGGCGAAATGGTCAGATGCCTTAAGACCAAGAGATTTAGAATAAGAAATGGGAAGAGCACATAAACCAAAAGCAGGAAGTATGCAATACTGGCCTAGAAAGAGGGCTAAAAGAATATATCCGAGATTAAGAGCTTGGGCTAATTTAGATACAACAGCTTTACTGGGCTTTCTTGGTTATAAAGCTGGTATGACACATGTGCAGGTTCAGGAAAACAATCCTGTGGCAAAACAGACAAAACTTAAATCCTATGCATGCACAATACTTGAATGTCCCCCGTTAAAGGTCTTAGGAATTAAATTCTACAAAAACACATTATACGGGATAAAAAATCTCGGTCAGATAACGAGCGAGAACCTGGATAAGGAGCTTAAAAGAAAAATTAACCTGCCCAAAAAAATCAATAACAAGGAAATTAATGACTTTGATGACTTGAAATTAATTGTTTACACCCAGCCTAAATTAATTAGTCTAAAGAAAAAACCGGAAATTATTGAATTGGCCTTATCAGGAAGCAAAGAAGATAAATTAAATTATGCCAAGAACTTGCTTGGAAAAGAAATTAAAATTAATGACGTATTTAAGGCAAACCAAAATATTGATGTGCATGCTGTAACAAAAGGAAAAGGTTTTCAAGGGCCGGTTAAGAGATTCGGCATTGATCTTAAAGGGCATAAATCAGAAAAGAAGAGAAGGGCACCAGGTAACCTGGGATCATGGACACCGAAGAAAATTTTATTCACAGTTCCCCAAGCAGGACAATTAGGATTTCAGACAAGAACAGAGTTCAATAAAACAATATTAAAAATCTCCAGCAACGTAGATGAGATAAATCCAAAACCAGGATTAGAACATTATGGGTTTATAAAAAATGATTATGTTTTAGTCAAAGGATCTGTCCCTGGAGCAAGAAAACGCCTGATTGTATTAACACAGCCAACAAGGAAAAATACAGCATTGCCGATGGAGCTGAAATTTATTAAAAAATGAACTTAGTTAATTTAGAAGGCAAAAAAGTAAAAGAAATTAATCTTCCTAGCCAGTTCAATGAAGAATATCACCCCAATTTAATTTGGAGAGCCTTCTTAACCATACAAGGAAATAAGAGACAGCCTTATGGTACAAATCCAGATGCTGGAATGAACTACTCGGCTAAACTTTCGCGTAGAAGAAGAGATTACAAAGGAAGTTATGGCCATGGAATCTCCCGTGTGCCGAGAAAAGTGTTATGGCGTCGAGGAACACAATTTGGCTGGGTTGGTGCAGAAGCCCCCGGAACAGTCGGAGGAAGAAGAGCCCATCCGCCAAAATCTACCAAGATATGGGATAAAAAAATCAATTTAAAAGAAAGAAAGAAAGCAATCAGAAGCGCATTGGCTGCAACCTTGGACAAAAATTTAGTTATATTAAGAAATCATCAACTGCCAAGCATTTATCCTTTAGCAGTTGAGAATAAATTTGAAGATTTGTCAAAAACAAAAGACGTTATAAGGACATTAGAGAGCCTTGGATTTAAAAAAGAGTTAGAGAGATTAGAAATTAAAAAAGTAAGATCTGGACGAGGAAAGAACCGAGGAAGAAGGTATAAAACCAAAACAGGACCTTTAATAATCGTTTCAAATAAATGCAAGTTGGTTAATGCGGGAAAAAATATCCCCGGAATAAATGTAATTCCCGTTAATTTGGTTAATGTTGAATTGCTTGCCCCGGGTTCTCATGCAGGCAGGTTGACAATTTATACAGAAGGCGCTTTAGAAAGATTAGAGAAGGAGAATCTGTTTAAGTAAAATGCAAATAATAAAATATCCAATATCAACTGAAAAAGCAGTTCGCTTAATGGAGTTAGACAATAAGTTAACTTTTATAGTCGAGAGAAAGGCAACTAAAAATGATATTAAAAAAGAAATTGAAAAAATGTTTAATGTTAAAGTCACAAAAGTTAATACTTTAATTACATCATTGGGGATGAAAAAAGCCTATATTAAATTATCAAAAGAAACGCCTGCAATCGACATTGCGACTAGATTAGGATTAATGTAAAATGGGTAAGAGATTAGTAACACAACATCGCGGAAGAGGAGGTCCTAGATACAGGGCTCCCAGTCACAGGTTCCATCATAAAATTGATTATCCTCAAAGCAAAGAAAAAATGAATGGCTATGTTGTAGAAATAATTAAGGATCCTGCAAGAACTGCTCCAACCGCAGTAATTGAATTTGAAAATAAAGCAAAGATAGCATTGCCTGCTCCGTTAAACATAAGAGAAGGCGATAATGTAAGCTATAATTCCGGAGAGATAAAGCCATTAACAATTTTACCCTTATCAGAGATTCCAGAGGGCACTGAAATATTTAATATTGAAAGCAATCCTGGGGACGGCGGAAAATTCTGCAGGGCAGCAGGGACAGCCGCAAAAGTAATTGCTAAATTTAAAGAATATATCTTGGTTGTTTTGCCTTCGAAAAAACAACGCAAGTTTAATCCGAGTTGTAAGGCAACAATAGGAATAATATCCGCATTAGGGAGATTAGAAAAACCAATCCTGAAAGCGGGAAAAATGCATCACATAATGAAAGCCCGCAATAAACTTTATCCAAAGACTTCGGGTGTAGCAATGAATGCTGTAGATCATCCGTTTGGTTCAGGGCGTGGAAGACATGTTGGTAAACCAAAAACTCCTCCTAAGAATGCTCCTCCAGGAAGAAATGTCGGATTAATAAGGGCTAGAAGAACAGGAAGCAAGAAATAAAATGGCAAAAATTTTTACTTACAGGGGAAAAACAATAGAAGAACTGAAGAAGCTTGACTTAAATGAATTTATAAAAATAATTCCTTCAAGGCAAAGAAGATCATTGAAAAAAGGATTTACAGAAGAACAAAAGAAATTCTTGATGAAGATAGATAAAACCCTAAAAGGTGAATATAAAAAACCCCTAAGAACGCATTGTCGCGATTTAGTTGTTTTACCCAAGATGGTTAATCTTACTATTCATGTTCATAATGGAAATAAATTCGTCCCGGTTATGATATCCCCGGAAGCAGTTGGAATGTTCCTTGGAGAATTATCATTAACAAGACAAAAAGTTGAACACTCGGCACCGGGTATCGGAGCTACAAGATCCAGTGCTGCTGTGTCTGTGAAATAAAGATGGAAGCTGTAATTAACGCAAAAAATCTCGAAATCTCAACTAAGAAAAGTATTGAGATCGCAAATTTTATTAGAAAAAAAAATATCGAGCAGGCTAAAAAAACATTGCAAAGGGTTATTGAAATGAAACAGGCAGTTCCATACAAACGCCATAATAAGGATATTCCTCACAGATCGGGGATTATGGCAGGGCGTTATCCAATCAAAACATGCAAGACAATCCTACAGTTATTAAATAGTGTGAGGGCAAATGCACAGAATAAAGGCATGTCAAGTAATTTGATCATTTCAGAAATAATAGCTAATCAGGGCAATAAGCAGATGCATTATGGCAGGCATCGAGGTAAAATGAAGAGAACTCATTTAAAAATAGTTGTTAAGGAAATGGAAAAGAAGGAAACTAAAAAATGATTGAGAAACAGATAGTTGCAAAAAACTTGCGCGAATATTTGATTCAGGAGCATGTGAAGAAATATCTTCCAAGAGGAAGCTACAGCAAAATTGATTTAAAGAAAACCCCTTTGGGAGAAAAAATAATTGTTCATACCGCAATGCCTGGTTTAGTTGTTGGAAGGAAAGGGGAGAATATCTCCGAATTAACCAGGATACTTAAGACAGTATTTAAAATGGAAAATCCCCAAGTGGAAGTTTCCGAAATTGAAAATGTTAATCTTGACCCGATGGCAGTTGCACAGAGGATTGCTTCTTATTTCGAACGTTTTGGTCCAAAAAGATTCAAACTAATTGGATACAAGGAACTACAGAATATTATTGATGCGGGTGCAATAGGTGCAGAAATTGTCATTTCAGGAAGGGGGGTCCCTGGAGCAAGAGCAAAAAGCTGGCGTTTCCAAGTCGGACATTTAAAAAAATCAGGAAATATCTCAGAGAATTATACTAGGAAAGCGATAAGCGTGGCAAACTTGAAATCGGGGACCATAGGAATAAAAGTCAACATATTAACACCCGATGTTGTAATGCCTGATGAAGTCAGAATAAAACAAATTGCTCCAATTATAATTGTTGGAGAAGTTAAAGAAGAAAAGAAAGAAATAAAGGAAGTAAAAGAAAAGAAACCAAGAAAGAAAAGAGTAAAGAAAGATGAAGAAAATAGAACTGAAACAAATGAGTAAAGATCAGCTAATGGAAAAATTAGTTGATTTAAGGAAGGATTTAATGAGGTTAAATACCCAGAGGGCGACAAAGACAGTTCCCGAGAATCCCGCAAATATCAAAAATTTACGGAGAAATGTTGCTAGAGTATTAACATTTATGAAACAAAAGAACAGCATGGAGGTAAAAACTGAAAAGAAATGAGCCAAATATGTCCCAAGTGCGGACTTACAAAGGACCTGTGCGTTTGTGAAACCATTGCTCTTGAATCACAGATTGTTAAAATAAAAACTGTGAAGAGAAGGTTCGGCAAACTGACGACTTTGATCGAGGGTATTGATGAAAAATCAGTAAACTTGAAAGAAATCGCGAAGAAGCTTAAGGAAAAGTTTGCCTGTGGCGGAACAGTGAAAGATGGGGTAATAGAACTCCAGGGAAACCATACAACACAAGCAAAACAAGAGCTAGTAAAAATAGGTTTTGATGAAGACAGCATTAAAGTATCAAGTTGAAACAAAAACAAATCATAGGAAAACTGATTGGAAAGTTTATCAAAGTAACAAATGCAAAAAATAAAACTTTGGTGAATTTACAAGGCAGAATAATAGATGAAACAAGAAATACAATAACAATTCAAACAGATAAAAAACAAGTCAAACTCATAAAATCACAAGTAAAAATCAAAAATGAAAACTAAAACAATAGGAATTGAAGTTGAATTACCCAAGCAAGAGTGTAATGATTATCATTGCCCCTTTCATGGAACCTTGAAAGTTCATGGAAGAATTTTTAGTGGTAATATAACAAAGGTCGATGTGAATAAATCAGCAACGATCGAATTTGTTAATTTTTACTACATTCCAAAATATGAGAGATATGAGAAAAGAATAACCAGATTGAAGGTTCATAATCCACCCTGCTTAAGCGCCAAGATTGGAGATCATGTTAAAATTATGGAATCCAAACCGATCTCAAAAACGAAAAACTTTGTTATAATAGAGGTAATGAAAAAATGAAATCGGTTGGCTCACGCATAACCAAAGGATTGCCTTTTGGAGCAAGAATAGGAGTTTGTGATAATTCAGGAGCCAAAACAATCAGAATATTCGCTGTTAAAGGACACAAGACAAAAAAGGGAAGATATCCTGCTGCAGGCATAGGCGATTTAGTTTATGCTTCAATTGTTAGGGGACGTCCTGGAATGAAAAAAGAAACTGTTTTGGCAATAGTAGTAAGGCAAAGAAAGGAATATAGGCGTGAATCAGGTGAGAGAATAAAATTTGAAGATAATGCCGCGGTTATATTAAAAGATGATAAAGGAAATCCAAAAGGCACGATATTTAAGGGTCCTATAGCAAAAGAAGCCGCCCTAAGATGGCCCGGCATCGCGAAAGTGGCTTCAATAGTGGTATAAAAATGGAAAAATTATTTTCAAAACATTGGTTATCTAGCAAACAACCTAGAAAGCAAAGGAAATATTTGTATAATGCTCCCTTACATTTAAGGAGGAGATTTTTAAATGCATTGCTTTCAAAGGAACTGAGAAAAAAAATTGGGAGAAGAAGTTTGTCAATTATTAAGGATGATGAAGTAAAAATAATGAGGGGGCAATATAAGGGTAAGACTGGAAAAGTAATGAGAATAAACACGAAAAAAACGAGGGTGTATGTTGATCAGGCATATAGACTAAAATTGGACGGAAACAAAAGTTACTATCCAATCCACCCATCTAATGTAATGATAACAAGTCTTAATCTGAAAGATAAAAAGAGAATAAGCTTGAATAAGGAAGAGAAAAAGTAAAATGGCAAAAAGACACTTATTTGCATTGAATGCTCCGGTAAACTGGCCGATAAAAAGGAAAGAACAAAAATGGGTAATCAGACCAAGTCCAGGTCCCCATCCATTAAAAAGATGCCTTCCTTTAAATTTACTATTTACAGGAATATTGGATTACGCAAGAACATCAAGAGAAGTGAGAAAAATATTGCATGATGGAGAAATTTTTGTAGATGGAAGAAGTGTAAAAAATCAAAAATTCCCTGTTGGGGTAATGGATCATATTGGGATAAAAAGCAAAAATGAAAATTTCAGGTTATTCATAAACTCAAAAAATAAGTATATCTTAAAACCAATAAGCAAAGATGAATCAAAGTTGAAGTTATGCAAGATTATAAACAAAAAAACACTTAAGAAAGGAACTACCCAGTTGAATCTTTATGACGGTAAAAATGTAATTGTAGATAAAGATAGTTATAAAACAGGAGACACGGTTGTAATTGATTTAGAAAATAATAAAATCGTTTCTCACCTAAAACTGGAAAAAGGAGTTTATGTTTATCTGATGGGGGGAAAGTATATTGGTAACGTTGGCAGGGTTGAAAAAATAACAGAGAGAAAAAACCTGCAACCGGCTAAAATTTCAATCAACTCAGACAATAAAAATATTGAAACACTTAAAGAATATGCATTTGTGATAAATCAGGATACTTTGAAGGTATAAAATGGAACAAAATTTAATGAAACAAATAAGAATCGAAAAAATAACCTTAAACATGGGTGTCGGTGAATCCGGAGATAAATTAAGCAAAGCCATGAAGATTTTAGAGAAAATAACAAACTCAAAACCAATCCAAACTATAACCATGGAAAGGATTCCTGCATGGGGTGTAAGGCCTAAATTACCTATTGGATGTAAGGTAACCTTGCGAGGAAAAAAAGCAGAAGAAGTGCTGTCCAGATTATTTAAAGCCCTAGATAATAAGATTGATGAAAGAAAGTTCGATAAGTCCGGCAATTTTTCATTTGGAATTCACGAGTACATCGACATCCCGGGAGTAGAGTATGACCCTGTTATCGGGATTATTGGTTTAGAAATTGCAATTACCTTAGAAAGACCAGGTTATAGAATAAAGAGACGCAGATTAAGGACAAGAAAGATAACTTCAAAACATCTTATTAAGAAAGAAGAAGCTAAAAATTTTATTAAAAATAAATTTGGAGTAGATATTGTTTCGGGAGAAATAGAATGAGTTATAGCAATTGGGAAAAAGCATTGAAGCAATTAGAAGTAAAACCGTCTAAATTAAAGAAGTTTGTTAAACATAACTCTCCCAAAAACAGAACTTTTGGAATAGCTGTTAGAAGGTGCATGTTGTGCGGCAGAATTGGAGGACATATACGCTCATATAATCTTCATCTTTGCAGACAATGTTTTAGATTAAATGCAAAGAAAATGGGCTTCAAAAAATACTCGTAAAATGGCAATGAACGATCCATTATCAAATGTACTTTCACATTTATATAATTGTGAGAAGATTTCTAGAACAGAGTGTATAGCAAAACCAGTATCAAAATTAATTGTGAATGTTTTAACCATTATGAAGAATCATGGCTACATCGGCGATTTTAATATAATAAATAACGGTCGTGGCGGATTAGTTCAGATAAATCTTCTTGGAAACATAAACAGATGTGGCACAATAAAACCAAGATTTTCATTTACATTAAATGACTTAGAGAAATTTGAAAAAAGGTTCTTGCCGGCGAAAGATTTTGGTCTTCTTATTGTTTCAACATCAAAGGGATTAATGACACATTCGCAGGCCATAGAAAAGAAAGTCGGGGGGAGATTAATAGCATATGTCTACTGAAAAGATTAAGAAAACAGCATTTAAGGAAGAAATTATTATCCCGGAGAATGTTGAGTTAAATATGGAGGGATCATTAATGATTGTTAAAGGCCCTCAAGGCAGCAATGAAAGAAGATTATCCGATCCAAAAATTAAAATTAAAAAAGAGGACAATAAATTAATCCTTACCTCAATGAGGTATACAAAGAAAGAAAAAAGGATATTAAAGACAATTAAGTCACATTTGAATAATCTGATTAAAGGTGTTATCAATCAATATATTTATACATTAAAAATTTGTTCTGGGCATTTTCCAATGAATGTTTCGGTTTCTAATAATAAAGTTATAATTAAGAATTTTTTTGCTGAAAAAATACCAAGAGAAGCTAAGATACTGCCAAATGTTGAAGTAAAAATCAATGGAGATATTATTACTGTAAAGAGTGTTGACCTTGAGTTGGCAGGACAAACTGCATCAAACATAGAACAGGCTTGTAGAATTACCAATAGGGACAGGCGTATCTTTATGGATGGGATCTATATAACCTCAAAGGCTGAAAAATAAAATGGAAGGCGTAATAAATACAAGAAAGAAAATTAAATTTAATAGATATAAATCTGTTAATCAAGTTAAGCTAAAGAACCGCTGGCGTAAGCCAAAAGGAATGCATAATAAAGTAAGGCTGAAGAAAAAAGGTCATGTGCCGAAAGTTTCTATAGGATACGGAACAAAGAAAAAATTAAGGAATTTTTATAATTCTACGGTAGATTATCAGATGATAAACAGCTTGAACGATTTAAATAACATGAACAAAAAAACCATTTTAATCTCTAGATCTATTGGTCTAAGGAAGAGAATCGAGATATTAAAGAAGGCCAAGGAATTAGGCCTGAATGTTATTAAGGTTAAGGATATTGAATCTTTCTTGAAAACTATTCAGGAGAAACTGATTCAACATAAACAGGTTAAGGAGAAGAAAGAAAAGAAGAAGGAAGAATATCATAAAAAAGCCGAAGAAAAAGCTAAAGGCACGAAAGAGCTTACTCCGGAAGAAAAAGTCGAACATGAGAAAGAGGAGAAGAAAAAATTATTAGAAGGAAAATAAAATGAATTTAAAAGTCAAGAAAAGAATTGCGAAAGAATTGTTTCATGTCGGCGAAAAAAGGATTTGGATAGACCCGACTAGATCGAAAGAAGTAAAAGAAGCCATAACCAAGAAGGATATTAAAAGTTTGGTAAAGAAAGGAATAATTCTTGTGAAACAAGAGAAAAACCAATCAAGATTCAGGATAAGAAAATCAAAGATGCAAAAAAGCAAAGGCAGAGGGAGGGGAATCGGCTCAAGAAAAGGAGCAAGCAACGCAAGACTGAATAGAAAAATGCAATGGATTATCAAAATCAGAAATCAAAAGGATTTATTAAAATCGTTAAGGGACAGGTCTTTAATTTCAAGAAGAAATTATAGGATTCTTTACAGAAAAGCTAAGGGGGGTTTCTTTAGAAGCAGGAGACACATTCAAATTTATCTTCAAGAGCATAAATTGATGGAAAATGGCACTAAATAAAAAATACACAGTTAAGTATAAAAGGAAGAAATTAGGACTGACCGATTATGTAGCCAGGCTTAAATTGCTCACATCGAGGAAAGTAAGACTCGTTGTCCGTAAGTCGCTTAATAATTTTACAGCCCAGTTAATTAGCTACGATTCTAAAGGCGATAGGGTGCTCAAAACAATCAAGGCAAAAAGTTTAAAAGAATATGGCTGGAAATATCATCTGGGAAATTTACCTTCTGCTTATTTAACAGGCTTAGTGATTGGATTAGAGGCAAAGAACTTAAAAATTAAAGAAGCTGTTTTAGATATTGGCTTGAGCGAATCACTAAAGGGATCTTCATTATACTCTCTCTTGAGGGGGGCATTGGACTCCGGATTAATTATTCCTCACAGTAAAGAGATATTGCCGAGTGAAGACAGGGTAAGCGGAAAACATATTCAAGACCATTATAACCTATTATCTCAAGATATAAAAAATAAGCAATTTTCAAAGTATTTAAAAAACAACATTAACCCTGGAAATATAGTTAAAGATTTCCAAGAAGTGAAAAATAAAATATTAAACAAATACAAAAATGGCTAAAGAACAGGAAATACAAAAAGTGCAAGAAAAGGTTTTGGAAGAAGTTCCTTTAGGGGTTCAAAAGACCCGAGGATATAATCTGGATAATTGGAATCCCAAGACCGAGTTAGGTAAGAGAATAAAAAATGGCGAATTGAATAATATTGATGAAGTACTTAATTCTGGAAAAAGAATTCTTGAAACAGAGATCGTTGATTATTTATTGCCTGATTTGCAAATAGAATTACTTTTAATAGGACAATCAAAGGGTAAATTTGGCGGCGGAAAGAGAAGCATATGGAGACAGACGCAAAAGAAAACAAGCGAAGGAAATAAGCCAAAATTTGCCACATTAGCATTGGTCGGAAATAAAGACGGTTATGTTGGCATCGGTTTTGGAAAATCAAAAGAAACAATGCCTGCTAGGGAAAAGGCAATAAGAAATGCCAAATTGAATATTATCAAAGTTAAGCGCGGCTGTGGTTCTTGGGAATGTGGTTGCGGAAAAGAACATTCCATACCCTTTAAGGTTGAGGGTAAATCAGCTTCTGTTAGGTTAAGATTAATGCCTGCTCCAAAAGGGAGTAATCTAAAAGTTGAGAAAGAATGCCAGAAAATACTTAATTTTGCAGGCATAAAAGATATTTATTCTAAAACATCCAAATCAAAAACAAAGATGGGTTTAATCAAATCATGTTTTGATGCATTAAGAAGTTTATCACAAGTTAAAGTAAGAAATAGCACAATGGAGAAAGTGCAAAATGAGTAAAATAGCTGTCCTTAGGATTAGAGGAGATCTTAATGTAAGAAGAGATAAAAAGGATACCTTGAGATTATTAAGGTTATTTAATAAAAATTATTGTGTTGTTTTGGATAATAACCAGAATTACGTCGGAATGATAGAAAAAATAAAAGATTATGTTACATGGGGGGAGCTTAATAAAGAAACATTTGAATTATTGCTTAAGGAGAGAGGAAGATTAGCAGGCAATAAAAGACTTACAGCAGATTACTTAAAAGAAAAATTGAAAATATCTTTTGAAGATTTCACTAAAGATTTTTTTGAAGGAAAAAAATCATTTAAGGATATACCTGGATTAAAACAATTCTTTAGGTTAAGTCCTCCGATAAAAGGCTTTGAACGTGGAGGAATCAAGAAACCGTTTAGCCTAGGTGGCGCTTTGGGTTATAGAAAAGAAACAATAAATAATTTGATAGAAAGGATGATTTAGGATGATTAAGCACAGGAAAAAATTTACTAGAATGAGGGGAAGCCATACGCACGGTGGCGGAGCAAAGAAAAAAAGACGTGGCTCTGGACATCGTGGCGGATTTGGAATGGCCGGTAGCGGAAAAAGAGCCGATCAAAAAAAACCAAGCATACTGAAATTATACGGAAATGAATACTTTGGGAAACATGGATTTGTCAGACCCCCAAAAATGGTTGCTAAGATTAAAGCAGTAAACCTTTCAGACATAGAAAAGAACTTGGATTCTTATACCAATAAAAATCTAATCATAAAAGAGAAAGATGTTTATGTTTTGGATTTGAAGAAAATCGGGTATGATAAATTACTGGGTTCCGGAAATATAAATAATAAATACAAAGTCGTCGGAAAGGTTTCAAAGAAAGCCAGATTAAAGATAGAAGAAGCAGGTGGCTTAATTGAGGAAAATTAAATGTCTTTAATAACTAATCTATTAGCAAATCTGCCTGAGGTTAAAGGTCCAGAGCAAAAATATCTTTCATTTAATCAGAAACTTAAATGGACGGCCATAATACTCGTTGCTTATTTTGTTATGGGGGTAATTCCGTTATATGGTTTGGGGGTAAATGAATTAGCAAATTTTGAATTTCTTTCAATTATTTTAGGGGCACAATTCGGTTCTTTAATCTCGCTGGGTATTGGTCCGATTGTTACAGCATCAATTGTTTTGCAATTATTAAATGGTTCTGGAATATTAAAACTAGATACAACAACGCATGACGGAAGGGTATTCTTCCAGGGGCTGCAAAAGTTATTGTCAATTTTCTTTATAATCTTTGAATCATTGATTTATGTATTCATGGGCGGTCTTAATCCAGAGGTTGGGTTTTCGCCGTGGATTATTGTGTCCCAGTTATTTATAGCAGGAATTTTAATATTGTATATGGATGAAGTTGTAAATAAATGGGGATTTGGATCAGGAATTAGTCTATTTATCGCAGCAGGAGTAGCAAGCCAGATTTTTATAAGTGCATTCTCTCCTTTAACTACTACAGGAAATTTAGCTTTAGGGTCTGGACAATCGCCTGTTGGAAGAGTATGGGTAATGTTTATCTCATTGTTTAAAGGTTTGCCACAAGAAGCTTTACTGGCTTTTTTGGCAATATTTGCAACTGTTCTGATATTTTTAATTTCAGTATATGTTCAATCAATGAAAGTCGAGATACCTTTATCATTTGGAAGAATCCGTGGTTATGGGGTAAGATGGCCGCTAAAATTTATTTATACTAGCAATATTCCTGTAATTTTGGTGGCTGCGTTTCTTGCCAATGTTCAGTTATGGGCAACTTTATTGGAGAAATGGGGGCGTCCCCTTCTCGGCACTTTTGTTAATGGTACCCCTGTCTCCGGATTCGTATTGTGGATCTTCCCTCCGAATTTATTCCAGAATATTTTTACAGGTAATTTTGTATTCTTAGATTTGCTGAGGTCATTGTCTTATGTTTCATTTATGGTTATAGGATCTGTCATATTTTCAATATTCTGGGTTCAAACATCTGGAATGGACGCGGGAACACAGGCAAGGCAAATTTTAGCCTCTGGTTTGCAAATCCCCGGATTTAGAAAAGATGAACGTGTATTAGAAAGAATTTTAAAGAGGTATATTACACCCCTAACTGTAATGGGTGCAATTGCAGTAGGACTTTTGGCATCTTTGGCAGATGTCATGGGTGCATTGTCTCGTGGTACAGGCATTTTGCTTGCTGTAATGATTATATACAATTTGTATGAGCATATTGCACAACAGCATATGATGGACATGCATCCCACTTTAAGGAAGGTAATGGGAAAATGAGTTTAGGAGATTCAATAACGGGTTTTTTCAATTTAACTTTGGGACCTTTTTCTAGCTGGAGCCCTGCTGGTTCTTTATTAATTATATCTCTTATTTTAACCTTACTTACTACTTTAATATATAAGTATACAACAGACCAGGAATTGATGAAAACATTTAAGGAAGAGAGCAAAAAAATGCAGCAGGAAATGAAATTATTGAAGGATGACCCGAATAAAATGATGGAAAAGAATAAAGAGATGATGGAAAAGAACATGAAAGTGATGAAGCAATCCTTCAAACCATTAATATATACTTTTATTCCGTTTGCAATAATTTTCTTCGGCCTTAGAAATATTTATGAACCTTTCGGAAATATTTTATTCGGATTGAGCTGGATATGGATTTATATTATATCCTCGGTTATATTTAGCATAATAATAAGAAAAGTCTTAAAGGTGTACTAGAATGCCAAGGCCAAACAAAAGATCAAGGACATTTAGGAGGGTTTATGTTAAGACCCCGTCTGGAGAAAACCTTATACATTATAAAAGAAGAAAACCTAAGGCAGCCCATTGCGCTAATTGCGGAGAAGTTCTTCACGGAATTTCAAGAGAACTTCCATATAAAATGAAGAGCATGCCAAAATCCCAAAAAAGGCCAGAGAGAATTTTTGGCGGAAATTTATGTTCAAATTGTACCAAAAGAGAAATAATAGAAAGGACAAGACAATGATAGGAAAGATATGCGTAAAGTTGACTGGGAGAGAAGCAGGCAAAGCATGCGTTATTGTCAATAATTTAGATGATAATTTTGTTTTAATAGACGGAAATGTCAAAAGAAGAAAGTGTAATATAGACCATCTTGAATTTACAAATAAAATTTTACCCATAAAAAAAGACGCATCAACTATGGATGTATTGGACGCAATGAACAAAGCTGGAATAAAAACTCTTAAGTTAAAAGAATCAAGAAAAGAAGTCAAAGGGAAACCAAGAAAATCAAGAAAAATAAAACCTGATAAAACAGGATCAATTGCAAAAAATGTCAAAACAAAAAGATGAAGAATTACAGAAAAAATATTTGGAATTGCAGATAATAGTCCAGCAAATTAACAATCTTCAGCAGCAATTCTCAAACATTCAAAATCAGATTCTTGAGTTAAATACTTTGAAAGATAGTCTAAATTCTATTAAAGACATAAAAGAAAATTCAGAGTCTTTCGTTCCAATAGGTTTTAACATATTTGCCAAGACCAAATTGCACGACACAAATGAGTTATTGGTGAATGTTGGAAGCAATGTTTTTGTGATAAAAACAGTAGAAGAAACAAATTCCTTAATTGACTCGCAAATTAGACAAGTTGAACTTATTATTAAGGAGATTGAAGACAAGTTATACGAATTAGAAAAAACAGGCGAGTTACTTCAATCCCAAATTATCGGTCTGTCAAATAAATAAATATATAAATGTCTTTTACATAATTTAATCTATGAAAAAGGGTGTTGTTGTAATAATATTATTGTTAATGATAATTCCAATCACTTATTCATTCTCAGTTAAGGACTTTTTAAATGATTTTGGCTTATTCATAAAAAATAAACAACTCGTCATAAGCGGATTTACAAGTTATGGTACATGCTCCGATGCCTGCTTAATTTCTGGAGCAAAGGAATGCTCTGGAAATGGATACAGAACATGTGGGGATTACAACTTAGACTCTTGTTTAGAATGGAGCAGTGTAACAAGTTGTAATCTCAATCAAATTTGCAGTAATGGCAATTGCATTTGTAATCCAGACTGGCAATGCACATCGTGGACTTTATGCAACAATAATCAGCAAACAAGAACATGTAGTGATCTAAATAACTGCGGCACAATTTCTGGAAAACCCCTTGAAACGCAATCTTGTACATCATTTCAAGCAAGCAGTTATGGTTCTTGCTCTGATGAATGTGCCCAAAATTCGAGAGAATGTTCTGGCAACGGATATAGAATCTGCGGAAATTATGATTCTGATTCTTGTTTGGAATGGGGATCTGTTAGCCCGTGTATCCAGAACCAGATATGTGCAGGTGGTCTTTGCTCAGTGGTTGGGGGAGATGTTATTTCAAATAAATGTGCAGATGGCACAAATTATTCACAATGCTCAACCACCCGACCAAAATTCTGCAATACAGGTACTTTAATTAATAAGTGCAGTGATTGTGGTTGCCCGAATAACGGACAATGCCAACCAGACGGCTCTTGTATCTCTTCTCCGCCAAGACTGCAATCAACCAACTTAAGTTTAATTAATGAACCCCCCATATTTTACTTTTTGCCCGAGTTAATCATCTCAAAAAGTCAAACGAACTTAAATAATCTGATTGAATTAGATAAATATTCAAGGGACCCTGAAAATAAAAAACTGGAATTTAATTTTGAGAAAAAGCAAAAAACTTTTGAGTCTGATTTAATAACCTGTTTTATTAATGATAATATTTTTGGATGTAATGAACCAGAGAGAGAAGGAAGCCTCCGATTAATTATTTTTGCTAGCGATGGTATTAAAGATTCCTCTTCCCAGATTTTATTAAGAATTCTGCCGATTGCTGGTGGAGATGGATTAAGTGCAGAAAATAGAGCCCCTATTGCTAACGCAGGAGAAGATAAGGTTGTTTCCAGAGGGGGCCAATTCATCTTAGATGCTTCAAAATCTTATGACCTTGATAGCAATTTGCCAAATTTACCTTCGAATTATATTTGGTATGAAAATGGCGAAAAAATTGGAAACGGTATTAATTTAAAAAAGACGTTTTCTTCAGGCACTCATACTATAACCCTGCAAGTGATTGATATCTCAGGATTAAGCTCTACAGACGAAGTTGTTATTTCAGTTGAATCTAAAGATACTTGCAAAGATACAAACGCCCTCTACGTTCCAGATGATACTATCTGCAATAAAAAATGGCCTTCAAATGAAGGAAAAACAGTTGTTATAAATAGCAGAGGATACTCCTGCGATTTAGTTGAAGTCTGTAGCGAGAACCTAGATTTAATAGTAGAAGAGGCCATTGATTGCTGTGACGGCACACCAATAATAGGCAATGAGGCGAGAATAAATTCCTGCAGTTTTGCCAATAAATATTCTACTTCAAATTCCAAGAGATGCCAAGCCCTATATCTAATTCAATCTTTGGGCGGAAATAGTATTTATATGAAGGATTATTTTGAAGCAGAAATGTGCTGTCGCGGAGTAACCGAACTTTGTAATAACCAGAGAAATCTTTATTCAGCAAGACCATTGCCGAATACTGGAAAAGATTTAACCTCATTAAGATGCAATAATAACCCAGAGAATAATCCGCCCGGTGAATGGATTTCCGATTCAAAACTGGATTTAAATAATATCGCATTACAGGATGTTCCAACGCACGTTAGTTTAAATGTACTATCTACAGGAACCTGTGTTGATTATTCCTTTTCCCTAACAACATTGCTCAGAAAAGTAGGTTATAAAAGCGATGAAATTTATACTGTTGAAGCATACAATCATGCTTACAATCTAGTTAAGCTGCCTTTTGATAATAAATACACCCTTGTTGACACCACTGGAAATAATGACCCCGCCATAATCTTCGGGCATGTTCCATTGGGATATGATTATTGCGAAAATATAAAAACATGCTATAATGATAATGGCGAAGCACTATGCCCGAGTTTTGATAATATTTATGGCTGTGAAAATGCAAAGCAAAGCATTGTAAAACAAGGTAAAGTCATAGGATTTAGAACAAACGAAATTATAAATAAGATTGTAGAGTTGGTTAGGGTGGAATTAGAAAGATGAAAAAAATAATTTTAATATTGTTGCTTGTAATTGGATTAGTAAATGCTCAGGGAACAAATGTTATAAAAGATACTCAAGGTATTGTAAAAGTTAATGAGGTTGTAGAAGTTAACATAAACATTAACAATCCGAATGATTTTGAGAGTTCTTATGAGATAATAGAAATGATTCCTAATGGATTTAGTTTAATAGATCCGGGTCAGCCAGATGAGACACAGCAACGCGACGCTATCTCTATTCGAATATATAAATGGATGATAAAAATCGATCCCCAAAAAATCTTTACAATAAAATATAAAATAAAACCAGATGAAGTTGGGGAATACATAATCCCCCCAACAAAAGTAAATGATTTAAGAACAAGCGAAATATTCTTAAGCGAACCAAAGAAAATTTTAGTTTTATGCGTTCCTAATAATAAATGTGAAGGTAATGAAAACTCTTTCAACTGCCCAGAAGATTGTACAGGCGATTTAAGGGATGGCATCTGTAATTATAAAGCAGACGGAATATGCGATCCAGACTGTGAAGAAGAGCCGGATTGTAACAATGTTTATTCTTCAAATTATCTTTATACAGTTCTCATTAGTTTGGGTTTTCTGGTGTTAATTGTATTCATAATAAACATTTTAAAAAAATCAAAAAAAAACGAAGAAAACCTAGACGATGATAAAGAAGCCGTTTTCCAAAAAGCAAGAGAATCTGTAAAATTATTTAGGGAGAAGGGATATAATAATAAACAAGTTAAAGAAGAATTTTTTAAGAAAGGATGGTCAAAAGAAGATATAGATAGAATATTTGAACATATCTAATCAAAACACTAAAAATTTATAAATGTTTATATTAAATTATTGTTATGGACGCCTTGTTAAAGTATTATTCTAGAAGAGATGTTCAAAAAGCTATTTTTGAAAGTTCTATTAATCGCGAAATTGCGGTAAAATTCGGTGAGAAAGGTTTTGGGAAACGACCCGATATTTTGCAGTACGAAAATGATGTCTATGAATTGGCAAAACAGGGAGCTACCTCGTTTAATATTTCTGAGGAGAGATGGAAAAATCCGTTATCTTTAAAGACAGGAATGAATAGGAAACAGCTGGATAACTTGAGAACAGCATGGGATTTATTAATAGATATCGACGGAGAATTTGAATATTCCAAAATAGCCGCTTATCTGATAGTTGAAGCTTTGAAATTCAATAATATCACCTCTCACTCAATAAAATTTTCTGGAAATCGCGGCTTTCATATAGCCTTGCCGTTCGAGACATTCCCGAAAACATTGAATCAAATTGAAACCAAATTATTGTTCCCGGAATCTGCTAAAATAATCGTGGGTTATTTAAAAAGCATGATTAAAGACCATTTATTAGAAATGCTTTTAGAGAAAGACAATAAAATTAAGGATCCGTTTTCAATGGTTGATGTTGATACCGTAGCAATATCCAGCAGGCATATGTTCCGTGCGCCTTACTCCTTTAATGAAAAATCAGGGTTAATTTCAATACCGATAAGAAATAAGGATATATTAAATTTTGACAGAGAAAACGCAAAATTAGAGAATGTTAAAACTGACATTAAATTCTTAGATTTAGAAAATGCTAATGCCAGTGAATCTCCCCGGTTAATAATTCAGGCTTATGACTGGTATCATAAGGTGATAAAGCATGAAGAGATTAATGAAACAAAAATTATGAAGAAAGATTTTGAGAAACCTCAAAACGTCCTAAATGAAAAATATTTTCCTCCGTGCATCAAAAACGGTCTTTTGGGTTTGGATGACGGCAAAAAAAGATTTTTATTTATCTTAATGAATTTTTTGAAAAACACGGGGTATGATTACGAAGAGATTAAGAATTTTACCTTGAATTGGAATAAAAAGAATAAAGAACCTTTGCGTGAAAATTACATCGTAGCGCAATTAAATTGGCACAAGAGGCAAAACCAGAATATTCTTCCGCAAAATTGCCCAAAAGATAAAGAAAATCTTGGAAATAACTCAGATAATATTTACGTTGATATAGGTATTTGCAAGCCCGATAATTTATGCAGGTTAATTAAAAATCCTGTGAATTACGCGATAAGGAAATCAAGGATGAAATCTAATTAGTTTTGTTGTTTCTTTGAAGTGGTAATAAATTGAAAGCTTTATATACTAGTTAATTTCTTTAATCTTATATTAAGGGGGAATAAATAAAATGAAAAGAATAAGATCAAAATCGCAATTTCAACCATTAGAATTTGAATTAATTGCACAAGCTAGTTGTGAAGATCCAGCTTTTAGAGAAGCTTTAAAATGGGTTAGAGCAAATTATAAAAATCCGGCAATAGTTTTAGGCACTTATGATCTCCAAGCTAAACAAGGCCCTATAAGGGGAAGTTCATCTTATTCTAGATATCCATTAGTCGAAGGTTATAGAGAAGTAACTCAAGACCTTACCGCATTTCCAATCACACCAAGGCAAAGTGAGAGGGCTTTATCAAAAAATATGTTAATTACTCCAATAGAAACTTATGAAGATCTTGGTTTTATAGTTAAGCCTAGAAACATAAAAATTAATCCAAGATTATGCAATTATTTAATACAGCAAGTTAAAGCCGATTTTCCAAATGTTAATCCAGAAGAACCATTTATTCTTACAGGGTTACCACATATTACAGAACATGATGATTATGAAAATGGTTTAAAAGTTGATGCAAACAAATTAACAATAGTTTACAATAATCCAATATTAAATCAGTCTAGTGATAATTTTGATTCAGATGATCCGGGTTTATTGGGCGATGGATTACCAAGTAAATTAGGTAAAGGAAAAAGAACCTTATATAATTCAGATGTTGGTGGCGTCTTCAGGTTCTTTCGGAACAGGGACTTGGGCCTCGATGCCGGGCTCGGGGGCTTGGCTGGCTCGGTTGACGGTGGCAGGGTGAACGTCGCAAAAAATTTTCCCGGTGGAAATAATTTTAGTTTAGAAGATTATACTAAAAGAGCTGAAGAACGCATAGCAAAAAAATACCAAGCTGAAGTTGATAGACTAAAAAAAATTGTTGATAAAAGCATTGCTGAAATAAAAGCTTCAAAATAGTTAAGCTTTAAAATTTTACTTCTTTTTTATTTTTACCTAGCTTTTCACCGATAGGTGTTTAAAAGTTAAGGTCACAAGTTTATCTATAGTGTGTTAATCAAAAATTAACACCATGAAATTCAACATTTTTAGTTAGTAACTATAAAAGATCCTTGGGAAAGTCTTTCGTGAATACTAGAAATGTGGTGCTTATTAGTAGATAAGCTATACCGAACGTCTTCAGGTTCAATCGGAACAGGAACTTGAACCTCAATGCCAGGAACGAGAACTTGGCTAACTCGAAATTTACAAAAGTAAACGAGACTGACAATGGCAGAATGATCTTAACTAAGCTAGGATTTTTACTATGCAAACTTATAATAATATTTATCCTAAAATTTATTCTTCAGAAAACTTAAGATTAGCATATAAAAAAGCAAGAAGAGGCAAATCTAAGAAAAAATATGTTATAGAATTTGAAAATAATCTCGACGAGAATTTACTTAATTTACAACAAGAACTAATAAATCAAAGTTATCAACCAAGTCCATTAAACTTTTGTTATAAGGGACCCAAAACTAAGGAAGATTTCTAAATCAGAGTTTAAAGATAGAATAATTCATCATTCTTTAATTAAAATTATCGAACCGATTTTTGATAA
Organism: archaeon GW2011_AR20; assembly: GCA_000830315.1. Taxonomy (GTDB): domain Archaea; phylum Nanobdellota; class Nanobdellia; order SCGC-AAA011-G17; family GW2011-AR20; genus GW2011-AR20. The sequence continues at coordinate 324,957 of CP010426.1, forward strand.
AATCTTTATTTATGATTCTTACGCAAATAGAAAAAATAAAGGTAATTCTAATGCATTATTAAGATTAAAATATTTTATTAGAAAATTTAGCAAAAATAATTATAAAAAAGTTTATTTTCTCAAAGCTGATATAAAGCATTACTTTGAAAGCATAAATCATGAAGTTTTAATTAACATTATTAAAAAGAAGATTAAAGATGAAAGAGTTTTATTATTAATTAAGAAAATTATCGATAATGTTTCAGCAAAAGGGGGGGGGCGATGGCAAAATTGGAATGCCTCTTGGTAATTTAACTTCACAATTCTTTGCCAATTTGTACCTAAATAGTTTAGACTATTTTGTCAAGCATAAATTAAGAATAAAATATTATATAAGGTATGTTGACGATTTTATAATATTGTATAATAATAAAGAAGCTTTGGAATATTACAAAGAAGAAATAGATAACTTTCTTAAAAATAATTTAAAAATTGAATTACATAACGAAAAATCCAAGATGATGCAGTTAAAACAAGGAATTGATTTTCTGGGTCTTAAAAATTTTTATTCTCACAGAATTTTAAGAAAGAATAAAAGGAAAATATTAAGAAATAAGATTGGTGCAATAATGCAAGAATATGAAAAGATAGATAATTACGAAAGATTAATGCAAAGAATTGAAGCCATTTTAGCGCATATTGAAAGTTGCAATGGTTATTATTTAAGAAAAAAATTGATAGGAAGTCTAATTAATCAATTTTAAGATTTTTTTAAAATTATCTTCACTTTGGCTGTGTTTATATTTAACTAAACTTTTCAGTAATTTATCTCTGTTTATCTTAAATTCTTTTTGAATTAATAAATTCTTAAGTTTATTAGACATGATAAACTGACAAAACTGAGTTACATTTTTCGGCTTGCTTGTCGAATAGCACCTCTCAAAATCTATCATGCAGGCTTTACCTTTCTTTATTATTATGTGTTTGACCGGATTATGCATCTCTTTCTTGTTTACATTTAGCCCATCCATTATTCTGCATTGTTTTAGTACATCAAATAAGATTTTTTTAATAACTATTTTATTGTTATTTTTAATAAATTCAATTATTGGCGTCCCCTTGATGAATTCATATTTAAAGTAATTTTTATTATAATTAACTAATTTCGGCCCTATTCTGCAATCATTTAATATTTTAAGCCACGATACTTCATTTTTGATTCTCTTCGGGTCTGCTTTCTTTATGGCATATTTACCACTTAAGTATATTCTCCCGCGTTTGCCCTTTGAAAGATACTTCATATTAATATAGAAACTTTTTTAAATTACTTAAACTTGTTGTTAAAAATGAAAAAGTGGTGGATTTATGTATTTATAACCTTTATTCTTGCTTTAAGTGCATATGCTTATTCTAAAGACGGGGGTCTGGAATGGCTTAATTCTAATGCAGATTGGACAAACGGGCAAATAGAGGATAATGCATTTGCTTTGCTTGCATTAAGGTCAAATGGGTATAATATAGACAGTGGTTTTAATATAATGCTTCAGAGGAAAGATAATAGCAATTGTTATCCTGCCGGGAATTGTAATGTTAAAGATACCGCTCTAGCTGCATTGGCTTTAAAGCAATCAAATTATGATACAAAGCCTTTATTGGACTGGCTAAATTCTGCACTAACAAGAGCCTCTGTAACGAGTTGGTATATTCAAATAAAGACAGACAAGGCAGGAAATTGTACTATTACTTATGATACAAACCAGGTTAAAGGCGCTTATGTAAACGGAACACAAAAAATAAAAATTGCTAATAAGCAAGTAGACTGGATTAATGTTGAAACAGATTTAGGAGCGAATTTAGACCAGCCAATAGAACAAATTAAAGTAGATTGCAGCCAAACTAATGATCCTGGAATCATAATCTCCCTATTAAGAATAGTTCAGGGTAATGACTTTTATATCATACAGGAATCGCAGTCATCAACCTCAAATTTAGTGATTAATAATGCATGTTATCCCCAATATCTTGGGGGACAATGTAATGAGGAAGCATCATTCTATGCAGCTTATTCCCTGAAAAAAATGAATGAAGAGGTAAAAGTTTCTCCTTATTTATTAGACAAAGCAGATTCTAATTTGGAAAATGCAATGCTTTATGTTATTACAGGCGATCAAAAATACTCCGACAATTTAATAAGTAACCAAAATCCGGGCGGTTATTGGGATGCTGAAAGTGTTTATGTTACATCATTCGCAATAAATGCTCTGAAAAACACGCAATATAGAGATGAAGTTGGAAATGCAACAGCTTGGATTAAATCAAAACAGATAACAACAGACCCGGTCAATAATGGATCTTTTGGAGATTTTAGAAGTACAGCTGTCGCATTATATCTGGCTTTGACAGATTCCTCTGTTTCGGGAGGTCCTGGTTTACCAGGAACAAGCACATGCGGAAATAACCTTAAGGAAACAGGGGAACAATGTGATGACGGCAATACATTAAGTGGAGATGGATGTAATTCAATATGTCTGCTTGAATCAGATGAAGCTGTTTCATGCATTGAAGACAGCGATTGTATAACCGGGCAAGAATGCATTAACCAAATTTGTGTAACTGAAAGGTGCACCTTTGATTTAGACTGTGCATCAGATGAATTATGTGATACTTTTACCGGTGAATGTAAATCAAGAATAATTCCAGACTGTGGGGACGGATTTTGCGATACTTTGACAGAAAACGAGAACTCGTGCCCGTCAGACTGCAAATTTGATGAACCTTCATGTGGAGACGGATTCTGCGATACTGCAACAGAAACACCTGAATTATGCCCACTAGACTGCGGAGTAACAGAAGAAAAAAATAATACCTGGTTATGGGTTCTTTTAATAATATTGATAATCGGACTTGGTGTAGGGGGATACTTTGCTTATAACAAATTCTTCAAGAAACCAAGGCAAGGAAACAATAACAAAGGTTTTCCGTTTACTTATGATGAACAACCAAAAAAAGAAAGAACAGCGTATCAGCCAGCAAGAGTTTCAAAACGAAGCAACGTAGACGAATCATTAGAAAAAGAGTTGGATAAATCAATAAAAGAAGCCGAGAAATTATTAAGAAAATAATTATGAAAAAAATATTAATTTTATTATTACTTTTACTGCCTTTGGTTAATGCACAGGATATTACAGTTTCTATCGCAAAAGATAGCTATCATCAGCACGAAACCCTGCAGGCAGAAGTAAGCTTTAATTTATCTTTAACAGACGAAATCACTGCCTCTAATTTCGCTTTAATAGATAAAAACAATAATACTATTCCTACAACAGTATTTTTAGAGGAGATTACAAAAGATCATTACTTTATTTATTTTAATATCCCGGAATTGGATAACGGCACATATCATTTTTTAGTCAAGGATATAGTATATACGGATGACATCCTGAGAAAAACCTCCAAATCAAAAGAGTTTTTCCTGGATAATCTTACTTCAATATCAATTTTCCCAGCAATATTAAATCATGTTAATTCAACAACATTAAAAATAAACAACTACGGAAATCCAATAAATATAACCATTAAATCAGAAGAAATTAATTTAAGCAAAACAGTGTTCTTAGAGAATACAGCCAGTATTGATCTGGAAATTCCGGTTAATGAAGATGAATTTAATATAAGGGTAGATTATTTAGATACATTTTATTTAATTCCAGTAATCCCATATAATATTGCTAAAGAAACCAAACCTTTGATTATAACAAAAGAGAACATTATCTTACTAAACTCATCTCTTGGAACTTATTTTAATAAAAACTTTATTTTAGAAAAAAATTCCACCCCGAAAGGCCCGTTTTATATTAAAAACACTTTAAATTATGCTGTTAATGGATTAACCTTCTCTTTAACAGGTAATTTAGCAGAGATAGTAAGGTTAGACTATGCGATTGTCGGAGAAATCAAACCAGGGGAAACCCTGACACAATATGTTTGGATAAATGAAAACAAAAATCCGTCTAGATTAGATTATCAAGGAAGCATCGAGTTAAGGTTAGATGATGATTTGGTTTCAGCAATACCTATGGAAATAAATTTTTTAGATGAAAAACCCTTAAATAATATTACAGAAGAACGCTCAAGTAACCTGACTAAGCCTGTTAAAAATATAACTGCTTCAGATCAAGTAAAAGAGGGAAAAGATAATCTTACCCTCTTATTTATTATTTTAATTCCTTTAGCATTGATCGTGCTTCTTTACTTTATATTCAAAAAGGATAAGAAAAAAGAATCCGAGGATTTTTTTAAACCTTAAATCACTGCTTATTTTCCTGCTTCTTTTTCATTACAATTTTTTCAGCCTGCAGATTTTTGACAACCATGTCATACTCATGCAGCCTTGCTAACACATCATTCAAAAATCCCGCAACTTCAGTTGACTTAAATCTTAATTCTTCCGGTTCAATTATTTCTATAGAACTTGGCATGTATTCAAAGCAGAAAACAGTTATTGTATTTATATCCTCAAATTTAATTTCTAACTCGGAGAAAACGCTCCAAAAACCAGCCATTTTATCCTTCAACTCGACGCTTTCAAAAATTTCTGATTTGGACACCTCAAACCCTTCTTTTATTTTATTAATAATTTTTTTCATTACCTCTTCTATGTGCTCTTTTGGGAATCCTGCTAATTCGATTACAACTCTTGCGAATATTTTTGCCATAATAAATCCCGATTAACTAAATTTATAAACCTTTTCTAAATAAAATGAAAATGATAATTATTAATAATGTTATAATCAAAATATAGCTTATTGAATTCTTTGCTTTAGTGTCACTTGATTCATAAATCGTGCCACCGCTTATTAAATTACCTGGATTGGGTGCATTGCCAGAAAACGTATTTTTGTCTAATATCCTTATACTTGATACAAACTCGTCGGGGGTTTTCCTGTTCTGCTTTCTTACATTCACCTTTATTTTATAATCTCCTTCTTCTATGTGACCCTCTAAACTGTTTCTTAGTTCTACAATTGTGGAACTTTTCTCAGGCAAGCTTACAACTCTTTTATTTCCTTCCCTATCCCCTGATAAAGAAACAGGACCATTGTAAATGTAACTCCATAACTCTACATTGCTCTGCTCGCTTGAATTATTATCTATTTTAACTTTAACCATAGCATCTTCATCCATATTCATTTCAGCCTGAACTTCCAAAAGTTGTATATTCAATTCTCTAGATCCAATGGTTCTTTCCTGGTTTTTTAATACTGTTTCGCATAAGGAAGTTCCTATGCCTTCTACTTGAAAATATTTGAAATCTGAAGAATCTAATCCGTCAAGGATTAATTTATACTCTCCATCCTTGAATTTTCCATTACAGTTCGGATCTAGTTGCACAGGAATTGTTAGAGTATAATTTATGAATTTTCCATAAACATTCACAACGCTTTGTTTGCTTACCCGGATTTTATCCTTTTCAACCCAAGCCTTTATACTATTTTTTGTTGTATCTCCCTTATCAACCTGAATTCTAATATTAATATTATCGCCAAATTCCGCCTTGTTATTGCTACCCAAGTATATGCTGATGATCTTTACGCTAGAATCTAATAAAGTGCTAATGTTTTCATTTATACTTCCAGGACTCGGCTCGCTTAATACCCAGTTGTTTATTTTTGCCCACGAAACATCTTCTCTGGACGAACTGTAAGAAACCTCATCAATCAAATCATTTAGGTAGTATAATCCTATTCGGTCTTCATCATTGTTTAAAAAGCCGCTAAACCCGTTAGTGTAAATTATTAAGAAATCATTTGCTTCTATTGTTGTAGTATCCATTGCATGAGTATCATCTATTCTTATTTCATGGCCGAAATCATCTAAAAAATATAAATCGCTTAAATCTATGTTGTCATTCGCAGAATTATAAAGTTCAACCCATTCACCATCCGGCATTGCCATATCATCATCTCCTGCAGGATCTGGAAGAAACTCAGTTATCGCTATAGAACTGAAATCTTTAATTATAATGCTATTTTCTCTGCCGGGTGTTCCTTCTGCATACCTGCTTTCGGCCCAGTTACTTTCATCGTTGCTAGATTCGTTAAAAGAAATTCTTTCTAAAGATTTATTTCCATCACCGCCCCATTCAGAATCATAAACTACAACATCGATTATTTCTCCATCATCATTTCTGAATATTACTACATCATTATCATTGTTTAAATCATTTCCAATTGTAGATCCTACTGTATAAATACTCGCATTTATGTTACTGTAATCAAAATCACTCTCAACAATTAAAAAATAATTGCTATTATAATAATAAACCAAACTCAAAACATCCTCGTTAGAAATATCCTCTATAATAAAATCTGTTAAATTTGTGTAATCATCGGAATAAATTTCTATGAATTCTTTATTATTATCGCTTCCTTCAGGATTATACATAATTTCATTTATTACTGTAGTTGCCTCTGAATTTTGAGAGATTATGATAATAGAAATGATTAAGATTAATGCTTCAATAATTACTTTATTAAATCTTTGAATGTTAATCCCTCTTTCTGTAGAAACTGCAATGATGCTACCAAGCTTCCGTTTTTTGTTCTCTTTAGTTTATGTGGCTGTACAAAATACCAGCCCAAATTATTAAATCTCAAACCTATCCAGGGTTCTGCACCAAATTTCTTGCCGAATTCAACTAATTCTTTAATTTGTTCCGGCTCAAGATATTTAGATTTTGCTTTTATTGACTTACATTCTATTGCCAGATATCTTTTTCCGTTTCCTACAAGTAAATCAGGACTTGGCAAAGGTGTTGAACCAGATCCAGGAGCCCTAAAGCCCGCAAAAGAATTATTCCAAAACATATCTAAAAGTTCACGTTCTGCCCGATTTCCCTTAGCCTTTAAACTCATTCAAATAAAGAAAATCAACCTAAATAAAAAGCTTTTCATAAATCCCTTGATTGTACAGTAGCACGTTTATTTTCCTCTGCTCTTTTAACAGCCTTGGTAATTAAACTTTCAACTTCCTCGCTTAATCTCTTTGCAAAATCTTCTGACATATTCCTTACCTTATTCTTGCCGTATTTCAACACAACCTCCTTTAACCTGCTTTTTACCACCAAAGTTTCTTTTGCCATATTAATTATCCTTTTTTAAGATATATAAATTTAACTCAATTTTTCATCATTGGAAATAAAATAACATCCTTTATTGAATTGCTGCCTGTAAGAACCATTGTTAACCTGTCTGTGCCAATTCCGACTCCGCCTGTTGGGGGCATTCCTTGTTCTATTGCCCTAATAAAATCCTCATCCATTGGGTTGGCTTCTTCCACACCTTCTCTTAGCTCTTTAGCCTGCTCTTCTAGCAAATTTCTCTGTACAATTGGGTGATTTAATTCAGAATAACCATTGCTTATTTCAAAACCTCCAATGAATAACTCAAACCTTTCAATTAATTCCTGGTTTTTTCTGCTCCATTTGCACAGGGGGGTTGTTTCTCTTGGATGTTCAATTATAAATACGGGCTGCATTAGCTTTGGTTCTGCAAAATGCTCAAACAATAACTGAATCATCCAGCCGCGGGTTAAATCTCCTTTATGCTCTAATTTATATTTATCTTTTAATTTAAATAATTCTTTGTCATTTAACTTATCAACATCAATGTTCCCGAATTTTTTGACTGCATCTTTCATCGTTATAATCTTAAATGGTGTTTTAAGATTAATTTTATTTCCCATAAAAGTAATCTCGTTTTTATTGTTTATTGCTTTGTTTGCATTACTGACTATTCTTTCAGTTAATTTCATCATTTCATCGTAATCTGCATAAGCTTGATAAAATTCTATCATGCTAAATTCCGGATTATGTGTGCTGTCTATGCTTTCGTTTCTGAAATCCTTGCTTAATTCATATACCCTATCAAAACCCCCCACGATTAATCTCTTTAAATAAAGTTCATCCGAGATTCTTAAAAACGCATCTCTCTTTAAATCATTGACATAAGTCTTGAACGGCTTGGCAGCTGCTCCACCGTAAATTGGTTGTATTACCGGGGTGTCAACTTCAATATAATCCTCCTTGTTCAAACTTTCTTTTATTGAATTTATAATTTTAAATTTTTTAATAAAAATATCTTTTACTTCTGGGTTAACAATCAAATCAACATATCTTCTTCTGTATCTTTCTTCAATATCTTTTAAGCCATGCCATTTATCCGGCAAAGGACGTAAAGATTTTGTTAATAATTCTAGTTTCTTGACTAAAATTGTAATCTCGCCAGCCTTTGTCCTGAAAATAGTTCCTTGGACTCCGATTATGTCTCCCAAATCAAGCAAATTAAACAATTCAAATTCTTTTTTACCAATTTCTTTATCATTTATAAAAAATTGGATTTTTCCTTTTTGATCCTGTAGATGACCGAAGGCAATCTTACCCATCGGCCTTAATGTTATAATTCTTCCGGCTAGAGTTACCTTGTTATTGCTTTTTCCCCCTTCTTTTAACTTGGAATATTCTCTTAAAATATTATCAGAGAAATTTTTAACTTCAAATTTGTAAGGGTAAGGATTAATCCCTAATTTCTCTATTTTATGTAATTTTTCTATCCTCTGTTTTATTAATTGCTCTTCTGGTTGCATTTTAATATTCGCTGAATAACGATTATTTAAACCTTTTCTTTAAACTTTACATTTCTCATACTTTAGAAATATTATTTTGGTTTATAAAATTATTTAAAAAAAGAAAAAAAGGATTAGTGTCTTGCTAATCCATAGACTGCCTTTAACGCAACTATTACAGTAGCTGGAACAACCAATGCCATTATAGCATCCAAAACGCTTCCTAAAACAGAAATAGTTCCCAACACATTTCTACCAAAAGCGCTCACAATTACCAAGGCTACAGTTGCCCATAAAAAGTTATTTGTTTCACTTCCCGTTACGTTTAATAAGCCAACAATCAAACCTAAAACCACTAAAATTCCTAGCCACAAAGAACTTAATGTTCCGAACAAGCCAACTAAAACTGCTACCACAATACCGATAATAAACGCCCAGGAACCTACTCCTCCGCCTTTTTTAGCCATTCATTACACCCCCTTTAATTCTTAATTTAATTATTCTTTTACCATATATAAATTTTTTGGATACAAGCTTCTTTCCATAAATACCTTATTAATCTTTACAGCCTTGCCCTTATCATTATTTGCGATTTCGCTGGAATTAATTAAAGAATTTCCAAGGCAAATTAACTCATCTTTTAATGTCATTACAGCAACAACTTCATTTTCATTAAAATTATTATATTTATTAATTCCCGGGATAGATAAATCAGCACCATGACACAATGTTGAAACAGCAGAATCATGCACCCATATTCTTGGCAGATGTTCAACAGCTTTTTCAATTGGTAAAATTATCTTGCGAATATATTCTTCATCTTCATTTTTCTTGTACAAGGTATAGGCATCTTTCAAATCATGCAATGTTACCCATGTTTTATCTGTAAAAGGACCTGCCTTTGTTCTGACTAATTCAGACATATGTGCATTTGTCTTTAATTTTAAGCCAAAATCATGGCAGAATTTTCTTACGTAAAATCCCGCTTCACTCCCGATTTTAAACAAAACGTCTTTTTCACTGATTTCTAAAATCTTTAAATAATATATCTCCCTGGTTCTTAACTGTCTTTTGACAGCACTTCTTATTGGGGGAAGCTGTTTGATTTTTCCAACAAATTCTTCAGCTGTTTTGTAAATTAAATCATCCTCAATTTTTTTATGCAAATGCATCAATCCAAAATATTCTTTTCCTGCTGTTAATAAAGTTTGGACTATCCTTGTCGCCTTTTCTAATGCAATTGGCAAGACTCCCGTAACCCCCGGATCAAGGGTTCCAGAGTGACCCGCTTTGTTTATATTAAGAATTTTTTGTACATAATCCGAAACTTGATGACTTGTAGGTCCGCTTGGCTTATTTAAGTTAATGACCCCATAATTAATTAATTCTTCAACCTTTCTTTTATTTGGGTCTTGTCCATAAGCCCAATTTGTTTCAGATTCTTTCTTTACAAAGATTTCCCGCTTTACTTTTTCAAATGGCAATAAATCTTCCACAAAATTAACAATTAGTATTATTATTTAAGCTTATTTGCCTGTGCTTCCAATAATTCCGGAAATCTTTTGTTCCTGCGTTGGCTTTGTTTTATTAACAAATGATTTTGTTTTTCTTTCCCTTTTCTCTAATTTTGTATGCTCTAGAACTTCTTTCTTTTCTTTTTCCTGCTCTTCAACCTTCGCTTCTGCTTTTGTTTCCTCAACTTTAATTTCTTCTTTCTTGGCGGTTTTTTTCTTCTCTATTTTTTCTTCTTTGAGAGCTATAGGGGCATTAATTAAATCTACCCTTACGATTTCTAGTTCTCTGTCTTTAACCTTAACTTTGTCTTTTACTGCCCTGACCTTAATTTTCCCTGGAGGATTATTTCTTCCGTGTTTAAAAATCTCTAAATTTAAATAACTCCCAATTTTGACTTCCTCAGCTTTCATATGCCTCATTAAAAAATTTCTAATGGCAGAAATGGCTCTTTTACTTCGTTTATATCTCGGCGCTTTCAAAAATTCTCTTCTTAAGGGTATTGTATAGATTTTTTCTTCTGCCATTTTTATGCCTTTGTCCTGGTCTTTCTCCAGTTTCTCTTTACGCGAGTATGCCTTCCTGGATGCACTCTTCTCGTTTTTCCATAAATTTTAGGAACTGTCCAAAAAGGAGCCCATCTACTCTGCTTAATTCTTTTTGCTAATCTTAATTTTTTTCCAAGTCTTTTATTTCGCGTCATTTTATAATCCTGAAATCTTTCTTATTATCTATTTGGGATAATAAAAATTTGAATTTTTCATCATCCAATTTTTCTGCTATTTGGTTGCTGTTTATTAATTGTACGATTAATGTTGTTATTTTAATTGCTTTATCTGGAAATGCTGTTTTTAGATTTCCATACCTTTGTAATGCATCTTTGCCAAGGTATTGTTTTGCTATGTTCTCTATTTCCTGTATCTGCTTTTGTAACTCTAAATCCCTATTTGAATCCTGGTTCATTTTATTTGTTTTGCTAATTTATCCAAAAAGCTTTTTCCTTTGCCTGTAATAACCTTTCCTTTATGAATTCCTTTCTCAACTTTTTTAATAAACTGTAATTTCTCTAACTCTTGCAAGCATGTTCTTATGACCTTTCCAGACCCCCTATAAACACGTTCTCCAGTCACTCCAACATTCTTGCGATTTCCATATCTTATCCTTAATTTATTTACACCTATGGGTCCGTATAAATAAACACTTCTTAATATGGCAGCTAATCTTTTGTAGTACCAGTCTCTTTCGATAGGCGGACGTTCTCTTCCCGCACCAGTTTTGACATATTTTGCCCATGAAGGAACTTTAGCTAATTTCTTTAGCTCTTCTGAGCTCTTATTTATTATTTCATTAGCTTTAACGTCATAAACTGTTGCCATAAACTAGCTTATAAATGAACGATTTAAAAAGCTTTCCATAACAAAATTTATATAGTAATCAATTATTGATAAATTTTGATAAATTGGTAGAAAATTTAACCCAAAACGCATTAATATATGCTTTAATTGGAACTACTTTTAGAGTATATGCATGGACTGTTTTTTGTATTCTATTATTTTTATTATTTAGAACATTTGAAATTGGTTTTAAAAGAAATAATATTAGCTTAAAGGCTCACTATTTATACCTGGTTTGTATTCCTCTAGCATTGACTAATGCAGCTTTATACACTCTTAATCTTGAAGCTCCGAGAGGAGTACTGCCCATCGATATTACCATATTTATTTTGGGATTATTAATGTTAATTGCATCTCTATTAATATATTCTTATCTTAAAGGAAGGAGTAAACTATAATGCCAGATCTTGTTGGAATAACATTATGGTGCATCGGTATTTTATTTATTATCATCTCTATTTATATGTTAAACTTATTAAAATTAGATTATAAAGACAGGAAAGATAGCCCATATATTTATCTTGCTATTTTTTTCCTATTCATCTTTATTCTAGCCAGAATACTTTTAAGATTGTACTCAAATAATCTCGCTATCATTGGATTGCCCCAGGATATTTTAACTGAAAAATTATTATTTGCCCGAATATTTTTACAGATCCCATTTATATTTGCCGCAACGATATTTTTAATATTGTCTTATGCTTATTTCATGGAATTAAAATATAAACTTAAGTAATTCCTCTCAGTATTTTCTCTATTTTATCTTTTGCCCCGAAATATTCCGTTTCATTTATTAATCCGAGTTCATAATCTTGTCTTAAAACTTTCAATTTGGTTTCTAAAGTTCTTTTATGCAACCCGTGTGGATCTTCCTTTTCAACATCCTTCAAGAATTTTTTAACATCAAACTTTTCTGTTTTTTTAGCAATCCTTTCTAAAATTACCGGCCCTTCTCTTTCTGGCAATCTCTTTTTTTTGTAATGGTGTCTTAAATATTCAAGCAATATTAATATTATAATTATTGAGCTAAATCCCGGGATTATATAAATCCACAACGTAGATAATGCCAAAAATCCTGTTGGTCTTGCAATGACCTCAAATATTTCTGTAGCAGTTCCGACTTCATTATTAAACCTTACATTCGCGTAAAGAACATACCTCCCCTCGTCCAAATACCTTGGAATTAAAAGACTTTCTGTGAAGCTTGCCTGAGTCTGGACAGCCAATCGCGTATCCTCGCTTATAATTACTGTTCCATCTAAGCTTTTTACCCCGACTTCTACCTGCGTATCTACTCTGCCAAGATCCTCCCCGAGATTGAATATGGTTATTTCAGCTGTTAAATCACCCCCTCTAATCACAGCTTTATTTTGCAGTCTAATATCAACATCAAAAATCTTTTCAGCTGATTCAACCTCAACGATGGTTGTGATTATTTTTTGGGTTATTGGAGATTTGACTACAATTTTTCCAGGATAAATTCCTGGCTCATAATCTTGGGCTACATTAAATATTAACTGTACGGCTTGTTTTTCTCTTGGTTTTAAAGTTAGAGCATATTTACTAACGCCCCCGGGGAATATTAGAAGGTCCTGAATATCTTCTAAATCAATCTGCAAGTTTAATGTCGATGTTCCGGTATTTTCAATTTCAATTATCTCACGCTTGGTTTCTCCTTGTAATAATGAAACTTTGATCAAGTCCCTATTTACCATAAAATCACTTAAAGTAGACCCTCCTCCGCCCCCGTCTCCACCTCCGCCACCGGCTCCACCGCCAGTTCCGCTATCTCCGCTGGAGGGAGTTTCTTCAGAAGAATAAACTGTAAACCCAGTTACATTGAACACAAATATATTATTGCTGAAATTGATTTCTGTACATATTGAACTAGGACATAAAGAACCGTCTCTTAATGGCCTTGGATTTGTAAATGTTAGATCATACAAATAAATCAAAGCATTTTTGTTAAACTCTGAGATATTTTCACTTTGTATTTCTACCCTGTTAGATGATATATTAATGAAATTATTTATATTCAATTCCCTGCTTATGTTAATTGCGTTATTGAAAGATAACCTGGCGTAAGTTGGGTTTTCTATAATTGCATTTTGTATGTTTGCCTGCTGAGTTTTATTTAATAAATTAAAATTCGTCGTTCCGCCAGAGAATTCTGTAAATGTAACATTCCAAGGAGCACTTATATTAACACTAAAGGTCACAGAACTTGAGTTTAATTGCCCAACGGTATCATTTGCGTATAGTGTTAATGTGTGCGTGTTTGTTAAGTTAACTGAAAATGTCGTGTTTGCTGTTATTGTTGTGTTTGTCCCATTATCAATATTATAATAAATTATATCCAAATTATCATCTATAACCGTAAAATTTAATTCTATAGAGTTATTGTAATTATATCTTTTATTTAAAGGAGAAGCAATAAAGATTTTCGGGGGACTTGCATCTACGGTAAGGGATAAACCAAGCACAACAGATGTGGCCTTGGTTTGTATTTTTAAAATTGTTTTTGCAGTTATCTCGTTTATATTATTGATGGCTTCTTTATCCTGAAATAATTGAATAATAAAAAAAGAACTAGTTAATATTAATAATAGAATTAATATATTTGCATATTTCATACATTTTTATTTTCCTTCTTTTTGTGGAAATATTTAATTATTAACACTAAAATTATCAATGCTATAACCAAAACTAAAAATCCTAAGGTTTGGGTTGATAATGCTCCTCCTACTGCTGTTCCACTAGGGGCTTGTTCTTTCTTTACAATTACTTTAAATCCCTTGCTTACAGCACCACCTATGCCAACACCCCCTGTGTTTTCTACAACTGTTTTGAATGCCACACCAACCTGCCACTCCTGCCCCGATTTAGCGTCTTCTGGAATATTAATTTTTATTTTTACAGGAGTATTGCTGTTTCCAATAGGAATGTTGTAAGTTGTACTTTCATCCATTAAGCTAGCAATCTCACTTCCGCTATTCAGTTCCGCAATTACGGTTATATCTTGATCACCGACCATATTTTGTAAAACCATTTCAAATTCTTTACTTTCTCCAGGGTTTAGGTATAGAGGATTTTCATCCCAATAAGGAGAGCTAACACCAAAAGAATCTACACTATAACTTAATATAACCAATAAAAAAATACTCCAAACTAATATCTTTATGTTTACCATATTATTATACTCCATGATGCTGATTTAGTTGTTGAATAATTTTGTGCAGTTAAATCATCGGGAACATCTAGGAAACAAAGCTGTAATATGTCTTGTGCCCCTGTAGCCTGCGCAAGCATAAAACTTCCATTTATTCCAGCACTGAAATTATTATAAGGAGATAATGCAGATGTATGATTAATTAGTTTTGTTACATTTGCTGTTCTTGAAACATCACAAAAAGCAGGTTGTGTTCCTAAGCCGTCTGTTGTTCCAATTGAGATATTATTGGTTGGAATGGCTGTGTTGCTGTTACTTTCTCCGACTAAAGCTATAGCCGTGAAATTAATATATTCTCCACTAAACTCTCTTCCCGATATGTCATCATTACCTGTATTATTAATTGTTAAATTAGCCCTTGCTGATACATTAACATCACTTAACCCGATTGTTGGGAATGAAATTGTGCTGGGATAAATTACCAAGGCAGTTAATTCATTTATTGTAAACGTCTGGGTTATATTTTGTGCAAAAGCGGCAGCGCTATCATTTATTCTTACACTTATATTCCATGCTCCAGCACCGTCATAATATACAAAACTTATATTGCATGTAAAATTTTTAAAATTTGATCCTCTTTCTTGAGCTACGCAACCACCAAGGGTATTATCTATAAACGTATCATTATACCTTGCTGTTTCTCCTGTTCTTGAAATATTCGCAACAGCGGAATCATTTAAAATGTTATTATCACCATCCGCGTCTGTTACAACAAAGCTAAAAAACACCGAGTTATTCCCGCTTTCAACAGCGCTAAATGGTGAATTATAAACAGTAACATTTCCAATTACTGGAATAGAATTTGTTTGGACAGACACGCCAAGTGTTTGGGGGCTGCTACCAAAACCTGTAATTTTATTAAAAATATCTGAAAAATCAGCAGATGCTAATCTTGGAGATAAGAAAAACGTAAATAAAACTATAATCGTTAATACAAGTAAGGTTGTCTCTTTTTTTGGCATTTTTATCATCTTATGATTATTATATGGCCATTAACTTATTTATAAACCTTGCTTTTTTTCTTCCAAATGTTTATTTTTGGTCCTGCTATAAGTTGTCCATATTGTCTTGTAATTACGGTTCAATATTTTAGCGATATTATTCAATGAAATTCCTTTATTTACCAAGTAATAAACTGTATTTTCTAAGATACTTAATTTTCTGTTGGAGAAAACATTTATCGGGATCAATTTCTTACTTAATCCTTCCAATCCATTTATTTTTCTGCTTGCGTTATCATAGGTAATCCAGATTGTTCTCTGGTCACGATTTAATAAAGAAGCTATCTCGCTCAAGCTTAAATTCAAATTTTCTTTAAGATATTTAACTAACGCCTCCAATGGAGAATTATCTTTGAAAATAGAAATTGGTATTAAGATTGATTCTTCATAATTAATTAATCTCATGAATTCTCTATCATTTAATTTATTTCCAATTTTTATTCTAATTACAGAATTTATTGCTTCCTTGTTCTTTTCGTATGATTTATCTTTTCTTCTTCTAAAGAAAAATATAGAGATACTCCACGTTCCCGATTTACTGCTCGAATAATTTTGTCCAGCAGTTAAATCATCTGGCACGTCTAATAAACATATCTGTAATATCTCTTGTGCCCCTATAGCCTGCGCTAATACATAACTTCCATTAATTGGTCCGCTGAAATTATTATAAGGAGATAATGCGGCTGTTGTGTTTATTAATTTTGTAACATTTTTAAAATTACTGACAGATGGATCACAGTAAGCCGGGGCTACACCCATTCCTTCTGTTGTTCCAATTGAAAAGTTATTTGTTGGAATCACAGTTGTACTATCTGTTTCTCCAATTAAGGTTATAGCAGTAATATTAATTGTTTCTCCACTTAATTCTCTTCCTGAAATATCATCATTACCCGTATTATTAATTGTAATGTTTATTCTTGCACTTACATTAACATCACCCAACGCGATTGTCGGGAATGATATTGTGCTAGGATAAATTACCAGAGCAGTTAGTTCATTTATTGTAAATGTTTGAGTATTATTTTGCGCAAATGCATAATCAACAATATCTGTTCTTTTAACACTATCATTTATTCTTACTGAAATATTCCATGCTCCTGCACCATCATAAAACACAACATTAATCGTACAAGAAAAGTTTTTACTGTTAGGCAGAATTAAGTTTACAGCATTACAACCCCCATCTCCAGAATTTACAAATGTATCGTTGTATCTTATTGCTTCTGCAGTGTTTTCAAATCCTCTTGTTATGTTCGCAACAGCAGAGATATTAACAATATCTGTTAAATTATCAGCATCTGTTACAACAAAGCTAAATCTAAATGTTTTGTTTCCATTTTCAACTAAATTGATATTATCTGCTTCATCTAATGTAACATTTCCTATAATTGGTGCTGTGTTTAAAATACTTAAATTAACTACGGTTGAAATTGTGGCCGAGTAAGCACTACTATCGTCGCTTACATTAACTGAAAAGCTCCAGGTATCATTCTTTGTTGTGTTAACATGGCTTAAAATTACAGTTTTGTTTTCAGGATCATTGCAGCTTCCCTGCAATTGGAATTTATTTTCAAAATCTTTAAATGCTGTAAGATGGAATGTTAATGTATCGCTTGCATCCGGGTCATCACACTGGAAAATCATCAATAAGTCCTCATTTGTTAAATTAGTATGTGCTGTATTGCTTGAATTTAATATTAAAGCAGTCGGATTATTTGGAGCAGTATTTGCAGACTGTATTGTTAATGTAGTCGAGTTTAATAGAGTTGAATTTCTTTCCCCATCATATGCAAATGCCTGTACAATTATGTTATCATTAACCACAAAATTATCCGGCGTTAAAATATCACTTGAGTTTGTGCCATTTGCAAGATTGCCGTTTGTAGCTCTTTTAATTAAGGCATCATTCTTGAACCATTCAAATGTTACACTATTTGCATCTTGGTCATCATCTGAAAAAACCAAGCTTACATTGATTATTTGTTCTGTATTATAACTTGTTTGATTGAATGCGGGTTGAGTAATTGTTGCATTGCTGTTTAAAATTAATAATTTTGTTGAGTTTACAAAGCGAGAGCAAACATAACTTTGATCGCAAATTACAATCTGTGCACTCCAGTTTTGCCCCTTTGTTGTATTTGTATGCGGTAATGTTTCAACAATAGTTCCTGGATTGTTTATTGAAATATTTGGAAGAGTAAAATTAATTCTATCCTCTGTTAGCCAAGTTATGTTATAAGTTAATAAGTCTATAGTGTCTGTATCATTTACATCAACTCTTACTTGTAAATTTTCTGTAGTTAAATTTAATTGTAAATTTAAAGTTGAATTAATTATTACAGGAGTTCTATTGTTGGGGGGGGTGCTTATTATTAATAATTCAGTTGTATTAGCAAAAGCATTACAAGCATTATTATTATCGCATACTAAAACTTGAACCATCCAAGTATCTCCTCTTGTTGTATTATCTGGCTGTAAATTTTCAACAGTTGCTCCAGGATTACTTAAAGCTAAATTAACTAAGGTAAAATTAGTTTTATTGTTTCTAATCCATTGTATACTATAGTTTAAAGTATCTCCTGTATTTATATCTGAAACATTAAATCTTACTTGTATTGTTTCATTTGTATAATTTGTCTGCGTCACTGTAGTTGAATTGATTACTAAACTAGAAACATTATTTGGTGGAGAATTTGGTTCTGGCGGATCTGGAAAAGTTCTTGAAACATGAGCTATTGTTCCATCTGTACCCACAGTAGGCTCTGGAGCACCTGAACCAGCGTCACAATTAGTATTTGAACCAACACCAATATTTCCTCCAAGCGTGAAATTTTGGAACGTACTACTTATTATGGCTGTTGTATAGATATAAAGAATTCTTCCTCCGCCACCGCCTCCACCCCCACAAGAACCAGATCCTCCGCCACCCCCCTTTGCTCCATCTGCGAATATTTTTGCACCATTACCCAAACTTAAATTTCTTGCTTCTAAAATAACATGTCCTCCTGAACCGCCTCCTGAACCAGAATTATCTGAACCATCACCATCTGTTCCATTTGCCCCAGACATATTAATTATACCATAAATTGTAATCCAGCCTGCACTAGCATTAATCCTTAAACCAGCCCCTCCTTGTACACCTGCTGCAGCTCCAGCATCACCGGCACTTCCTCCGCTGCCAGAACCACCAAATAAAACTTCTCCTGTCGCACTTCCATAAGGTTGTCCCCCTGTTGGTTGTACACCATCAGCAGCTTCCTCTCCTCCAGTTCCACCTGTTCCCCCAAATCCTCCACCACCCCCGCCTGTACTATCTGCATTTCCAACTCTTCTTCCTCCTCCACCACCCCCACCATTATTTCCAGTTCCACCAGCTCCAACAGTCCAATTTTCTCCATTTTCTCCGGCCACCGCACTACAACTATTACCAGTACAAGAAGCACCACCAGTAGCCCCCATTCCTCCTCCTTCTATTCTTGAATTACCTGATAAAGAAAAATTTCCATCATTTCCTAAAGTAATATTAGCATAACCGCTTCCAACAGCTGTGGTTCTTGCGCATACTGTTAAAACACCATTATTGATAACCTCAATTTGAGTGTAATTTGGAAATTCATAACAAACCTCATAACTTGTTCCATCAACTGTTAATGTAGGATCTAATATAATTTCATCATTAACAAACTTCCCATATTCTGAATAGTTTTTATTTAAATATAAATAAACAATATTAGAATTAACTTGATTAATTTCAATGTCAAAATTATTATCCCTTTCTGTTGTAAAATCTAAATTAAATTTTCCAGCTTTAATAATTCCATAATAGTCCTCTACAACTTGAATTGGCGAGCTAGAACTTATCCTAAATCTTGCTTTAAAATCCTGTGAAGGAAGTAAATAATTATAAGAAATTTTCCAAGAATCTGTATTGCTAGCTTTATTTTTCTTAAATTTTTTATTTGTCTTATCTTGTTTTATTTCTGGTGAATCAAATTCAATTTCAATTGCCGTATCTTCAAAACTTGCAGAATAAGTAAAATCATCTTTTTCAATTAAAGGAACAGCCTCGTTAAATTCCTTGCTATTAATGATTGGTTTATGTATTATTAAAGTTTTTTTATTGTCGTTTAAAGTAACTTCCTCAGAAGCATAACTAATTTTATTAATATTTTTAATCTTCTCTTTAGGAATATTTATATTTCCTTCATTAATTATTTCTTCTATTGTATAAATTTTTTGTTGTTCGATAAACCTTGGAACTTTTGGAATTGTAACATTATCAAATTTTTCTGTCGTACTTATCTGAGGAATTTCTGGAATGGTTAGATTAGTAATGTTTTCTTCAATAATCGGTTGCGTAATCTGTTGCAATTCAATTAATAAACTCGCTTCGCTTATTATTGAGTTATTGAAAATAATTTGTGCAGTTAAAGTTCCCTCTTCTGCCAATAGGTTAAATCGCTCTAAATTTATTGTAACTAAATTTAATTCAATATCAAAATTACTTAAAGGCAATTCATTTTGTTGTGCATTTAAATTTACTTTTACAATGCTTTCATTTATTGTTAAATTTTCAGGAATTGTTAAAGTTAAAGTATCATTAATAATTTCCCCAGGTTGATAAACTACAAACCCCGTAATCTGCGGCTTGATTAAAATAATCCCTGTAATTGCTATCATAAAAAAGAACAATATTACTAAAACAGAATTTGCACCGAACGCTGTATTTTGATTTTCTTTTAACTTTTCGGTTATATTGCTTATTTCTTTGTTATAGCTTTTTATCAATGAATCATAATAATTGATCCATTCCTCTGCCTTTCTCCCCTTTAGCGCCAAATTCAATTTATAATTGAACTCGGCTGAAGAAATCCTATCTTCGTATAATTTAGTTCTTAATTCACCGACAAATTTTATTGTCTCAGTTTTATACCGCGCTGCCTGCTCTAAATAAACAAGCAATTCTTGCTTTCTTCTCTGTAATGTAGTTTTATCTGGCATCTTTTTTCTTTATCCTCGTATAAATTGTGTAAATTGTCTTGTAATTTCGCTCTAATAATTCAGAAATTTTTGGCAGAGAGAATTTTTGTTCAATTAAGTGATCAACTAAATTTTCCAAAATGCTTAATTCACGCTCAGAGAAATAGGTTAATGGAATGGTAATCTTTGAACTTACATCTAGATTTTTAATTTTCTTCTTCGCGTTATCATAGGTAATCCAGATTGTTCTCTGGTCACGRTTTAATAATCTAGAAATCTCGCTTAAGCTTAAATCCAAGTTTTCTTTAAGATATTTAACTAATGCCTCTAATGGAGAATTATTCTTGAAAATAGAAATTGGTATTGGTATATATTCTTTTATTAATTTTATAAACTCCTCGTTGCTTAATTTATTCTCTTTTTTTATCCTTGATGCTTTTTCTAGTAATTTTTTGTTCTCTTTATATAAAATAATTAAATTATCGTCATTATTTAAACTAGGTAAAACTACATCTCTTTTACTTAATTTGTCAGATTTTTTCAATATATTATCACTTATTTTCTACTTAATATGTCAGACAATAAGATATCTCTGACTAACTGATTTATACCTATTTTGTAGGATTTATTATATATAAATCTTTCTAAAATATACTTAATATGTAAGAATTAGTTTATTACTAAATTATTGTTGAATTTCATATTATGTAAGATAATTAATATATAAATATTTCTATTTCATACTTATTTTGTAAGACGATTCTTACATTTTTAATTTGATTTACCTATTATGTAGGATAATTAATATATAAATATTTCTATTTTATACATAATTTGTAAGATTTTATTTAAATTTTTAGTAAAATTTACTTATTATGTAAGAATATATACCTTTATAAATGTTTTTAATTAACTTATTATGTAAGAATTAAGCTTTCTTAATAATGTAACCAGAATCAGAGTCCTCGATTAAATATCCTTTATCCCTAATTTCTTTTCTTATTTTATCTGATTCATTATAGTCTTTATTTTTTCTTGCTTTTTCCCTTTCATTTACTAGTTTAATTATTTCTTTAGGAATCTTCAAGTTTTCTTTTTTAGACAAATCTAAACTAAAAACCTTATCCATCTCTTTTATTGTCCTAAGTTTACCGTATGCATTTCCGTCCCTTAACAAGCCCCATAAAATAGATATTGCCTTTGGCATATCTAAATTGTCATCAATTGCTTTTTCAAATTCTTGCAAATATTTCTTATTTATTTTTTTATCATCTTTTAATTCAGAGATAATATTTTTAATTCTTTCATAAGAGTTCTGAGCGTTTTTTAGATTATCCAGAGTAAAATCCAATGGGCTTCTATAATGTGCTCCCAAACAAAAGTATCTATAGGCTAATGGTTTAAACCCCAATCTTTCTAATTCTTCAATGGTGTAAAGTCCGCCTTTACTTTTGCTTACCTTTTCTCCCCTGAATGTTAAAAAAGCTCCGTGAATCCAATAATTTACAAATTTTTTTCCAGTAGTAGCTTCTGATTGGGCGATTTCATTTGTATGATGTACTGAAATATGATCTTCCCCCCCCGTATGTATATCAAAATTTTCCCCCAAATACTTCATGCTCATTGCAGAACATTCGACATGCCAGCCAGGAAAACCAAGACCCCACGGACTTTTCCATTCTTGTTGCCTTAACCCCGGTTTTTCAGAGAATTTCCATAAAGCAAAATCAGTCACATTTTTCTTTTCTTTCATCCCTATTCTTTTTCCGGCTTCTAATCCTTCTACCCTCAATTTTGCTAATTTACCATAATTTTTAAATTTAGAGGTATCATAGTAAATTCCATCATTTGTTTTATATGTAAAACCTTTTTTCTCTAATTTTTTTATTAATTCAATCTGCTCTTTAATATTATCTGTTGCTTTACACCAGATATCTGGCTCAGCTATTCGCAATTTTTTAAAATCTTCTCTAAAAATTTTCCAGTAAAAATTAGCAATATCCTCCGCTTTTTTACCTTCCTTTGCAGCAGCCATTTCTATTTTATCTTCCCCAGTATCGGCGTCGCTTGTTAAATGTCCGACATCTGTAACATTAATTACATGTTTAACTTTATAATTATGATATAAGAAAACTTTTTTTAAAATATCAGCTAAAATATAAGATCTTAAATTTCCAATGTGTTGATACCAATAAACCGTTGGTCCGCAGGTGTATATCCCCACTTGTTTATCTTTAATTGGCTTGAATATTTCTTTTTTTCTCGTTAATGTGTTATATGGTTTTAGCATTTTATGTTCCCATCTTTGTTAAATTAATATTTTATTATTTTTCTAATAATATTTTCTCCATTTCAAAAATAAATTTTTTGGCTCTTGTTAAAGAAGTTTCAGCTTTGGTTTTCTTTATCGGTTCAGCCATTTCATACTGGAATCTTGATCTCTTAACCCTCTCAAAATCAAAACTTTCAATTAGCTCATCTGCTTTAATGCCGGCTAGTTCTAATGCTTCTTCTTTAGCTGCTTCAAAATCTTCTAATAAACTTTCCTTTAATTTTTTTCTGACATAAACTATTAATGTATCGCTCGTAACTTTATGAGCTATTTTCTCACCAATTTTATAACTCATCTTATAAATAACAGCATTAGCAATATAAAACATTGAATAATAAGAACAGACAACTGTCCAAAGCCAAGATAAACTATTTTTTGATAACAAATCAGCAACCTTTAAACTCTCCTCTGAATTTTTTTTAAATGTATTAAATATATCATCATTATGCTCTTTAATCTTTTTTAATAAACCTTCTTCTAAATACCTCTTAACATTATTTTCTGCTTCCTTTATTCTTTTTTTATCTAGCATCTTCTAATAACCTGTAATAATCTTCTATTCCGATTAAGATTATATTCTTTTTGATTGCTTCTGAAACAACACTAAATTCTTTACTTTTTGCCATATTTAAAAATTCTCTAGGTGAGATATTGGTTAAATGTATTTTTAAAGGCATTAAAGAGATTGTTTGTTCTATTTCCATCCCCCCTTCACCCAGAATCAATAAATCAATATCCGAATGCCTATTGTATTTTTTAACACGAGACCCAAATAATAAAGCAATAAAAGGAAATTTGAGTTTGTTTAATTTTGAATACAAAATTTTAAAATCTTTATTTTTTAATAATTTTTCCCTTCTTTCATGTTCTACCTTAAAAACTAATGGATTAAATTTTTTATTAAATGAGCAGTTGATAGCATTACCAAATTTTTCGGGTTTTATAATTCCTTCTTTTTCTAATTTTATTATTGCATTGTGAGCCGATTTATAATTTATCTTTCTTAGAATAGATAATTTTCTAATGCTAAACTTTTCTTCTTGATTTTCTATCAAAATTTTTAATATTTTTTCAATCTCATTAGCCATTTTTAACCATAATACTATGGTTTATTGTCATATATAAAGATTTCTTTTTTTTCTCTCGCGAATGTGTTATAGAGTTTTAGCATTTTGATTATTATTAAGTTTAATTAAGTAGTATATTACAATGATATATAATAATGTTGCTGATATTGCCATTACACTAAAAGATAGCTGCAAGGATTTGTCTGCAACTCTTCCTATAAGCGGGGGAATGATGAGGAATACCACATTTTTTAACTGGTTTTTTATTGATAAAACCGTTGATCTTTTATCCGAGGAAATATGCCTGTTAATGTAATCGCTGAATACAGGGCCTGAAAAACCAAGTGCAATATTTAATAGATAAGCAAAGATGAATGCCCAGTAAAATGAATAAAATGACATTAAGCCGTATCCTAAAACAATTAACAATGCAATTAAAACTATAGATGTTTTAAATTTTAGTTTTCTTTCAATAACATAAGCATACCTTGAAGATAATGATTCAATTATTTTTGATCCTACAAGAACCAGTCCAATTAATGCGACGGGGATTCCAATAAACTCATAATACTGCTGGATTAAGAAAAAACTAATTACAATAGCAGACACGGTTATGATGCTAAATAAAGAGAGCATTAGTAATTTTTTATTTTTACGAAAAATCTTAAAACTTGCAAAGGTATGTTCAAGCAGGTTTTTATTTATCTTGGCTCTTTCTGGTTCTTTGAAAAATAAAACAATGAAAATGTTCAATGAAGTAATTATTGCGGTTAATAAATAAGGGAGTTTGTTATTTATGGTAAATAAAAATCCACCAAGGGCCATACTCATGATTATTGCCAGGTTCCCGAAAAAAATAATTTTACCTAAAATTTTCTTAAACCTATTTTTTTCCTTTAGGTTTAATAAAGTATCATATAGAAATGCCTCTCCTGTTCCGGAACTGAATGATGATGATATGCCCATAATTAGATAAGCTATGGCAAATTGCCAGTAATTGTCTCCAAAAGCGAATATAAAAAACATAACGATAGTAATGCAGAGGATATAAGCAAGGTTTTTTTCCTTCCAATTCAATCTGAAAAAATTCCTGTCGGTATCTCAAACAATATTGTAGAAACTGCATAAATTGATAAAAATGAAAGGATCTGTGCTTGGCTTAAAGAAAAACTCTGGAAAAATAAAGCAAAAACAGGGCCATAAAATTGCACGCCCCCAATAAAGCTAAAGATATAATATAAAGTAATGTTCAATTTTAAATTCTTTGTAATCATAAAATTAAAGAATTAAAAGTTATTTAAAAACTTAACTGACGATAACCGTGATATCTCTTCTTATTGAATATGTGCTTTGTTCTATTCCACCGCCATTTAAACTAAATTCGCATCCAAAAGCACCAATAGATTCTCTTCCTGTTTCAACTCTTAAATTAAATCTATCTTCTGCACCAGTGTTTAGGGGCGTTCTAACATTTTTTGTAGTCGTGTCATCATTAAAAACACACTTTACACCTTTATTTAAGGCCTCTTGCTGGGTTGTTACTTTGGCAACAATACCAGAATAACTATTTTGTTCAACATTCCTTATTAAAATAGTAAATCCGGAATAATCTCCGGCCTTAACCCTAACTGTTTCTGGAGATATTGTAAGAAATTCATTTATATTTCCTCCCAAGGCATCTAATTCTCTGTTAGCATTTTCAAAAGCTGTTTGACTTAAATCTGTTGTTTGTGTAAAAATATTTCTAACAAATAACAATCCAAGCGTTAACAAAGTAACCCCAATAACTATGATAATGATTGTATTCACAGAAAGCTCTAAAGCCCCTTTTTTACCGTTTCTCATATTATTATTATAAATTGCTTTTATTTAAAGTTAACGATTAGTGGCTCTGGTGCAATCCTATTTTTAATAAGACGATAAAATTAAAGTATACTTAAATCTTTTACGTCGGGAATTAATGAGGAACGCACCAGAGCTCGATTACTTTGAAAATGATATGGGCCCGGGGAGATTTGAACTCCCGATACTACGGTCTTCAGCCGTATGCTCTCTTACCCAAAGACCTTTCTTTTCCAGGCTGAGCTACGGACCCGTAAAGTTTGTTAAATAGACTTACTTTTTAAACTTTATTAAAAATATTTATATACAGCAACAAAAACTTAATTTTATGCAATTACCGCAGGAATATAACATTAAAGAAAATGAATTAAAATGGCAGAAATACTGGGAAAAAGAAAAAATTTACAGGTTTGATGAAAATTCTAATAAGGGAATTTTTTCAATAGATACCCCTCCGCCAACACTTTCTGGCAAGATGCATATCGGGCACGCTTTTAGTTATTCTCATACCGATTTTATTGCTCGTTACAAGAGGATGAATAATTATAATGTTTTTTATCCTTTTGGAACCGACGATAATGGACTTCCGACAGAAAGGCTTGTAGAAAAAACAAAGGGTGTCAAGTCAAAGAACTTACCAAGGAATGTTTTTATTGATTTATGCATGGATTTTTTGAAAGAAGAACTTCCAAAATTTATACAAAATTGGAAAAATATTGGATTAAGCTCAGATTTTAATATATACTATTCTACGATAAATTCACACTCTAGGAAGATTAGTCAATGGAGTTTTATTGATTTATATAAGAAAGGAAGGGCATATAGAAAAGATGCTCCGGCAATGTGGTGCCCCGAATGTAAAACAGGGGTCGCACAGGTTGAAGTGAAAGACAAAGAATTAGACAGTACTTTTAACTGGATTGTTTTTAAAGTCGGAAAAGAGAATTTGGAAATTGCAACGACAAGACCAGAATTATTGCCAGCATGCGTTTCTTTATTTTATAACCCAAATGATCCCCGATTTAAAAAATACAAGGGAAAGAAAGCAAGAGTTCCGTTATTTGATTTTGAAGTTCCAATCATGGAAGATTCTAAGGTGGATCCTAAAAAAGGCTCAGGAATCCTTATGTGCTGCACATTTGGGGATCAGTCTGATATGGAATGGCAAAGGCAATATGACCTGCAAATAAAAGAAGCAATTTCTCCTGAAGGAGTTATGACTAAGATTTCCGGCGAGTATAATGGAATGAATATTATTGCTGCAAGAAAAGCAATTTTAGAAGATTTAAGGAAAAATAACTTATTGGTAAAACAAGAAAAGATCACACATTTTGTCAATGTTCACGAACGTTGTAATACAGAAATAGAGTTTGTTAAAAGCAAACAATGGTTTATCAAGTATTTAGATCTAAAAAAAGATTTTTTGAAGTGGGGGAACAACTTAAAATGGTATCCCGAATTCATGAAAGCGCGCTATGATAATTGGGTTAAAGGTTTGCGATGGGATTGGCTAATCTCGAATCAGAGATATTTCGGGGTTCCTATTCCGGTTTGGTATTGTAAAAAATGCAATGAAGAAATCCTCGCTGATGAAGAAGACTTGCCGGTAGATCCTTTAAAAGACAAACCAAATAAAAAATGCAAATGCGGTGGCAATGATTTTTATCCAGAAAAAGATGTTATTAATACATGGTTTACAAGTTCAATGACGCCGCAACTTGCTATAAAATTGATGCCAAAAGGAATCCAAAAAAATTTATTTCCAATGTCCTTAAGAGCCCAGGCAAGTGAAATTATTACCTTCTGGCTTTTTAATACTGTTTTTAAAAGCAACACACATTTTGGAAAGAATCCCTGGAAAGATGTGATGATTTCTGGATTTGTTACCCTAGAAGGCGAAAAAATGAGCAAGAGTAAAGGTAATATTATTGAACCACAGGACGTCTTGAATAGATATGGTGCAGATGCATTAAGATTTTGGTCGTCTAGTTCGAAACTTGGGGATGATACCAATTACCAAGAAAAAGATTTAATTACTGGGAAAAGAACGATTATAAAATTATTTAATGCAAGCAAATTAATCTTAATGAATTTAGAGGGTTATAAAAATGAAGTTCCGGAAAAATTAGATTTGGTTGATTCTTGGCTATTGTCAAAATTAAATAATGTCATAAAAATTTGTACAGAATCATTTGAAAAATATGAATACAGCAAGGCAAAAATGGAAGCCGATAACTTTTTCTGGAATATTTTTTGCGATTACTATCTGGAAATTGTTAAAGACAGATTATACAATTCCGATATCAGGGGAAAAAGTGCAAAAATTTCCGCACAATTCACTTTAAATTACTCATTATCAACCATGTTAAAATTATTTGCTCCTATAATGCCCCACATTACAGAAGAGATTTATCATTATTATTACGCGAGAATAGAAAAATTAAGAAGCATTCATCTAAGCTCATGGCCAAAATACAAAAAAGAATTTCTTAATAAAAAAGCAGAAAAAATCGGGGATGAATTAATAAACTTTATAATGCAGGTTAGACAATTTAAATCGAAAAACAATAAGTCTTTAAAAGAACCTATTAACATTAAATTACCAAAATCCAAACATCAAGAATTAAAGCATGTTCTGGTTGATTTTAAAGCTGTTACAAATGCCAAAAATATTGGCTTCGGGGATAAATTTGAAATAACATTCTAAAATGGAAACAAAAAAAAGACAAAAACTGAAACGTTTTATTAAAGAACTGGAACAGATAAGGGGAAGACACACCGAACTGGTTTCTGTTTACGTTCCCGCTGATTACGATATGATAAAAATTATCCAGCATTTGCAGCAAGAGCAGGGAACAGCTGAAAACATCAAGGATAAAACAACAAGGTTGCATGTTATTGATAGTTTAGAGAAAGCAATAAGGCATTTACGTCTTTATAAAAAAACCCCTGAAAATGGATTGGCCGTATTCGCAGGCAACATCGGGGCGCAGGAAGGTAAGACGGATTTAAAAGTCTGGAGCATAGAACCACCAGACCCCATAGCCACAAGATTGTACAGATGTGATCAGACATTTGTTATTGACATTTTAAAAGAACAGTTAGAAGTTAAGGATTATTATGGATTAGTTGTCATGGATAATAGAGAAGCAACAATAGGAATATTAAAAGGAACTCTAATTCAGGAATTAAATAATATGACTTCGGGCGTCCCTGGAAAAATAAAAGCTGGCGGACAATGTGAATCCTTCGGAACTTTGGTTCAATTATCTTCTGGAGAAATAGTCAAAATTGAGAATATGCACAATCCCCATATTGTAAAAAGTGCAACTCTTAATTCACTATCTTTAGACGATTCCCCTGTAATAGACAAATGGTTCGTCGATAAGAAACAAATTTATAAGATAACCACCCGTCATCCTAAATTAATAAATGAATGTTCTAAAGATCATATTTTTTATGTTTTTGAAAATCAGAAATTTAAAGAAAAATCAGCGGACGAATTAAAAGTCGGAGATTGCTTGATAATGCCAGAAAGGATCAACGTTAAAGGCAAGTTACAAAAATTCAATGTAGAAAAATATTATAACTCTTTCTTAATCAATAGAGAAGGAAGGAATTTATTAATTAAAAAGAGGAAAAATCTAAAACTTTTGCAAAGAGAATTAGCTAAAAAATTAGGCTTGACACAAACCACAATTTCTTATTATGAAATAGCAAGGTTAAATCCAAGTAAAGAAGAAATGAGTAAAATTTGTAACTTTTTTAGTCTAGATCTCAATAAATACCTAAAAAATTACACAAAACCGTTTTTTTATAAGGGTGTTGCGGTAAAATTACCAAATAAATTAGATAAAGATTTAGCCCAGTTTTTAGGTTATTTTGCTGGGGACGGTAATTCTGAAGAAGATAGAATAACCTTTTCTGAACAAAATAAACAAGTGGCTTTATACTATAAAAATAAATTTGGAAAATTTTTTAATTTAAATCCAAGGTATAGATTTAGGGAAAAAAAGAATTATCATCAAATTCGATTTATAAGCAGACCTTTAGTTAGATTTATTAAAGAGGAATTTCCAGAGATTAAAGATAAAAATAATCCCGAAATACCCCAAAAAATATTGATATCAAAAGATGATGTTGTTGCGGGATTTCTAAGAGGGATATTTGATGCTGAGGGTCATGCTTCCCTATCTAATGGCGAAATTGGTATTGGTTCAATTAATAAGACATTAATTGGGCAGATTCATCTTTTATTGATGAGGTTTTCTATAATCTCCTCATTTACAGAATGGGATAATCGACAGAATCCATATTCCAAAAAACCAATATTTAAACTGAAAATTTCAGAAAAAGAGTCAATCTCAAATTTTATTAAATTTATTGGTTTTTCTTCTGATAAAAAAGCTAAGAAATTAAAAAAATTATTAGAAAATAAGAAGGGCAGAAGTAATGTCAGACAAATTTTACCAGTAGGGCTAAAAATAAAAGAAGCCTTAAACAACTATAAAATTAGGTTAGATTCTTTAAGGACATCTAATTTCCTTAATAATCAAGGGATGATTAGCAAAGCTGTTTTCAAAAATAGAATCCTCAATAAGATTAGAGTTAGAGATAAAGAATTATATAATCAACTAAAGAAATTTTATGAGTCAAATTTATTACCCGTTAAAATAAGTAAAATAGAGATTATAAACAAACCATTAAAAATGGTTGATATATCTATAAAAAACCAAAACTTTATTGCCAACGGCTTAATTGTACATAATTCACAACAACGTTTCGCCCGTTTAAGAGAAGGAGCAGCCCATGACTTTTATCAAAGAATCGCAGAATATGTAAACAAGGAATTTTATAATAAACCTGAAATTAAAGGCATAATCCTCGGGGGGCCGGGACCAACAAAATACACCTTTCTTGACGGAGATTATTTAAATAATGAAGTTAAGAAGAAGGTTGTTGGGGTTAAGGATTTAAGTTATACCGGAGAATTTGGATTGCATGAATTAGTTGACAAAAGCCACGATTTGTTAGCTAAAGAAGCTGTAACAGAAGAAAAAAACTTGCTCAACAGATTTTTTGTTATGCTTGCCAAAGAACCTGAAAAAACAACATATGGAAAAGATAGAACAAAAAAAGCCTTGGAATATGGTGCAGTTGATTTACTCTTATTATCCGAGGATTTAGATGACGAAACAACAGATGAATTAACGAATATAGCGGAGAAATTCAATACAAAAGTTGAAATTATCTCTATTGACACGAACGAGGGAAAGCAATTGAAAGAACTTGGCAGAATTGCCTCTATTTTAAGATTCGCCCTAAATCAATAAACTTTAAAAATTCTCTTAACCGTTTTATATCATGGAAGATATTAAGAATAAAGTAGAAGCAATATTATTCACAACAGGAAGATTCCTAAGTGTTGAGGACATCTCAAACCTGACTGGAATAGCCTCCCATGAGGATATAAAGAATATCTTGACTAATTTAATGCAGGAATACGGCTCAAGAAATTCTTCTCTGGAAATAATCCAGCAAGGCACGCAATATAAATTAACATTAAAGCAAGAGCATATGCATCTAACAACACAATTATTGCGTGATACTGAGCTAGATAAACCGACGCAGGAAACTTTAGCATTGATTGCCTATAAACAACCTGTGCTGCAAAGTTTGATCGTTAAAATGAGGGGAAATACCGCTTATGAACACATAGCAAAATTGCACGGACTTGAGTTTATCGAAAGTGATAAGTCGGGCAGAACAAGATTGATTAAAACCACGTCAAAATTTTATGAATATTTTGATATCGTCGATAATGAATTAAAAGATAAATTTTCACAGTTCAAGGAAAAAGAAAATGAAACTCAAGGCTAGCACGATTTTAATAATAATTTTTTTATTGACGCTGATTTTTAGGCTGTACTTTGCTTTTTCCATAGAAAGTTTTTCGAGTGATGAATCATACTTCCATTATCGTTTGATCAATTATATTAAAGAAAATAAATTGCCCATGCTTTATGATCAGTTTAGTTACGGCGGGCAGGCAATTTACTATCCACAATTGTTTCATATCTTGATGGCAATTTTTTCATTTAGCCCAGTTTTTTTAAAAATATTTCCAGCACTTATAGCCTCGGGCTTAGTAATAATTGTTTATCTGATTGCCAAGAAAATAACTAATGAAGATAACTCAAGCCTATTGACCGCATTTTTAGCAGCATTTATTCCAATCGAGATTCACAAATCAGTTAATCAAATTTCTATCTACCCAATTCTATTAATAATAATTTTATTATTATATTTATGCTTGATGAACCTTGAGAATAAAAAATACTTTAGCTTATTTCTCGTATTCGCGTTTTTAATCCCTTTAATACATCCTTCATCTTTGTTGTTTATATTTTCATTGTTATTTTATTTAATATTATCAAATACGGAATCGTTGTTCATTTCAAGATACAAAAAAGAGGCGATTATATTCTCGTTTTTTTTGGTATTATTAATCAATTTCTTATTATATAAAACCTTATTTTTACAGCATGGGCTAAATATTATATGGCAAAATATTCCCGACTCATTATTTGCAACATATTTCAAGAATCTTAATGTTTTGGAAGGAATTTATTTAATTGGAGCATTGCCAATTATTCTCGGAAGTTTAGGAATCTTTTTTGGATTATTTAAGGAAAAGAAGGATTCGATAATCTTGCTTACAGCAGCAATATTAGCAACACTGTTTTTGGTGTCAATCAAGGTTTTAAGCATACAAATCGGCTTTTTATTCCTAAGCGTTTTTTTAGTAACGATCTCCTCATTGACAATTTCAAAAATATATACTTATTTATCTTTAACAAAATTTTCCAGTTTCAAGAAGTATGTAACCTACTTAATTATCATATTAATTATTGGATTGGCGTTTATCCCCTCTTATTTTGTTGCAAAATCTCTGCCAAATTATGACCATCAAGTTGACTCGTTTAAATGGATCAAAGAAAACACGCCATTGACCGCTACAATTGTCGTTCCGTTGGAACTTGGAAATGTACTTACAGCAATCTCAGATAGGAAAAATATCATAGATGATAATTTCCTTGTCTCTCGAAATGCAGAAGAAAGATTTAACGATGTGAACGAGATATATAATACGGCCCTAGAAATTAAGGCGCTGGAAGCTTTAAATAAATATGATGCCAATTATATTTATTTTGATGATTATATAGCAGATAAATACAAAATTACAAGATTAAGATATGTTGAATCAGAGAAAGAAAAATGTTTTGAGGTAATAAAAAATGATGTTTACAAAGTCGTATGCTAGAACAGCCTTTTTGTTTTTACTATGCGTTTTGGTACTTGCATTACCGAACCTATTAAGAACATCAGATAATTACATGGGGGAAGATCCATATTTCTATTCTAGATTATCTGGTATGATCAAAGATAACACCTTTTCGTATGACCCATTGAGTTACTCTGGCAGGGAATTTACTTATTCGCTTGGACAACCTTCTTTATTTTTATTTTTCAGTAAGGTATTTACTGAAAAATTTACCACTAATATCATTCCAATTATCTTTGGACTAATTTCATCATTATTATTCTATTTTATCTTAAAAAAATTTTATGTAGAACCAAATGCCATTTATCTATCCCTAATAACGTTGATTATATCTCCCCCGTTCATATATATCTTCAGCACTTATAATGAGTTTACATCCATTACACTAATCTTATTAACCGCATTTTATTTGTTTATTCAGGATAATAAAAATCTGAATTTTATATCTTATTTATTATTCTTTACAATTCCTTTTTTTGGATACCAATATTCTTTACTCGCTTTGACAATTTCTTTTATTTATTGCTCAAAGGCAAAAAAAATGAAAAATTTCTATACTATTCTGATAGTAAGCATAATCTCTCTGGCTTATATATACACCCCGCTAACATTTAAATACGGGTTATCCGAAACAGCAGATTTCGACAAAAACGTAAGGTATAAGGGATTATTCTCTGACCTTGGCGGCAGTTTTGGAATAAGCATATTCATATTATTTTTAAGTATTTTTGGATTAAATTATTTATGGAAATCTAAATACAAATATTTATCCTTTTACTTAGTTTTAATTAGCTTACTTGTACTTATTTTATTCTACCCAACATTTATTGTTTATTTAAACTTTGCATTGGCTCTTTTATCTGGTTTGGGGATAATTTATTTATTAAGATCAAGGTGGGAATCTGAAACAATAAGAAAGCTAACGATGTGGCTTTTAATAATCGGCTTGGTTTTTTCAACTATAACCTTTATCGGGGAAACTTCATCCAGGCAACCAAATCAGAATCTTTATGATGCGCTGATCTTCCTAAAAGAGAATAGCAAATTGGAAGAAGTAGTCCTTTCACATTATTCTTACGGCACTCTAATTAATTCAATCGCAAATAAGAAAAATGTTATGGATTCCAGATTTTTATATTCCCCGGATTTGAATGGGCGTTATAATGACCTAGAGAAATTATTTTATACTAGGGATTTTAATATAGCCTTTAATATTACTGATAAATATGATATTAAATACATCTTAATAACTAAGGAAATGAGACGAGGATTAGTTTGGAGTCAGGAAAACGAAGGACTATTGTTCTTATTAAATTCAGTAAATAATTATAGGGTAATATACGAAAATGAAGAAGTTGAAGTATGGAGATATAGAAAATGAATGAAGTCTTTTTATGGATATCATCATTTTTTGCTCTAGTGATTTCTATATTTTGGCTGCAAGTTATGCTTCTCAATGAGGAAAAAACCAAGATTACAACCAAATTTCCAAGCGTGAGTATTTTAATACCGGCTTATAATGAGGGAAAGACAATTACAAAAACAATTAAATCCGTTCTTAATTTAGACTACCCAAAAGACAAATTGGAAATTATTGTAATTAATGATAGTTCTACAGACAATACTGCTGATATGGTTAAAAAATTTAAGGAAGTTAAATTAATATATAATAAACATCGTGGCGCAGGTAAGGCTTCTGCGCTGAATATGGGATTAAAATATGCAAAAGGAGAACTCTTTGCTGTTATAGACGCCGACTCTGAAATAGAAAAAAATTCTCTAAAAAATTTAATTTCATATTTCGAAGATAATAAAACAGGGTCTGTAATAAGTTCTATAAAAATCAGAAATCCGAAAAATATTTATCATCATATACAAAGGTTAGAATATATATTAGCTACTTTTATCAGGAAACTAATGTCAAAGATTGATACTTTGCATATTACGCCAGGAGTTTTAAGTGTCTATAGAACTAAACTAATAAAAAAACTCGGGGGTTTTGATGAAAAAAACATTACTGAAGATTTGGAAATTGCATTAAGATTAAGGGCAAACAATTATTCTGTTAAAATGAGCCCAGATTCAATTACATACACAAGAATTCCATCGGATTTTAAGGAATTATGGCATCAAAGAATAAGATGGTTCCGGGGATTTATATATAACAATTTAAAATACAAAAAAATGTTCATGAATAAAAAATATGGCGCGATGGGGAGGTTCCAGCTGCCATTAAATGTTTTAACATTCTTTACAATCGTAATCTTGTTCGTTTTCATAAGCTATGAGGTCTTTACCAACTTATATGAATCTATTTTTAATTTGTTTTTATTAAAGAATAATTACCTTTATTCAATTGAATTTCCATCATTAAAACAGCTATTGTTGAATATGAATGTGAAACTAATCTTTCCATTGACGATTTCATTTTTTTTATCCTTTTATTTATTAAAAAAAGCGCATAAATCTATGGGAGAAAAATTCATTTTTAATCCAGCCTTATTAATTTATTTTACAGCTTATCCTTTATTAAGAACATTGCATTGGATGGCAGCATTTTACAAGGAAATTATTAGAAGCAAAAGAAAATGGTGAACTATAAGAAATTCTTGGCAATAAGTTTGGGGATTTCCATAATTGTTTTTACAGCAGGATTACTGCTTGGTATAAGTTTGGATGAAACAAAGGTTAATGATTTGTTGGTTAACATAAACCAAAATGAACTAAATACAGAAAGCTATCTTGTTGAAAAAGAATTCTTAACCACTTTCGGCGGCGATAAGTGCAGTTTATCAGGGCCCAGAGTAGACGCTCTTTCAGAGGAAATCGGCAGTATAGGAATATCATTAGCTTCTTATGAATCAACTAATGTGATCAACACAAATGAATTTAATTATTTGAAAAAACGATACTCGTTGTTAGAGATTAAGGCATATAGTTTATTCACCTCTTTAAAAAGAGAATGCAATTATAATTATACAACAATAATATTTTTTTACGATATTAATCAGGATGCCTCCCTTAGACAAGGAAAGGTATTGGATGCTTTAGTCAATCTTAATCAAAACGCGCATATCTTCTCATTTGACAGGCAATTTGAAGAACCTACTTTAGAAACTCTGAAGATACATTATAATGTCACAATCTCACCAACTTTAGTGATCAATAATAAAATAAAAAATGAAGGCCTAATTAACCTGGAAGACTTAATGCAGTTAACAAATGAATAAATTTAAAAGTTTTTTAAAAGAAAACAAAATTCTAATAATATTTTATATCCTGGTTACAATCTTTTTTATTTATCAGCATTATAAGATATTAAATTGGGACTTTACAACTTATATTTTAAATGCAAAATATTTGTTTTCAAATGGAAATTATTTTGAATGGATAAGAAATCCATTAACAGCCGCTTTAATCGGAATATTTAGTATATTTACATGGAAACTAGCGCCCTATTTTTATATCATTTTTGTTTCCTTTTTGCACTTCTATTCTTCATTAAAAATAGCGGAAAGATTTGATTTAAATAAAACCATTTATTATTTACTCTCTTTATCACCTTTTTTATTATTGGAGGGATTAAAAAACAGTACAGAATTGTTAACCTTATCTTTGGTCCAGCTATTTTTGGCAAATTTCAATAATTTATATGCAGGAATATTTTTTGGACTGGCTTTTTTGTCCAGATATACTTCAATTGGTTTAATCCCGCTGATATTATTCTTAAAAAAACCTAAAAAAATTGTTATATTTGCATTAATATTTTTATTGATTATTTCTCCCTGGCTAATATTTAACTACATTAAAACAGGAAATGCATTGACAAGCATAGCCGACTCATATGCGTTGAATGTTTTATTCCGAGATTATATAAATGATAAATTTCCGGTAAGGGAATTTTTAATGAATTTTAGTTATTTATTAATACTTTCTTTTATCGGGCTGGCTAAAAAAATAAAAAATTTAAATAAGAATGATTTCTTGATGTTGCTTCTTCTGATATTAGTTTTAATTTCTTTTTATAAAACACCTGTGAAGAGTTATACATTAAGGTACGTCTTTCTTATTCTTATTCCACTGACTTATTTTTCAACAATAGTCTTGCAAAAAATAAAAAAGAAATTAATCTATCTTATCTTTGCAATAAGTCTGATAACATCATTTTTTATTACGGCATATTCTTATTCAGATAACCTGAAAAATTATGAACAAGCTTTGCCTTATTTAGAAAATTGCTCAACATATTCAAATAACTGGATTTATCTGGATTATTTGGGAAAAAACACCAGGTCAGATTTGTATAAAGAGCAATTTAAATCAAAAATAGAAAAAGGAGATCGAATATTAATGTACTATAATGACCTAGAAAATCCCTATATCAAAAATGAATCATTTATTAAAAATTTGCAGATTATAACAAGGAACGA
This sequence comes from archaeon GW2011_AR20, assembly GCA_000830315.1. Taxonomy (GTDB): domain Archaea; phylum Nanobdellota; class Nanobdellia; order SCGC-AAA011-G17; family GW2011-AR20; genus GW2011-AR20. The sequence continues at coordinate 362,690 of CP010426.1, forward strand.
CAAATTCATCTTATTTGGAAATGAAAGCAAATGTAATGCGGATGAAGAAAAAATTGATAGGCCTTATCTAATTAATAGGAGAAACACCCTCTTGGAGGTTTATAATTATACAGAGGACATATCAAATTGCAGCATCTTTTTTAAAAGAAAACTGCCTTTGATATGCTAATCAAAAGGTATTTAAAAATTAATGAATTAATGATATAATGCCAAATTGTGAATTATGCGGAAGATCTGAAATTTTGACTAAAGCTATTATTGAAAGTAGTTTGTTAAATGTCTGTGAGAATTGCGCTAAATTCGGGAAAGCCATACTTGTAAAACAGCATGCAGCAGCGAAGCCATTAAAACAAAAAACAACTGAGATAATTAACATTATTAATCCGGATTATCCCGGCATAATCAAGAATGCACGCGAAAAACTTGGAATGAAACAGGAAGACCTGGCTAAAAAAATAGATGAAAAACTTTCTGTAATGCATAAACTTGAAACAGGGAATTTACAGCCAACACTTTTGCTGGCAAAAAAACTTGAGAAAATCCTTAACATAAAGTTGATAGAGGTTTATCAGGAAACCAATGAAAAATTAAATCTTAAAGACTCAACATTAACCATCGGCGATTTAGTTAATCTAAAGAATTAGGGTTCTGTAACATTTAAGGTTGGTAGAAAGTTTTAAATAGATAATCTGATTTTAACGTTTATTGAGAAAATTATAGGAGAATAAAAAAATGGGAAAATTTGAAGACAGCTATGATAAAAAAAGGGTTATGAAACAAATAACAAATTTTAATAAAGATTTGATTAGTTTAATCATAAAATATAATCAAATTCCATTTAATTTGTTTGCAAATGACCTTAAAAATCCGATATGGGGTTTAAGAGATGGCATTGATGGAGACCTCAAGGCGTTAAGAACTAAAGTAGTAGAACTAATAAGAAAATTCGAAAATATTTAAGAAAGTGAATTGTGGTAGTAAGAATAGACTCCATGTAAACGATGTTCTAAACTTCAATTCTTTTTACTTGAATAAATCAAATCAAGCCATTTGTTCTGATTAAGATTTAGGTTAATTCCTGCTTTCTGTGCTGGCGTCATATTAATGCCTTGATGAACTCTAATAAAATTATACCAAATTAAAAATAAATTTAATATATGTTCGGCACTTTCTTTATTCTTAAATCCACGAATTACTTTAATCCTTTCTCTAATTGTTCCTTGAATTCTTTCAACAATATTATTTCTTTTATCTTTATCAGCTTTTAATCTAATGTAAGTTTCTTTATCTTCTCTGTTAGTTCTTGCACCCCAAACTTTACGATAAGCTTTTCTGTAAGCTTGCAAGCTGTCTGTAAATAATGTAAGAGGTTTATGTTTTGCCTTAATAAATAATATTTTAGCACTTTTACTATCTCGTTTAGTAGAATAATAACTACTTATTAAAAATCTCGTTCCCTTATCAATCATATCAAATAAATAATGTTGTTGTTTATTACATTTGATAAATATCTCATCTGCGTGATAAACTCCACTTAATTGTGGTTCAAAATTTCTTGTATAATTAGTTAATATTTGAGAATATTTTATTATCCATCTTAATATCTGCATATGACTAATGCCTTGCTCTGTAAACTGTTTTATATGGTTTCTAATTTTTCTCAAACTTAAACCATTCATATACAAATCAAGACAAGTCGTTAATAACTCTCTTTTCTTATGCAAATGAAAGAAACCATCATCAACTGTAAATAATTTATTACAAAAATTACATTTCCACCTTTGTTTCTTAGTTGTATGATTAAATCTAAAACTCCATTTAATAATCTCTTTTGATTTACAAAAAATACATTCTTTCGGCTTTAAAACCGATATGTTTTTATAATTCCTTAACTTGTAATCCTTTTGAGGATTAACTTGTCCGCACGACATTTTATTTCCTCCTGAAACCCTTCGGGGTTTCTGTTTATTTTTCTAAATCTTTTTTAAGTAAAATTGCTATTCTTGAACTTAAATTCATTCCTTCCGCTTCACAATATTTCTGATATTTCTTAAATAAATCTTCTGGTAAAGTTATTGTTACCTTCTTAAATGTCGATTTATCCATACATACTGGTATGTATCACTACTATATAAAGCTTTCTATACTTGAAACTCTAAATTATTTTTTAAAGAATTTTCTTAATGCCTCTTCTGGACTGATTATTTCTATTTTCTTAAAATCTTCTCTTAATCTTGGGTTTTTTATAAAATCTTCATCCCTACTAATAAAAAATTTACAATATTTATTTGCCGTAGAAAACAGAATAGCATCTTGTGTCATTAAATTATATTTTAAAATTAACTTTGGTATCAATTTTAAATCATAGAACTCATTAACTATTTTTAAATTATTTTTACTATATAATTTGAAAGCATCTTTTTCTAACTCTTTAATTTCAAAATCTTCAAGAAATTTAAAACTCTTCTTCTTTCTTATCCAAGAACTTAAAGGAACTCCATCGTCCCACATTTTCTTACATATTGCTTCTTCATATAAAACATTAAATATTTCAGAAAATGTTAATGGAGAAATGATAAATTTAAAATTTCTATCCTTCGATTTCAGGATTTCTGAGATTAATTTAAAAGAAGAAACCAATCCTTGATATTGTTTCCATAATTTTTGTTTGTCTTCTTTATTCCTTGTGATTCTATCTTTACCATGAATTAAAAGATAACCTGTAAGAACATTAGTATCTACAAAGACATTCTTTACCATCTTTATTAGAATCTATCCCAAAAACTTCTTTTTCTCCTTGGAACTATAGTTTTAGGGATATACCTCTGTGAGGCATATCTCTTATGCTTATAATAAATTCCACTGCCTGGATAATGCCATAATTGACAAAATTTGCAATAATAAGCCATTTTTATTCTAATTCTTTTAAGTTTCTTTTCTTTAAAATTCTTTTGATTTTTTAGATTTTTCATTATTTTAACCTCTAAGAATGCCAACCGTATTTGTTACAGAACCAGAATTAGAAAGCTTTAAAAATTGACTTTATAAGCAAATATAATGGAAATTAAGATATTAAAAGAAGATAAAAACAGGGTGGAATTTGAGGTTATTGGGGAAGACCATACTTTATGCAATGTAATTAGAGACGAGCTCTGGAATCAGGATGACATAGAGATATCCGCTTACAACATAAAACACCCTTTAATAAGCAACCCTGTAATGCTTGTTGAAACCAGCAAAGGAGACCCGAAAAAAGCCTTGCAAAATGCTGTTTCTGATTTAAAGAAAAAAGTCAAGGAATTAAAGGATAGTTTTTAAAACAAAACTTATTTAAATAATCAATCTTAATTAACATTATGGAAGATAATAACGCCTCTGTTATAATTACCTACTCGTTTGTTTTTCTTTTTATAGTTTACATATTCTTGCAACAGGGTGATATTATCCCGCAAACAACAGGTTATGCATTTTTTGATGCAGATGTTTTATCTGGTTTATCCTTAACCACATTAATAATCCTCCTAGCAGCTTTGGTAATATTGATTGTAGGCGGTTTTTTCCTCTATAAGAAATTAAAGAAGAAAAAAGAACAATCCGAATCAAATTTAGAGATTCCAAAACCAGATATTTATGAGAAATCCATCTCTGATTTAAGCAAGGAGTTTAATATTCCCGCAAACGAAGAGAAAGCAGAGAAATCAGACGCGGCAGATACCGATATTAACAAATTATTCGTGGAAGAAAAACCGGACGTTAAAGAAGCTCCAGAAGCAACCCCCGCAGAACAGGCAGATAAAATTGGAAAGGTTAAGGAAAAAGAATTTAATTTAGATGAATTAAAACAAATTCTTAAAGTTTTGATGAAGAAGAGCTATACAAAAGAGAGCATTGTAAAGTATTTGAACAGCAAAGGCCATAATTTAATGCAGATTAAACAAGCGATTAACTCAATCAACAACGAGAATTTAAGAAATTATGTTAAAAACGCACTTTCACAGGGGTTTAGCAAGCAAGATGTAATGCAAGCCTTGTTGAAGTCTGGTTGGAATAAAGAAGATATTATAAGGAATATGCAATAGAAACCTTTTTATTTGCTTATTTTTTAAGAAGGGAGATGAATTTTAAGAAAATATGGAGATTTATATGGCATGATGACTCAATCTTGTCATGGATAATTAATGTTATTTTAGCATTTGTTTTGGTCAAATTTATTCTTTATCCGGGATTGGGCTTGATATTACAGACAACACATCCTGTTGTTGCTGTTGTTTCATCTAGCATGGCGCATGATGAAAGATTTGATAAGTGGTGGGAAAATGCTGAATTATGTTATGCAGAATTTAATATCAATAAAAATGACTTTGAGAATTACATTATGAAAAATGGATTTAATAAAGGGGACATAATGTTTTTAAAAAGCGCTAAAAACATAGAAGAAGGAGAAATCATCGTTTTTAATGGTAATTCGAATAATCCTATCATACACCGCGTAGTTAATATTAACGACGGTTATTACCAGACGAAGGGGGATAATTACAGAACAAATTGTGACTCGTATGTTCAATTAGGAGAAACTAAAATAGAAAAGAAAGATATAATAGGGAAAGCATTTTTAAAATTACCTTATCTTGGGTGGGTTAAAATAGGGTTTATGGAATTGATTAATGCTTTCAGAGTGAATTAAAACATAAAGTTATATACTTAAAAGTATTATTACGACGATAAAATGATGGAATATTTTGATTTAAGACAAGAAGCATACAACAAAACGATTGAATTAAATAAATCTGGTTTAAGTTGGTATAAAATATCAAACCACTTTGATGAATTAGGTTATAAAATTCCACATTCCACCATTAGAAGCTGGACGCGGGGTAGTAAGGCTAGAAATAAGGAACCATTAATAAATTTTAGTTCTAGTTTAAGCAAAGAAGAATCATACGCACTTGGCGTTATCGGCCCCGGAGATGGTTATATCGCAGATGCCAATTATGAAATAGGGTTAGCTGTTATTGATAAAGATTTTGCAGATTATTTTCAATTTTGTTTAGAGAAAGTTTTTAGATTGAGAACTAGTAATAAATTGGAGGGTCCAAGTGGTCTTGGTAAAAATCCTCGTTATAGGGTTAAGCTGTACTCGAAGAAAATTTGTGAATATTTAACAAAGAGATACAAAGTTAATTTTAAAGAGGAATCATGGCGAATTCCGGAGATTATTAAAGAATCTAACGAAGAAATAAAAGGAGCTTATCTTAGTGGATTTAGCGACTCTCAAGGTCATGTAAGTAAAAGAGAAATTATTTTGGCATCAAAGAACGTTGATGGCTTAAAAGAAATTAAATGTTTGTTAGATAGTTTAGATATACTTTTTACTCTATCGGAAAATAAAGGAATTATTTCTATTTATGGAAAAAATTCTTTCGAGATCTTCAATAATAAAATTGGATTTGCAACAAAGAGAAAAGCTGATAAATTGATATGCATAATAAATTCTTACAAACGTAATATGACTCCTAAAAAAATAATTAATAACAAAATGATAGAAATCATAAAATATTTAAAAGAAGGGAATACTAAATTACAAGCTTCAAAGATTTTCGGAGTTCATAGATTAACAATATCAAAAAAATTAAAAGAAATGGGGGTTGATTAAGATTTTATTCTGTGCTAAGTGTGGTAGCATTCTTGCACCAAAGAAAGATGATCCGAAAAAGATAGTTTGCACTGGATGCGGTTATTCTCCAAGGCAACAAAAGACTTTGAGGATTGGAGAGAAAATAGATGCCGGCAAAAAATTGGAAATTATAGACAAAACAATGGAAACTTTACCAAAGACAGAAGCACAATGTCCTAAATGCGGGCATAATAAAGCATACTATTGGCTAGCACAGACAAGGGCAGCAGATGAAGCAGAAACAATGTTTTTCAGATGCGTTAAATGCAACAACCAATGGAGAAGTTACTAGAAAGCTTTATTTATTTTTCTTCTAATTTAGTTTTATGCAGCAGGCCTATAAAGAAACATTCATAAATAAACTGGAGAATAATTCCAAGGTTTCTATCTCGGGATTTATCATAGAAAAGAATGAAAACTCCATAATTGTTGATGATAATACCGGAACATTACCTATTATAATACAAACCACACTTTCTCTGAATACTTTCGTAAGGGTGTTTGGATATTATAATAACGGACAATTGCAGGGGAATTTAATACAAGATTTAACCCAAATTAATAAGCAGTTATACAATAAAGTTAAATTAATTTTAAATCGCAAGTAATAAATACCTTTTTAATCTAACAAGGAAAATGAAACTAACATTAAGCGACGCAAAATACCTTAAAGAACCAATAATGATAATTTCTGAGTTGGTGAATGAGGCTACTTTCAGAATTGATAAGGATAAGATTGAATTAATAGCAATGGACCCTGCGAATGTTTCCATGGTTATCTTTAAATTATTAAGCTCGGCATTTGTTGAGTATGATGTTAAGGAGCCGCTGGAGATATCATTGAATTTGGATAATTTAAAACAGGTTTTGAAAAGGGCTAATGCAAACGACATCATTACCTTTGAATTATTAGAAAATAAACTTAAAATTGAACTTAAGTCAGATACAAAAAGAACATTTAGTTTATCCTTATTGAATTTAGATGAGAAGCAGCAAAAAGTTCCTGATTTGAAATTCCCATTGAAGATTGAAACAAGCGCAGTTTTATTTGATCAAGCTATTGAGGATATCGGCATAGTAAGCGATTCAGTTAGCTTATATTCTGATCAGGATAAATTTTCATTAGAAGCTCTTGGAAACCTGACTACTGCAAAAATTGAATTGATTAAAGATGACCAAACTTTAATTGAATCGAAAGATAAGGTTAAATCAAAGTATTCTGTGGAGTATTTAAAAAAAATAGTTAAGGGAAGCAAGTTAGCAGATAGGGTTGTATTGCAATTTAGCAAAGACTACCCGTTAAAGGCAAGCTATAAAGTTACTGATAAAATGCTGCTTGAATTTATTCTTGCTCCTAGGGTTGCTAACGATTAAAATTCAATAGCCAATTTTCTTTTGCCTTCTTTATATAAATGCCCCATCTTAACTTTTTGTAAATCTTTGCTCATTTCACTAGGAATTCTAATTACAACAGCATTTCCCGATTTCCAAAATTTGATTTCCTTTCTTTGCATACCCCACAAATTATTTTCTTTAAGTTTATTCTCAACAATTTCTAAACTTTTATCAGGTAAATAAACTTCACCACATTTTTCACAGTACTCAATGTCTAATACACCGCAATCTATTTCATCTTCAATTATTCTTTCTTTTTTCCACTTTAATGTCCCGCCACAAGGACAAGAGTAATTTATTTTCTCCATTTTAGACCTCCATGACAGTTATTGGATAAATCTTCCTAACATCTTTAATTCTAAACTCTCTATAAGCAACCGCATACCATCTATAAGTTGCCAATATGGATTTATCTGCTCTTATTGTTTTAGCTCCTTTTAATACAGCTTCCTTAATTTGTTCTTTTCCTATGGCTCTTTCTTTCATTCTATCAAAAACATGCTCGGATCTTTTTTCCGAATCTTGCCAGTGTTTTAAGTTTCTGAAAGCCACATTTATCTTAATATCCATTATTGTATAATTATATATAAAAGTATATAAATCTATCTATTTTAGAAAAATTTATATTTTGTAAATTTTTAATTGATTTTATGAAGAATAAAACTGTTGGTAGTCTAATGAAGGCCATTGAAAAAATGAGAATAAGCGAAGAAGACAAAAGAATAGAAGAAGAAATAAAAGAAGGTTGGATTAGATGGAGAAAGAGACTTACCAAAGAAATAAATAATGAACGGCTAAACTAAAGTTAAAAGCAAAATTTTATATATTAACTTGTTATAAAGTTGTTATGCGTAAAAGAGGGCAAGTTACAGTATTTGTGATATTAGGCATACTAATTGTTGTAATTCTTGCATTCGTGTTTTATTTATATGGTGAAAGATTGAGCATACAAACCAAGGAAGATGTTAAATTTGACACTTCTACAATTGAGCCATTAAAAGATTATGTCCAGGATTGTATTGATTCAAATGGTTTAGAAGCCATAGAATTAATTGGCAATCAGGGTGGCGAAATTAATCCGGGTTTTTATCAAAATTGGAACTGTGTTTCTCCTGGAAATTGTGACAAAGTAAGCTATGCGTGCTTTACAACAGAGTATTCACAATGTTATAATAAAAAACCGTTCATGAAAGAATTTGTTGAGAATGAACTTGAGACATATTTAAGAAACAGGGTTAATTTATGCATTAATTTAGATGAAATAAGAAGTTCTGGGTATAATGTTGAGGCAGGTGAATTTAAACTCGATGTTTCTATCCAGGATTATAGCACAGTTATAAATGTGAACTACCCGCTTACAATTACTAAAGGGGATAGTATATTAAAACAGGATAAATTTTCCAAGCAATTTGATGTTCCATTAGGAAGATTAATTACAGTTGCTCAAGATGTTGTTAATCTGGAAATTAATTCACCGCAAGGATATGTGGATACGACAACCTATATTTTGGCGCAAAATGGCGAGGTGCAATTAGAAAAACAAACCTATGATGATTCAGAAATATACATTGCGAATGTTAGGAATGATCTTTACAAACTCCAATTCGCTGTTCAAAATTATGTTAGGCTGATCTAAATGAAAAACCGATTAATAAAACAAAAAGCATTATTTGAAATATTCCTGGTAATCAGCCTGACGTTTTATACTTCGTTGTCTTTTGCTGCTTTAAATCAGCCATCTTCTAATTTGGAAAAAGAAAATAAGATTAACTATCTTGATTTAATTAAGCAGGATTTATTTCCAAATGTAGATGCCCAGAATAAAGTATGCTGTAAGACAACCAAACAAGACTCTGTTTATAAAGGAGAATCATGTGTTTATACTGAAGAAACAAATTGCGCTTCAAATTTACAGCCAGGAGAGAAATTAGCTATTTCCTGCCCCCAAACCGATTATTGTGCTCCCGGAGTATGCAAATTAGCCGGCGCTTGTTCAGATAATGTTGAAAAAGGAATTTGTTTGCAAAATGGTGGTATATGGAATACTGGAACAAGTGAAAGTGATCCGCAATGTAAAATTGGATGTTGTGATTTGCCGAGCGGTGCTTCAATAACAACACAGGCGCAATGTTTGGATAAAATAAAGCCTTTCCCAAATATTCAAGATGTAAATGAAGTCTTTAAATCAGAGATTACAGACCAGACCCAATGTTTGCAGCAAAGCAGAAGCAATGAAGAAGGTTGTTGTGTTATTTCAGATCAAAATTCATGTGAATTTACAACAGCACAGCAATGCCGAGATTCTGAAGGGGAATTTCGGGGCAAGGGAGTATTGTGTAGCACCCCTGGATTAAACTGTCAGGTTACTCCAAAGCAAGGCACAGCATGCTATCAAAATAATAAAGTTTATTGGGTTGATTCTGCTGGCAACCGGGAGAATGTTTATGACGGCAATTTTAATCCCACTTGGGAATATACGAATTGGCTGCAAGTTACTGATATAACACAAATTGATACGCTTGCCAAAAGAAATCCAAAAGCTTTAGCAGATGTTGCAGTAAGCGGCAACTGCCAATTTAGTCTAGGAACAACTTGTGGCGAAGTCGAAGATAATGTTAAAAATTATTTAAAGAATAACAAGGGACTGCAATCAAACGATTTGAATAAACTAGAAAATCAGTGTATTAATTTGGATTGTAAACTAGAAAATGGAAATATATTAAGAAATGGCGAATCATTTTGTTTGTATGATAGTCAGTCAGGACAAGGAAGGGATTTGGTCGGGTCAGGACATTCTCTTCAAAGATGTGATAATGGCGTTTTGAAACCAGAATTTTGTGATGATAGAAGAAAAACAATTTGTGTTCAGAATGAAGTTCCAAGAAATTTAATTGACCCAAATGATAAGAATAAACAACCATCAACATTTGCTAGTTGCATTCCAAATGACTGGCAATTATGTTTAGCGGCTAATTCAGACAATGAAAATTGTGGTGTTGAAGATCCTAAAGGAGTTTATAATTCATTATATGGTGAAGGTGGCCCGTGTAAAGATTTGAAAAAGGATAATGATCAATATAATTCTTGTGTTAATAAATTAGTTTGTAGGAAAGAAGCATGTGAAAATCAAGCTGTAGGATATTGTTACTTTAATGCAAATGTTGGTTTATGTGCACCATCTGTTCCTCCAGGTACTTTAGGAATAGAAGAAAAATATGAAGAATTATCCGATGGAAATAAGATTGGATTTTCATTTGATCCAATAATGTTCTTTGCTGAAAAAAGTAGTCTTGGAGGAAATCCTGAATGGGGCGAAGATTGTGTAGCAGGTTGTGATGTTAATACAAGAGAATTTGCAGACAGATGGAATAGTTATTGTAAAGGTTTGGGTGATTTGGGTGCTAATTATAATGTTGTTGGTTATTACAATAAATTGGGATTATTCCATAATGGACCAATTAATAATGACAATGTAGATGATGTTGGTGATTCAGCAAAGGCTCAAGGTGCGAGTGATAAAGATGCTAATTATTATAATTCTTTAATTAGGAATAAAAATATTCCTTTAAGAGGCGAAAATAATTTCTTTTCATTAATTTCAACAATTGATATATTAAAAACAATTTATTTCGAGAATGTAAATAATAGAGCATTTTTGCCAGGATTTTTTGAACAAGGTTGGACTTGGGTTTATTCTGCAGTAGGGCTTGGAGCAGTTGCACTTGGCTCTTTTTTAGCATTTGGTATTACTTTTGCGGGAGCGGGCGCATTACCATTCGCTATAGCTAAATATTTAGGAATAAGCTTTTTAGGGCCTGCAGCAGCACCAGTTCTTGTAGTAGTAGCAATTGTAGTTGTGGTTTATACTTTATTAAATTGGTTGTTTGGTCCAGAGGCAGGAAGTTTAACTTATGAATTAACATGCAGATCATGGGTGCCTGAAGATAAAGGAAATAATTGCGATTTATGCAATGATGAATCAAAATTCCAAGAGTGTAATGAGTATATATGCAATAGCTTGGGAAAAGCATGTAGTTTATTAAACAAAGGTAACCCGGGACTTGAAACATGCGTTTGGGATAGAAAGGGTGAAACAACACCACCATTTATTGCTCCTTCAGATATAATTAATCAAAATGATATTGAAAAAGTTCCAGAATCTACTGGAATCTCAGGTGGTTATAAATTTAAAAAAAGCTTTACTGCTTATACTGATGTTGAAATTGGAATAAAAATTGTTAGAAGAGATAATCCGAATGAAAAAGATTATGCAGAATGTAAAATTTCTAGATTTAATGATTTTGATTATGAACAAAGTCAAAATTTCTTTGAAGATAATTTGGTTAGACATGAGCATACCCGAGAAATAGGATTTATAGCCTCGCCTATTTTGCCTGAAGAAGACAGAATAGAATTAGAGCCTGGAAAAACAAATACATTTTATATAAAATGTAAAAATGTTAACGGACGTGAGAATACCAAGCCTTACTTCATTGAGATTCCTGTGAACGCTGGACCAGACACGGCTCCCCCTGAAGTAAAATCATTTAGCATAAAAAACAACGCATTCATGCCTTATAATCTAGACAAGACTCCATTTACTATGTATGTAGAAGATAAATCTGGATTAAGGGGATGTAAATATTCGACAATAAAAGGCCAAAATTATGAAATAATGTCTTATAATATGAGTTGTGTTAGAGATTCTAGACTAGGGATAGATCAGTATGCATGCTATACTGTATTAAATTTAAGACCAAATCAAGAGAATACATTTTACTTTAAATGCAGGGATAGGGCAAATAACACAAACCCGATTGATTTCCCTCCGATTGAAGGAGATACAACAGATGGTTATCATTTATTTAGTTCACAGCCTTTAGATGTTTCGCAGGCAGGACCATCAGGAGATATATTAACAACAGACGTTAAATTAACAATGATAACAGCGGAAGGGGCAGAAGATGGCAAAGCGACTTGTTATTACGCTGGTGGTGAAAAGTCTTCTATAGCAGGGTTTGGGGATTTAACATTTAGTCCAAGCGGAATTAAATTTACCACAACAGATGCAAGTAGTCATGAAACAGAATTATCATTGCTAAACGAAAAAGACTATGTCTTCTATTTATGGTGCAGAGACATTGCAGGAAATGAAGACAATACAAAAGTCGAGTTCCATACAACAACCCCTGACTTAAATATAACAAATGTTGCTCCAACAAGTGCAAAGATTTATTCTGGCAAAGTTCAATTCCAGGTAACAACTGTTGGAGGAACCCGCAGCAACGGAGATTCAGACTGTACCTATAGGAGTACTGGAACATTATACGGCGGAAGCGGGAACATAAATGATTTCAAAATAAAAACAACATTAGAAACAACACACCACAAGAATGTTACATTATCGGATGGAAGCTATGAGTTTGAGGTAGAATGCGTGGATAATGTAATTTATAAGAGGGATAAAAAGAAAGTTAATTTTGAAGTTGATACAACAGGAACACCTAAATTAATTAGAGTGTACAAAGATGCAGGATTATTAAATATCTTAACAGACAGGCAATCTGAATGCAGATATTCTTTAGACAACAGGGGCTTTGATTACAACACAGCCAGTTTAGTAATGGTTTCTAGCAATAATAATTTGCAGCATAGCCTGCAAATAGCTAATTCAAAGGCATTCTACATTAAATGCCAAGATCTGAATACAAAGCAGATCAATGCCCAGAGTTATACTATTTATCCTTAATCTAATTTTAGTAAATTATAAAACAAAATATTTATATATTAGTTATACATGTATCATTATATGGTAGAAGTTGAAGGCCAGTTAAAGAAATGGGGAAATTCTTTTGCCATAAGGATTTCTAAAAACAAGGTAAGAGAGAATAAAATGAAAGTTAATGAAAAATTCAAATTAATTTTAATACCTGAGAAGAATGTATTGAAGGAAACCTTTGGTACTGGAAAATTCAGGGGATCAACAGAGAAATTATTAAAACAGGTTGATAAGGAGCTGTATAATGACTGATTATTATGTTTTTGATACCTATGCTCTAATTGAGATAATAAAGGGTAATGAGAATTATCTTCCTTATACAAACTCAAGAATTGTTATAACCTCATTTATCTTAGCTGAATTATGTTATTTATCAATCAGGCTTTATGGAAATAAAAAAGCTTATGAATATGTTGATAAGTATTCCGGGTTTGTAAAAGGCATTAATAAAGAGATTATTAAAGATGCAATGAATTTTAGATACACAAATATTAAAAAGAAAATGTCTATAGCAGATTGCATCGGTTATATACTAGCTAAGAAATTAAGCATAAAATTTCTAACAGGAGATAAAGAATTCAAAAATTTGCCAAATGTTGAATTTGTTAAGTAAAAGCAAAAAATTATAAATTCCTTAAATAAATTAATTTTATGAAAAAAAGAGGGGAGCTACAACAGCAGGTGTTTTACTACATCCTTGTGGCGGTTTTGATCGCGCTAATCTTATTTTTTGGTTATCAGCAGATTACCAGATTAACTAATTTGAATGAGCAGGCCAAGTTTGTAACATTTAAAAATGATTTCCAGAATGCTGTAAATAACCTGTATTATAAAAATCCCGGTTCTGTAATAACTTACTCCTTAACCTCGCAGAATAAACCTTTAATCCTTCCTAGAGGAGTTAAAGAAGTCTGTTTTGAAAAATTGAACAATGAAGTTAAAGTTAAGTCAGATTCAGAATATTTTATAGAATTTAACGTCGAAAATTTAATCCCTAAAGAGGATAATTACTGCATTAAGGCAATAAATTCTCAACTTTCTTTTACCTTGGAAAATAAACTTGTTGATGGAAAAACAGTTATTGAAATAAGATGAAATCTCAGGCGCAGTTTAACTGGATCTTTGTCATAATAGCCGGCGCAATAATCCTGACGTTTTTTGTAAGTTTTGCATTAAAATACAAATCTTTGCAGGACGAGAAGTTATCCGTGGAATTATTGATTAATTTTGACAATGCATTAACGAATTTACAGTCTACAACCTTTACTGTATTCGATACAATAGAAGCCCCGAAGGAGATTGAAATAACATGCAGTAAATTTAGAATTGAAAACAGGGAATATGACAACGATAAATTAATTTTTTCTCCCAAAAATTTAAAAGACAAAATTTACATTTATTACAGACAATTTAACTTCCCATTCAAGATCGGTAATTTTTATTACATAATTTCCCCTGGAAATAAATTCTTTTTAGTTCATAATGATCAGAAATCGAGGGAATATGCGCAGGCTTTAATTGACGATCTCCCCGACAAATTTAAACAAAATGTTTTGTCGGTATCAAGCAGGCAGCCGAATGGGAAAAACGTTTTTATTAATTCAAATGCCAATGCAAATGATGTTAATATAATTCTTCAGGACAAGATATCAATATATTATAACAATAAATTATATAATGATGTTAATCATGAATTGGTTTACGGCGCAATATTTTCCGACGATTTTGACTGTGTATACAATAAATTAAAGCAGAATATCGACGATGTAATCTTAAGTTACCAAAATAAACTGATTTTATTACAAGGTTCAAACTGCAATTATGCTTCCTCTATTCAATATTTGCAGAATTTAAAAAACTTAAGATACCAGGACACTAAAGCAGTTGAAGAGTTGAATAAAGAAATGTCCTCTAGGAATTGTCCTTTAATATATTAAGGGTTGTAAAAAGACAACGCGCGTTGCAAAATTACAACCCACAATAAGTAGAAAGGTTTTATAATAGTGTAAACTTATCTTTACACGCGTAAGTAATAGTTTATATGTAAAATGAAAAAAGCCGAAATACAGATGCAGGAAACAATTCTGGTAATCTTTATAGTTACAGTTATAATTGCTCTAGGATTATTTGTATTTTTTAAATACAATCAAAATGTATTGGAGCAGACCAAATTAGAATATGAGCAGATTAAAGTTTATTCTTTACTGGCAACATTGCCGAATCACCCCATCTTACAATATTCTTCATTCGGAAATTCTGAAAATGCCTTGGACACCTCCAAATTATTAAATGTTAAACTAAATGATCTTGGGGAGAAAGAGATTATAGTCAAGCAAATTTATCCTTTGACGCAGGATGCGCAATGCACGCCTTCAAATTACCCAGCCTGTAATTCTTATTTAATATATTCAAAAAGAATTTCAAATAAAAATGTTAATATTATTTCAACGCCCGTATCATTATATTTTCCTTTAACTAAAGAGTTTAAACCGGGGTTACTTGAGATAAAATGGTATTACTAAAAAAAGCACAAGTAGAAACCGTTGGCTTGGTGATAATAGTCATAATAATAACATTTGCCTTGATTTTTGGCCTGCAATTTATGACAAGGGATAAGGGCAATGAATTAAATGAAAGGTACTTACAGTTAAACGCAGATAATATGCGTAGTGTAATTATGAAAACAACAATAAATAACTGCAATATTAAAGATGAGATTATCAATTACGAAACTTTTGATGATGTAGCCTGCTTTGACAATGAAGAAGAATTAAAACTAACCATAAGACAAATAATCGAATCTAGCCTGAAAAATGATTATGGGTTTAGTGCAGGAAAGATTGATTTAAAAAAAGGAAGTTGTGAAAATAAGGATACTATTACAAGCAGCATACAGCCCCTTGCATTAACAAATATTAAGGTTAGCCTAAGACTTTGCTAACTGAATTTTACGACGAAAGATTAAAAGTATACTTAATTTTAATTTATTCTAAAATCTTAATTTATAAGACTCAAAACCTCAGAATTTCTAAGAAATAACATTTTGATATACAATGTAATAGGGAAAACTTTATAAATGGCTTTGTTATAATATTTTTAATGATATTCATAAGTAGAATATCTATATTCAAAAAAATTGAAACACAAAATGGAGGTGTTTTTTAGAATGCAAAAAATAAAGAGTATGATTAAAAAAGTTGGTGCTATTTCTGCAGGTGCAGCTTTTCTTGGTGCTACTTTAACAGGAGCATTAGCTGCTGATTTAAACGACTATCCTACACCATTTGTTGACTTAACAGCAAAGAAATTTGATTATCTTGGTGTTGTTGGAGTAGATTCTGCTGCAGTTGATAATCTAGGATTATCAGACATTACAGCAGGTTTAAGTGCTGTTAAAGTTCCAGGTACTAGTTCAGATGGAACTGTAACTGTGGTGGGTGGAGATTCAGAAGATGTTCCAATCGGATCTAATATTGCCGCAGCTAATCAACTAGATAAAGATGTAGATGATTCAGATGTAAGCAACCTATTAGATGGGACAATTAGTTTCCAAGGAACAGATTATGATGTAAGTGAAGTTGTTGAACTTGGAGTTGGAACAGCTAATGCAACAATTCAAACAAGTATTGTTGGTCCATACACAGATGATGACTATGAAGATAGGGTTGTAATGGTCGCAGCTTCAGATGCTATAAAATATTATTATGCATTTGATGAAACAATACAAATTAATAAGACAAAATCAAGCGATGCTTTAAGTGTCAAGTTTTTAGGTAAAACATTAAAGATAACTTCTATAGATTCAGATTCAAAGTTCACAGCTAATGTTGGAACAGAGAATTATGTAAAGAATGGAGAGACAGTAACCTCAGGTGGAAAAGAAGTTAAATTAATTGATGTTGGAAGTGGCGGAAATGTTATCGTTAGCGTAGATGGTGTACAAGATGTTATTGATGCATCAACTACAAAAACAATCAATGGATTAGAAATTAAGAATGACGCTACGTTCTATACAGACACTAAAGCAGAAAGATCTGCCTGGCTTATATTAGGGACAGATGCAACTGAAAGTTACACAGATGGAGACCCATATGTGGGAGAAGATAAAGACGATCCAAAATGGGTTTGGGATATTGGTAACTTAAACACAAAAGGAACAACAATCATCTCAAATAATGCAACAAATTCTGCAATGATTGCAACAGGTTCCGGCTCATTTATCGGAGTTGAAAATGACTGGAATTATAGGGATGGTTCTGACGCAGATGCCGTAGAAGTTGGAGAATGCATTGACTTACCAAATAGTTATGTAAGCGTTTGCTTAGATAGTCTAACAGTAGCAGACGATAATTATATGAAAATGGTATTTGAATTAGCAGAAAGCATTGATTTAACATCTGATGCAAGGGTTCCTGGTTTAGCGACAGCAAATACTTTGCATGTAACTGTAGCTAAAGATGACGGGCTTAAATTACTTCAATCTCAATTGAGTAATTTAACAAAGGATACATTTACCAGCGAGTTATGGCTTGCAAACCAATCTGTATTCTATAAGAATAAAGATAACAATAATAAGAAGACATTTGCAGGTAATGTAACACCAGCAAATTTCCAAACTGGAGCAGGTCAATTTGCACAAGTAGTGTTCGATGATACAAAGGATACAAATGTGCGATTAAATCTTAGCGGTAACAATATGAGTGGTTCAGCTATAGCCTACGCACTTGGAATAGACACTGTGGGAGATTCTACAACTGATTTAGAAGCAAATGTAGATAGTGTTGCGACTTTTTGGACTGCAACAGTAACTACAGTAACTCAGCTTGGTGCAACAAAATCAAGTGAAGAAGCCGGAGAAGTTAGATGGCAAACCACAAATCTAGGAACAAAGGATGAAGACCATAGAACAAAATATGGTATTGTCATCAAAGACCCTAAGAGTTCTGGTGCAAGCGATAAAGTTGAATTTATGATACCTGGAGACCAAGTACAGGCTAATGTAGTTGTTAAAGGATTAAGTGCAGTTGGCAGTACAACAAGCACAAGCACAGGAAACGCATTAGCAACTTATGATTTGGCCCCTAGTGGAATGTTGGATACGCAAGTAACCACACCAGAAAGCTATAACTTGATTTTAGTTGGTGGTCCAGCTGTTAATAGATTAAGTGCCCAATTCCTTGGAGTGACTTATCCAGCTTATGGAGAAGCATCTGGTTTAAGTGCCGGAGAAGCTGTCTTGAGCTTAAAGGATAATGGCGAAAAGGTAGCATTAATCGTAGCAGGTTGGGAAGGAACAGATACACAAAGAGCAGCAGTTGTATTAAAGAACTACGAAGCATATAGTGGTAAATTAACAGGTGCTGAAGTTAAAGTATCTGGTACAACAGCAAGTCCAACAATAGTTAGCGCATAAAGCCTAACTTCTTTTTTTCTTTTATTTTTATTTCTAACGACTTTGCACATAAAGTAAACAAAAAGTAAGGGTTGCATAATAAGTCAGAAAACTGCACAATAAGTGTTACTTTTTATAGACTATTTGTGCAAAGTCATTTCTAACAAAAGCTTTTTAAGATGTTAAATTTCTAGAATTATATGAAAAAATCTAATTTAATCTTGGTTATTTTCATCATTTTTATCATGGTTTCGAGTGTAATAGGGTTTATTTATGCTCCGAATGATAATGGTGATTTAAATCAAAATTTAATAACCTATAATGGGCTTGATTTTCAGTTAACAACAGATAATAGGTATGTTGTAGATCTTAATGGAAATCAAATATTGTTTGATAATGATCCAAATAGCTTAGAAGAGATTATTCTGCCCAATTTCCAGATAACCCAGGACAAGGTTTATTTAATATTTAATCCTGAAGAAAGGGATAATAACTTAGATTACAGCATGGCAAAACTTTACTCTACCTTACAGGTTAAAGGAGTTCGACCGGTGTTAGCA
Source organism: archaeon GW2011_AR20 (assembly GCA_000830315.1). GTDB lineage: Archaea > Nanobdellota > Nanobdellia > SCGC-AAA011-G17 > GW2011-AR20 > GW2011-AR20. Next base: position 381,490 of record CP010426.1, read on the forward strand.
TGCTCAAAAGAAGAAAACTGCAGCAGCGATTTGCCGGTAAAAGGATGCGATTCAGAATCATTTTATTTTAAAAAATCAAACATTACAAATATTTATAAGGACAATAAATGCATTGTTTTACAAGGGGATGACTTAATAATTAATAAATACGTCGATAAAATTGACATGTCTTTAATAGGTGCATAATGGAGCAGGAAAAAAAACTAAATATATTGATTTACGTGCTGATTGCAGTTACGATTGCACTTATTATATTTGCAGTTATAAATTTTAAAAAACCGATTTTAAGCAATAAATATGTTTATACGAGCCCCTCTGGAGAGCAATTCCAATTTTTTAAGTCCGAGATTGGGAACATTACGCAGCATATTGTAACTATTTATGCAATTGATAAACAAAATAATAAGCATCAGGTTGATATTCCTATCATAAGTGACCCTTATTCAATAGAGGATATTCCTATTTTGAATGAGGTTAAAACCAAGATATTGGATAAAGACGGGGTTTACATTACCTTAGATCCTTACGGGAGCAGCAAAAGCGTATTAGCCGCTATTGAAATCAACAGGGTGCTTGGGACAAATGATTACGGTGTTTTTAAAATCCCGACGCAATCTGCCACATACAAGCCAACAAACACAACCTTCCCTTATATAACATGTACAGATGCAACAAAACAAATTGGGGTAATTTACCTACTTGTTGAAAATAAGACAAGAATAGCTTCATTGGGAGAATGCGTTGTTGTTGAGGGCAAAGATTATGACGATTTGATAAAAGCAGCAGATAAATTGACATTGCATCTTCTTGGTGTTATGTAAAGTTTTATAAATAAAATTTAATTCTTTATTTTATGCCACGGTCGCATAACCTGGTAGTGCACTGGTCTTGAGCTTTTTAAGAAAACCAGCGTCCGAAAGGACTTCTCGGTTCAAATCCGAGCCGTGGCGTTAGTTTTATAAACTTATGAATTATTTAATAACTATGACAAACGAAATTAAACAAGTAATGGAAAAATTAGATACTATTAAATCAGAATTAAGTGACATAAAGAAACACATGGTCGATATAGATAGCATAATGACTGAAGAAGATTACTTGGCTCTAATTGATTACAGAAAAGAAAAATCTGCAAATAAAATTATTTCTCATGAACAACTTAAAAAACAGTTGGGATTATAATGTTTGATATAGGTTATTCTAATCAAGCAGAGAAATTCTTAAAGAAAGCCGATAAAATATTAGCTAAAAGATTAATTAATAAGGTAGATGAGTTAAAGAACACACCAATAATTCATGACACCAAGATTATAAATTAAATAAAATTGGGATAGTTAAAATAGATAAAAGGTCTAAAATATATGATTAATTTATTCATGGCGTTGGACTGTTTTTCTCTATCCGAGTCGGGCGTTAATATTATAAATTCCTCTTAATCCCCTTATTTATGCAAAATCCAAGAGTTTTAGTTGGTTGCCCGACATCATTCCACAAGGAATATGCGTTAAAAGAGTATGCAAATGCTGTTAAGTCCATAGAATATGATAATTATGACGTATTATTGGTGGATAATTCAAAGGATGATAATTATTTCAATAAGATAAAGGAGCATGGTTTAAATGTCATTAAAGGGCCTTATTTTGAAAGTGCTATTAAAAGGATTATTGAAAGCAGGAATCTATTGAGGAAATATGCTTTAGATAATGATTATGATTATTTCTTTAGTTTAGAGCAGGATGTTATTCCTGGAAAAGATGTTTTAAAGAAATTAATAAGTCATAATAAAGAGGTTGTTTCAGGAATTTACCTTGTTCATAATATCATTAACAATAAAAGGGTATTAATACCCCAAGCATTCATTGAATTACCAAATAAAATAGATAATTTGCCGAATATGCGCTGGTTGACAAGGGAAGAGTTTTACAGCAATAAACTAATGAAAATTGTTTCATGCGGCATGGGTTGTGTTTTAATTCATAAGAATGTTTTAGGACAAATAGAATTTAGAAGTGAGAATGATGTTTTTGATGACCGTTTTTTTGGAATCGATTTATACAAAAAAGATATTCCAATATATTGTGATGCGGGTGTGAAATGCAAACATCTAATTTTAAATAGACCTTATTCTTGGAAAGATATTAAAAAATGATTATTTTTTTCTCAAGATAAGATAAATTAATAGTCCTAGAATGACTATGGATATGCTTATTATTAGGCCTGTTTTTAACTTTGAGTTAGCATTAGTTTCATTATTTGGTTGGGGTTTGGCTTCGTTTAAAGCTTCAAATAATAAATCTACTTTGGTTCTGTTATCTTCAATCTCTAATAAATCAACCCTCATGTCATATATATTATCTCTTTCAAAATCTATCTTGTTGCTTTGCAACTCATTTACAAATGAATAGAATGTTTCCTTTTCGCCATTTTCTTTGTAACCAAATGATTTTAGCCTTACAGAGCTTTTTCCGATTTCATCTACGCTTATTACATATTCTTTATTGTCTTTCAAAAAAGAGATTCCATCCCCCTGCTCTAACCTATAAGCTTGTCTTGATTCAATATAAAAATCAGCTTTAGTTATGTTTACGAGTTTGCCTTCTATTATTGGTGATAATAAAGCTAAAATTAATATAATTATCAATAACTTTTTCATAAAATAAAAAAGAGAAAAAAGGTTTAAAAGCTTATCTTTTCTTTCTGCCTAGCCATAATAAGACCAGTACTACCACTACAACCAAGGCAACCCATAGCCATGTGTAACTTGGTCCAGCTTCTTCTCCTGTTACCACACCTGGCGCTTCTCCCTCTGCTGGAGGGGCAGCCACTTCTAATGATTTAAATACCAAGTCAGCTTTCCCATCTGTTATAGCCCTTAATGTTATGGCTAAGTCATTTGTTCCATCAGCAGTTAAATCAACTTCTTTTGTTTCTCCAGTAGTTAATGTTAATGTTTGTGGATCCGAACTTACTTCAATTGTTACACTATCTTCTGTTACATCCAATACCTTTGCACTATGTGAACCGCCAGCTACTGTGAATGTGACTGTTCCTTCCTTGACTAAACTTGTGTAAGTCTCAGTTGTGCTTAATGTTCCAGCATCAACGCTTGTTCCTGCTTCAGTTACGGTTATTGGGTTATCTGCAGAGCTTCCAGCAGAACCTCCTCCACCGCCTCCTCCGCCACCAGCACCACCAGTGCCCGTTGCAGAAGATATTGTGAATGTTTTTGAAGTTGAAGCTGTTCTTCCAACATTATCTTTTACTTCACATTTTACAGTGTTTGTTCCTGCTCCATTTGTATCCGTTGTAATAAATGTATGTTCTGTACCACATCCTGTTTTTACAATTGTGTCTCCAGATGGCTTCGTTAATGTAGTTGTACATGAAGCAAGTGAGCTTGTATCACTTCCATCACAAGTATACTTTATTGAACCATAAACATCTATTGTCGTATCTGTTGGCGCAGTCAATGTTACAGTTGGATTATTAACATCCCTTACTATTGTAAATTCTGCGTTTGAGTTATTTATTATCTCTGAATTATTGAACAAGTCATGTACAACAAACACATACTTGAATTGCTGACCATCACTTGTAGCATTATTACTCCATGTACCATTAGAGATGTTAAAGCTAAATATATATGCTGGGGGAAAGTCAGAATCAAGTGCACCTCTTGTATCCAAGCTAGTTAAATTAGCCTTAGCGCATCTAACACCACCACAGTTCGTGGCTTCTTCTACATTAAATGTAACATTTTCGTCACTTAAATTAAATGCCTGTCCTCTTGTAAAATTAACTTGGTGTAAAGAATTTCTTATAAGTGTAAAGTTTAAAGTTCCACCAGTACTATTGTAGACTAATAGTACTCTATCTATATTATAATCATTGAATGCTACTGTAATATTAACTCCTTGACCATCACTTGTTGGATTAGATTGAAGATATTGGGTTGAACTTAATGTAGTTTTAGTATTTATACCATCACTTACATTATGCCCTAAAGTACTATTAAGTCTTGGGGCTAAACCATCTATTCCTGTTAATATTCCAAATCCAGAATCTGTATTCCCTGCTCCAGAACCAACTAGGGTTGTATTATCTCTTATTGTAATTGTCCAATTAACTACGCCTTCTGTATTATTATTAGCAACAACAGAAAAATTAAATGCGAATTTTGCACCAACCGATAGATTACCAACACTCGGCTTAAATGAAATAACAGATGCTGTTGCATTAGATGTCCAATTCGCAGCTTGATCAGCTATGGGAGCAGTTGAATTTGAACATACATTTCCTACACATATATTTAAATTTAAGCTTGAGAAGTTTAATGTATATCCACTCGGTACACTAACATTAATTTCAGCTGTAGAATTCCTACCTACAGCTCCTGTAAAGTTTAAAGTAAATTGAATTGTTTCAGCAACACCACCCTTTGTCCAGTTTATTAATTCTGTATAATTAATTCCATTTCCACCACCAGCCCGTACACTAGAAACGATTGTATTCGTGCTTGTTGTGACATTAGTATTTAATTGACTACGAGTTACAAAACCCAAACTATCCACTATTGTTGCAAAATAAACACCAATTAAAATTAGTAATAAAATTGAACTGTATAAAAAAACCCTCTTTTTATTAAATATCATTATAAATTCCCCTCCTTTTTACATTTATGAGTAATCATAATACGTAAAAATTATAAAAATTAATAGGTATATAAATCTTTCGTCTCTTGTTAAGTATACAATGAGGATTAGCTATTATACTAGATACTGGCTGCCTGTAATGATTTATATGGGCTTTATTTTTTATTTATCCTCTTTGCCAAATCCGGTTGAGCAGATTGTTCCAGAAAAAGCACTGGTTTATTTTAATTTTAGGCATTTTATTTACCACATCATTGAGTATGGAATTTTAAGTTTTTTGCTTTACAGGGCATTAAAAACTACTTCAAAAATGCCACAAACTCTAGCAATTTTAATTGCAATTATGTACGCAATAACAGATGAAATACACCAATTTTATATTCCTGGAAGAATTTCGAGCACATTCGATATTGCAATTGACTCTTTTGGAGCAATAGTAATGCAATGTATTATTAATGTTTATGAATGGTTTAAAGAAAATAATAAAATTTAGAATGAGACCGAAAGCCTTGCAAAAATCTTTCGAATATTACCCTTCAATTATCTCTTTTGTTTTTGCTATAACTTCTTGAGCTAATTCAAACAACTCTTTGTATAAGTTATCTTTTAATGACAAAAATGTTTCATATTGATATCTCTCCCTTATTTCAACAGTTTTTTCTTTTCCTTCTTCTTTTGGTTCTACAGAAGCAATTCTGTTAAGCAATTCCTTGTCAAAATCTATTTCTCCATGCTCAATTAAATTCAAGATTAGAGCAAAAGTACATTCTTGATTTTTGGATTCATAACCAAATTTTGTTATTATGGCAAGCAAACAGGAATACATTGAATAAAAAACAGTACTTGCACTTATGTCTGAAAAATTTCCTTTTTTTAAATAATCAGTAGCTTTAAGATAATGCTCTGCTTTTTTAATATAATCATAAGCTCTATTTAAATCTGGTTTTATTTTAATTAAACCACGATGTTTTCCTGTCTCCTTTAATTCTTTTTCAGCTTTCTTTAAGCACCAATCTATTTTATTTTCAGCGTGGCTCATTTTGATAATAACTTAATAATTAGATCTTCACCAAATGCAACAATGCCCTTAATAGCGTTAAATATTACTTTATCCCCGTCCTTTATGTTTCCTTTTATGTCATCTTTAGTTTGGTATATCGGGTGGTATTTTTTAGGATTTATAAGATTTAATGATTCAATTTCTTTTTTTACTTTTGGAAACCTTTTTTGATCTGTAATTAATAAAATATCTATATCATTAGCTTCTTTATTTTTAGTTAATGCAGAACCAAATAAAATAGCAGCATCAGCATTTTTTATTGTTATAATGTCATTTATTTTTGCTCTTAAGAAAGGTGTTCCTTCTTTAGATTCTTTCTGCAATAAAAATTTAATATATTGTTTTACATATTCATTTTCTAAATTAAGTTTAAAGAATTTAGCTTTTCCTAATTCCTTGTAACTTATAATTTCTTGTTTCTCGAGATTTTTAGCTATTTTTAAAGCGCCCATTGGAGTTATATTAAGAATTTTAGATATACTATTTGCGTTATACTCTATTTCTATAGACTTAAATATGGTCAATACAAATTTCATTTCATTTCTTGTTATATTCATATAAACTCCTAGTTTATATATATAAACTTTTAGTTTAAATAGTTTTCGGTTTATCTTTAATTCAGTCTAGGAAGAATTTCGAGCACATTCGATATTGCAATTGACTCTTTTGGAGCGATAGCAATGCAGTGCGTTATTAATATTTATGAATGGCTTAAAGAAAACTTCAAAAATTAATTTTATAAAAGTAAAGTTTATAAGCCTGTAATTTATTATTAATAATATGAACAAGGAAAAATTTCTTAAGGTTTATTCTAATCTTCCTTTAAATTTAAGAAAAGAGATTGTATTAATTTTGGATAAAGAACCAATAACTTGGGATGTCGCATATTTAGAAGTTAGGGGGAACACAAAAAAAGGAGAGAAAATTTTAAATAAGCTAAGCGAATTAAAAATAATATGAAAAATGGTAATGAGGTTAAACAAATTGTAATAGCTAGATTAGAAGTTTTACCTAAGGATAAGAAGATTTCTATCGGCGGTGAAGGAAGTTTTAGCAGGGATGAGTTAATAGAGCATGTAAATAAAGAAGATAAGATAGGCAAAAAAATAATAGAAGTTGAAATGGACTTCTTGCGTTCATTAAAAGAAGGAATCATATAAAAGATGACCGAAATTCTTGTAACTAGACCGGAGCATGATGATACAACTTATTACTTGTCAAATTGGATTAAAAATTCGATAGATATGGCCAAATCAAAAAATATTAAAGTATTTGATTTACAAAAAGAAAGGGCGAATTTAAAAGAAGTTGAAAGTATCATAAATAAACAAAATGTTTCTTTTCTAGTCTTTAATGGTCATGGAAACGAAGATTTAATTACCGGTGATAAAAATAAAACTTTAATAGATTTAAATAATGCAAAATTATTAAAAAATAGAATAACTTATGCTATCTCCTGCAGTTCTGCTAAATTACTTGGATTAAAGAGTATTGAGAATGGTGCTACTTCTTATATTGGTTATGATGACGATTTTATATTTTTTTATAATCCAAATATGGTTACACACCCATTAAGCGATAAAACAGCCGAGTTGTTCTTAAAACCCTCTATTGAATTAGTGAATTCATTAATAAAAAATAATTCTGTTGAAGAATCTTTTAATAGATCAAATAATATGTTTAAAGATAATATTAAGAAATTATTAACTAGCGAAACTTCTGAAGAAAATACAACCATGGTTAGATATTTATGGTGGGATATGAAGCATCAAGTAGCTTTAGGTAACAAAAATGCAACAATTTAATCACGAATAACAGATGAAATACACCAATTTTATGTTCTTGGAAGAATTTCGAGCACATTCGATATTGCAATTGACTCTTTTGGAGCGATAGCAATGCAGTGCGTTATTAATATTTATGAATGGCTTAAAGAACAAAACCATTAGATAAATTTATAATTATTATTATTTATTTTTATAGAATGATAATCCTCGGAATAAATGATTCACATGATTCTGGCGCAGCAATAATAAAAGATGGTAAAATAGTTGCTGCTATAAATGAAGAAAGACTTAATAGAATAAAGCTTCCATGGGGATTTCCAACCTTATCAATAAAAGAAGTTTTTAAAGTTTCTAAGATTAATCCAAATGATGTTGATGCAATAGCTGTAGCAGCAAAATATTCAAAATTTATGCCAAGATCTTATCCCACAGATGAAGCAACGCTTCTTATGGGCTCGGAAAGAAAATTAGTTTCTAAAGTCAGCCCTTATTTGGGATTTATTCTCAAAACAGGTTTATGGACAAAGATTCAAAGATTTATCTTAGCATCACAAACAAAAGAAAGAAGGGAAAAATTAAGAGAACTTTTAAAAAAAGAATATGGATTTAAATGCCCAATTTATTTTGTTGATCATCATCTTAGCCATGCAGCTTCAGCTTATTATACGTGTGGAAAAGATAATTCTTTGATAATAACACTAGATGCGCAAGGTGATGGTTTATCCGGAACCGTGAGCATGGGAAGAAATGGAAAAATAGAAATTTTGCATGAGATCGGATCCTATAATTCAATAGCCAAGTATTATGCTTATGTTACTAAAATATGTGGATTTAAACCAGGCAGGCATGAAGGTAAAATTACAGGATTAGCAGCTTACGGCAAGCCAATTTATCTGGACGTTTTTAACAGATTTATACATTACCATAATGGCACAATTATTAATTATTCCGGATCAAAACACGAGTCCGCAGTTAAAAAAATATTAAATGCAATAGGGGGATTTAAGAGAGAAGACTTGGCTGCAAGCATTCAGGAACATGTGGAAATGAATGTTGTAAAATTTATAAAATACTGGATGAGAAAAACAAATTTAAGAAATGTAATTTTAGCCGGGGGTTTATTTTCAAACGTAAAAATAAATCAAAAAATTCATGAAATCAAACATCTTGATTACATATTTATACATCCAAATATGGGTGATGGTGGCCTTGGTACGGGAGCTGCGTTGCAATTATATGCAGAAAAAGTCGGATATGAAAAGATTCCCAGCATAAACAATGTTTATTTTGGTCCTTCTTATAATGATAAAGAAATAGAAGAAGAGTTAAAAAAGCATAAATTGAAATATAAAAAATCAAAAAGCATTGAAAAAGAAATTGCCAGATTAATTGCCAAATCTAAGATTGTCGCGAGATTTAATGGAAAGATGGAATATGGACCAAGGGCTTTAGGCAATAGATCAATATTATATCAGGCAACTGATAAAAGTGTGAATGACTGGTTAAATAAACAGTTAAAGAGAACAGAGTTTATGCCCTTTGCCCCAGTAACTTTAGCAGAAGATGCAGACGAATGCTACGAGAATATTGAAAAAGCTGAAGTAGCGGCGTTATTTATGGTGATCACCTTTAATTGCAAGGAATTAATGCAGGAAAGATGCCCGGCAATAGTTCATTTGGATAACACTGCCCGCCCGCAATTGATAACCAGGAAAATTAATGAAAGTTATTATAAAATTTTAAAAGAATATAAAAAATTAACAGGTTTGCCGACAATTGTTAATACCAGTTTTAATATGCATGAAGAGCCGATTGTATGCACACCAGAAGATGCGATAAGATCATTTAAGCAGGGACATTTGGATTATTTGGCTATCGGCAATTATTTAGTAAAAAGCGAATAAAATTTATCGTAATTCAATTAAATCATTATTTTTTAACTTAAATAATTTCGCTTCTTCTTTGTCAATATGAAAATCTGACTTGTGCATATCCCCCGATCTAACTACAACATCCCTAACAATTAATTTATTATTATGATAGACATCAACCTTGTCGCCATTTTCTAATCCAAATTCTCTTGCTTCATCTGTGCTTAAGTGAACATGAATCTTTGCAATTATAACCCCCGTATCAATCTTAACTGAACCGTTTGGACCTTGGATTATAATTCCTGGCGAGCTTTCTAGATTACCAGAAACTAAAATCGGCGCTTTAACCCCAAGAATTTTTTGATCCCCTCTCATTATTTCGACCTGAGTCTCTTTTCTTAGTGGTCCGACAACACGAACATTCCAAATTATTCCCTGGCCAACTAGATTTACAGTTTCTTTGGCCGCGAATTGCCCTGGCTGTCTTATTTCTTTAAAAACTTCTAAATTCTCTTTCCCAAACAATCTAACCATATCCATTTTACTTAAATGTATATGATGATTTGATACCCCCACAGGAACTGATTTCATTTTAAAATTATCCTAAAAACTAATTTTATAAATTTATCTTTTTATTAGGATTAGGGGTTAAAAATGAAAGTGTTTGTAATGATTCCAGCATATAATGAAGAATTTACAATAGCCCGGGTTATCAAGGAAATTAAGCAAGCTTCAAGAGATTATAGAATTTTGGTGGTAGATGATGGTAGCAAGGACAATACATTCGAAGTAGCAAAAAAAGCAGGCGCTCATTATGTAATCAAAAATAAGAAAAATTTAGGATTGGCCCAAGCTTTTAAGCGTGGATTAGAAGAGTGCTTAAAATTAAAAGCAGATATTATTGTGAACATAGATGCCGATTTTCAGTACAATGCCTTAGAGATACCAAGACTAATTCAACCAATTTTAGATGAGAAAGCAGATATAGTATTAACAGATAGAAAAGTTTTAAATTTAAGTCATATGCCTTTTGGAAAGAAATACGGTAATTTAATCTCTACTTTAGTCACAAGGTTTGTTTCAGGATTTCCAGTAAGGGATGCTCAAAGCGGTTTTAGGGCATTTTCACGAGACGCTGCTCTAAAGTTAAACATATTCTCTGATTATACTTATGTTCAAGAAACAATAATTCAAGCCGTAGATAAAAAATTAAAGATATTGCAGATGCCGTGTGAATTTAGGGCAAGGCATGGTAAGAGTAGATTAATAAGCAATTTGTTTAGTTACGCTAAAAAAGCCGGTTTAACCATAATAAGAAGCTTTGTTCGTTATAAGCCATTAAAAGCCCTATTAACAATATCTTTTTTGCCATTGATATTAGGAATCTTATTAGGATTAAGATTTTTATACTTTTTTTTGATGGGTGATAAAGGCCATGTACAATCTTTAATATTAGCAGCCATCTTATTGATTATAGGGTTTCAAATTATTGTTTTGGCGTTTATTGCAGATACAATAGGAGCAAATAGAAAAGTAAATGAAGAATTACTTTATTTGCAAAAGAAAAAAGAGTTTTCTAAATAAAATCTTTATTTGATTTTATATATATAAATCCCATTCTCGCTTTTTTTTATTATATCAAAACCTAAATTTTTATCTCTTGATATAATATAATTTATATCCTTTAGATTATTAACATCATCAATAAAAATATTATCATTTAGCCAATATCCGATAATGGTATACCTGCTTCTTTCAGCATTAACATAAAGCATTGTTTGATTATCTTTTTTTAAATCCCCAAAATCTCTTTTATCTATTAATATGTTGGAAATTTTATCCCCATCATAATTATTTAACCACAGGGACAATTGAACTTGTGGTGTTTCATGCCATGTTTTAGCATTATAGTTGCTTACACCAACATTAATTAAATTTATAGATAGCAGGAACAAAGTAATCAAAATTAGAATTTTACTTAACCTTAAATTACTTAGAAATTTTGTAACAAGAAATACAATTAATATTAATAACAATGGGATCATTATCAAAGAGGCTGTGCTTACAATTGGTGTAGCCGAATTACCCACATAAAACAAGTTTTTTGAATAAAAAATGTAATCTATAATTTGTTTTACTATCCCAATCCAAGTTAAAGAGGGGTTATTTGGCAAAAATAATGATCTTGAGATGAAATGTATCGAAGATATTACAATAGCAGGTAAAACAAGTATGTTAATCAATTTTTTATTCAAATTATTCCTATATTTAATGATTCCGGCAAATCCGATAATTATAATTAAAGGGATGACAAAATCAATATACCTTCCTATTAGTTTACCAGAAAAAAATATCCAATCATTCAACTTATAAAAATATTTTTCTCCTCTTAAATGATGATTAACAGCAATTAATATGGTTATAATAATGCTAGTAAAACTTAATAATTTTAATTTATTTAATTTATTGTCTTTGGATTTATAAAATAAAAATAAGGGAAAGATAACTAATGAGGATAAGAATAATGCACCGGAGTATGTTATTAACCAGGTTATGAAGGGATAGATAGAATAAAATATTGAACCTCTTGAGAAAATATTGCCCGCTTCTAATATATGAAGATTTTCAGAATAAGCGTTTGATAAAGAACTAAAAACAATTAAATTTCTGATTAACCATGGAGAATATGAAATTGCTGCAATTAAGCCTATTAATACTAATTTATAATTGATCTTCTTCTTAAATAAATCTAAAATAAATAAAATCCCCAAGGTTGCGAATATAACTAAGCCATTTATCCTCGTTAATAAAGCTAAACCGGTAAATAAACCAGCCAAGATAATGTCAATTTTTTTATCATAAACTAAACACCGGTAAATAAAATAAATCGAAAATAAAAATAATGGATAAAATAAATTTTCTGCTAAAATATAAGGGTTATAACTAAAACTCAGAGGCAATAGAGCCACAATAAAACTTAATATCCTTGAATTTTTTTCAGATAAAAATTCTCTGGCTAATAAATAAGCCGGGATTATTATTAATGATGATAGTAATGCATTAATTATTTTTATTGCAAAATAGACATCAATCGAATCCTTAAATATGTGCGAAATTGATATTAATATTGGATATAGTGGTGGAAATTGTATGCTGTCTATGCCATGAACATTAAATTTATGGTCAAAAAAAAAGCTTCTACCCATTTTTAAATACTGATAATCATCAGAAAATGCAGTTGACATTGGTATTAATGCAACTAATAAAATCTTGGCTAAAACCAGAATTACATAAAACACCAATAAAAACTTTAAACTTTTTTTCATAATTTAATAATTTTAAATAAATTTAAAAGGGTTTTTATATGCTAGAATACAACTTTTCATATTCTCTTGCTATTTTAATAATATTGAAATATTTCACAACCATTTTCCTGCCATTTTTCCCTATTTTTAACCTTCGTTTTTTATTATTTTTAAGGTTTAATATTTCTTGGGAGAGTTTATAAAAATCACCCTTCCCTATTTTTATGCCGCAATTAGATTTTAAAATTTCATTTAAAGGAGGTATATCTGTTATTATTATTGGTTTTTCCATTGCCAAAGATTCTAATAATATCATTGGAATCTCTTGTTTCTCATTCATATCTAACGTCGGATATACAATAATATCAGAAATATTAATTAATTCTTTAATATTATGAAAGTCCTCCAAAAAAATGAAATTATTTCTTTTATGTTTGCTTAGAGCAGATTTAATAAATTTTTTTTCTTTTAAATGTTTTTTATTATTATCTTTTCTATATGAGAAGATAAAAATTATATCTTCTAAATTATGCAGATTTATTAATGTTTTTAGTATAACTCTAGATCCTCTCTTTGGTTCTAATTCTCCGGGAATTAGAACCACAAATTTATCTTTTAGATTCAATTTATTTATTAACTTTAAATCTCTTTTTCCCGGCTTAAAAAAATTAGTATCTATTCCAGGATTTATCTTTATAATATTATTAAAACCTTTATTGATTAGAAAGTTCTTTGTATAATCTGATAAGACAACGGTTCTATCAGCAAAAATTAAGGGTCTAATAAATTTTTTATCTTTTATTGGTGTGGGAATGGTTTGGATACTTTTTTTATTCTTTAGTTTCAAAATTACACTTGAAAACAACGAAGAATATAATTCTGGCGTAAAAATAAAATGATAGCAATCTAAATTGTCTTTTGAAATTAATCTAACAAATAATCTTAGTTTATCCGAAAAATTTGTTCTTCTTTTCTTTGAGGAAGAATAAATCCTTTCTAAATGAAATTTTTTTGATAATTTATTAGAAAAATTATGTTTAACTAATAAGTTTATTTTATGATTTTTTATATTTCTAGCTATATTATAAGCTAAATTTTTCCCACCTTCATTCCAAGGCTCACCAATTGGCCTTGTAATCATCAATATTCTCATTTTAATAAAGATTTTAGATATGCAATTATTTTCCTTTGATTATCAATTTTTATATAATCATCATCTATTACTTCAGGCACAATATAATCGGCTTTTGACCTTTTTATTATTTTGGATAAATCTAAAATACCTGATAAGAATCCATCCTCATAAACATCCCTAATTCTTTTAACATTACTACAATGAATAACCTTTACTCTATTATCTAATCTCTGAATCCTCTCTTCGAGTAAAACAGATAAATGTCTTTTACCGGCTTCTTTTCCCACCTCTATTTCTTTTCCTCCAATGAAACTTAAAAAATTTATTTCTCTAGTTAATGGAACAAAATTATTTTTTATTTCTTTTTTTACTCCGTCCGCATACATTGCTAGGGTTATGGCATAATGACTAATATCAAAAGTAATTCCTAAATTTTCCGGAAAATCATCAAATAATTTACCAAAATCCCCATAATCATAAGGACATTTGTTTACAGTATTTGGATAAACATTTTCTAAAGAAATAACCCCATTGCCTCCGTCTAATGATCTTATATAATTGTGAAATAAATTTTTTCTTTCTTCTATCTCTGAGATGCTCGGAAGTTGATATTGCTTAATTTTTTGCCTACAAGAAGCAATATTATGAATTGTAAAATATCCTTTATTTTGTAATGACAAGAACATGTTAAAGGATTCTTCAATCAACCTTCTACTGTCTTGACTAAGAATTTCGTCATCAGAGAAAGGGTCTATTAGTCTATAAACGGGTTTTCTTTCAAACGCATCCGATGTTTCAAAATTAACAATATCAAAATTATCTCTTAATAAAGATATCATCTCTTTATTTGGAACTTTACCGAAAAGAGCGATTTCTATTCCATCTGCTAACCCGATTCTAGATTTAATTTGTTCCAGATTTGTTATAGATTTTACAAGAATCTCCATTTTAATTCATTTTATTAATAAATTTATAAAGCTTTCGCTTGTTACCATTAAAAAGTTATTAAATTATGTTAATTTTTAATTACATTTTTGTATAAAGAATTAAGGTTATTCATTATTCTTTCACGAGTATAACCTTCTTTTTCTAATAATTTTATTCCGTTTTCTCCAATTTTTTCTCTTAACCTTTCATCTTTTAATACCTCAATGATGCCTTCTGCTGTAGCCTTTGGATTTTTAACAGGAACCAGATAAGTATCGAGTTTGTGCGTAAAGGTTTTTTCTGTATCCCCAGCATTTGTTAATAAGCATGGTGTCTTCTTTGCCATTGATTCTTGTATCGCTACGCTAAAATAATTTTCATCAGGGGATAGATTAACAAAAATATCTGAAGCTTCTAATATTATATTGGCATCTTTTCTCGGTCCCGTAATTATAACATGCTTTTCTAATTTTAATTCTTTAACTAATTTCTTAACATCATCTAATAAAAACCCGTAGCCAACAATAAAAAATTTTACATTTTTTATTTTGTTTAAAACATAAGGAATAGACTTAACAAATGTGATCGGATCCTTAAATGGGTCCATTCTTCCGAGGAATGTAACAATTTTCTCATTTCTTAAATTGAATTCTTTCTTAAAACCAGAAATATCGTCTTTTTTATTGAATTTATCATAATCATAACAATGTTTTATAGCGTGAATTCTATCCTTTTTCACCCCCAATTCATTTAAATAAACCCAAAAGATTGGCACTGAAGCAATAATAGCACTACAATATTTAAAGATAAATTTATTTAGCCATTTTGGCAATAGCCTTACATCCGCCCCCAATAAAGAAACAATTATTGGTTTTTTATAAAGAATTTTTAACGGAATAGCAGCAAAAGCAGAAGGTGTCCAGTGTGCATGCACAACATCACATTCTCTCCCATATTTTAGAGTATTAAATACGAACGAGATCATAAATGGAATGGCTTTTATCTTTGAAAAAATTCCTGATGCAAAACTAGTTGATAAACCCCCCGTATAAGTTAACGTCTGCTGTTTTTTAAAGAAATAATTAAAACGATAGATTTTAACTTTTTCTCTTAATTCAAATCTTTTTGTATCTTGTCCTGAAGAAGAAACTACGATTACTTCATTTTCAGGGCACCTTGATAATTCGCGGGCTTCCACATCTAAACTAGGCAAAACCCAATCATCCTTAAATCTAGGAAACGATGTTGATAAAAACAATATTTTCATGCTTATCTGTTCTAAGAAAAGGCTTATAAAATTTATTATTGTCTTACAGTTATGATAAATAAAAATGGGTCTGAAAAAGAGGACTTTAGAGTAATTAAAGATGGGGATTCTTATACGATTAGTCATAATAATGACATATTTAATATCAAAAAAGATGAATGGGATTCCCAGATATTGGGGATAAATTTATACAAAATAAATAAAATTGAATTAAACTCATTTGATGCTAATTTAATTAAAAAATTTTTAGATTTTATAAAATTAAAGTTTAATGATATTGATTGCATGACATATAAGATAGAATCTACTAATCTTGAGTTAATCAATGTTTTACAAAAAAATGGATTTACTTTGGTTGGCGTGCCAATAAAATTATCTGTAGATTTAAGCGGAACCCAGGGAGATAATCTGGAGCCAAGTGTAAGACTTTCTAAAAATGATGACATAAGTATTTTAGCTTTAATTGCTAGAGATTCTTTTTTACATGCTTATAGATATAATGATAAAAACTTAGATAAAAACAAGGTTGATGATTTATATAGCGAATGGATAAAGAATTGTTGTAATGGAAGGGCAAATGCTGTTTTAGTGCATGAAACTGAAAATATTCCTACGGGGTTCATAGCCTGCAAGATTAATGGACGTGTGGGATTAATCGATTTAATTGCTGTAGATAAAAAAATGCGTGGCAAAGGCATTGGACAAAAATTAGTTTTAAATAGTTTATCATGGTTTAAAGATAAGGTTAACAGAGTTGAGGTTTTTACAGAGGCAATGAACTACCCATCAATAAAAATGTATCAAAGCAATGGATTTAAGATAGATTGGGTTGGTGCTAATCTAAATTATTGGTTTAAAAAATGAAAAAAATACTTGTAACTGGCGGGGCAGGATATATTGGAAGCGTATTAGTCAGAGATTTATTAAATAAAGGGTATTATGTAAGGGTTTTTGATTCATTATATTTTGGGGACGAGGCATTAAATGAAGTAAGAAACAATCCAAATTTTGAATTTATTCACGGAGATATGCAAAATATTGAAAATTATCCAAGTTTATTAGATAGCATCGATGCAGTAATACATTTAGCCGGACTTTCTAATGATCCTTCTTGCGATTTAGATCCTTATTATACTAAAACAGTTAATGTTGAAGGAACAAGAAAATTGGCAAAAATGTGCAAGGAGAAAGGTGTAAAGAGATTTATATTTTCATCTTCATGCAGTGTTTATGGAACTGGTTTAACAACACAATTAGATGAAAATTCTCCAAAAGCTCCAATTTCTCTTTATGCAAAAACAAAATTAGAATCCGAAAATATTTTATTAAGTTTAATGGGAGAAAACTTTTATCCAACAATATTAAGAAATGGAACCGTGTTCGGTTATTCTCCAAAAATGAGATTTGATTTGGTTGTTAATTTAATGACCAAAAATGCAATGAAAGATAAAAAAATATTTATTCTAAGTGGAGGAACACAATGGAGACCAAATGTCCATATTAAGGATGTTGTAAGAGCGTTCATAAAAGTTTTAGAAGCACCAATTGAAAAAGTAAAAGGAGAAATATTTAATGTCGGAAGCAATGAACTAAATTTTCAAGTTAAAGATATAGCGGAAAAAGTTAAATCAGTAATCTCGGAAACTGAAATTGAGTTGGTTCCGTCTGACCCCGATAATCGTGATTATAATGTAAGCTTTGATAAGATAAAAAATGTTCTTGGATATAATGCTGAATTTACTGTAGAAGATGCTGTAAAGGAAATTCGGGAGAATATATTAAATAATAATATAAAAGATTTAGAGGATATTAGATATTACAGCATAAAAACAATTAAAGAATTTTTAAGTAAGCCTGCTATGATCACAGGAAAGCCATTAAGACCGAGTTTCTTACCTTTTGCCTTGCCATTAGTTGGGGAGGATGAAGAAAAAGAAGTTCTTGATACTTTACGTTCTGGCTGGTTAACTACAGGCCCGAAAGTAAAGTTATTTGAGGAAAAATTGAAAGAATATACTGGGGCTAAACATGCAATTGCCTTACATTCCTGCACCGGTGCATTGCATTTATCATTATTGGCTATGGGCATAAAACCAGGAGATGAAGTAATTACAACACCATTAACATTTGCCGCAACTTTAAATGTTATAGTTCACTGTGGGGCTAAACCAATACTTGTTGATATTGACGGAGATACTTTAAACATCGACACAAATAAAATAGAAGAAAAAATTACAAATAAAACAAAAGCCATTATTCCGGTTCATATGACTGGGCAACCTGTTGAATTAGATAAAATTCATGAACTAGCTAATAAATACGGTTTAAAGGTTATTGAGGATGCTGCCCATGCAATTGGTGCAGAATATAAAGGAAAGAAAATCGGTAATATATCAGATGCTACTTGCTTCAGTTTTTATCCAATTAAAAATATAACGACGGGAGAAGGTGGGGCTGTATTAACAAATGACGACCATGTAGCAGAGAAAGTTAGAATATTAAGTCTGCATGGTATTTCAAGTGATGCATGGAAAAGATATGCAAAAGATGGCCCAAATACATGGCAATTAGTTGAGCCAGGATTTAAGTATAATATGATGGATTTACAGGCGGCTATCGGGATACCCCAAATTCAAAAATTAGAGCATTTTAGAGACATTAGAGAAAGTTATGCTAAAATTTATGAAAAAGAATTTAGCAATTTAGATGGCGTAATTTTTCCTAAAAGAATTCCGAATATTAAACATGCTTGGCACCTATTTACTTTAATACTCAATCCTAAAAAATTAAGCATTACAAGAGATGAATTTATGGATGCTATGAAAAAAGAAAATATTGGAACCGGTGTGCATTTTCCTTCATTAATCCCGGGTTATTATAACAAGACATATGGTTATAAAAAAGAGGATTTTCCAAATGCAAGCTTTGTTAGCGATAATATTGTTTCTATACCTTTGTATCCTAAAATGTCTGTGGAAGATTTAAGGAATGTTGTTGATGCGGTTAAGAAAATAATTAATTATTACCGAAAATAAGGTATAACTAAAGCTTAAATTTTTTAAAAATCTTAGCTCCCTTTAATAAATTTAATTCTTCTTTATAGATGGTTATTGTAATAAAATTTATTAAGTAAATGAGAATCAATCTTACCATAAATGAATTAAAGACTACGGCAGAATTTACACCAACTAAACCAAAAACAATGATGCTAATTCCTTCTCTAACGCCGATTCCGGATATTCCTATCGGGGATGTTAAGAGCATTATTATTGATAATAGGGAGAACATAAAAAATATTATAATTATGTTTGTTTCTTGCCCAAATGATAAAAACAGAAAAAAGAATAATAATGCCTCTAAAAATGTTTTAAATATTGTGACCAAGGAATTATAGATTATATATTTTTTGCTACCTTTAATGGAATTCTTTAGATCCTTATTAAAACCTTTGAATAAAAAGGCATATTTTCTTAACAGCTTATTTTTTACGAAGCTTAAGAATTTTTTAGATTTTAAGAGCATTATTGTTAATATGATTATGAATAAAGCTATTAATGGTATCCCAAGAAAAAGAAAATCAAATTTTTTTAATATGAATATAGCCCCAATCAATCCAAAAAATACCCTTATTAACAAACTTATTATTTTATCTAAGCCAACCGTTATAGTTGATTGACTCAAGGTTAATTTTTCTTTTTTTAATAAGGGAATCATTAATAAATCTGCAATCTTTCCCGGCGTGATTGCGGCGTATACTAGTATAATGTAAGTTGCTTTTATAATCTTTTTTAAAGATGTTTTTCTAAAAGAACTAGCAATTAACCATGTGTTTAAACCGGCTAAGAAATAATCCAATAATAAAATTAATATGATTATTGGCAGATAAATTATTTTAAATTCTTTTGCAATCTCTATTAAGTTTTCTGTTCCTATGGTTTTAATTATTAATAAGAGTATTATTATTCCAATAACAAAGGCGATTATTCTAGATAATTTCATGAAATTTATTTATTAACTATCTTTATAAAATTAATCAAATCATTTTATATCGCTAAAACCTTCCATAAAAACAAAATCTATATAAAGCGTTATTTAATCGGACACATTATGAAAAAAGATTATGAGCGAATGAGAAGTGGCAGGGAAAGTTTAGTTACTATAATTTATAGACCTTTAGCAGAATCAATAGTCAAGGTTCTTGTTAAAACCAGAGTAACCCCAAATCAAATAACGACATTGGGCATATTTATATCAATAATCGCCGGATTTTTATTTGCATTAGGAGAATGGAAGTATCTCATTGCAGGAGCAGTGTTAACGCAAGTTGTCTTGATATCTGATATGGTGGATGGAAAAGTAGCAAGATATAAAAAATTGGGAACCGCATTTGGAGAATGGTATGACGGCATTGCCAATAAGATCTTTAAATATATCCTATTTTTGGGAGCGACCATAGGTGCTTATCGGGTTTCCGGAGAGCCACTAATGTTGATTGTTGGGGCAGTTGCTACTTTTAATATGACAATGATCGCCTTTATAATATCTATGAAGCCTTTTTTTAATTTTTCGAAAGGTCATACGGATTTGCCTAGAATAAAAGGGCTTGAGATACCTTATGGACTCCTTACTTTGGTGGGTTTATCTGTTTTTGCTCTGTTTAATATTATGAGCTTATATTTGTGGTTCTTTGCTATATTTGGAACTTTTGGTTGGATAAAGCAAATCCATAACAACTACAAATTGGGGAAAAAATAGAATAAACTTAAAACCTGAAATGGATCGTGAAGTATTATTATTTTGGAATTAAATTTATTATGTCGTTTATGCTGGTTAAAGAATCTTCAATTTCATAGGCTCTCTCATTCAAAAGTATTGATTCCGCTGTTTTTTTCATTGCAGGATAAGCAGCCCTTATTAAATGATTAGCATAAATTACCATATTAATTCCATTATCTATAAGCTCTTTTTCTGTTACATGAGAATATGTTGACGGAACAACAACCAATGGAACTTTATTTTCAAATTTAGAGTATTGTTTGCAGAAATCTTTTATTTCATCAAAGCTTTTTTCTTTACTATGAATCATTATAGCGTCAGCACCAGCTTCGATATATGCCTTTGCTCTAATGAGAGCTTCCCACACCCCTTTTTTCAAAATTAGACTTTCTATTCTTGCTATTATCATAAAATCATTTGTTATCTGGCTCTTTTTTCCTGTTTTAATCTTGGCAGAAAAATTTTCTATTGTATCCTGTATCTGCTCAACATCTGTTCCAAGCAGAGAATTTCTCTTTAATCCAGTTTTATCTTCTATGATAACAGCAGAAACTCCCAATCTTTCTAAAGTCTTAACCATTGAAGCAAAATGCTCTACATTTCCACCAGTATCTCCATCAACAACCATGGGTTTTGTTGTTGATTCTAAGATGTTGTTTATTGTAGATAATCTAGAAGTAAAATCTATAACCTCGTTATCTGGCTTGCCTTTTGCCAATGAATCGGTTAAGCTGCTTATCCAGATTCCATCAAATTCTTTAATCACGCCATTTTTTTCAACTTTAGCATTTTCAACAATATAACCTGTAAGACCGTTATGCGCCTCAAGAATCCTTACTAATTCTTTTGAATTTAAAAGTCTTCTTAAATTTTTCATTCTTATCTCGGGGGTATATCCTATTTCGCGTAAAGCTTTATTTAGCTGACCTGAAGAGATATTTTTGGTATAAGGCACCTCTACTAACTGGCCACCCCATTCTTTTAGAACTTCAATTACCTTTTCTCTAGTCTTTTTCTGCACCCCCTCTTGCCAGTCATCACCATGAACAACATAATCTGGTTTAATTTTTCTTAAATTTTCAGCATAATCTAATGTTTCTTGTGGAATAACATCTTTAACGCCTTTTATATTCGCGATGATAATTTTTCTTTGATCATAAGGTAAAAAAGGCAGTCTTTTATAACTAGCTATAGCTTTATCTGTCAACAAGCCTATAGTAACTTCTCCTAATTTACTTGCTTCATTGATTACGTTAATATGACCATGATGCAATAAATCTGCACTTATACCAACATAGACTCTTTTCATCTTAATTACCTTTAGTAAATAAAAAAGTTTTATATAAGTTTTGTTTAGTTTATTTTTTCTAATATTTCTTTTAAAGCTTCCCTAGTAACTTTTCTTGGATTGTTTTCCATTCTTTCTGGGCTAAACCCTTCATTTAAAATTACTTCTATGTTGTCAATCCCAGCTTCTGTTAATGTTAAAGGCGCATTAATTTTTCGCATTAATTTCCTTATTCCTTCATAAAAGTGATTTATGCTGGTGAAACCCAAATCAGAATAAACTAATCCCTCGACACGTTTCTTTACAAACTTATCTCCTCTTTTATCTGAACAATCTTGCTCTTTTATATCATAATTATATAATAAAAATTCAGGCAGGGTTAACGCACAGGCAAAACCATGGCTTAAGTTAAAATGCGCTGTCATTGGATAAGATACTGAATGGGGTGCTGTGGTTGCCGTGTGGCTAAAAGCTAATCCAGCTTCTAGGCTTGCTATCGACATGTTAAACCTTGCTTCCTCATCATCTGGTCTTTCATAAGCATAATCCAGATTTTCCAGAACTAGTTTCATTGCGCGTATTGCGTGTGTATCTGAAAGGGAGTTTGAGTTAATGCTCCAGTAAGATTCAAGTGCTTGCGATAGCGCATCTAAACCAGTAGAAGCTGTTAATTCTTTCGGCATTGTAAATGTTAATTCTGGATCGACTATTGCATGATTAGGATAAACCAAATAATCTCCTAATTTTCCGAAAGATTTTTTTCTGTTATTATAATAAAAAGCAGCAAAAGGGGTAACTTCCGAACCTGTTCCGGCTGTTGTCGGAATAGCTATTAAATTAACACCTTTATTTTTTATTTCTTTATTGCTATGGTAATCTAGTATTTTACCGGGATTTTTTAGCATAATTGAAACTATTTTTGAGGTATCCAAAACACTTCCGCCGCCAAACCCAATTATTAAATCAGGTTGATATCCCTTGGCTTCATTTACTGCATTATTCACGGCTTCTAGCCTTGGTATTGGGCTCACTTGATCATAAATAAAAACTTTTGGACCGCCCGCCAATAAATTCAATACCCTATCTTGTAAACCGCTCTCTTTAACAAAGTTTTTTCCGGTTATTAAGAATATTTTTTTAGTGTCATATCCATTCACAATACTTCTTAAATCATTTAGGCTATTATGGCCAAAATGTATTTGTGTTGGAATATAATATGTCATTTTATTGCTCTCATAAATCTTTTAGTTATTTCTTCTGGGCTTAATTCAATTCTTTTTGTCCCTTCTTTATTACCCGGATTAATTTTAACTAGTAAAAAGTTTGGACCATTAGTTTTTAATAGTTCTTCTAAATTTTCCTTTAATTCTTCTTCATTAGTAGCTTTTTTTACATTCGCATAACCGCATTCTAAAGCAATTTTATGGAAATTAGTATTTCTTGATGTGGTGGATTGCAAACCAGTGGAAGAATAAGATTCATTATCTAAACAAACATGCAAAAAGTTTTTGGGTTTTAAGCTTCCAATGGTCGACAGTATGCCCAGGTGCATTAATAATGCGCCGTCTCCATCTAAGACAACTATATTTTCATTCTCTTTTTGTAAGGCGGTGCCCAAAGCAATCGCGCCGATATGTCCCATTGAACCAATAATATAAAAATTTTTATCCGAATCATCAATTTCATACAATTCACGGGATACCATCGCCGTTGTTGAAAATCTTATCATGCCTCTTGTATAATTAACAATTATATTTATTGCATCATATCTCGACATATCATAATTCAAATTAACTTCTTTCTTGTAATCTTCTATAAACCCAGGATTAATTAATAATGCTACGGTGTTATTATCTTTTAATTTGTCGTTTGCCCATTTAATATCATCTGAAGATTCTAACACTTTAGTTTCAATATTGGCTAATTTTAAGAAATCAATTGTTCTTTTTCCCATTAGCCAATGTTCTGGGGCATCTTTCTGCATACTTGGATTACCCCTCCAACCAATCAACAATAACGATTTTATTTTGTATAAATCATTTAAGGAAGTTTGGGGGTTAATCAAGTTACCGACACCAGCATTTTGCAATAAAACAACGGGTTTTTTCCCGGCTAAATACGCACCAGATGCAATTGATAACGCTAATCCCTCATTTGCAGAAGGAATATACTCATTTAATGATTCAAGATAATTAAAAAAGCCGCCAAACAAAGAATCAGCTACTCCGACAAAGGGTCCGAATTCATTCTCTTTCAATTTTTTATATAATTCTTCTGGCTTCATGTTTACTATTTATACAGAAATGCTTAAAAATTAATCTATCTGAATTCTGTTTATAAGTAATCTTTAAATATACTTCTAATAAGAAATTTTTATGAAAAATACTAAACTTTCTCATCAAATAGCAGTTGGAGCAATAATAACCTTTCTTGGAATGGTTTTGGGAAAAGGTTTGACTTATTTATATGTGGCCTTAATTGCAAGATTAGGAAGTTCTGAGTATGGGTTATTAAGCTTGGGCTTTACCATAACCTCATTTTTAGTAGGCATATCAATGCTCGGCTTAAATACAGGGTTAACAAGATATATCCCTTTTTTTATAGGTAAAAATAATAATAAAAAAATTAAAGGCACAATTTTATCCTCCATTAAAATTTCATTTCCCATAAGCTTATTTTTTATGACGGCACTTATCTTGTTTGCCGATAAGATATCAATAAACTTTTTTCACAATCCCAATTTAATACCAATATTAAAACTATTCTCTTTTACAATCCCGTTAATTGTATTAAGTAATATTTTTGCTAGTGTAATGCTGGGTTTCAAAAAAGTTGCTTATCAGGTTGTGATCAATGAGGTAATAGAAAATATAGTAAAACTTTTTTTAACTTTCATTTTGATATATTTTAGTTACAATCTTTTTGGGGCAGCAATTGCATATTTAATTTCTATTATAACAACCTTTATTTTATCTTTATACTTTGTCCAAAATAAAACATTTAAAATATTTAATAGTGGAATAAAAACAGAGTTTATTACAAAAGAATTACTAAAGTTTTCATTGCCATTATTTTTTGCAGGTTTATTTACTTTAATAATAAAATGGGGTGATATTTTACTTATAGGTTATTTTAAAACAGCATCTGACGTCGGAATTTATAATGCAACTTTAGCAACTGCAAATTTATTAACCTTGGTTCCAGCCGCATTAATAATCCTCTTTTTACCAATTATAACAAACCTTTATAGTAAAAAAAATAAAAAAGAAATAAATAAAGTCTCTGTAAGAACTTCTAAATGGATATTCTTTTGTAATTTACCTATCTTTATTGTATTGCTCATATTCTCAAAGGATATATTAAGAATAATGTTTGGAAATGAATATGTTATAGGTACAGCTTCTTTTATAATCCTCCTTTTGGGTTATATAATACATTCGCTTAGCCATATAAATTCAAGTATACTTATAATGCTGAAAAAAACGAAAATCGTATTTTATATTGGGTTTGTAACCTCTTTGTTCAGCATAATCATTAATTTGTTATTAATACCAAGATATGGGATTATTGGGGGGGCAATAGGAACCTCATTTGCATTAATTTTAGATTATTTAATATACGCCTTTTTAGCTTACAGGTTTACCGGGATTTTTATTATAAGACCATTTTATTTTAAGTTCATTATCTCTGCATTATTGTCCGCATTGGTAATCTATCTGTTAAAAGATGCTGTAACACTCTCTATTATTGGCATAATTATTCTCTCTATCATATTCTCTTTTATTTACTTAATTTTAAACATTTTATTGAAATCCTTCGATAAAGAAGATAAATATATTTTATCATCTTTTTATGATAAATTTCTAAGAAAAGGATAAGTAATTTAAATTGATATTAATCCTGTTTTTATATGGGGTTTATTAATACCAAAAATAAGAATTATAGGTATTATTGGAGTAATAATCTTAGTAATGGGCTACACACTAAATGTATTAAAATATGAAAAAAATTTAAGAGTAATATTATTGCCTTTTTTTAAAATAATAAAACATATTTTGGTTTTTGGAAAGGATATATTATAAGGAAACAAAAATTTTAATATTATCATCAACTAAATTTTTACCCAATAAGCCACATCATACTCCTCTTTTACCTCTTTGCTATTTAAATATTCATACACTGCTTTTTTTACTCCAACAAAACTTTTACTAGAAATATCATCTATAAAAATAATTCCATTTTTATTCATTCTTGGTATTAAATATTCTAAAGCTTGTTTTGTTCCTTCATACATATCACAATCAACATAGGCATAACAAAAATTTAATTCTTTCGGTAATTTTGGAATCGTATCTTTAAATAAACCTTTAATTAAAACTATTTTATTACCAACATTATTTTTTACTAAAACCTTTTTTAGTTTATTTATATTATTATAATCCATAGATCCTTTATAAAAAAAAGGAACATCATCTTTACCTTTTGTTTCAGGAGGTAAACCTTCAAAAGTATCTAATCCATAAATTAGTTTGTTGCTATTAAGCTCTTTCAATACTTTGGCAAACTGGATTATAGATCCGCCTTTATATACACCAAACTCAATTAAATCTCCTTTAATATTATTTTTTAAAACTTCATATAATTTATCTAACATCAAATTTAAACTTTCTTTAGACATGGAAATCTCTCCATAATCCATTTTAGAAATTCCCGGGATTACCGGATTATAAAATCTCTTAATTAAAGAACGAATTTGTTTGGGTAGAATTTTTGCCAATATATATATATATCTTTTATTCATTATTATAATAAATTTATTAAATGTATATTTAAATATTCCGATATTTTTTAACCATTAATAATTAATCTTATAAATGGGGGGTAATTTAAAACAAATGCTTTTAAAAGTATACTTATTTTAATAAAAGGGATTAGTAAATATGGAAGAATTAATTTTTTTAGATTTTGAAGAATTCAGAAAATTAAAGAATTATGATGGGAATAACATTATTTTACTAGATTACCCGCCAAAAGATTTTTTAGAATTTCCTTTAGAATTAATAGAGAAACATAATATAGAAGAATTTTATCCAAATAATTTACTAAAAAATGTAGAAAAAAGGTCAGAAGCACTACTAGAAAGATTCTATTATTATTTCGAAAATAAGTTTTTTTATAAGAATATAGATCTTTCTTCACTCATCAAAAATTACCTGTCCTTCTATTTTGTAACATTTGTCAAATATGTGGATATTTTGAATTATATTATAAAAAATAATCGTCCAAGAAGAGTATTTATAACTTATCATAAAAACGAAAAAAACCATATTTTTATGGATAATTCAGAGTTATTTTTATCTGTAATTAAGGAGATATGCTCTGTTAATAAAATTTCAATAAAAGTCAAAGTAATAAAAAAGAAGAAAAATTTATTAAATATTGGTTTTAAAGACATTTTTATAACTATTTTAGGCATATTACAAAATATTTATGCCAAATTAACATTATCAAAGAATAATCAAAAAAAGAATATCTTGTTTGTTGGGGGCAAGAATGCTTACCTATCTATTTTAAAACACCTTAAAGGCAAGGCTAAAATTTTAAGATGCGGAATAAATCCTGGATTGTCTTTCTTAAATGCTTACCAAGATCATTACCTAACCTTTTGGAATAAGCCAAAATATGAATCAATTAATTTTCCTAGAGATAACTTCGACGACAATATTAAAAATATAAAGTATAAAGGATACTCTTTTTATAAGATATTTCTTGGGAGTTTGAATTATTTATTTAATGTTTATTTTAAAATAATTATAAGGTGGATTGATACCTCTTATGATGTAGAACCACACATAGATGCTGTTGTAGCGACAAACGATATACTCCCGTTAGAGCAAATAATTATTAAAGTATTAAAGCAGAACAAAAAAAAGTCTTATCTTATAGAACATGGTTATACAACCCTTAGCGATAATCTCTTTTTGGTAGAAGATAAAAAGTTTAAAATGTTGGCCGATAAAATGTTTGTATGGGGGAAAGAATCTAAGGAGTGGATGATCAAACAAGGGTTAAAAAAAGAAGATCTTATTATAACAGGCTCCCCAAAGTTTGATAGTTATTATAGTAAAGAAAACATTAATCTAAGAAAAGAATTTAATATTCCTGCCGATAAAAAAATTATTCTTTTCATTGCGCCAACAAACAAGGAAGGAGACCGGGATTACCCCAAATATTTTCTCTCTAACAGAGAACATACAGAACTTTACAGAACCATTTTTCATACAATTAAAAAAATGAAAGAATTTATTTTAATTATAAAACCACACCCATCCGACTCTCATGTTAATTTACCGAAAAAGATTTTAGAAACTGAGAATGTCAGTAATGTTATTATTGTAGACAAAAATTTTCAATTAAAACCTTTATTAAAACAATCAGACTTGATAATTAGCGCAGGATCTACTGTTAATTTAGAAGCCATGTTCTTTAAAAAACCAGTTATCATTCTAAATTTTTTTAATAAACCTAAATCAGACCCATTTATAGATAATGGGATGTGTTTGGGATTGAGTAATAAAAATCAATTAAAAGAAACAATATTAAAAGCATTTGAAAATAAAGAAAAATTAGTTAGAAATTATTCTAAATATTTTAACAATTATGCGTTGTCTGATGGCAAGGCTTATAAAAGAATTTCTGATGTAATTTTAAAGAATTAAGTGACCATAGTAAGGTATAAAAGTTTATTTATTCATTCAAGATTATGCCAAAGAAAATAGTTATTGTAGATTATAATATGGGTAACTTAGCTTCTGTAGCTAATGCCCTAGACTATATTGGGTATAAAGCAATAATTTCAAATAAAGTTGATGATATTAAGTCTGCAGATTATATCATTTTACCAGGTGTTGGAGCCTTTGCTGATGGCATGAAAAACCTTATTGATTTGGGTTTAGTAGATGTTTTAAAAGAACAAGTTTTAGAAAGAAAAAAACCATTTCTAGGGCTTTGTTTAGGAATGCAATTAGCTGCAGAAAAGGGTTATGAAAATGGTTTAACTCAGGGTTTGGGTTTTATTAAAGGTAAAGTTAAAAAATTTGATATTAAAAATAAAGATTTAAGAATCCCCCACATAGGTTGGAACGAAGTATACTTTAAAAAAAATTGTATTCTATTCGATAAATTAAATAAATCTGAAGTTTTTTATTTTGTCCATAGTTATTGCCTTTTTCCCGAAGAGGATATTGTTGTTGGAACTTTTGATTACGGCGGTGAATTTGTAGCAATCATACAAAAAGATAATATTTTTGGAACACAATTTCATCCAGAAAAAAGCCAGAAAGCCGGTCTGCAAATATTAAAAAACTTTATAGAGTCTTAAAATGCTAAAGAAAAGATTAATCACATGCTTATTTTTAATGAATGGAATGTTAGTTAGAAGTGAAAAGTTTAATTATCATAATGCTCTTGGTAACCCAATCCATCAATTAGAAAGATATAATGATTGGCGAGTAGATGAATTAATATATATTGATATTAGCAGGCAAGATACTTATGACCTTGGAAGGTATGATACAAAAGTTAAAATCAAAGATAATATCCTAGATATTATCTCCGAAGTTTCTAAGAAATGTTTTATTCCTTTAACTTTCGGGGGGAGAATAAGAACTATCCAAGATATTAGAGAAAGATTAAAACGAGGAGCGGATAAAATTACAATTAATACAATTGCAATAGAAAATCCAGATTTTATAACAGAAGCTGCTGGAATTTTTGGTAGCCAATGTATCGTTGTTTCTATAGATGTAAAAATAAATGATAAAGGAGAATATGAGGTGTACAAAGAATTCGGACAAATTCCTACTGGTATGAGCTCTGTTGAATGGGCAAAAAAAGTAGAATTACTTGGAGCAGGAGAAATCTTTTTAAATTCTATTGATAGGGATGGAACAGGAGAAGGTTATGATTTAGATTTAATTAAAATGGTTTCAGAATCTGTAAATATTCCGGTTATAGCCTGTGGTGGTGTTGGGAAATTTGAAGACTTTGTTGATGGAATTAAAATAGGAAAAGCATCTGCCGTAGCTGCAGGAAATATTTTCAATTTTACTGAAATAAGCGCAATAAATGCCAAAAAATTAATGAAAGAAAATGGAATAGAGGTTAGAATTTAAAATGCAATACTGTACAAAATGTGTCTATCCCGGTATTACTGGAATCCCTTTGCATTTTGATAAGGAAGGAGTATGTACTGGTTGTAGGGTAGAAGAACAAAAGAGAAAAATAGATTGGGAATATAGGGCTAAATTACTTAAGGAATTGTTTGATAAATATAAGAGCAATACCAATTATGATTGCATAATTCCGGTAAGTGGCGGAAAAGATAGTTATTTTCAAACCCACTATGTAACAAAAATATTGAGGTTAAAACCACTTTTAGTTACTTATCATGGTAATAATTATTTGCCTGAAGGAGAAAGAAATTTACAAAGAATGAGGAAAGTTTTTGATGTTGACCATATTATTTTCAGACCAAGCAAAGAATTATTGGTTAAAATGAATAGATTGTGCTTTATGAAAATGGGAGATATGAACTGGCATGCTCATTGTGGAATTTTTACATATCCGGTTCAAATTGCAGTTAAGTATAAAATTCCTTTAATTATGTGGGGGGAACATGGCCCAACAGATTTGTCTGGAATGTATTCTATGAATGATTTTATTGAAATGACTGCAAAAGAGAGGCTGGAATATTTTTTAAGAGGATTTGATTGGTATGATATGGTGAATGAAGAAGAGGGTATAAGAGAGAAAGATGTTTTGTGGGCTAAATATCCGAGTGATAAAGAATTAGAGGAAAATAAAATCAGGGGAATATATATTGGAAATTATGTTGATTGGGATGCTAATAAGCAAGTTGAAATTATAAAAAAAGAATATAATTGGAAAGGACCAACAAAACCATTTGAAAGAACTTATAGAACAATGTCAAACCTTGACGATATTCATGAAAATGGTATGCATGATTATCTAAAATTTATAAAGTTTGGTTATGGAAGAGGAAGCGATCATTCATGTAAGGATATAAGAAGGGGCTATTTGACCAGAGAGCAAGGCGTTGAAATGGTTAGAAAATATGATCACGTTAAGTCAAGTGATCTAAAAAGATGGTGTAAATATACTGGCATGACTGAAGAAGAATTTGATAACATTGCAGATATTTTTAGAGATCCAAGAGTATGGTGGAAGGATAAGCAAAATAATTGGGTTAAAGTTAATATTTGGGATTCGCCAGAAGAAAATCAAAGAAAAGAAAAAGAAAGGATAGCCTATTGGAATGAGCATAAACAAGATTTGGTAGATAGAGAAGCTGAAAAAGAAAGATTCTGGAGGAATTATAAAAACAGAGTTAAAGAATAAAATGAAAGAAGAAGAAATAAGACCTCAAGAGATGAAGAATAAAGCAAATGAACTTTATTTAGAAGATGTTAATGAATTATTAAAACATAAAAAAGACTTTGTTTATGTAAACTGTCCTGCATGTAACTCTGATAAGTACGAAAAACGCTTTGAAAAATATACCCTTAATTATGTTATTTGTAAAGATTGTGAAACAACGTTTATCAATCCAAGACCAAGCCCGAAAATACTAGAAGAATTTTATAAAACATCAAAAAATTACGAATATTGGAACAAATTTATATTTCCTGCTTCTGAACATGTTAGAAGGGAGAAAATATTTAAACCAAGGGCAGAGAGAATTGTTGAGATTTGTAAAAATCATAATATAAAAAATGATGTTATTGTAGACGTTGGTGCCGGTTTTGGCACATTTTGCCAAGAAATTAAAAAAATCGGGTTCTTTAACAGGGTAATTGCAGTTGAACCGACTCCTTCGTTGGCAGAAACTTGTTCTAAAAGAGGCTTAGAGGTTATAAATAAAAGAATTGAAGAAGCAAAGTTTGATTATGATATTGATGTTATAACCTCTTTTGAAGTAATAGAGCATTTATTTTCTCCAAAAGATTTTATTCTTGACTGTAAATCTGTTTTGTCTAAGAATGGCATAATTGTAATTACATGCCCAAATATAAAAGGTTTTGATATCTCTATTTTAGGAGAACACTCTGGAAGCATTGATACAGAGCATTTAAATTATTTTAATTTAGATTCCCTCACAAAATTATTCAATTCCTGCGGATTTGAGGTGATTGAGAAATTAACGCCGGGCGAATTAGACGCAGAATTAGTTAGAAAAAAAGTAATGGAAGGGAAATTTGATATATCTTACAATTATTTTTTAAAACAAATATTAATTGATAACTGGGAGCATATTGGAGGAGAATTTCAGAAATTTCTTCAAGATAATCTGCTCTCATCTAATTTATGGATCGTTGCGAAAAAATTATAAATTATAATAAATTTAAATAATAAAATGACCAATAATAAAGTTGGAATTATTGTGCAAGCAAGAACAGGTTCTACTAGATTGCCAAACAAAATGATTATGGATATAGAAGGAAAAACCTTGTTTGAACACATAATAGAACGTTTAACATATACAAATTATAAAAATGATATAATTTTAGCAACAACAAATAAAGAAAGAGATGATGTTCTAGTTGATTTAAGTAGAAAATTGAATATCTCTCATTTTCGTGGCTCGGAAGATGATGTACTAGAGAGATTCCTTGGAGCTACTAAGCAATATAATTTAGATATAATCGTTAGAATATGTGGTGATAATCCATTTGTAGATCCAAAATGTATTAATCAAATGGTTAAATATTTAATTGAAAATAAAGTAGATTATGTTGGATCACATCATGAAAAGGGTTGGCCTGGTGGATCTGGATCGGAAGTGATTACAAAAGAAGCTTTATTTAGAATAGATGATTTGTGTAAAGATATAAGGTATAGAGAACATGTTACTTTATTTGCCAGAGAACATCAAGATTTATTTAAAACTTATAATCTGGATGCTCCTTTATATTTATTAAGACCAAATCTAAAACTTACAGTAGATACCATCGAAGATTTAAATTTTGTTAGAAGTATTTATAAAAGATTATATCATCCCAAAAAATTCTTTGAATTAAGAGAAGTTATAACTCTTATTGACAAAGAACCATCAATAATTTCTAATTAACTTTCAATTAAATCATCCCAATTTAATGCCATTCCTTCCTTAACATCCTGAATGATTTTATAGTTTTTTTCAACAAGCATACTATAATATCTTGGATGCAATCCCAGCTTATTTTCACCATTTCTTAAAACCTCAATATTCTCCTTGCTTAATCTCTCCCCTTTTTTAATATTTTTAGTAGCAAATATGCTTCTGTAAGCAAAATTCCTGACATATAATTCAATTTCAGCTGGTTTTTTTTCATAAGAACCGAGAATAACTGGATCAATCTCAATCTTTTCATTATTTTTAATTTTTCTTTCAGTTTCCCTTATAGATTTAACCATTTGTTTTAATTGCTCTGGATTTAATGCGAATCTTTGGTCTGCTCCAGAAAGATTTTTATCTAAAGTAATATGCTTCTCAATTATTTTAGCACCCTTAACAATAGCTGCTACTGGTGCTTTAATTGGATCTTCTGTATGGTCTGAATATCCAAAAATAATCTCAGGATAAACTAATCTCAAGGTTTCTAAACAATTTAGATTGCAACTTTCTAAAGGAGCCGGATATTTTATTACGCAATGCATTACAGCTAAATCATTATTATATTTTTTAACTGTATTTATTGCTTCATCAACCTCGTTTAAATAAGCTCCTCCAAGAGACATTATAATTGGTTTATTCTTTTTAGCTGTATATTCCAATAAAGGTAAATTTGTAGTATCATAAGAGGTTAATTTAAAAACATTTACACCATATTTGTTCATAACATCTACACTTAAAACATCACTTACGCTTGTAAAAAATATTATATTTTTTTCTTTACAGTATTTCATCAGTTCAGGAATCCATTCTTCTTTTAATTCAATTTTTTCCATGGCATCATAAATATTAATTATATTTCCATCAGTTTTATAAGTTCCTGCTGTCTTAGGATACATTAGATTTGTCTTGAATGTTTGAAATTTTATAGCATCACAGCCAGCTTCTTTTGCTACATCAACCATTTTCTTGGCTAAATCTAAAGAATTATTATGGTTTATTCCAGCTTCAGCTATGATGAAACAAGGCTCATTTTCTCCAATAAATCTGTTTTCTATCTTTATTTTCATGTTATTCAATTAATTGTTTCAGATAATTATTATAAGAAGCGTCATTTATATCTTTTATATTCTTATTTAGAAGAAGGTTTTTTACTTCAAGAATCCCGTCTTTCAATGTTTTTTTAGGTTTGAAGTTTAAGGTTTTTTCTGCTTTATCAAATTTCACTTTGTAATTTTTTAGATTATTGATTTTTTCTTCAAAATTTACTTTAACCTCGGGAATTAATTCCTTTATACAATTAGCTAAATCTCTTAATCTGTAATTATCTTCGTTTCCACCAATGTTGAAGACATGTCCTTTAACAAATTCCATTGGAGACTCTAAAATTTTTATATAAGCTTCAGCAGCGTCTTGAACGTGGACAAAAGGTCTCCACCAATCCCCATTAAAAATCGTTATTGATTTCTCTGTTAAAGCCTTGGCAGATAAAAGATTAACTACTAAATCGAATCTCATTCTATCAGAAACCCCATATAAGGTTCCCATTCTTAATATTACTGGGGAAAAATTATCGTCCATTAATTCTAGAATTCCTTTCTCAGATGCAATCTTACTCTTAGCATATAAAGAAGCCGGGTTCAACGGAGAACTTTCATCAACCGATTCCGGGTTAGCACCATAAACACTGCATGAGGAAGCAAAAATAAATCTGTTTATCTGGTTATACTTGCACATTTCGGCCACGGTTTTTGTAGCAATGTAATTTACTTCAATAGTTTTCTTTGGGTTTACGGAACTTGCGGGATCTCCAACAATTCCGGCTAAATGGATTACTGCGTCTACATTGTCTAGAGCTTTTGATATTTCCGAAATATTGCATATATCCCCTTTAATTAACTCAAAATTATCATCTTCAAGCAATTTTTTTACCGGCTCAATTCCAAATATTAATTTATCAAAAACCTTTACTTTGTAATCTCTTTCCAATAATTTTTTAGATAAAACACAACCAAGATAACCAGCACCCCCAATAATAAGAATTTTTTGTAAGTTTTTTATTGGAATTTCTTCTTTCTGCTTATTTAAAAATATTAACTTGTCTGCGTGTGTTAATATATAATTCTTTTTTGCTTGGCCATAGGCTGCAATCGGGGAGATTGCTAAATCAACAACTTTATTATTTTCATCTAATATAGGGATCTTACCAAAAACGTTCTTTGTTTTCATCAAATTTATTATTTCTTGATTAGGGTCTGTATTTTTTACAGTAATTGGAGATTTATTCATAATTGTGCTAATTTTTGAATCAATGTCTATTCCACCGATTATGGCTCTTCTTATATTCCCATCCGTAACAATACCAAGAATTTTATTTTCATTATCAACAATTAATGCAATTCCAAAACCGCTTGAGTCTATAGTTCTCATTACCTCTTTTATGGTATCCTCGGGGTTCACCAATATTTTTTTGAATTCTTCTCCCATGTTCTTAAAAACTTATAATATAATGACAATAAAAAGATTAATAAATTGATATATTTAATAATTTATAAATATTATCTAAGGTCTTTAATCATGTACAAAGCAATTTTTAGGGTAGATGGAAGCCATAAGTTGGGGATGGGGGATGTAGTTAGCTGTTTAAACCTTGCTTTAGAATTAAAAGATTTTAAAGTTTTATTCTTATCAAAGTATAAAGAAGGCATTGATAAGATTAAAAAGTTTGGTTATAAAGCTGAAAAGGTTCCTGAAGATTCTAACTTGGATGAGGAAATCGAGTTTATTAAAAAAGTAAATGAAAGATTTAACCCCGCGATAATTATTACCGAGCAGGTTAGAAATGATTATGGGGAATTTTGTAAAAAATTATCCAAGATTAACAGAAGTTTAGTAATAGATTTTTTTGGGGGAATTGAAGTTTACAATGATATCTTAGTGAATTGGGATGTTTTGCCAGAGAACCGAGTTTATAAAAAAAGAAATTCTTCTACAACTTATTTATTTGGACCAAAATATGTTTTATTAAAAGAAAATGTTTCTTATTATCATTCTTTGACTAAAAATATTTCTAATAAAGTTAAAAAAATTTTAATTGCTATTGGCGGAACTGATGTAAGAAATCTTACCCCGAGGATAATTGATGCCTTAAAAGAATTTAATGAATTGGAATTAAATGTCGTAATTGGGGGCGCTTATAAAAATAGAGAAGAAATATTAAAAAGCTTAAAAAGAAATAAATTAAGTTATAATTTATTAGAAAATCAAAATGATTTGTCTAAATATATTTATGAAATGGATTTAGCAATCTCTGCAGGAGGATTAAGTGCATTTCAATTAGTTGCTATAGGAACCCCCTTTTTGGGAATTGGCGCCGCAATATGGGAAACTAAAAGATTAAGAAAAATGCAGGAACTAGGAATTTGCAAGTTTATTGGGGATTTTAAGAATTTTAAAAAAGAAGATTTACATGAAAGCTTTAGATATTTATTTAATAATAAAAAAGAAAGAGAAAAAATGAGCTTAAATGGAAAGAAATTAGTTGATGGGAAGGGCATTGAAAGAGTTTCAAAAATTGTAAGGGAAGTTGTTAAAAATGGAAATTTAACAAATTAAAGATATTTTTATCTAATTTTTTATTATATTTATTATAGGATGCCTAGTCATCACTAAGCATCAGTAAGGTTTATAAATTATTTGTAAAACCATTATATATAATGAAACTTTTAATAACAGGGGGTGCTGGATTCATCGGTTCTAATTTTATAAAATATTTATTTAAAAAATATAATGATGTAAATGTTATAAATTTAGATGTCTTAAATTATTCTGGAAGAGAAGAAAATCTTGAAGAAATCAATGGAAATCCTAATTATAGATTTGTTAGAGGAGATATCTGCGATGTTGATAAATTAGAAGAGATTATAGGTAATTTTGATATAATCGTAAATTTTGCAGCAGAAACTCATGTAGATAGAAGCGTTACCGGTCCTTTAAAATTTATCAACCCAAATATAATGGGCGTAACAAAATTATTAGAATTCTCACGCAAAAAGAAAGCAAATTTGTTTATTCAAATTAGTACAGATGAAGTCTATGGTGATATTATAAATGGCTTTGCTAATGAAAAGAGTATTCTCTCCCCCAATAATCCATATGCAGCTAGTAAAGCTGCTGCAGAAATGATGGTTAAATCCTATATAAAAACATACAAAGTACCGGCAATTATAACTAGAAGCTGTAATAATTATGGACCAAACCAATATCCTGAAAAAATTATTCCATTCTTCATTATACAAGCTCTTAATAATAAAAATCTACCTTTACATGGAGATGGTTCTCATATTAGAGATTGGTTATTTGTTCAGGATAACTGTGAAGCTATAGATTTAATTATTAATAAAGGTAAAATTATGGAAACTTACAATATAGCTAGAAATGATGAGAGGACTAATCTAGAAATTGCTAAATGTTTGCTTAATAAGTTAGGTAAACCTCTGGATTTAATAAATCTTGTAGAAGATAGGCCTTGGAATGATATAAGGTATGCTGTGGATGTCTCAAAGGTTAGAGAATTAGGCTGGAAACCAAAGTATGATTTCAATAATGGAATAGATATAACTTTAGACTGGTATAAATCCCATAAATCTGAAATGGAGAGATTATTAAAACTAGATTCTCGTCACCCGATGATTAATTATATGGGGTGGTTATAACTTATTAAAATAATTCTTAAACTTATCCAAAACATAATTAATCATTTCATCATTTAAGCCCGGATGACAGCCTATAAAAAAAGTTCCGAACATCGCCTTATCTGTATTTTCTAAACGATGATGTATTCTATATTTTGCTCCTTTATAGCCTGGTTGCTTTATAATATTTCCCGCAAAAAATGGCCTTGTTTCTATTTCATTTTCAGCCAAATAATTTACAATATCATTTCTGCTAAATACTTTTTCATCTCTGACTGTTAGGGGTACGGAAAACCAGCAAGGGTCTGCACCTTCAATTGATTTTGGCAATATAAGAAATTCTTCAAAATTTTTTAAACCTTCATAAAGTTTCTTAAAATTCTCCCTTCTTTTCTTTATTATTATGTTAGGTAATTTTTTAATTTGCTCTAATCCAATTGCTGCTTGTAAGTCCAATGGTTTTAAATTAAATCCAATGTTGCTGTATGTATATTTATGATCATATCCAAAAGGAAGATCTCCTAGTTGCCATTCAAATCTTTTTCCACATGTGTTTGATTTGTATGGCTCACACCAGCAGTCTCTTCCCCAATCTCTCATGGAATCTAAAACTCTTTTTAATTCAGAGTTTTTTGTAACTACGGCTCCACCTTCCCCTGTTGATATATGGTGGGATAAATAAAAGCTAAATGAACCCATATCCCCAAAAGTGCCTAATTTCTTTCCTTTATATTCTGAACCCAGAGAATCACAGGCATCTTCTATCAAGAATATCTTATTTTTCTTAGCTATTTCTAAAATTGGATCCATATCATTTGGATTTCCTAGTGTATGTGGTAGCATAATTAATCTAGTTTTATCAGTTATTGCAGATTCTATATCCTTAGGATTCATATTATATGTTCCTAATTCTATATCTACAAATACAGGAAGCAAATTATTTATTAACAAAACATTTGAAGTTGTAGGGAATGTTGCCGCTGGAGTTATTACCTCATCACCATCTCTTATAATTTGATATCTTTCATCATCACTTTTTATAGTGTCTCCAAACATTCTTGATTTTAAAGAAGATACGGCGATTAAATTTGCAGAAGATCCGGAATTCACGTAAATAGTATACCTCGTATCTAAAAATCTTGAAAATTCATTTTCAAATTCTTTTGCGATGTTCCCGTATGTTATCTTTTGTTCAAGGACCGAGCTTATAGCGGCCTTTATCTCATTTTGATCCCAAACCCTCCATACATATTTTACATATGGTTTTGGTACAACAACTCCCTTTTCTTGCGATAATATAAAATATTCTCCGACTTTTTCTAGGATCTCTTTTCTCATTCCACTTAACATATTCTCTAAATTATCCATTTTTTTAATATACCTTCATCATACATTTTTTTATACCATTCAATTGTTTTTCTCAATCCCGAGTCTAAATTTATCTTTGGTTCCCAATTCAATAAATTTTTTGCTTTGTCATTATTACTATAAAATACCATATTTTCACCCTTTCTATATGGCTCTGACTCATCTATTTTTATTCCACCGATGATATTAACAATTTTATCTACAATCTCTTTAATTATATGGCCCTTACCAGCAGATAAATTTATAATATTTCCTATGGCCTTTTTATTTACAGATGCTTCTATAAATCCATCTACAGTATCATTAATATAAATAAAGTCCCTATATTGATTACCGCCGGATAATTTAAATTCTTTTTTTAATAGACCACATACTATCAGTTTTGGTATTAAGGATTTATTTAAATTTAAATCAACTGTTTCATAAGGTCCGTAAACCTTCGATAACCTTAAGGTTATGGTTGGTGCATTAAACGTATTATAAAACATTTTAGAAAACATGGTTAACGAAGCCTTAGATGCAGAATATGGCGAAACTGGCTCAGGAATTGTAGCATCTTCATGGAAAGGAGCTTTATTTATGCCATATTCTTCTATTGTTCCAACATTAATCAAACAGTCATACTCGATGTTATTTAATGCCATTAATAAATTTAAACTTCCATTTAGATTTATTTCTACTGCTTTGTTTAATGCCTCTAAAGAACGTTCTAGATTAGTTGTTGCTGCTAAATTAAAGACTTTTTTTGGTTTTATATCTTGTATGGCCTTTTTTACTTCCTCAAATTTGGTTATATCAACCTTATAAACGCTTAATTTATCAATTATATCCTCTAAATTTTTGTTGTTTTCTCTGCCAAATATAGAAACAGTTGCTCCTTCAGCTACTAATCTCCTGGTTAAATGACTGCCGATAAATCCACTTGCTCCAGTTACTAAGACATTAATGTTTTTTAACTTGTTCATTTAATAGCCTTTTAATTTAAATTTTATGGCCTCTTTTACAAATTCAAAAACTACTTTTAGTCTTAAATTTGATTTTCCAGATCTTCTTTTCCTAAACATTATGGGAATCTCTCCTATCCTTAACTTATATCTATTTGCTTTTATCATTATCTCTGTATCTATAAACCATTTTTTTGAGATAATCCTAAGCTCTTTATAAGTTTTTCTAGTAAATACTTTCGGACAACCGTTCATATCCCCGAATAATTCAAATTTCATGTAAGGAAAAATCATTCTATAAAGTAGATTATAGACAAATGATTGCAATCTTCTGTAAAAATTGTCCTTTCTATTAATTCTTTTAACCTTACATAAATCTAAATTTTTATCTTTTAAGGTGCTAAACACTTTTATAACATCTTTATTATCCATTTGACCGTCTCCCCAACCATAACCAAGATATTTTCCCCCACATCTCTTCAAGCCATTTATAATAGCATTTCCATAACCTCTTTTAGCGACATACAGGTACTTTATTCGATTATTTTTTTTGGATAAATTTTTTATTATCCATTTAGTATTATCAGAAGAAGCATTATCAACAGCGATTATCTCATAATTATATTTCCCTTTCTTAAATTCTTTACTCATTCCTTCAAGTACATACCTAACATTTTTTTCTTCATTACAAAATGGAATTACAATTGATTGCTCTATTTTCATTTTTTATATAAACAAAAATTATCGGTAGTTTTTTCTTCCTTAAACCCACACTCTTTTAATATACCGCAACTTTCATAGCCACTAATGATTTCTTTTCCTCCAATTTCATTTATTATCCTGTTTATTCTGTTGCAATCTTCATTGTTAAATGCTTCTGTCAAGTTTTTTTTGTAATCCCGATATGACCCCTCTATTAAATCCCATCCAAAAGGAGTGCTTAAATTATACTTTACAGCAGCATATGAATAAGTATCCTTTGTTCTTATATCAACATTAGATTTGCCAGTTATTATAAACTTATCTTCAACATCTTCCAATAAACTTATGGCTTCTTGATGCGAATTATTATATAAAGGATAGTCATCTACATTTTTATAAAAAAATATTATTAAAAAGATTATGGGGATTACCTGTAAAATTATGATTAATGATCTTCTTACAAATTTATTTTTATAGTTTGATGTTAAAAATATTATTAATGATGTTAAAATTAAAAGTAAAGCTATTGAACGGGGATGCATATTTATTAATACAGGCAAGTAACCAGCTAATTTTGTTACATATAAAAAGGACATTAAGATTATGGGAGAATAAAATAAAATTTCTTTCTTGTTTTTTCTTAAGTTATAAAATATCAACCCCGCAAGTATAATTGTGGTTAGAAAAGATAGAATTCTTTCTGTAAGCAAGTTAATATTCAAAAAAGGCTTATATATTTCGTAAGTTGTTTTTTCATCAAATGCAGGAACCAGCCAAAACGATGTTAATAATAAACTAATTAATAAACAAATAATAATGAATGTTCTTTCCTTGTTTGATTTTATTAAGAATAGACCCAACAAAAAAAGAGATGATAATATAAAAATTGAAGGGTGTGTTAATATGATTATAGCCATTACTGGTATTATCGCAAAAAATTTTTTATCTAGATATTTATTTTTGTATTTATATATTAAATAAATATAAAAAAAAGAAAAACTCCATCCGAGCATTTCAGGAAGCCTGCCGATTATATAAAATAAGGTAATTGATACCGGATTAAAATAAAAAGATAAAAACAAAAATAATTTATGTATAAAATTTAATTTTAATATCTTTCCTAAAAAATAAACCCCGGCAAATCCGATTAATAAATTTAACAATAATAAAACATATAGCACAATTTGCGGGTTATTAATAATTTTATAAAAAGGGATGGATAAAAAAAACAAGCCGGGAGGATATACTAAAAATGAGATATATCCATTATACCAATTTGGAATTATTTTATGAAAGCCATAATTATTTATAAAATATATGTTTGCTATGTGGCTACTTAAGTCTGTAGATGGAAAATAATATGTTATTTTTGATAGTTGTAATAACTCTAATACAGCGATTATCATTAATATGAAAATAAAAAAATAAAGATACCTTTTCATTATCAAATTAATCCTCCTTGGAACTGTTCGTTTTATAAAATCTCATTATAGCCCCCAATTCTTTTGGCAATCTCATGTTATTTAAATGTTTGTTCCAAATAACTTTAGGCAAAGCAATATTTTGAAAAAAGAATACTTTATAAATTTTGGCTAATATTGATTTTAGTTAAAGATAGATTATTCTGAAAAATGAGAGTCTTGGTAACTGGTGCTGCGGGAATGCTTGGGCATGATTTATGCAATGAATTAGAAAGACAATCCCATGAAGTAATAAGAACAGACATACGCACAAAAGAAAGTAAAATTAGAAAACTAGACGTAACTGATAAAAACGGGGTTTTTGCTGCAGTAGAGCAAATTAAACCAGACCTTGTTGCACATTTAGCAGCAGAAACCGATGTTGATAAATGTGAGGTTGAGCAAGATCATGCATATCTAACAAACACCATTGGAACTTTATATGCCACATTGGCAGCTCAAAAATTTAATACTTTAATGGTTTATATTAGCACTGCCGGTGTTTTTGATGGGAAATCTCTTAAACCATATACAGAATTTGATACACCAAACCCAATTAATGTTTATGGAAAATCTAAATACGAAGGCGAAAAAATAGTTCAAAATTTATTAAACAGATATTTTAT
The DNA here is from genome assembly GCA_000830315.1 of archaeon GW2011_AR20. Classification (GTDB taxonomy): domain Archaea; phylum Nanobdellota; class Nanobdellia; order SCGC-AAA011-G17; family GW2011-AR20; genus GW2011-AR20. The sequence goes on from CP010426.1 coordinate 424,525, forward strand.
TATAAGACCGGGGTGGATGGTTGGCGGTGGTAAAGAAAGAGATAAAAAATTTGTTTATAAGTTATTAAAACAACTTGAAGATGGAAAAAAAGATTTTAACATAGTGACTGATAAAATCGGTTCTCTAACATATACCGCTGATTTTGCAAAAAACTTTATGCCGTTAATAGAAACTCACAATTATGGATTATACCACATGACAAATAAAGGTTATGGTAGCAGATATGATTTGGCAAAAAAAATTTTTGAAGTATTAAAAATAGAAGATATTAATTTAAATGCAGTAACTTCCGAATTATATCCAAAAGAAAATTATGGCGTCTTTTCCTCAACACCAACTCCAGCACCAAGACCGGATTCGGAAGCAATGAGGAATTATAAATTAGAATTGCTTGGATTAAATAATATGAACCATTGGGAAGAAGCAGTCGAAGATTATGTTAAAACACATTTCTTGGGAAAAATCCAATTTAGATCCCATGAAAATTCAATGCCGAAAGTTTAATAGAATTTATATGTAAGTCCTTTTAATTTATTCTACTATAATTAAAAACCTAAAATTCACAATTTATCGTTTATAGAAATATTTATATAAATAGCAAATAAATACTAATTATGAAAAAATATACAACTGTTTCTATCCCAAAACAATTAGCAGATAAGATTAAAGAAAGAATTAAAAAAACAGGATTTAGTTCTGTTTCAGATTATGTTATCTACGTTTTAAGAGAAGTGATTTCTAATATTGAAGAAAAAGGCAAAAAAGAGGCTTTTTCTAAAGAAGAGGAAGAAATTGTAAGAAAAAGATTAAAGGGTTTGGGTTACTAAGGGGAAGATTTATAAACTTAATTATTAGTAATTATATGTAATTAAGAGGCTACTATGGATTATCTAGATGAATTAGAAAATAAGAGCATTTATATTATTAGAGAAGCATATTACCAGTTTAAAAACATTGCAGCTTTATGGTCTATTGGTAAAGACTCTACAACATTAGTTTGGTTAATTAGAAAAGCTTTTTTTGGTAAGATTCCTTTTCCTTTAGTCCATATTGATACAGGACATAAATTTCCCGAAATGTATGAATTTAGAGATAAGTATGCTAAGGAATGGAATGCTAATTTAATAATCGGAAGAAATGAAGAGGCTATTAAAAGAGGAGTGGTTTGCAAACCAGGAGATACACATGAGTGCAGTACAGAATTAAAAACTAAGGGTTTGCAACAAACAATACAGAAATATGGATTTAAAGCATTACTTTTAGGAATAAGAAGAGATGAACATGGAATAAGAGCAAAAGAAAGATATTTTTCTCCAAGAGACCAATCCTTTAAATGGGATTACAAAAATCAACCAGCTGAAATCTGGGATCAATATAAATCAAAATCAGGAGATAATACACATATTAGAGTTCATCCTTTATTGCATTGGACAGAATTAGATATTTGGCAGTATATTAAACGAGAGGGCATTCCTATAAATGTTTTATATTTTGCAAAAAACGGCAAAAGATATAGAAGTTTGGGCTGTGCTCCCTCAACTTCTCCCGTTGATTCAAATGCAGACACCGTTGATAAAATTATTGAAGAATTAAAAACAACCAAAGTGGCTGAAAGATCCGGAAGGGCATTAGATAAAGAAACAACTTATCAAATGCAAAGGTTACGTGCATTAGGATACATGTAAGATGGCAGAGAAATTCCTCACTTATGCAATTTTATTGGTATTTGCTTTCATAGCCGAATTAATAGATGGAAGTCTAGGAATGGGTTATGGTGTAAGTTTAACAACATTTTTGCTCAATATCGGGTTTGCTACTGCTATTGCAAGTGCCTCTGTTCATATATCGGAAATATTTACAACTTTAGTTTCGGGAGTTTCACATTTTAAAGCGGGAAATTTTGAAAAAAAAATTTTTAAATTTTTAGCCATAGGTGGAGTTTTTGGAGGAATACTAGGAGCTTATCTGGCTGTTAGACTACAAGAAATAAGTTTTATTAAACCGGTTATCTCCGGGATATTATTATTTTTTGGATTATTGATAATTATAAAATTTTTAAAGAAAAAACAAGAAACAGAATATTTAACTCCAAGGATAAGGAAACTCGTTCCATTAGGATTTTTTGCAGCATTTATAGATGCTATAGGTGGGGGTGGCTGGGGGCCGGTAACAACTCCTGCTTTACTTGCCACAAATACGCATCCAAAAAAAACAATTGGATCAGTAAATTTCGCGGAATTTTTTGTTACTCTCGCTATTTCAATAACATTTTTATTAACGTTAAAAGATATAAATTATAATATTATTATGCCACTAATCATTGGGGGTGTTATCTCTGCACCGGTTGCAGCGATATTAACTAAGAAAATAAATCACAGATTATTGGGATTATTAGTTGGTTTATTGATTATAATTTTAAGTTTGAGAACAATTCTAAATTTTATGGAAATCGGATTTTTCTTTTAAGCTAAAAAATGAAACAAATACAAAATAAAGAACAAGTAAAGATTGTAATAGTCGGGCATATGGATCACGGAAAATCCACCTTAATCGGCAGATTGCTTTATGATACAAACTCCCTGCCTCAAGGAAAAATTGAGGAAATAATAAGAGTTTCTAAAGAATTAGGAAGGGAATTAGAATTTGCATATTTAATAGATAATTTAGAAGAGGAACGTGAGCAACAACTAACAATGGATACTGCCCAAACATTCTTTAAAACAAAAAACAGAAATTATGTGATTATTGATGCTCCCGGCCATAAAGAGTTTATTAAAAATATGATTACTGGAGCTTCACAAGCAGATGCCGCCGTTTTATTACTAGATGCAAAAGAAGGAATTAAAGAACAAACAAGAAGGCATGCTTATATTTTAAAGTTATTAGATATTAAGAATTTAATTGTAGCTGTAAATAAAATGGACTTAATAGATTATAATGAATTAAAGTTTAATAAAATAAAGCAGGAAATTTTAGGTTCCCTATCCAAAATCGGCTTAAATCCAGATTTTATTATCCCAATTTCTGCATTAAAAGGAGAAAATATTTTAAATAAATCCACTAATATGAATTGGTACGGTAATTTAGCAATTTTAGAGGCATTAGATAAATTTGAAATTGAAAATAAAATTAAGAATCATCTAAGAATGCCCATTCAAGATATTTATAACATAGATAATAAGAAAATAATAGTTGGAAAAGTTGAATCTGGTAAAGTGAAAGTTGGCGATGAAATTAAAATTTTGCCAATAAACAGAAATTATATGGTAAAGAGTATTGAAATTTTTAATTCAAAAAAAGATTTTGCGATGACCGGAGAAAATATAGGACTAACTTTAGACCCCGATTATGATGTAAGGGTTGGTATGATAATCTCTCATAATAAAAATTTACCCCAAGTAAAGAAAGAATTTAATGCAAAACTATTCTGGATGAATAACGAATTAAATTTAAATGAAGAATTAATATTAAAATGTGCCACGCAGGAGATTAAATGCAAGGTTAAAAAAATTAATAAAAGAATTGATTCCTCTAATCTAGACATAATTGAAGAAGATGCCAAAATATTAAAAGAAACCGAAGTTGGCGAAGTTGTTATAGAAACAGAAAAAGAAATTGTTGTAGAAAATTTTAATGATCTGCCGGAATTAGGAAGATTTGTTATAATTAAAAATTTAGATATTTCTGGTGCTGGAATAATTAATTAAAACATTGTATTGATTTTCCATCTAAATCTTCTGGAACCGGAACTTTTAGAATATTTAGAATAGTTGGAGCTATATCTAGGATACTGGCCTCTAAGTTATAATCTTGCCTTATAGCCGTCCCATTTAAAATTAATATCCCGTTATCCCTATGCTCTCCAGAACGATGAACTTTACTTTCATCAAACCCATCAATTAACTTTGAATTAAAGCCTTCCTGTAACACATAACCTTCTTCAGTCACAACATATATATCCGGAGCATTTTTCAAATTTTCACCTTTGTATATCTCATCTGAGAAATAAACATTTTTTATAACTCTTTTTCCATTGTCCTCTAATCTAAGTAATCTTTCCTTTAAATTATTCAACAAATTCTTGTACTCGGATTCTTCTACAATCCCGTCTTTTTGCCTCCCTTTAAAATTGATAAATATGCATTGCCCCGAATAAGAATTAAAATAAGCTTTTGTATTACCCCAATCTATATCAAAAAAAGTCGGGTTATTCGAAGGAATAATCCTTTTTAATTTATCTCTTGTTTCTTTAGATAGTTTTGGAATTAAATGCTTTATTTTTAATTTATATGCTAATCTAATTAAAAAGTCCCTTACATTAACTTTATTTTTATCATTTTCCTTCAATTGTAAAAACCCGTTCTCTAATAAAAAATTATTAATAAAAATTTGTTTATAAATTGGTCCGAATCCATGGTCAGACATCACAAATATAAAAGTATCTTGAGGCAAATTATTAATTATTTCCCCCAATACATTATCTAATTCCTTGTAGTAATCATGTATGGCCGTTTCATATTTATTTCCTTTAATATAAAAAGGATGATTAGAATCCATATATTTCCAAAAATAATGCTGTAATCTATCTATGTCCTCAAAGACAGCTATGAATAAATCCCATTGCTCATTTTTTAATAAATCTAAAATTAATTTCTTGTGCGACTCGGTTACATTATACAAATCTTTTATGAATTCATCATGTTTTTGATATTCTATATTGTTCCAATCTATTCCAATCTTGTAATCTGGAATAAGTTCAAAGATTTTTTTCTTAAATTCTTTTGGATATGTAAAATCTGTTTCAATAGAGGGTGCTTCTCCGCCAGAAACAACTATGCCATTTACAGGTTGCGGTGGATAATTTATGGGCAGATTTAAAACAATTGATTTTTTATTATGCCTAGAGAGAATATCACAAACCGATTCCGCTTTTCTGTCGTAAGAACTTATCAAATTTTTATCATAATCGTTAAATTTAAAAAAATCATAAATGTTATGCTTACCCGGATTTTTTCCTGTAAAGAATGACGTCCATGCCGGCGGGGTTAGCATTGGAATTATTGTATGGAGATAACCGCTTGTTCCGTTTTTAATCAATTTATCAAAATTAGGCAGATCATTTCTCCATTTATTAATTAAATCAAGACTACCACCATCAATTCCCATTATAAAAACTTTTCCCATATAAATGGCCCTTTCGATAACTATTTAAAATTTTGTTAAGGGGTCGTTTAAAGATTTAATGGAACCATAGCCTTTTTCGAAGAATAATTTTAATTATGTTTTGTTTTTATTGTTAATAAAAGGAATTTCGGCAAAATCTTATTAGTGCATTGTTGCATCTACGGGACTTAAGTAAGTAAAAAAATTATTTCTTCTTTTTAGATTCTTTATCCCATCTTGCAGATTTGCACTTTGGACAAATTAATGGTTTTTCTTTTGAAGAGCGGGGTAGCCATTCGTATCCGCAATTATTACATTTATAACCTTTAACCTTAATTTCTATCTCTGGCATACCTATTGGTATTTTTTAGATTTTATAAACTTTACTAATTATAGTATTACTTTATTAGTAGTTACTTCACAACAGAAAGATTTATATAGAAGTATTACTTTATATAGTTATACTAAACAAAGTAATTAAGAGGGTTCCTAAGAACCCTCAGATTCCAATCGTCGCTAAACAAATGAAATCCAAAGAAAGAATAGAACAGAAGTATAAAAAAGTATYTTGTCCTTTTTGTAGTTCTGACAATGTGATTAAAAGAGGAATTAGAGAAACTGAAAATCGAGGTAAAGTTCAAAGATACGGTTGTAAGGATTGTAGTAAAAGATTTTCTATTGATGATGGTTTTTGGAAAATGAAAAATCATGAAAAGAAAATAACTCTTTGCATGGATTTATATTATAAAGGTGTTTCATTCAGAAAATTACAAGAACACTTACAAGCATTCTATCCAAAAAATGCTCACTATTCTACGATTTATCGTTGGATTATCAAGTATGCAACAATGACTAGCAAATTGACAGATAATTTACAAGTTAAATCTGGCAGAGAGATTATGAGTGATGAGATGGAATATTATAGAAGAATAAGCAAAAACCAAAAAGGTAGAGAGCAGAATTGGTTTGTTGATACGTTTGATGTTGAAACAAGATTTATGATTGCAGGAGAATATATGAAAAGCAGAACTAATGAAAATCTAATTAAAGTTTTGAAGAGAACAAAATTCAAAACAGGAGAGCAAGTAGAAATAGTAACAACAGATGGCTTAATGGGTTATCCTGCTGTTTTAAGAAAAACGTTCAGTTTGCAATCTCCTTATCATGCCTCAAGCAGAACAAAAAGTAAAATAATCCATAATGTTGTCATAGCATCAGAAAGGGGTTTTAATCATCCAATTGAAAGATTACATAATACAATTAGAGAAAGAACAAAGATTATGCGTGGTTTTCATGGATGTTTAGACTCTGCATATGCAATCATGAAGGGTTTAGAAATCAATTATAACTTTGTAAGAAAACACTTAGCTCTTGATGGCAAAACTCCTGCAGAAGTTTCAATTTCTAACTTGAAATTAGGAGTTAATAAATGGTTGGACTTGATTAGGTTGAGTAAGACATGCCCTATCTAATTTTTAATTCTTAGGGAATATATTTATAGAGTATTCTTGATATATTGTTAACGGAATATAATTTTGTAAAATTTTACCAAATCTATTTCTAAGATCATCAACAACATTTCTTAATTCATCTATAGATTTTAATACGAATTCTAATTGTAAATCATATTTACCAATATGTTCTAATATCGTAATGCACCCAAAATGATTTTTATAGTAACTAATTAAACTACTCTTATTTTTCATCTCTTTAACTGATAAAAAAATATGAAAGTAATTATAACCAAGTCTTGAAAAATTTAAACGTGGCTTATAACCGATTATTATTTTATTCTTAAATAGTTGTTTTATTCGATTAGAAACGGCCTCTGAACTTAGATTTAATTTATTAGCAATCTTTGTATAATTTATTCTAGAATTTTGGGATAATAAACCCATTATTATTAAATCATTTTTATCATAATTTATTTTATCTACAGTTAAATCATTTTCTAAAGAATATCTAAATTCTTTATTTTCATATAGGAATTTATCATTAAATAAATAAGCTATTGTTATTTGTAGTATCTCTTTATCCAAAAAGAATTCTCCCCACCTTTCAATAAAATTATTATAAAATTTATTAAAATCTTTTAAATTTTTGGATATTGTTGTTAACATTAAATTCCAGTTACCATCACATTTACCAACCCAAACTATATTTTTACTTTTAATTAGATAATTAATCATCTCTTTTTCTTTTTCAATGTTAAGGTTTTGGTATTTTATTAAAATTTTATGATAAATAAAACCAAGTCTGGCCCCATTAATTACAGCAAAGAAAGAAGTTATAATTTTATTATTTATTAATTGGTTAAGTCGATAATTTATAGTTTCTTTGCTTTTCTTTATAGTTTTACCAATTTGCCTCGAGGAAATTCTAACATTATTGTCCAACTGTTGTAATATTCCTATGTCTATTTTATCCATCTTAATCATATTCATATTTTAGTATATAAATATTTCGTTTTGATTAATTTTATCATAGTAAGTTTTAATTATATTAAAAAACCACTAAATAGTAATTAAAATGAAATGCGCACAATTATATTTGGATAAAGGATGTTTTTTAGAAGCATTACAAAACTTAACGAATGAAATAGCGGTCTATTTATACCGAGAGGAATCTTTTTTATTGAATTATATAAAAAGAGGAGATTTTATTTTAGATGTTGGATGTGGTAATGGAAGAGCCAGTTTTTATTTAGCAAGGAAGGTTGGTTTGGAGGGGAAAATCTTTGCGATAGACAATAATAAATCTATGTTAGAGCGGGCTTCTGAGGAAATAAAAATTTTTAGAAATATCGAATTACACCAAATTAATGCTAAAAAAACTCCATTTAATACGAGTTACTTTGGTGTTTCAGTTATTACATTTAATACCCTTGGTAATTTGGAAGAAGATGAACGTAGCATAATTTTAAATGAGTTACATAGAATAACTAAACCTAAAGGTATTATTATAGGAACGGTTTATTCAGAAAACGCTTCCGACGCACAAAAAGAAATGTATGAAGGGGCTGATTTAAAAGTAGATAAGATTGATGATGATTTTGTATACGTAAGCGAAATAGAATTTAAAGGAGAAAGATTTACAAAAGATAAATTGAGAAAAATATTATTAAATATTTCTCCAAATATTAAAATAAAAAAAATTTGTGACATAGCTTATGGTTTTTCTGTTGAGGTAAATAAAAATGTATAAAGCTAATGAGATATTGGTGAAAAATTTATTAAGTAAAGATTATAGTAATGATGATTTATTTTATAAAGCAATAGATAAATCTAAAAGTTTAATAGGATTAACGTTAGAAGAGTCTCTAATATTATTAAAAAAATCTGAAGATTTAAAATATAAAGAAATATTAATTGATTCTGCTAAAAAAGTTACCGATAAGATATTTGATCAGAAAGTTTCAATTTTTGTTCCTCTTTATATATCAAATTATTGCAGAAATACTTGTCCATATTGTGTAGATAGGGCGGATAATAAAGAACAGAAAAGAGTGAGATTAGATAATGAGCAGTTTATATCTGAAATTCAAGAATTGAGAAATAGAGGATTTACAGGCATTGAAATAGTAGCGGCAACTGATCCTAAAATATATTCTGATGATTATGCAAAAAAGATAAAATTATCAAAAGAATATGGAGCAAGAACAGTAATGGCAAATATAGATTCTATGGACGAAGAAGACTATAAAAGATTAGAGGATGCTGGATTGGATGTTTATATTTTATTTCAAGAAACTTATGATTCAAAAATTTATTCTAAATTACATAATCCTAAAACACATAAAGGAAATATGGAATATAGACTTGGTGCTCATGATAGGGCGGCAAAAGCTGGAATAAGACATTTGGGATTGGGAGCATTATTTGGTTTATTTGAATATAAATATGAGGTATTATCTTTAATAAATCATGCAAAATATTTAAAAGATAGCTATAATGTTACCACATCTTTTTCAGTTCCAAGAATACAAGAAAGTCCATTTGCGCCAGCAACACAAAAATTAAAATATAAGGTAAGTAATGATGAGATGGAATTAATAGTTGCAGTTTTAAGATTAGCTTCTCCAACTTCAGGAATAGCCATTAGTACAAGAGAAGATAGAGAAATAAGAAAAAAGTTAATTTCTATTGCTGGAACTTCGACAAGTGCAGAGTCCTCTACTTCAGTTGGAGGTTATGTAAATATTTATCAAGATTTAGGACAATTCCCAACTCATTTTATAAGTATGAGTGAAACATTAGAGGATATTTTAGAGATTGGTAAAATGCCTAATTTTTGTACAGCTTGTTCGCAAACAAATACTTTTGGTGACATTTTCAATAAAATCTCATCGGCTGGTGACTTGAGATATATCTGTCAAATAAATACTATTCTAAGTTTCGCAGAATATATAGAGACTCATCAAAAAAATAATAAAAATTTGCAGGGGACATTAAATAGTTATATTAAAAAATTAAAAATTAGCGAGCATCTTAAATTGCTCATTGAAGAAGAAGTAAATAGAATCAAGTTAGGAAAAAAGAATTCTTTTGTTAATCCTCAAACTGGTGAATTAATCTAATTTACTTATTAGAAAGTCCCGACAACGCAACAATGCATCTTATTAGGAAGATTTAAATAACAAAATAAAACCAAAAAATATATGCTAAAAAATGTTTCATTTATAATTCCAAATTATAACGGCGAAAAGACAATCAGTTTAGTTATTAATTCTATTCTTAATCAAAATTATAAGAAAGGAAAAAAAGAGATAATTGTTTTAGATGATAAATCTAAAGACAATAGCTTAAAAGTTTTGCAGAAGTATAAGGGAAAAATAAAACTAATAAAAAATGAAAAGAATTTTGGGGAAGTTGGAAGCACTAATAAAGGAATAAAAACTGCAAAATATGAAATTGTTTGTATAATTCTTTGTGACTATGTTTTAGGTTCGAAAAATTGGTTAAGAACGATGGTTGATGCACTTAATTCTTCCAAGGATTTTGGTATGGTCGGTACCGATGTAATCCTCCCTAAAAATACCTTGAGTAAGTGTAAATTTTGGGATAAAGTTGTATTATCTCCAGTGCTTTATCAAGAATCTAAGGGGAAAATAAAGAAGGACAGGCCGGTGATGTTTAAAAAAGAGGTATTCAAAAAGCTTGGTTTATATGATGAAAGTTATAAAATGGGTGCAGATACAGACATGCGTTTAAAAATTTTAAAAGAAGGGTATAAAATTGCTAACACAAGAACTAAATTATTGCATTATCACGGATTTTATGGATTGACAGCCAGACAACAAATATTTAAAAAATCATTACCGTTAACAGAAGCTGCCGGCGTAATATTTAGAAGGTATGGTTTTGTAGACACCCTATACTGGGGCTTTTGGAATCCAATAACTTCAACAATATTATATCTTGGACTGTTAGCGCCTTATTTATGGTATATGTCATTATTTTTTATATTGCTCGCATCAGGCTATTACACTTTCTTAAGCTCCAAATACAATAAAGACATTAGAATTATTTTAGTCCCGTTTTTTAAAATAATTAAAGATGTCATAAGCTTGTTTGGTTTTTGGAAGGGATTTCTGACAAATAAACAAACATTTTAAAAATATTTACATTATTTGAAGTTTGGGTCTAAAAAATATGAAAATATTAGTTACTGGTGGAGCCGGTTTTATAGGAAGCCATGTTGTGGATTCTTATATTTTTCTGGGGCACGATGTTGTTATAGTCGACAATTTGTCTACAGGCAAAAAAGAATTTATTAATCCCAAAGCCAAGTTTTATCATTTAGACTTACTAGACACTAAATTAGAAGACATTTTTAAAAAAGAAAGATTTGATATTGTTAATCATCATGCTGCTCAAATGAATGTAAGACATTCTGTAGAAGATCCTTTGTTTGATGCTAGGGTTAATATTCTGGGCACATTAAATGTATTAGAGAATTGTCGTAAATATGATTTAAAAAAAATAATTTTTGCATCTTCGGGCGGAGCTGTTTATGGAGACCAAGAATTTTATCCAATAAAAGAGGATGTTGAAAGAAAGCCAAATTCCCCGTATGGTATGTCAAAAAAAATATGTGAGGATTATTTATCTTATTTTAATTATAATCATAATTTAAAGTTTACAGCTTTAAGGTATCCGAATGTTTATGGACCAAGGCAGAATCCGCATGGTGAAGCTGGTGTAGTTTCAATTTTTCTTTCTTTGCTGATGGAAAATAAGAATGTGCAAATTTATGGCAATGGAAATCAAACAAGAGACTATGTATTTGTGCAGGATGTTGTGAATGCAAATAACCTCGTTTTATCTAAAGGTGATAATGAATTTTTTAATGTTTCTACAGGAATACCAACAAATGTAAACCAGATATACGAAAAGTTAAAGCTGATGACAGAATCTAAAAGCAAGGCAGTTAACATTGAACAAAAAGTTGGAGATGTTTTGAGAAATTATTTAAGTTTGGATAAAGCAAGATCTATTCTAAATTGGAATTATAAAGTATCTTTAGATGAAGGTTTGGATCTGACTTATAAGTGGTTTAAAGAAAATTTATAAGATTAGCCAATAAAGTAGATTTATAAGACTTTTTAAGATTATAAACAAAATGACAATCGGATTAGTAAATAAAGAGTATGGTTGGGAAAGAATATTGGAACAAGAAAAAGTTCCTTGGGAAAAAATTAGTTTTACTGATTTAAGTAGGTACTCTTTAATAATTTTAAATTCTAGGAACTTGAATGAAAATGAATCAAATAAAATAAAATCTTATTTAAACAATTGCGGTGCTTTATTAACAGATACCCTGTCTTTTAAAAAATTATATCCAAATTTAAAAATATTAAGAATTTATATTAAGAACATTAAAGGAAAAAACGAATTATTTAGAAATATTAATAAGATAAATATAGAAAAATTTGGTTATAAAATAAAAGACTCTAAAGCAATAAACTCAATGAAAATTGGCGATGGTTTCGCTATTATTTTGCCATTCGATTTAAACCAGTTAATGTTGGATGAAAGATCAAAAGAATTATACTTTTCCAGTCCCCATACTCCGTTAAAAGAACACGTTTCTGTTGTTTCAAAAGGAGATTTAAGGAGATTAATTATAAATTGTTTTTATTATTTATTTTCAAAAAGAAATCTCCCTTATATTCATTTATGGTATTATCCGAATAAATATGAAAGCGTATTTTGTTATAGGATGGACTTGGACGTTTTTAATAAAAATGAAATAAATAACATAATAAAAGTGGCGGGAAAAAACAAAATAAATTTTACTTGGTATCTTAGTGTAAAAAATTGTGAAAATTATAAAGATGAATCTAATAAATTGTATAAATCAAAACAGGATATTCAATCGCATTCTTATGAGCATAAAGTTTATGATTCATTTGAAGAAAACTATAATAGTATGTCAAAGGCCGATAAATTTATTTCTGAGGTAGCAAGAAAACCAACCGGATTTGTGGCTCCTTTTGGTCATTGGAATAAAAATCTTGGTAAGGTTCTTGAAAAAATGAATTATGATTATAGTTCAGAATTTTCATTAAGTTACGATGATTTACCATTTTATCCGTTTTTAAATAAGAAATCTAGAATAATTCAATTACCAATTTATCCCACATGTATCGGATTGATGAGAATGAAATTATATTCAAAAAAACAAATGAAAAATTATTTTGATTATTTAATAGATATGCAATATAAAAAACAAATGCCCTTATTCTTATATGATCATCCAAATGATGGTGTGGGAACTTATTCAGACGTTTTAGATCATTTGTTAAAGAAAATTAAGAGTTTTGATAATGTATTAATAACAAATTTTAATGAATTTTTAACTTGGTGGAAAAGAAGGGAAAAAAAGAAATTTAATGTATCAATTTTGGATGATGAATTAAAGATAAATACAAACAACAAAGACAAAGACGTTTATTTAAGAATTATTATGCCGGATTACAAAGAAGTTAAGATACCATTAAAAAATCAAATTATAAATTTAGAAAAACTAAACTTAAACTATTTACCAGAGTTTAAAGAGCTAAGCATTAGAAGTATTGATATAATTAAATCAAAAGTATTCTTTTTTATATTCTATTTGGGCATATTATTTAAAGCTCTAAGAAGAAGATTATTTTAACATATCCTTGTAAGCTTTTAATATATTATTTGTTACAACTTCCCATATAAAATTTTTCTTAATGTGCATTCTTAATTCATTATCTTTTTCTTTTTTATAAACTTGAATAATTTTCTTTTCTATATCCTTATTATTAAATGGATTAACATAGAATGCATGATTTTTGAAATACTCTGTAGAACTGCCTCTTGAAGTCACCAAAACGTTTGCACCAGCTAGTCCCCCCTCTAATACACTTAAACCTGGATTCTCTAGCCATGATGGGAGCACAACAGCACGGGCAGCAGCATAAGCAGAACTTAACATTGTACTTTCATGATTAGTCCCATCAATAAAATGTATATTACTCTTCGCATACTTCCTGCACAATTTATAATAAGCATCTCCCCCCTGGAATTTCTTACCGCTCATTATAACTAAGGGAAATTTTAATTTACTTGCTATTCTAATTAAAGTAAGGACATTTTTTCTAGATTCTATTCTCCCAGAATATAAAAGAAAATCCTCCATGCCATATTTTCTTACAAACTCTTTTTTATTGGCATTGAAAAATCTTTTATCAACACCATAATTTGCAATTTGAAACTTGTCTTCCTTTAATTTATAAGTCTTCATTAAAATATTTTTTTCAGCATTCGAATCAGTTAAAATTTTGCTAGACATCTTTAACATTTTTGATAAATAAGTTAGTTTGTTTAGGTAAGAGGCATTATGCAACAAAGCATAAATTCCTAAATCTAATTTATGTTTTAAGTTAATTCCGCTTCTAACCGCAAATCTTAAAGAAGGCCACGAATAAACGGGTGTAATCGCAATCGGAACTTTCTTATTATAAGCTGCATTAATTAGGTCATAGCAATTATTTGATAAACCAAAGTTATGCAATAAATCATAGTCTGTTAGTTTGTCTTTCCATTGATCAAACAATTTTACCTTTACACCCTTTTTAATTAAATATTCTTTATTCTTTAATAATAAAATTTCACCCCCGCCAGGAGCTTGAAATGCGCTATTATTACAATTCATTAAGGCTTTCATACTTTTGATTTAACCCACTCTATCGTTTTTAATAATCCATTGTCTAAATCAACTTTTGGATTAAAACCATAAGATTTTAATAAGGTATTATCGGAATAAAAAGATTTTAATCCAGGATCAGCATTTCTAAAAATAATATTTGATTTACTGTTGCATAATTCTTTTATTTTTTGAGCTAAATCTTTTATTTTTACACATCCCTCGCCGCCGATGTTAATTATCTTATTGATCGAGTCTTCTTTAGAAAAAATTATTAAACATGCATCTATTAAGTCATCTATATAAATAAAACTTCTGACTTGTTCGCCATCGCCATTTATAATAATATCGTTATCTTTTGAGGCAGCTTCTATAAAAAAGAAAATTGCATTATCAACTTTTTTAGGTCCATATGTATTAAACAGCCTAATTATTGTTATTGGAATATTCTTTTTATGACCATAAACTTGTAATATTCTCTCTGATGTTAATTTTGAAGTTGCATAAATTGAGTTTGTATTTAAATTATGATTTTCATCGGCATTAACACATTCCCCATAAACCTCCCCGCTAGAAAAATAAAAAATTCTCTTAAGATTTGGAATTTTACTTGCAGCTTCTATAACATTAATTGTTCCCATAACATTAGTTTCTAGAATCTCTGTCGGGTTTTCATAAGAATCAGATTTGATAAATCCAGCAAGATGAAAAATATAATCTGGTTTAAATCTCGCTAGTTCGTAAACGGCTTCTTTTCTTGTTAAGTCCTGATATATTATATCAATTTTGTCTTTTAATGAATCTAAATTTTTTAAATATCTAGAATGAACAACTGCAATCACTTTCGCCTCTTTTTTAAAAAATTCTTCAGTTAGATAACTGCCTATAAATCCATCCGCCCCGGTAATTAATACTGTTTTTCCTTTAAACTTATTATCTATCATTTTAGTTTACTTATTATATCCAAGATTTTTATCGAAGTTGTTCCATCTCCAAATGGTTGGCTCCAATTTTTTTCTTTATTAAACATTACATCGACACACTCTAGAATTCTTTCCGGTTTTGCCCCTGCTAAAATGTTGCTGCCAACCTCTAATGTTTCTGGCCTTTCTGTATTGTCCCTTATTGTAACACAAGGCACTTTTAATATGCAAGTTTCTTCTTGAATGCCGCCAGAATCTGTTATAACTAATTTAGCATTTGCCTCTAATTGTAAAAATTCTAGAAAACTTAATGGTTCTAAAATCTTTATGCCATCAGGAATTTTAAGATTAAATTCATCAATCATTTTCTTTGTTCTCGGATGCATCGGGTATATTATCGGAAGTTTATATTTATCATAAACTAATTCTAAACCTTTCAGTATGCCATTTAATCTTTCTTTATCATCTGCATTTTCCTGCCTATGTGCCGTTAATAAAAAATATTTTTCTTTTTCTATATTCAACTTATTTAACATATCTACTTTTTTATATGCTAATTCAATATTTTGATAAACTGAATCAACAATTGTATTTCCAACAACAAATATTTTGTCTTCATCAACCCCCTCTTCAATTAAATTTTGTCTTGCCTTTTCTGTTGGTGGAAAGTGATAATCTGACAAATGACTAACAACTATCCTGTTTGTTTCTTCTAGCATCTTTGTATCATGGCTCCTTAATCCAGCTTCAACATGCGACATGGTTAAATTAGCCTTTGCAGCTGCCAATGCCACTCCCAAAGCAGAAGTTGTATCTGCTAAAATTATCATATTATCTGGTTTTTCTTTTTTTAATATCGGCAATGCTCTTTTGCTCATAAATCCAACATGTTTTCTATATTCTCCAAAGCCGCATTCCAAATTATATTTTGGCTGCGGTAATTCTAATTCGTCAAAAAATAATTTATCTAATTCATAAGAATAATGCTGGTTTGTATGAATAACAAAATAATCCAGCTTCCTCTTTTCACATTCCCTTATTATTGGAGCTAGTTTTATTATCTCTGGCCGAGTTCCCAAAGCAATTCCGATTTTCATATTAGAACTCCATTAAAAACTTATATAAAACTTATTATTAAGTATTTTATCATGAGCATTTTATATAATATATTAAGGTTTCCGTACCATTTAGTTAAAAGAATTTATAAGAATTTTAATTTAATTATTCAAAAAACTTTCTTTAAAATTGATAAAAATTATTTAAGAAAGAAGTTTTTAGAACTAGGATTTAAAAAAGGGATGAATGTTTATGTGCATTCATCATTAAGCTCTTTTGGTTATATTGGAGACGGGGCCAATTCTGTTCTTATTGTGCTGAAAGACATAATACAAGGTGGAACAATAATGATGCCTACGTTTACTTATCCGAAAAAAGAATTTACTTTAAATGATCCTTGTTGGACCGGCAAAATTGCCGAGAGATTTAGATTAGGAGCAAAAAGAAGTGTTCATCCGAGTCATTCTGTTACCATTCGGGGAAAATTAGCGAATTATCTCATCAGAGGTCATGAAAAATCTAAAAAACCATTTGATAATCATTCTCCTTATGCTAAATTTGCTAAGCTCAATAGTTATATCTTAATGCTTGGAACAGAAAATAACAGCATGATTCATTATGTTCAAAACAAGGTTAATTTCCCAAACTTATTTTTAGAAGGATATCATGAATTTAAATTTAATAATAAAACAATTAAAACTAAATTACATCATCCTAAAGGCTCAATAACTTATATCTGTAATGGAAAACCATGCACAGATGTTCAATTTTTAGTTAAAATGTATAAAGACTTAAGGTTTGAAGAACGAGGGATAATGAAAACAGTCAAAATAGGAAATGCAGTATGCCATTTAATTAAAACTAAAGAATTTGTAAAAGAAGCAACCAAATACTTAAAAGACAATATAAAAAGATATAAAAATGAATATAACTTAATATTAAAAGATGGAAGCAGTTAAATTTTCAGAATTGGAAGTTGGAATGAAAGGCAGTTTTACTAAACAGATAACCCAAGAAGATGTTGATAAGTTTATTTCAATTTGCAATGATGTTAATCCGATACATGTAAACGAGGAATTTGCCAAGAATGCTAAATTGCCTGGAAAAATAGCACATGGGATTTTAGTTTCTAGTTTAATTTCGACTGTCGTTGGAACAAAATGCCCAGGTCCTGGTTCTGTCTGGCTGGATCAAAGCTTGAAGTTTTTATTGCCTGTGAAAATTAATGATACAATAACTGCAATTTCTGAAATCTTGGTAAAAATTCCTGAAAGACAGCAGGTTATTGTAAGAACAACTTGTGTAAACCAGAATAATGAAGTTGTTATTGAAGGAAGTGGATTGCATAAAATATTAGAAAAATGAAAATCTTAATTATTGGCGGATCAAGGTTTGTAGGACCATTGGTGGTTGAGAAGTTATTAAAAAAAGGCCATGATGTAACCATATTCAACCGTGGCAAAATACAATCTAATTATAATAAAGTAAAATTTGTTCAAGGCGATAGGAGAAATGGCTTTAATATCAAAGATAAATTTGATGCTGTTATTGACACATGTGCTTACAAAGGAGAACATACGCAAAGGGCAATAAATGATTTAAAATTTGATTATTATCTAAATTTCAGCACAGCAGCAGTTTACAAAAAAACTACTAAATTTCCATTAACAGAAGAATCTGAAATTGGAGACTGGTCTTACTGGGGGGATTATAATAAAGGAAAGGTGGAATGCGAGAATGTTTTAAAAGAAAGCAAAGTAAATCATGCTAACTTGCGCCCTGTTTATATCTTGGGAAAAAACAATTATGTTGATAGAGAACGATTTATTTATTCTAGGATTGAAAATAACCGGTCTCTTATTTTGCCAGGAAATGGAGAAGCAAAAATACAGTTCGTTTTTGCAGAAGATGTTGCAGATTCAATTGTTTTATTAAGTGAAAATAAAATAGAAGGGAATTTTAATTGCTGCAATGATGACATTGTAACATTAAAAGAATTAACCGAATTTATGGGAGATGTGGTTGGAATTAAACCCTTAATAGAATATAATTCAAATACCGACGGAGAAAATCACGATGAAAGTGAATTTCCTTTTGCCAATGAAACATTTTATTGCGCGAATGATAAATTAAAGAAATTGGGAATAAAATTTATTCCTTTGTTTGAAGGTTTGAAAGAAGGTTATGAGAATTATTATAAGAAGATTATTTTCTAATAATTTTTAACCAAGGATGTAATTCAGGTAATTTTTCAGTAAACTCATAACCATAAGTTGTTTCATTCCCGTTTTTCTTAATGACTTTGAACCCTCTTTTCAAATACAACGGCTTCATTCTCCAATTGCTTTCTATTTCTCTTAAAATTCCTCTTATAGTTTTAGCTCCTCTTTCTTTGGCAAGATGCATCAATTCAATAAGCAAAGCACTTCCAATACCACGACCCATTGTTCTGCATGAAACAGTTAAATCCTTAATCTCCCAATCTTTTGTTTTAGTATCTAAAATGCATTCAGCAATCAAACCATAATCTCCGAATTTATCAGTTAGTTCAGAAACATAAACTTCTATCTCATTATTATCATATTGTTCTTTTAATTTCTCAAGTTCATATCTATTTCCAGTTGTATTAAGCTCATTTGTCCTATTAAATAACTGAACAACTCTTTCCCAGTCTTTTTCTTCTACTTTTCTTACAACCATTTTAATATTACAATTTTTCAAGAATTCCTTATAATCTCCTTTATGGTTTTTTTCAGCCTCTTCTCTGTTTCTTTGTTCTTTTAATATTTTTACCCTTTCTTTATCCTCTTCTGTTTCGTTTTCCGGTTTCATAAAATCCAAGGCTAATATATCCAAGGGATCGCCTAGCTCAATTGCTTTAATTCCCGGTAATTGAGAAAGAACCTCCGCCCTTTGGAATGGATCATCATCTACAAAGCAAACTTCATCTTCCTTAACATTGTATTTATTAATCAATTTCCTTATATTATCTGACTTCAAGCCCCAGTTAACTTCGGCAGAACCAAAATATTTTTTAATCTCGAATTTATCAAGCATTTTCTCAGCATCTTCATAATAATTCTTGGAGCAAATGGTGTTCTTTATATCTCTTTTAGTTAATTCCTTTAATGCTTCTTTTGTGCCTGGCTTTAACTCAATGCTATCCTTATCTGTATAATAAACTGTCCCGTTCCACAATGTATTATCCAGGTCCCAAACAACTAGCTTTATCTGCGGCATTTTAACCCCTCTTACAAAAAATTTATTCTTTAAAAAGCTATTTAAATTTTCTTATTAACAAAAGTTTATGAAAATCGGTTTTTTGATAAATTATTTCTATCCGATGAAAGGGGGGGCAGAAAATAACTGCTTTTATCTAGCTAAAGAACTAGCAAAGACTAATGAGGTTCATGTTTTTACATCATTATTAAAAGGAACAAAAAAATATGAAATTATTGATAAAGTTCATGTTCACAGATATAAAACTTTATTTAGATACAGATATTATCTGAGTTTTACACCTGGATTGTTATCTGGGATATTAAAAACTAAATTGGATATCTTGCATGTTCACAGTTTTGGTTTTGTATGGCATGATTTAATCTTTATGTTTAAAAAAATATTAAGCAGAACTAAAATTATCAATACTCCCCACGGTCCATTCATGGTTTTAAAATATTATAATTATTTTCAAAGATCATTTAAAGCATTAGTAGAGAATTTTGAGAGGCTAATCTCAAATAAATTTTATGATAAATTAATCCAAGTTAATCCAGAGCAGTATAAATGGTTGATAAGATATGGCATTAAGAAAAATAAAATATTTTTTGTTCCCAACGGCATTTTACAAGATTCTTTTAAAAAAATTGATAACAGAAATTTCATTAAAAAATACAACCTAAAAAATAAGTTTGTTATTTCTTACCTTGGAAGAATCCAGAAATACAAGGGGTTAGAGCAAGTTATTAAGATAATGCCAAAATTGAATAAAAATGTTGCATTCTTGTGCATGGGCAAAGACGCAGGAGATTTAAACAGATTAAAAAATTTAGCAAATAAATTAAATGTTAATGATAGGATAATATTTACAGGGGAGATTTCAGATAATGAGGTTTTGGCAGGATTAAATTCAAGTAAAATATTTATTTTACCCAGCGAATGGGAGGCTTTTGGAATCTCTATACTTCAGGCAATGGCACAAGGCAATGCAATAATTTCAACAAATACAGAAGGCGGAAGGTTTTTAGTCAAAAAAGAAAACGGATTTTTGTATAATTATGGTGATTTAAAAGACCTAGAGAATAAAATAAAAGTTTTAATTGCTGATAAAAAAGCTTTAATTAAAATTTCCAAAATTAATAAAGAAAAAGCCAAACAATTTTTATGGAATAATATCTCTAAAGATTTAGAAAAAGTTTATTTTGGTAAAAAATAAGGTTTTAAAAAGATACAATTATTGACACTTTTTTAAACAACAGAAAGGCTAATCCGAAAAGTTTATATAGTAACTTATAGTTTCCATATAGTAACTTTATGTTACCATGATAACTTTAACCCAAAAGGAAAGAGAAACTGTAATCATTTTATTCAAAGATTATACTACATATTATAATGCAAATTCTATAAGTAAGGTTCTTGGTATAAGCCATGTTGGAGCCCAGAAGATACTCAAGAGACTTCTTCAGGAAAATTTAGTGGCTAGTAAAACCATTGGTAAATCGATAATCTACAAACTAGACTTTAATGATACTTATGTGGTTCAGCTTGTTGCTTTTCTACTTGCAGATGAAGCAAATAAGTTCAAACGCTGGAAAGAGGAATTTAAAGAAATCTTTAGGGGAGATAGAATAGTCATGCTTTTTGGATCCGTAGTTAAAGATTATGCTCATGCTAAAGACATTGATGTTATGATAGTGATGGACTATAAGGCTATTAAAGAGGTAAATGCAATCCTAAATAAGAGAGAAAAAATGCTGCCTAAAAAACTTCACGTTATTAAACTGACTCACCAAGACTTATTTGAGAATCTTAAAAAGAAGGATAAAGCAATAACCGATATTGTGAAAAATGCAATTATCTTGTACGGGCAAGATAAATATGTGGGAATAATGAAAAATGTCACAAGCTTCTAAACATGTTGAATGGTGTTTGAATAAAGCAAAGAAAGAGATTGAAGAATGCAAAAAATTGGGTAAAAGGCCAAAGCATAAGGGTTTGTTAAAAATAAATCCGAACATTGATGAAGCCAAGGGGCATCTCGCTAAAGCAGAGCATAATCTGGATGGAATTAGCAGGTTTAAGGAGATTGGATTTTCTGATTGGTCCATGTCTGCGGGATTTTATTGCATTTATCATTGTTTTCTTGCTATTGTTGCTAAATTTGGCTACGAATCGGCAAATCAAACATGCACAATTGCTTTAATGAGATTCCTCAAAGAGAATAACAAAATTCAGCTTGATGAAAAATTTATTGAATTATTGGAATATGAAGAAATGGAAGACATTAAAGATAACAGCGTTATTGACTTAAGAGAAAATTATACCCATGGCATAAAAATTTCAGTAAAAGATGAAGCAAAAATCAATGAATTGAAAAAGACTTGCAAAGAACTTATTGATATTACCAAAGAGATAATTTTCAAATAAACACGTTCATATTCAGAGTAAAAGTATTAAGGATGCCAAGTTTGATGTTTGAATAGTTATTTAAAACTTTATTTCTTTATTAAATTATGAAAATAGCATTTATATGCCCATATTATGATCCTGCAATAGATGGACCAAAGCAGGTAATTAAAGAATTAGCCACAAGACTAATAAAAGATAACCACGAAGTTCATGTTTACACTTCTGATTCTGATAAATACAAAAGAATAAAGAAAAAAGAAGAAATCGTCGATAAAGTTCATGTTCACAGATGTTATTCATGGTTTAAAATAGCAAATTTTGTTAATTTTTTCCCAGGTGTTTTTACAAAATTATTAAAAGAAGATTTTGATATAATTCATACCCATGTTTTTGGCCATCCTCATGTTTTTTTCGCAAGTTTTGCTAGTAAAATAAAAGGAATAAAACTGATTCACACAACACATTGCCCATGGACTCAAGCCAATAGGTCATTATTGGGAAGAATTTTATTAAATTTGACATATTCAACATTAAGCAAATTTGCTGTAAATTTATCCGACAAGATTATAGCAATAACACCGTGGGAACTACAATTTTTTAAAAAATATGGGGTTCATAAACCAATTATGGTTCCGAATGGGGTTGATAATATCTTCTTTGAAAAAATTAAAAACAATTCATTTAAGAAAAAATTAAAAATTAAGGGAAAATTAGTCTTGTTTTTCGGAAGATTAAACATAACCAAAGGACCTGATAAATTCATTTTAGCAGCTAAGGAAATATTAAAGAAAAGAAAAGATGTTTACTTTGTTTTGGTTGGTCCAGATGAAGGCATGAAAAATAAATTAATTAAAATGATTAATCACAAAAATATCTTATTGTTAAACCCGATTTATGACAGAAAAAAAATTGCAGAAATGTACCAAGCTTCTAATGTCTATGTTATTCCTAGTTTCAGAGAAGGACTGCCTTTAACTTTATTTGAGGCAATGGCATCTGGTTTACCGATTATAGCCTCACCTGTGAATGGAATTCCTTATGAAATGGATGAAAAGAATGGGATCTTTGTAAACTATGGAGATATACAAGGCTTAAAAGAAGCTATTTTGAAAATCCTTCATAACCCTAAATTAGCTAGAAAATATGCTTTAAACAACAAAAAAACAGCCTTAAAATACAAGTGGGATGCAATTTATCAGAAAACCTTGAAATTATATAAAGAAATTTTAACCTCTAATTAGGAATAACATAGAAAGATTTTAAAAGCTTTTGCTGAAAATTTTATTTCAAAGAATATTTAAATTTTTTTATTATTTGAAATATTATGGATCTTTCAATTTTAGTAAAAAACCATGAAGGTAAGTCAAAAGAAGATTTAATAGACGAAGGAAGAAAAGAATTATTAAAATTATTTGGGATAGAACCAAATTTTTGGAAAAGATTAAGAACTGGAAAAAGAAAATCAAAGTTATTAACAAAAGATGAGATAGCAAAAATTTTACTTGATAGCTCCTTAGTGAATAGTTTAGAACAGGGGTTAAGTGAAGTTGAAAAAATGATGAATTATAATAGTTTTGAATATCCCATAACAATAAAAACAAAAAAAGTTGGCGAAGAATTAAAATATTGGGTTAAATATATCGATAAAGCATTTTATGAATATTATGACAAGGTTATTTATGATTAGTTAAAACCAAGCTTTTTAAGATTTTTTGTTTAGGGTTTAATATGAATATTTTGATTATAAAACTGGATGCATTAGGAGATGTACTTAGAACCACATCTATCTTACAGGGATTAAAGGAAAATTATCCAGATTCAGAAATAACTTGGGTAACAAAAAAAAATGCAATTCCATTAATAATTAGCAACCCCTATATCAAAAATGTTTTAGATTATAATAACTTATATGATGATTTAGTTCATAAAAAAATTGGATATTCTTTTGATTTGGTTATAAATTTGGATGAAGATTTTAATGCTTGTTTTTTAGCAAGTAAAATAAAATATAAGAAATTAGTTGGTTTTTATTTAAAAGATAAAAAAGTCCTACCAACCAAAACAGCAAGAGAGTATTATGACATGTCTGCTTTGGGAGAAAAACCAAAAAATGACGTTTTAAAAAAGAAGAATAAAAAAACATACCAGCAGCTAATTCTTGAGATAATAGGAATAAAGGCAAAGAATTATGATACTTTATTATATTTAACAAAGAAACAAAAACAATTTGCTAGGGATTTTGCAAGACGCTATAATATAAATGAAGATGATATTGTTGTTGGAATTAACACGGGTTCGGCAGATAGATGGCCGAAATCATTAAGCATAGAAAAAACAGCTTCTTTGATCGAAAAATTGTATAAAGAATTGAAATGCAAAATAATTCTGTTTGGCGGGCAGAATGAAATAGAAAGGAATAATCAAATAATGGCTCTGGCAAAAGCACCATTAATACATTCGGGTTGCGGAAATGATTTATTTGAATTTCCTGCTGTAATAAATTTATGTAAATTATTTATTACTTCAGATACT
This sequence comes from archaeon GW2011_AR20, assembly GCA_000830315.1. Lineage (GTDB taxonomy): Archaea > Nanobdellota > Nanobdellia > SCGC-AAA011-G17 > GW2011-AR20 > GW2011-AR20. The sequence goes on from CP010426.1 coordinate 449,005, forward strand.
TTAGGATTGCATATTGCCTTAGCATTAAAGAGAAGAACAATTGCATTATTCGGGCCAACTTCTGCAAACGAAATAGAAATGTATGGTTTAGGGAAAAAAATAATTTCTAAGTCAAAATGTTACTGCTGTTATAAGAAAGATTGTGGCGCAATGCAGTGGATAAGGGTTGATGAGATAATTAAAGAGGCCAGAAATTTAATAAAAGAAAAAATCTCTATTGTTGTTACATCATTCAAAGAACCAAACCTAGATTTGGCAATTAAATCTATATTAAACCAAAAAATAAACTACAATTATGAGATCATTGTTGTTGCACCAGATAAAGAGGCCGAACTTTTAGTCAGAGATTATTCTAAAAAATACAACATAAAATATTTTAAAGATCCTGGTAAAGGTAAATCTTACGCACTTAATTTATTGTTGGGCAAAATAAAAGGCAATCTGATAATCCTTACAGATGGTGACGTAATTGTCGGATATAATTCTATAAATGAAATTATTGATGCGTTTAAGAATCCTTTAATCGGAATTGCTACCGGAAGGGTAATTTCTTCAAATAAAAAAACCAATAAGCTTGGTTATTGGAGTCATTTATTGGCCGATGCTGGAGCACATAGAATCAGAAAAAAACTATTTTTACAAAATAAATTCTTAGAATGTTCAGGTTATTTATTTGCTTTTAGAAATGGTATTATAAAACAATTTCCCCTGGACGTTGCAGAAGATACTATAATCCCTTACATGTTTTATATCAAGAATTATAAAATCGGTTATGCGGAAAAAGCCATTGTTTATGTAAAAAATCCAGATAACGTTAAAGACTGGATTAAGCAGAGAAAAAGAACCGCTAAAGCACACGAAACCCTAACAAAATATTACCCAAATTTCCCGAGGGTAAAGTCATTTTTGAATGAAATCAAGTTTGGAGTGTTTGCAGCATTGGGTTACCCAATGAATGCCAGAGAGATGTACTGGACGGTTCAATTATTCTTTGTGAGGGCTTATATGTGGTTTCTAACCCTGGCAGAATCTAAATTATTAAAAAAACAATACCAAGATGCTTGGGAAAAAATTCACTCAACCAAATAACAATATTTTTAAAGATTGTAAGTTATTAATCATTAATGGAAGAAAATCAGGAAATTAAAAAGAATAAATCAAAAGAATTTCTTAAGAATAATTTACCAATAATATTAATTTTATGTTTAGGGTTTGCTATAAGAGTTTATTATTTTATCTTAACAAAAAATCAAGCGGAATGGTATGATTCGGGAGAATATTTGAGTATGGCTTCTCATTGGGCCTTTAATTTACCTTACGAATTTAATTCTCAAAGACCTCCCCTATTCCCTTTAATGGAGGCATTATTCTTAAAATTAGGATTTGGCGACAATTTATTAAAATTCATTGTTGAAGTAGTTCCCTCAACATTGTTAATTTTAATTTCATATTTAATTGTAAAAGAAATGTATAATAAAAAATTGGCTTTATTAACAAGTTTTTTTATATCTATATTTTGGCTAATTTTATTTAACACTGTAAGACTGCACGCAGATATTCCATTATTGTTCTTTTCATATTTGGCAGTTTATTATTTTTGGAAAGGTTATGTAAAAAAAGAAAGAAAATATCATTTGTATCTGGCATTTATTTTTTTAGCATTAGCATTTTTAATAAAATTAACAGCGGGATTATTCGGAATAATATTCTTAATATTCTTAATTCTTACAGACAAGTTAAAATTCTTAAAAGACAAACACTTATGGATATCTTTTGTCTTGTTTTGCCTTATTTTATTGCCTTATTTTATATGGCAAAATAACACTTTTGGAAGCCCCACCGCATTTTTATTTGCAAGTCATGTTACTTATGATCCTGGAGGAATTACATCTTATAAGCCAATTGGATGGTACGTTCTTAACTGGATTCCGTGGATGCTTCATACCCCCTATTTTATTTTATTTTTAATTGGATTGATAACATTGTACACTTTATTTTTAAGTTTGGATTTAATTTTAAAGAATAAAAGCAATGAAAAATATAATGATTTGCTTATTTTTTTATGGATTTTATTAACATTGACTTATTTTATATTTTTAGAAAGAGACGCAGAAGACAGATGGTTATTACCAATTGCCCTTCCATTATTAATTTTAGTTTCCAAGGGATTATACTTTGTTTACGATTTAATTAAAAAATATCAAAAGCAAGTTGCCGTATCGGTTTTTATTATTTTAATCTTAATTGGGGGTTATTTCCAATTAGCAAGGGCTTCAGAAACAATAAATGATAAAAAAGATTCGTATAAAGAAGTTAGAGAATCTTCATTATGGATAAAGGAAAATTCTAATCCAGACGACATTATATTTAGCAAATCTTTAACCCAAGTAACTTATTATGCACAGAGGCAGGTTTTTGGCTTTGGCGGAAATGAAACAGAATTTAAAAATGATGTTAAGAAATACAAGCCAAAATATATTGTTTTTTCAATATTCGAACCGCATGGCATTACCTTGACGTACCCGGAAAAATTTAAAGATTCTTTAGAACCTGTAAAAGCTTACTATGCCGGAGATGATAATACAAAATATGTTTTGGTTATTTATAAGTTTAAGAATTATGACTTATAAAAACACTTACGTACATCAAAGTTATCAAAAACATAGCTAAAGGATGCAGTAACCATGCAATATCTTTTGTTTTAATTAATTTTCTTAAACTATCAAATAAATTAGGAATTATTGTTAAATTTGATATGATAAATAAAGAAAATATCAAGAATTCATTAAATGTTCTTGGAAGCCAGGAATAATTTCTTTTGTATTTATTTTTGGTATTATAATGTACGACCCAATACCATCTTTTTCTTAAAAATTCACTGAAAGAATTGATTGTTAAGTGATGTGTATAAGCGTTTTTTGGAATTGCTAATTTATTTATCCCAAGTTTACATAGAGAATAAATCATTTCAACATCCTGTACAAATCCACCGATTTTATTTAATAAATTTTTTCTAACTAAAAATACATTACCCCCGGTACATAAGCAATTCTCTAAATTAATGTTATAAGCATAATATCTTCCTTCATCTTTTAATTTAATTCTATCTAAAGTCATTCTTCCTTCTAATGAACGATAAACAGCAAAAGGATCCGTTCCTATATAACTTAAGTACCTGTTTGTAATATTATCATTCTTATTAATATATATTTTACAAGCTACCCCAAAAATTTCTTTGTCATTAATTAAAGGAAAAACCAGTTCTCTTAGACAATTATTATTGATTAATTTATTATCCTGATCGATAAATGCTATAATCTCACCTTTAGCTTTTTTTGCACCTTGAGATTTACCCATCCCGGGACCTTCAGGAAATTGTTTTTTATTATGAATAATTTTAACCTTATAATTTTTTAATAAGTCTAAAGTTCCATCTCTGCTTCCACCATCAACGCAGATGATTTCAAAATTCTTATAACTTTGAGAAAAAATGCTATCTAAACATCTTTCGACTAATTTTTTTGCATTATAAGTGCAAATTATTATGCTAACTTTTGGGTTTTTCATCTTTTAAACAAACTAACTAGCATTCCTAAACCATATGAAAAGTGAATCAGGAAAAATATAATTGGTAAAAATGGAAAATAAAATATATTCTTCCTTAATGCTAAATAAAATCCTATGATTATATCAATTATTAAATGTAATTTTACTGGAAAAAAGAAATCTTTGGAGAATAATAATAGAATTGGTAAAAAAATTATATATAAAGAAAAGACAGCCGGAATGATAAACACAAAACTGGCAAAATTTTTACCAATGGCTTCTCTTTTTAATCTTACATTTCCATATTTATAATGCTGTTTTAAAAAACTAAATAAATCATTTCTTCTTCTATGATAAATTACCAAATTAGGAGAATAGGCGATTTTTAATCCTTCTTTTTTGGCTCTTGAAAAAAACTCAGGATCTTCACCAGGCCATAGTCTTGTATCAAAACCCTTTATTTTATTAAAAACGTCTTTCTTAACAAATGCATTTGCAGAAGTTAAACTTAATTCATCTGCATTTAAATTTAAATTTCCTTTTTTATACCGGTTGGCCATTTTATAACTGCCCCAGAAACTTTCTATGGCTGTCCCAAATAGTTTAGCAAAGAAATTATCATCTTTTGGAGTTAACTGAGGACCGCCAACAATATCTACCTTATATTTGCTAAAAAATCCTTCTGCGTTTTTTAAAATATTTTTATCAACAATAGCATCATCATCTAGAAAATAAATAATTTCACCTTTAGCTTTTTTAACGCCTTTATTCCTGTTTTCACTTGGGTTATAGCCCTTCTCAATTATTATTTCATATTTTCCTTTATCATAATTAATATTTTTTAAAGATCTAAGCACCTCGGCACTTCTATAAGGTGCCAATGCTATTACTATTGAAAATTTCTTCATTTCCTAACCTCTAATTCAGCTATTACTTCTGCACAAGGCAATATCCAACAAAAAAACCTTTCATATAATAAAGGGCTTAGGTTAATAATCGGATTAAAAATATAGTTTAAAAAAGTAAAGTTTTGCCTAGTAAAATTTAATCTTCTTATAATAATCTTGAATTTTGATTTAGTATAAAAACATTCATCTGTAAAATAATCAAATGTAAAATAACTAAATAATCTTTTATGCGTTGGATCACGATAACTTACGCCACAGGAAAAATGAGGCACTCTAATCAGTATCCTCCCCCCGGGTTTTGTGATTCTAATCAGTTCTTGAAAAACATCGTCTAAATTATCTAAATGTTCTAATGCATGACTTGTATAAATTAAATCAAATTCATTTTTTTTAAAGGGATATGGAAATTTGTTTAAATCATGCGCAATATCAACATTTTTTAATTTAACATTATCTACTCCAACAACCACATTATCTTTAGATTTATATTTCTTATTCCCGCAACCTAAGTCTAATATTTTCATTTTCTTGCATAAACAATATAATTTAATGTAAATATCTCATTATAAATTACCTTATCTAAGCTTTTTCCAATCATGTTTAATATTACCACTAAAGGCAAAGATAATACTTTTGGTAATTTCTCACTGATCCCCCATATGATTAACTGCATTATTGAAAGTAAAGCCCCCCCATTTGCTTCAACTTTGACATATTTAAATTTTTTAAATAAAATATCTTTTAATGCATACTTAGTAAATCTAAAATAATCGTATGGCTCGCCATGTAAAGCAGTGGCCATGTGCGTTGTTAATAGACAAGTTCCATTTTTTTTTAATACCCTGTAAATTTCATCAATAACCCTTTGAGGGTCCTGAACATGCTCTAAGAGTTGAAAACATACTACAGAATCAACAGAGTTATTTTTTAATGGTATTTTAGAAGCATCTGCAATTATATCTGGTTTAGTATTGTGATCAAATTTATCTAATCTAATGTATTTTGTCACATCTTTAAAAAAATTTTTAAAGGGAGACTTTCCTGCACCAACATCTAGGGTAATTCCATAGACTTTATCAGAATATTTTTTAATATGATCTCTTATCTCAGAAAAATGTAAGTAAATATCATCTGTAATTCTTGGCTTGGTATAAATTCTTAAGGGCCTTTCTATTCTTCCAGTCCATTTTTCCATAAATTGATTAGAACCAATAATATTTAAATAAGCTTTGATTTAATTCATTTATCATATTGTTCTTGTAGTTTTCTGAAAACTTCTGTTGTATAAGTATCATGTGTTCTTGGATCTTCTGGATTAAATAAAGTATTTGCTAAGACGAATAGACCTCCGTCTTCTGTTGTTTTATACGTATGTAAAATAAAAGGGGGCATGTAAACTCCGGTTTTATTATTTAATATAAACTTTCTTTTATTTTTATAAACATCTTCACATTCCCATTCTATTAAACCATCTAATCCTAAAACCATCTCTTTTCTAATTCTATGAAACTCAGTTCCTCCAATCTTGCCTTTTTTCAAATTTCTTATAGTATAACCCCTTAATCCTCTTATATCAAAATCTTCTGGAATATATTTTAATTCACTTTCATCATAATCTAGTTGATCTCTAACTTGATCCACGCCAAATTTAAATAGAACTATTAATTGAGCATCCGACTTTGTTGTCCAAGGTCCAGCAAATTTAATTTCCTTAATAGAATCAACGGTCTTAGGTTCTACTTTTGGTTTCTCCAATGCAAATAAATTTTCTATCATTTTATAACCCCCAGATCTTTTGATAGAATAAAAAACCTTAAAAAACTAACCCTTAATCTGTAAATCTATATTTTATTAAATAATATAACGCTTTAACTCCATCTCTCCAGGTAATTTTTTTCCCCTCTTGAAATGATCTTGAGTTATAGTTTATGGGTATCTCGATAATTTTATAACCTTTTTTAATTATCTTAGCTGTAATTTCTGGCTCAAAATCAAATCTTCTAGCCCTTAATCTTAAGGAATTAACAACATCTTTAGTCATTAATTTATAGCACGTTTCCATGTCTGTGATTTTTCTGAAATAAAGCAAAGTTGTGAATAAAGATAAAATTTTGTTTCCTAAATAATGTGTTGGAATATTAAAACCTTTTATTTTTCCAAGCAATCTGGAACCATAGACAACCTCGGATTTTTTTTCTAAGATTGGCTTAATTAATCTTTTATATTCATTAGGATCATATTCTAAATCCCCGTCTTGGATTATAATTAAATTACCTGTAAAATGTTTTAACCCAGTTCTTATTGCAGCGCCCTTCCCCAGATTTTTTTCATGATTAAAAAACCTAATATTTTTATATTTTCTGGTTAACTTTCTAATTATTTCTTTAGAATTATCTTTACTGCAGTCATTTACAACAATTAATTCCTTTCTTATGTTATTTAAATTAACTTTTTGGACTCTTTCTATTATTTGCTTTATAGTTTTGCTTTCATTGTATACTGGAATTATTATACTAAGTTTCATTTTTATTTTCATTTCTAATTAATATATAAAATGTTAATATTATTGAAAACAAAGCTATTAATATTTCTAAATATAAGATGTAATGAGCAATTAAATCTAAAGATTTATCAAAGAAATTTTTAGTCTTGTAATCATCAAAGCTTTCTCCCATATATCTTACAGGATAATAAAACCAAGAATGGGTGGAATCTGCTAATTGCAGTGAACTTTCTTTTAAATTTAGTTTTGTGTTGTAAACTTTAAAGTAATCCTCATCATAAGAATCTTTTATTGTTGTTAAAAACCTTGAATTATTTTTAAAGAAAGTTACAATATCCTCCATAGACTGATTGAAATCATGTTGATTATTTATGGTTCCCCAACCACAATCATCGGTCGCACATTCTATAAAATATGTATTTAATGATGCGAATTCCCCGTTTAATTTATCCTGATTTTTAATTAAATCACTTAAATAAGTTGATTCTAGATAACGTTTATCATTAAAAACTAAAACAATTCTTCCACGGTAGACCCTGCCATCAACAATAACTAAGGCATTATCATCTATATTATCTTTTTTAAATTCGATTATATTTGTTATCTCATTTTTACCTTTAAGCAGATTGTCTTTTTGAATAAAAAAAATACTTGAGATAATAATTAATATGATTATTAAATAACTAATTTTTTTAAATTTATTTTCTATCTTTAATGCTACAAAATCTAGCAAATTCGCAGAAAATAAAGAAAGTAAAGGAACTGCAAAAACAAAATGTACCGATAATAAAGAAGTTCCTGAAAGAAAAATAAACGGGATTAATAACGAGCTTAATAATAATAAACTAAAATCTCTGTTCTTCTTTAAACTTATCATTAATCCAAGCAAACCCAACACTAAGATTAATGGACTGTTTCTATAAATTATACTCCAACCTTCAATTAGCCCAGGCGGATTATTTTCATAACTAAAAAATAGATCGCTAAATCTAAATGGTTTTAATGTTGCTTCTATGCTTGAATAAGTTTCTTTGCCAACACCAAGAAACCTTGAAAATTGTAAATCAACTAAGCCTTTATCTTTATATAGTAAATAATTAAAGGTTAAAATAGGAACTAATGTAATAAATATTATTATTATAAAATAAACTAATTTTCTTAATTTTAAATTTTTATAATTATAATATAAAATAAATAAAATGAAAATGGGAACAAATAATAAAGCAATCTGCTTCGTCATTATAGCTATCCCCAAAAATAAAGAGCTTAATACATAAAAAATATTTTTTTGTTCTTTCAATGATTTAATTAGGAAATACATGCTTAATAAAACGAAAAACATCATAGATGTATCCATTTCAGCTAAACTCATCGTAATATGATAAGAAGATAAAGTTAAAATTAAAGAAGCAAACAAAGCCACTCTTTTATTGAATAATTCCTTTCCAATTAAATAAACAATTATAATTGATAATGATCCAAATAAAATTGATATAAATCTTAGTCCAAATAGATTTTCTCCAAAGACTCTATAAAATAAATCGGTTAAATAAAACCAAACCGCATCTTGATCCATTATTTGTAATTTATTACTGTCTATAATTCCTAAAGAATGGGTTCCATGAACCATTTCATCCGCATTTGGAGCAATGTTTACAGCGGCAATGCTTCTTAAAATAAACCCTAGAATAAATAAAATTATTAGATATTTTATATTATTTTTACTAAATATAAAATCTACAAATTTGTTAATAGATTGATTTTCTTCCATTATCTTAACCTATGATGAATCTTTAATGATTCTGGCAATTCGTCATAAATTTTAATTATAAACCTAAATTTAGAGTATATTAATCTTAGTCTTACTATCCCCAGAAACATTTCAGGAATTGCTTTAACTAAATTAAAGTGAGATGCCTTAACCGCATTCCACTCTGTTGACGTTTCTATAATATTATAACCCTTTCTTTTTGCAGAATAAAGTAAATTTATATCAAATGCCCACCTTGTTAATTTAAGATATTTTAGAATATCTTTAATTAAATATTTTTTGAATAATTTAGCCCCACATTGAGTGTCTTTAAACTTCAAATTAAATAATAATCTTACTAAAATATTAAAACCTCGACTTCCAATTCTTTTTAATAAAGGTTGTTTAATATTGATCTTACTTCCTCTCATCCATCTTGAAGCAATAATTCCGTCATAATTATTTATATTCTTAATCAAATTATAAAATGCTTTTGGAGGGGTAGCCATATCTGCATCAACAAAACCAATTAGGTTTCCCCTGGCTTTTTTAAATCCTTCAACAATTGCCCCGCCTTTACCAATTGCCTGTTTGAAGTTTAAGTATTTAATCATCTTATTTTTCTTGCTAAATTTCTTTAGTATGCCTAATGTATTATCTTTGCACCCATTTAATACGACAATAATCTCAAAATCCCTGATCTTTTTCAAGAAAAATTTTGCATAATTATCTAAAGTTCTAGTTATTCTTTTCTCTTCATTATAAGCTGGAATTATTATACTTAGTCTTACCATCTTTTATTAATACCGTTTTTAAAAACATTATTAATGCTAATACCAACATCAGTATGGTTAAAATACTTACTACTTGTATTAAAGTTTCATGAAAAATATAAATTAAAATTATTTCCAATATATTAAATAGGCCCAATATATAAAGGAAATTTTTTTTGTTTATGGATAGGTTATAGAATGAGATTAGATAAATTAATGAGAATAGTGTCATAATTACTGCAAACCAGCCAAGCAAATTAGAAGCTTCTAGATATAATTCGCCATATAAGAGTTTTATGATAGATCTGGAAAATAAAAAATAAATTGCAATTATGGGCAAACTAAATGCCAGTACCATTAATCCGGATTTGTACAGGATATTTTTACTTTTTTTCTTTCTGTGATATAATTCGTTAACTTTTGGGAACATAACTTGGGTAATGGGCATGGAACCAAAAAAAACAACCTTCCCTAATAGTGATACTGCAGCATAATACCCGGCTCTTTCATCAACAAAAAAATGCTTTACCAGCAATAAGTCTAGGCTGTAGAATGCAGTTAGCATCATTAATGCGATTAGAACAGGAATTGTATATCTGTAAATTACATTACTATTAAACTTTTTTATCTTATGTTTTATTATATCCCTTAGTTGATAGACGCTGATTAAAAAGGCCGATATTAATGCAAAAACTATTGCCCCTACGGCACCATTTAGTTTAAAGCCAAAAAAAATTAAGGTTATTCCAAAGACCAATTTTATTAAACCTTCAAAAACTAAATTTTTACTAAACTTATTAAATTTCTGTAATCCTTGCAATAACCCGCGATTAATATAAAGCAAAAATGAAAACGTAATATACAGACTTAATATTAATAATGGAGTTAAGGAGATATGCAAATAATTGGCGATTAAACCGCTTAATGATAAAAAGATAAATGTTGAAATTATTCCAAAGATTAATAATTTTCTTGTCGAAGCTTTATGTAAATAATGAATTTCCTTGTATTTTCTTTCTGATTTAAAGATTGCTGTAAATTTAGCAATACTCGTTTGTATCGTTGTTAAGGGTATTGTAAATAAATAAATTAATGCCAGTATGGCACCTAAAGCACCATAATCTTCTGGACCAAGTTTTCTTCCCATATAAAAATGGAATAAAAACGTAAAAAAAGCCCCCAAAGAATTCCCCATAAATAAAACTAAGTTATCTTTTATTAAATTACTTTTTGTTATATGATAAAATAATTTAGACATTTAAATCACCCAGATTAATAAACAAAAGAAGAATTCAATTACAATCATAAACCCTGTTATTTGTTTTTCTGTATACCTTCCAGTTTTTGTAAATAAATGAGGAATGGAATAAATTTTGCTATTATAATATGAATGTATTTTCCCATTTTTATAATAACCATAGCTATTTGCCTTAAATTTGCTTCTTAATTTTAATAAAAATTCAATAAAAAATGGAATACTAGCTATAATTGCCGCTTTTTCTATATTCCCGAGGATAGCTATAACTGCGATTACTCCGCCAAGCAAATAAGTCAATGAATCTCCTGGAAGAATTTTAGCAGGATATTTATTATAAAGATAAAAAGCAATTAATGCAGCTAGAGTTATTAATGATACTATGACCGCTGCTTCTCTATTATTAACAAATGCATATAATCCAAGCATCATTGTATAAACAATACCCATCCCGACTTCCATTCCGTTAAAACCGGCCAACATATTTACCATGTTCGCTGCCCCGACAACCCCGATTGGAATAAAAATTAACGGATAAATTAATCCAATATCCAGCCTCCCTATAAATGGAAATACCATTGTTGTTACACCAGCATTAACAACCATTAGGGGAACAGCCGCGCTTAAAGTAAGAAGGGGTTTTTGCCATTGTTTTAGCCCAGAGGATTTGTCTTTAGATTTTCTTATTATGATATCATCCACAAAACCAACAAATGTAATCATTAATATAGAAATAAAACCAGCAAGGAGATAAATTAAAGTATTTGTGTATTTATAGTAAAAAGTTTGAAAAAATATATAAAACATCAAACCAACAAAAATGCCCGATATTACGGCTAAACCGCCGGAAATGGGAATTAGAGGCGTATTCTTCTTATTCATATCCTTAACGACCAGATTAATCCTTCTCAAATAACGAATTAACCAGTTCGTTGCTATATATGTAACTATTAAGGCAATCATAGCTGCTAAGAATGGTAAATATGTCATAAAAGAAAAAAACATCTATGTTGTTATAAAAAGGTTTCGAAATGAGTTTATTTATTAAGTTTTAAAATAATCTCTTTATTTGGATGCAAATAATTATATTTAAATTTTTTAAGTTTAATTATTTTAAGATTTAATTGTTTTATTAACAATCTCCATTCACTTTCTTTTAAATAGTTATAAATTAAATTTATTCCCAACCCCTTATTACCAATATAATCCGCTATTCTTAAAAGAAAATGATCAAATTTGGTATTATAGTAGTGGTCTTTTATTAATATTGTCTTTTTTGTAACTCTCTTTGCTTCGGACATGAGCTCCTTAATATTATCTGTATGATGTAATACATCAAGAAACATAACAACGTCGAAGGAATTTGACTTGAAAGGTATTTTCCTTCCATTATACTTTTTGACTTTAATATAGGCCTTTTTTGGTATTAGAACGTCAATTCCTTTAATCTTAATTTTTCTATTTTTACTTGCAATATATTTCTCTATAAAACCAGTGCCACACCCAACACTTAATATGCTTGATGAATCAATTAAATCATCATAAATTAATTTTAATAGCTTTTTATTTCTATATTTAATCAATACTTTAGAATGAATTAATCCTAAAAGCACATCTAACTTACTTATATTCTTTTTTTCCATATTATAATTCAGATTACTTATTAATTTTGAAATAAATTATATTATATAAACTTATCTTTATAGATAGATATTTATATAAAGATTCAAATGTGATTAATTTTATGGTAAACGTTCAAAGAATAAAAAATTATTATGATCAGTTTTGGTCTTATAATAAAATAAAAGAACAAGAAGAATCAGATCTTAGAGAATATGAAGAAGAGGTAATGAATTATGTTTTAAAATATTTAAAAAAATATTTTTATGATTTAAAAAATAAAAAATTATTGGAGATTGGACCTGGAAAAGGTCATGATGTTGTCCAATTTGCAAAAAGCGGTGCTATGGTAACAGCAATAGATATATCTAAAAATAGTTTAGAGTTATCTAAGAAATGCGCTAGAAAACATAATTTATTAAAAAATATAAAATTAATTCAAATGGATGCACATGATATGAAATTTAGAAATGAGCAATTTGATATAATATTTATAAAAACAACTTTAATGCATTTAAATTATCCTAAAGTAATCAAGGAATGTAAACGGGTTCTTAAAAAGAAAGGTCTTTTAATTTCTATAGAACCAATTGACGAGAACATATTAATAAAACTTTATCGGTTTTTTTTCTCCCAGTTCAAAGAAACCAAACCCAGATATTTAAGATATAAAGATTTGATTATTATTTCTAAAAATTTTAGAAAATCCGATATAAAGGTATTCTATTTATTTTCATTTATTTCTTTGGTATTTAAAAATAATAAGAGAATATATGGTATAACTTTAAAAATATTAAAAAAAATAGAGGATCTTATTTTGAAAATTTTTCCAACGATGGAAAAAAATGCTTGGTTAAGCGTTTCTATTCATATAAAATAATTATGATTAACTTATTCTTTTGATTTCTTCATTCTTCGTACTTACCAATTCGTATAATCCCGTTTCTATGAAGAAAAAATAAAAACGCGAGTCTGGTGCAATGTAAAAAGAAGGAAAAAGTCCTTTTCATCGAGGGACTTCTTGATCCTTCTCCATAATATGTTCTAATTGGAAATTCTTTTACGATAAAACCTCTTGATATAAATAATAATAGTATATCTGTTGCTAATCCATAGCCATTGGAAGGGCAAAGATTAAAAGGTAATTTTTTCAGGGCATCGCAGTCATATGCAGTAAACCCAGAATGCCATTCGGAAAAATTAGAGCCAACTAAAATATTTTCAGTTTTTGTTAAAAAAATATTTCCAAGATATCTCCAGAACGGCATCCCACCCTTAAGTGGGTCTCCTAAAAATCTTGAACCAAATGTAGTATTGGCTTTACCTTCTTCTATAGGTTTTATTAAGTCTCCTATTCTTTCGGGTGGATACTGTCCATCAGAATGTAATACTGCCAAAATATCCGTCTTCTTTTTTATAGCATAATCAAATCCAACCTTCATATTCCCCCCAAAATCAAGATTTTTTTTATTTTTATATATTTTTAATTTATTCATTTTTTTCTTTTTCTTGTAATCTAAAAGAACCTTGTAACTATCATCGGGGCTGTCATCATCAAAAACAACAATTTCTTTAACCTTTTTTTTAATACTTTCTGGAATCCTTTCAATAACCGAACAAATTGTTTTTTGTGCCTTATAAGAGGGTATAAAAATCATTATTTTTTTAGTCATATTTAATTTCCTTACAAATCAAATTCTTTTATAATCTATTTAAAAAAAGAACACTTTATAAATTTTATCAAATGAAGCATTCTAAATTATAGTTAGATGATATAATAAATTAAGAGTTGAATAAGCAATGAAAAAAAGAACAGAGAAGAAAACTGTTTTAATAACTGGTGGATCGGGATTGTTGGGGGTTGGTCTGCTTAAAACAGCGCCCCAGAAATATGAAATTATTCCTGTATGTAATAGCAATCTTGTTTTAAATTATCTTAATTTTAAATGGCATAAATTTAATGTTACTAAACAAAACGAAGTATTAGAAGCATTTGATTATTTTAAACCAAATTATGTTATTCATACAGCCTCAATCGGCAATGTTGATTATTGTGAACGTAATAAAGATGAAGCTTATCTAGTGAATGTCGAAGGAACAAAAAATATTTTGAATTCATGTAAAGAGCATGGGGCTAAAATAATTTTTACTTCATCAAATGCTGTGTTTAGCGGAGAACATGGTCCTTATTCAGAAGGAAGCGAAACAAACCCAGTAAATTATTACGGCAAGACAAAATTGATTGCCGAGGAATTGGTTAAGAATGCTGGTCTGGATTATGTAATTGCTAGATTGATATTAATGTATGGCTGGAATTATCAGAATGAAAGGAAAAATTCAGTTACTTGGTTGATAGAAAAGCTGCAACTGGGCGAAAATGTAAAGATGGTTAATGATACATACACAAACCCGTTATTTAACATTCAAGCAGCCAGAGCACTTTGGCAGATGATCGATAGAGATAATTTTGGTGTATATCACATTGCAGGCAAAGATAGGATTAATCGTTACGAATTTGCCTTAAAAACAGCCGAAGTTTTTGGTTTGGATAAAAAACTTATAGAATCAGTTCCTTCAGATTACTTCTTAGGCATTGCCAAAAGAATGCCGGATACAACGTACATTACAACAAAAATGGAAAATGATCTTGGTATCCCCCCAATGTCATTGGACGAAGGTCTTTTTCTTATGAAGAAAAACACAGATAAATTTACAGTTTAATTTTTATTTTAAGATTATTGCTTACATCAGCCAAGAAAGTTAGAAATGTTTGATTTAACGGCATAGCATAATAAATTTATGTCTTTATAAAAGGTTATTTAAATCTTACTAGAATATATCAAATTATGGCAATTAGTGAAAGAAAATATGATCTTGTTTTTTTATTATTTTTATTATTTTTGCTAATATTATTTAAATATCCTTCTTTGAATTTACCTTATTATTGGGATGGTTTAAATTACATTGCTCCGACTATCGATAAAATTTATCATGGTGAAATTAATTGGGATTTATTAGACTCCAATAGAGGACACCCATTATTCTTGCCATTTTTTATAGCATTTTTGTTTAAAATATTTGGATCTTCTCAATTAATAGCAAATTCCGCGATATTATTCTTTTCCCTTTTAGTTTTATATTTCACATATTTAATTGGAAAAGAATTATTTAGCAGGTCTGTAGGAATTATCGCATCATTATTATTAATGTTTACACCAATATTCTTTTCTTATTCTGCAATGCTTTTTTTAGATGTGCCTTTGACTGCTTTGATGATGATGTCAATATATTTTTCTATAAAATCAAAACCGATTCAATATGTTATATTTAGCTCTTTGGCTATACTTGCAAAAGAATTAGGCGTACTTGTTGTTTTTGGAGTATTATCATCTAAATTAATTAAAAGAGATAAAAATTTAATTATTTATTGTTCCCCTTTGTTAATCTTTTTTTTATCTTTACTTATGAATAAATTGTTATATAACCAACTTTTCTACCCATTAAACGCTTCTGTAATACATATAATTCCGGCAAGAAATTTACTTAACCTTTTAATTATATTAAAAACTATGTTTTTCGATCAGTATCGGTGGTTATTAACCTCGATCTTCTTAATTTCATTTATAGATATTAAAAAAATAAAAGTTATCAAAAATTTAAGGAAACTTATATTTTATTCTGCAATTTTCTTAATTGCGCTCATATCCTTATATAATATAGATTTTTTTACAAAATTCTTTTTAAATTATTACCCAAACATAAACATATATTTTGACACTATTAAATTATTTAGCCCACTGTTCTCATTCTTGTTTATAGTAATTATTTTGATTTATAAGAAAGTTATTAAGTTTATAACCGATCTTAAGTACTCTGAACTTGCAATCACTTTATTAATGATTATATCGCTTTTAACTTTTATAATCCCTGTTGCTGCACGTTATTTGTTGCCATCGCTCCCGATAATATTCTTACTTTATTCATTTTCTATCAATAAATTATTCAAGAACCACAAGTATCTGGTATTAGTTATTGTTATAGTAATATTCTCGTTGAACTATTTTGGTAACAGGTCTACAGAGGGGTTCACATTAGAAAGCAACATGGAACACATTGATTTAATAAAAACCCATCAATTAGCTTCATCATATATAGAAAATAATTTTCCAGATTCAGTTGTATTGGCCGCATTCCCGCAATCTTTTGAATTAAAATATCCATATGCAGGATATGTAAAGAAACCATTAAGTGTGGCTACAATTAACCCGCTTCCAAATCTGGCCGATAGAGATAAAAATTTCTCAATTAACCCAGGTGATATTGATATTTATTATTATTCACCACAGGAACACTCATCAAAACAGATTTTAGATGTTAAAGAACAATTAAACCTAACATTAATAAAAAGATTTGAAATAAACAATAAATCAACAGAGATTTACTTGGTTAATAAATAGATTTAAAAATATTTTTATTATGTTTGTTTTATGGAAAAATTAGCAATAAATGGAGGGCTTCCTATCAGGGAAAGTAAAATTCCAATATCAAGACCTGATTTCGGTGAAGAGGAAATTAAAGCCGCATCTGAAGTAATAAAATCGGGTCTAGTCGAGGGTAATGGTCCAAAAACAGAGGAATTTGAAAATAATTTAGCTCATTATCTTGGTGCAAAACACGCAATCTTTGTGAATTCCTGTACATCTGCTTTGCACTTGGCACTTGTAACAACTAATTCTAAAAACGGCGAACTTATCTCACCGACATACACCTTTAATTCTTCAGCCATTGTTGGAACATTTATGAGTTTAAAATTAATTTTAGCTGATTGTGAAAATGATACGGGGAATATTTCAATTGATTCTATTAAAAATAATTTAAATGATAAGACCAAGGTAATAGTACCGGTACATTTTGCAGGTCAGCCGTGTGATATGGATGAAATAAATGAAATTGGAAAAAATAGAGGAAATTTAGTGGTGGAGGATGCAGCGCATGCTATTGGCTCTTCTTACAAAGGAAAAAAAGCAGGTAATCTGGCAGATATAGGTTGTTTAAGTTTTCATGGAACTAAGAATTTGATATGTGGAGAAGGCGGTGCTTTAATAACAAATGAGGATAAGATTGCTGAAAAAGCAAGAATCTTCGAGGAAAAAGGGACTACAAAATATTTTTTTAAGAAAGAAGGATATAAATTAGGGAGAACACAAAGTGTCGTTTCTGATGGATTGAGTTATGTTCAATCAGATATTTTAGCCGCAATTGCATTAGAACAATTGAAAAAAATTGATATTATGAATGCAAAGCGTGATCGAATCGCTCAATTTTATAATAATGAGCTTAAAGAATTATTAAATATTAAGATACCTTATCTGAAAAAAGACAGGACAACAAATTGGCATCTTTATATGATTAGAGTTCCTGCTAGAGACAGGGATTTTATTATTAAAGCATTAAATGCAGAGGGGATTTCTTCAAATATTCATTATCTGCCGTTGCATTTGCACGAATATTATAAACAATTAGGTTATAAAGAAGGACAATTTCCAAACGCAGAAAATTATTTCAATTGTGCCGTAAGACTTCCGATGTATTCTAGCTTAAGATTAGAGGATGCAAAAGATGTTGCAGAAGCATTTAAAAAAGTTATAAATTCTTTGGGATATTAAAATGGAGCTTAGCGTAGTATTAACCTGTTTAAATCAGGAAAAAGTTTTACAGTGGAGTGTAGAAACCATACGGGACATTTTAAATAAAAATAAAGTAGAATATGAAATAATCATCGTTGATGACGGAAGTACAGACTCAACTTATATTGTAATGAATGAATTAAAAAAGAAATATAAAAATATTAGATTATTAAAACACAATTATAACCTTGGGAGGGGAAAAGCCGTAAGCAATGGTTTTAAAATTGCTGGAGGAAAATTTGTAGGATTTCTCGATACCGATTTAGAATTACACCCCAGATATATTCCGATGTTTTTGAAAGAACTAAAAAAAGGATATGATGTTGTGGTTTATCATAGGAAATATAAGCATAACATGCAGGGTCTAATTCGTGCTATTACCAGTTATTCTTATAATTTTCTTGTAAGATTGATTTTGAACGTAAATTTGAAAGATACAGAGTCGGGTTTTAAATTTTTTGATAGGGAAAAGGTATTGCCTTTATTAGATTCGATAAGAGAGGAAAGATGGTTTTGGGATACTGAAATAATGATTAGATCTTATCTTAAAGGATTAAAAATAAAGGAAATACCATTGATATACATTCCAAATAAAGAAGGAGGTTCTACTGTAAGGATATTTAGCGATAGTCTAGACTTCTTTAAAAAATTGATTAAATTTAGAAAAATCGTTGTTAAATTAAGAAATAACTCTAACCAATCTTAGTCCATTCTTCTGATTTAAAATTCTTATACCAGTCAATAAACTCGCTTAATCCTTGATCTATTGTATATTCCGGGCTGAAATTATAAATTTCTTTAGCTTTACTATAATCACAATGTAGCCTGTTTACTTCGCCTGGCCTCGGGGAGACAAATACGGGCTTCAAATCTTTCCCCACAATCTTTATTATTTTATTGGCTAAATCTAATATGGACACTTCAACACCTGTTCCAAAATTTACAATTCTATCATGATCTTTATTATCGCTTTTCATTACTAGATCATATGCTCTAACGATATCCTTAATGTATGTATAATCTCTGGTTTGACTGCCATCACCGTAAATAATTGGCGGTTGATTGTTTAGAACTCTTTTTGTAAATATTGAAATTGCCCCGCCATAGCCAGAATCTTTTTGTCTTGGCCCAAAGAAATTAAAGCATCTTATAATATCTACCCCGAGATTATATGTTTTGTTATAAGCCAATGCCATTCTATCAGCCGCTATCTTGCTAGCACCATAAGGATGCGGGGCTTCTAATGGGTGATTTTCATCCATCGGGTTATATTTAGCAGGACCATAAATTTCGCTGGTTGATGCTATGATTATTTTTTTTGGATCATGGGTTCTTGCCGATTCCAGCACATTTAAAGTACCGGTAACATTTGTGTCATATGTGTCTTTGGGGTTTATAATTGATTTATCAACATGAATTTGGGCTGCTAGATGGAAGACAACATCAACATTAGGCATTAATTTATCGAGCAGGTCTTTATCTCTTATATCCCCGTTAACAAGTCTAAAATTTCTTTTTCCCAATAAACTTCTTATATTAAATAAATCCGCATTACTAAAATTATCTAAACAAATAACTTTATTTTCTTCTGACTCATTAACATATTTTTCACAAATATGGCTTCCTAAGAAACCAGCACCTCCCGTCACTAAAATTTTCATAAAGTAAGGCTATTGGGAAAGATATTTAAAGCTTATTAATTATAGTAAAATTTATATAAACATACATTATTTATCTTATTTATCTTCTTTATATGCTTACATGTTTCCAGAAAATTACAATCTTTATTGTAAGAAATGAGGTAATCGTCTTTTAGTTTTTTAGCATTTTCATATAATAAGTTACAGTCTTTATCATAAACGCTATTTGTAAAATTTGTTATTAAACTACGATAATCCTGATCTTGTATTTTTTCCCAGCCAGAAGGCGTTGAAATGTTAAAATAAATTGGCGCATAAGAATAATAAGCCTTTCCATAAGATGTGCTTGAATAACTACTTGTCATTAAAAAATTTGTTTTAATATCCTTCATAATTTCTAAAGTATCTTTTTCTAATTGCGTATGTTCAACAAAAAAGGGCGTATAAACCATATTAATTAATACACTAAATATTGATAATAAAATAATTATTACCAACACATTATCATTTAATTTAAAATTCTTAAAAAATAAAAATAATGTAAAGAATAATATAAAACTCATATAAACATCTGGATAAATGTAGTTCAATATTGGTATAAATGCCGTTAACCTAAATAAGAATAATAATGAAATGAACAAAACAGGAGAATAGAATATAATTTCTCTTTTATCATATTTAGATCTTTTAATATATAAATAAAATATAAACAAGAAAACTAAAGGAATGATAAAGGTAAATATGGTCTCAAGTAAGTATTCTTTATCAAAACTTAATATATTAATCCCAATGGGTTTATCTACACCAACCGTATTAAAAAATGTAGATATATAAGGAATTAACCAAAATGAAGCTAAAATCAATGATAATGCCGCTAATAAGATTATATATAATTTTTCTTTATTCCCTTTAACTAAAAATAATGCCGTCCACATTAAGGAACCCAATATAGCAAATGTCTGATGGGATATTAGCAATAAAGAATAAATCGGAACAATTAAAGTAAAATTGAAATCCATTTTTTTATCTTTGTAGTATAATATTATGAATGTTATTAATATGAATAAGAAAAAAGCAAAAAATTCAGGGATTCTGCCAAGCCTGATATAATTCCCTATAGATGCCGCGTTGGCAAATAATAATAAATAAAATAAAATTCTTTTCTCTTTATCGATTTTAAAAACATAACCAAATTTGTAAATAACTATAAATGATAGTATAAATATAATAATCATAGATATAAAAGAGGCGACCATATAATTCTTAGAGATTAAGTAAATAGGGTAGGTAAAGAAATACCACCCCGGCTGTGTTATTATAAAACTCGTAAAACCATTATACCAATAAGTACAAAAGTTATGAAAACCACATTTATCTAAAAAATTTAATAAAGCTATGTAAGCAGACCAGTCATTAACAGTATCCAGCGGAAACATATTTAATATCTTAGACTGATTTATTAATCTAGAGATTAAATTCCCGAATAGTAAAAACACAGGAATATAAAAAAGTTTATTAGAAATTTTCATTTCAAAACCCTTCTTTCACTTTTGTTACCCTTTCATCTGGTAGTTCTCTTTTGTAGAAGTATCCTGGAACCTTTAAATCTTCAGGATAACTAACCTCCCAAATTTTATAAGGTCCAATTAACCTTCCATTATAGATGGATAGGGGTACTTGAGGTTCATCTGTGTAAACCAACTTAAAATTATCTGTTTTTTTATCAAATAAATATAATTGTGCAAACAAGCTTTCTTTTACCCTTGGCGATAAGTATAATCCAGCACCAATATTATTAACTTGGTTATTATTTATTGTTGGAATGATTCTAAGACATCCATTTAAACTGCCTACAAATTCGTATTTTTCATTATTCATATAAAGACAGGTTAAAGGCAACTCTATTTGTTCTCCATTATAAACAAGAATTGCTTTAGGCTGGTTTATTCCAACAATCTGCTCGTTATTTAGAATTAATGGAACCAATATTGCTCCAATACCCGCGGCTTGTCTTGGATATACCTTATTATTATAAATTAGATCTTCATCTAAAGGAAATCCTCCTGAATAAACAAGTATGGTTTCATTTCTCGTTTCTCTGGTTTGTTTTTGGTCTAATCCAAATGTTGTAATCCATGAATAACGGTCATAATTTACATCTGAGCCAATTGAAGAATAAGCAGGATATTTTCCAATTTCATCAGACACAGCCAAGAAATGGGTCACATTCCTTGATTTCAGATATTCTAATGCTTCTTTTTCATTTTGCCCTGTTAATACATGCCTGCCTGTAAAATAATTAACATCATAACCCCCCGCATTCCCACCATCACTTATCGTTGCTCTATTATTATATTGGACTAAATAGCCATAATCCCACCAATGTGAAAATATAGAATTTTCAGGGGTATCCTCTCTAATCCATTTTCCAGCATGCTGCCATTGCTGATTATAAGTTGGACCGACTCCAGAAGCCTGCCCTAAACTTGAACTAACAAAACCAGATAAGATTAATAATGTTAATATTCCAACGACAACATAACCAGAATATCTATAAAAATTTATTTTAAAAATATTTTTAATATAATCAACCACTTTGAAAACCAGGTAAGATGCCAATACTGCGGTTATAGGTGAAAAGATGAATAATAATCTAACCGCACTTCTTCCTGCTATAATCATTATGATAAACCAGACAAACACAAATGTATATAATTTATCAAACTTTAATATTTCATCGAATAATTCCCTGTCTTTATAAAATGAATATAAGTATGATATTATAATAAATAGTATAAATGTTAATAATGAACCAATGTAAAGTATAATTGATAATTGACTAATTCCGTTCAAATTTGAATTTGAAGAATATCTGCTAAAGGTGATTCCAAATAAGAAAAATACATAAATCAAAACAAACCACCAGATATATTTATTCTTTAAGCTTTTAATCATGTCATGAAACAGCAATACAGAGCCAATTAAAAACATCCAAAAATAAGTTTTACCAAAATCAGAAATCCAGTCAGTTAGATAAGGCTGACTATTTTCCGCAACTGTTTTAACCCATCTACTACCTGCAAATGCTTTTAATAATGTGTTGAATATAATTGATATTCTATCATAAATAAATGATAAATCATAAATTATTATTATGGCAATAAAAATTATTAATAAAGAAATAATTAAACTAAATATTTTCTCAGGAAATTTATTTTCTAACTTACCTTTTATTTTTAACAAATTTAAATCAAATATTAAATAATCTATTACCCATATAAATAATACTAGCATGGCTATGGAGGTGCTAGTTGATAAGATAAAAGTATCAAGCCCAAACCTGTCTGGGAATAATAACCTTAAAAATAAGATTGAGGAAAATAGCCAGGATAAATACGAATAAAATTCAATCTTTTTTATTTTATTTAGTAACAGCTCAATTAAAGTAAATATGCCTATGATAATAAATATAAAACCACCCCCGCCCCATATTAATGTTGTTAATCCTGTTGATAGTCCGGCTAAACTTCCAGAAATAATCCTGTTTTTTATTTTTTCGCTCTGCCAAGCCGAAACATAAAAATAAAATGCAGCATAGAAAAATACAGTTGCCAGGGCTTCTTTATCACTTATACCGGTCAATGTTCTGAATAAATAACTAGGAATAACTGCTAAGAATGCGGTAGAGAGCAAGGAGATATTATCATTAAACAATTTTTTAACAAGTAAAAAGAAGAATATCATGCTTATTGCAAATGCTATTGGCGGATAGATTACATCAACTAATTCTAAGGTAAAACTTGAACTAAAAATATTTAAAAATTTGTATAAATAAACTATAAAATTTGCTAAGAAACTAAATTCTTCCGTTCCGCTAAAACCATACGGATAATATCTTAAAGGATCAATGCCCATTATGCTGCCATGCTCTAAAATGTATTTAGCATATCTCATAAAAGCCATAGCATCCGGGTCTGCGGGGATGTACATGTTTGTTGTAATATCTATTAAGAAAGGCAAGTTCTGCAACCTTAATATAAAACTAAAACTTATTATGCTGATTAAAATTGCTAATGTCTTTTGCCTGAATAAAAACAATATAACTCCAAGGATTGGGGTTATGATAAAAACAAAATTTTTTCCTATTCTGAAAGAATCCCCAAATTTTAAGTAAGCCAATAAAACAAGCAATAAATAAATCCCAATGTAAATTAAAGTTTTATTGTCAAGCTTTAATCTATCATTCAAGAATTTCTTAACATTCTCTTTTCTTTGCTCTACAACATCATCCCCCATAAACATTAAAACTTTGAGTCATTTATATATATTACTATTTAGAATAATAAATCTTTGGCTGGTTTAATATTTTTAATAAATATTCTCCATAGCCGGATTTAAGCAAAGGTTTGGCTAACTCTCTTAATTGTTTTTTATTAATGTAGCTTAAATTAAAGGCTATTTCTTCTATGCATCCAATTTTCAAACCCTGTCTTTTTTCGATTATTCTTACATATTCTGTTGCTTCAGACATTGATTCATGGGTTCCTGTATCGAGCCATGCAAATCCTCTTCCAAGTAATTTAACTTCTAATTCCCCGAGTTTTCTATATTCTTCATTAACATCTGTAATCTCTAATTCATTCCTTTTAGAAGGCTTTAAGTTCTTTGCAATGTTAATAACCCTGTTATCATAAAAGTACAACCCAATGACGGCATAATTTGATTTTGAATTTTTTGGTTTCTCTTTTATTGAAATTACCTTATTATTTTCATCAAATTCAACCACGCCATATCTTTTGGGATCGTTGACATAATAGCCAAAGATGGTTGCGCCATCCTCTTTTTTTGCAGTTTCCTCTAAAACTTCTGTGAGACCGTGCCCATAAAATATATTATCCCCTAAAACCAGACAGCAACTATCTTTCCCAATAAATTTTTCTCCAATGATAAATGCATCTGCTAATCCTTTTGGTTTTTCCTGAACTTCATAAGAAAAATTTAATCCAAGCCTCTTTCCATCCATAAATAAATTCATAAATCTATCCCGATCCCTTTTTGCTGAAATAATTAGGATGTCTCTTATCCCAGCAAGCATTAATGTTGATAAAGGATAATAAATTAAAGGTTTATCTCCTACTGGAAGCAATTGTTTACATGTTGATATTGTGGCCGGGTATAATCTTGTTCCAGAACCTCCTGCTAAAATTATGCCCTTCACTTTATTAATTCCTCAAGTTTTTCCTTTGTATATCCAATTTGTTCCCCATTTTTTAGATGCGAAGGTTCATATGGGGGATCTGGAAAATTTATGAGCTGAACTTCTTCATTACAAATATTTTCTAATCCGGTTGCTATATTCGTTGGAATGTGGAGCCTTTCTAGATTGGCTGAATCTAGAATCATCTCCCTCTTTTCCTTATTATTTAAATCATATAAAGTAACTTTTATCTTTCCTTTAATACAGATATAATTAGCATTTCGAATTTTATGTAAGTGATAGCCTTTAAAACAGCCGGGATAAATTGATATTAGATAAGATAATGTTTTTTCCCCATCTTTCAACAATTCAATTAAATAACCATTTTCTCTTTTATGTTTGTCATATGTTTTTATTTTTTTTGCTTCTTCTAAATTAATCATATTTTAGAAATTATAAAAAAACTTAAATACTTAACTGAATATTATTGGGGTAATAAATACTTCAACTAATGCCGCGATTACTAATAAAATAATGCTCAATAAAATTAGATCTAGGCTATCTCTCATTATAACTTTGAACTTATCGGAGTTAATGTCATGATTTATTATTGCCACAGAAATTATTCCTCCTGCTAATCCTCCGACGAAATAAGCCAGAATCTCGAATATACCGTGCGTCATGTATCTTCCTATTGCAAGAGGTATGCTGAAAAAATAGCTCCCCAAATGGGAAATTTTATCTTTTGCAAACCCACCTATCGCGACCCCAATGACAGAAGCGTTCCAAGTCAAGATGAATATTGCCCCGGCGCCATAGAAGAAAGCGAATAATATTGCAAAGAACAACACTCTTAAATTATTAAAGAATATTTGGAATAAAACATTATCATTTATTGTATTTCCAATTATTTTTGAATTAATTTGATTAATCGTCGTTGCCTGGACCTTGAACAAACTGCTTGCTAAACTTTCTGGCAGAAACACAAACCAGACAGCATAAGCAACAATGAACCCAAAGAATAGGTACATTAAAAATTTTAACGCCTTTCCATGTTCCCTTAATAATGTTCTTTCTTCATTGATTAAAGTATCTTTTTTTTCTTCTCGTTTAAATGTCCTGTATACCAAAGGCAAACAAGCCACTACAGTAAGGAGTACCATAATCATGCTTGCTTCGCTCCTGAATATCCATAATGCTAAAATCATGCCAATAGAAGCGTATAATGCGCCGAGAAAAAACAGTTCCCAGGGCTTTCTCTCCGCCTTTGCTGGAAATATTAATCCCTCTAAAACCATGTAAATTTTATTGAAGGTATTCTATATAAACCTTTTCAAAATATTTAAATAAGGAACATTTTGTCTAATCTAGAGGTGATATTGTGAAAAAATTAATTTGCTTTGATTTGGATAATACTTTAATTTATTCTGATAAATGTCATATTCTCGCATATAATTACGCCTTAAAACAGGAAAAATTAGCTGTCCCGAGCAAAAAATTTCTTGTTTCATTATTTGGAATGCCCCACTATAAATTAATTGAACTAATCGCCCCAGATTTGGACTCAGAAGACATTGAAAAATTAACCAGACTTCATGATAACATCCTTGTAAGAAAAACTTATAAGTATTCTAAGGCTGTCGCGGGAACAGTTAAAACATTGGACACACTAAAAAAAGATTATAACCTGGCTATATTGAGCAACAGCTCTCATAGAAATATCATTCTTTTATTAAAAGGTGCTAAAATTGACAAAAATTTATTCAAAATTATAATCGGGAACGATGATGTAAAACGCAGTAAGCCATATCCCGACGAGATATTTAAAGCAGAGCATTTGTTTCATACCAAAGCAGATTTTATGATTGGCGACTCTATTTATGATATGCTTGCTGGAAAGAGAGCGAATGTCAAAACCATCGGCGTATTAACAGGGCATTACCCCAGAATGCTGTTGAAGAAACAGGGCGCAGATTACATAATTAAAAGTGTGAATAAGTTGCCTCAATTGCTGAAAGAAGTTAATAATAAATAGAAAGATTTAGAGAAATAATCAATTTATTGTTCGGATAACAACTTATATGGTTGGGCCACATGATTATGAGGTATTAGATTATTCTGTATAATCTTAAATCCATTAATGATGATATGGCCACAATATTTATTTTCGATAACTTTTTTAAAATCATCAATAACTAATCTTTTATTACCAAAAATGGGACCGGCAAATGCTAAACTATCATAATAACCCCCCTCACCTATCACATTGAATCCATATTTTTTAGCATCATTAAAAAATATTTTTATATTTTCTTTTGTTATGTTTTTACCTAACCAATCAATTAGTCCATCAGAGGCTACTTGTGTAATCATAAATTCATATCCTTTCTCCAACATTTCAAGCATGATCTCTTCATGATCCTCTCCAGAATGACTTGCGAAAACTTCAACATTCAAGGGCATTAACGCTTTTTGCAAACTTCTTAATTGAGTTTCCTGTAATCCAACACCTCCAAGAATTAAAGAATCTACTTTGTTTATTTTTTGCTGTTCTTCAACTAAATTTTTGACAATTAAAGCTTCTTTCTCAGGATCAGCTACATTGCAGTTTAAATAAAAATGCTTGTATCCTAAAATTTTGCTTAATTCTTTAGTTAATTCAACTGTTGCAAAATGATATAGGTAACAATCTACCCTATTCGGCTTTATGCTAATTAAATATTTTATATTCCATCCTTTATTTTGGCAATATTCAATAGCGTAAGTAGAATCCTTGCCTCCCGAATACAGTATTGCGACGTCCATATTTCTCAGTTAAAATAATTATTTATAAACTTATCTAATCAATAATGCTACAACAATGTCTTTTAATAGGTAATATAGAATAACTGCAACCAATACCGAGATTGCTAATTTAATGACAAATTTTGTTGTTTTTAATACAAAATACATTATTAAATACACGAATAAACCCGCTATTAGGGCAATTAACCACGCTTCCATTATAATTCCCTCCTGTCTAACTCGTTATTTAGTATTGTGATTGCTTGGCTCGAAAAATATGTTGTTTTACCCAGGGAGACTTTTTTAGCAGTTTTTTTTATAATCTTTAAATCCTCTTTTGGAATGCCTTCGTGATCTCCGAGAATAAAAATTGGATTTTCTTGGATTTCAGCATTTCTTATATCATCCCCATTCTTATCCAGAACATATACTCCACGATTTTTTAGACTATTAATAAATTTAACCAAGCTTAATTTTTCAACATGGCACCCCGGGAATACCTCTTTTTTTCTCTCTTTTTTATATTTGTAAAGCATTCTTTTAATCAATCCCGCAATATCTTTTTTGCTTATCTGAAATTTCTCATCAATTCTTGGCATTAACTCAAGATGTTTTGGCGGATCTGGCCTGCCGTAGAAAAATAAATGCAACTTAACATTGTCCCGTAATTTATTTGATGTAAATAATGTCATTATGACTGCGTGGCAGACAATGTCCATTCTTCCAGCTTGCATTAAATCCTTAAAGTTACCCGTTGTTACGGCATTTTTTGAAACATAAATTATTTCTCTCATGATAATCTTAGATATTATAGATTTTTAAATTTATTTATATGCTAAATAACAGTATAATTCCTCAAAAAACAATTTCCTGCTTTCTAATTACTTAAAATAGAAAAGTTTATATAGTAACAAAAGTTACCATATGGTAAATAAAATTACCATGATATACCATCATTACCTAGAAACACTTTTTGGAAGTAAGTTAAAGGTCAAAGTAATCAGAAACTTATATAAGTTTAAAGAAAAATCATTCACCCTAAGGGAATTATCAAAATTATCCAGCATAACTCACCCGGGTTTATTAAAAGTTTTAGAGGATCTGCATGGAATGAATTTAATAAATCTTGAGAGAATAAGTAACTCCATAATCATAAAATTAAATAGAAAAAGCTTTTTATTGAATATTTTAAAAATATATGATATAGAAAATAATACTTTAAATGAATTGATTAAAACAATTAAAAAATATTATATTGATAATATCTTTAACACTGTAGCTTTATTTGGAAGCGTTGTTAGAAATGAAGAGAGATTTGATAGCGATATAGATTTATTAATAATAACTAAAAGCAAAGAATTGGCTGATAATGTTGCTGAAAAGTGTAAGGTCGAAGTAATCAAAAAATTTGGCAATGTGATTATGCCTTACATCTTGAATAAAAAAGAATTTAATGAAAGTAATATTAGGAAAGAAATTTTAAAGAATAATATATTAATTAAAGGAGAAGAATTAAAATGAAAGTAAAACCTGTAGATAGAAGCTTATGTTACAACTATTTAAAAAAAGCAGAGGAATTTTATCAGACTATGAAAGATGCATTAAACAATAATAGATGGAATGCGGCAGCTTCAAATGCTATACATGCTGGAATTAGCTCTACAGATGCTGTTGCTATTGCTATTAAAGGGGTAAGAAGCTCAAGTGAAAGGCATGATGATGTTGAAGGAATTTTAAGGGATTTGAATTTAAATATCAAGGAAATGAATGATAAACTTGTTCAAATTAAGGGTTTATTGTCTATAAAAAACAGCGTTGAATATGAGGAAAAATTAGTAAATGAAAACACTGCCCTAACTGCTTCTAAAAATGCAGAGAGATTATTAAAATGGGCAAGAGAAAAATTATCTAAAAATTAAATAACAGTATAATTCTTCAAAGAACAATTTCTTGCTCTCTAATAGCTGAAATTTAAAATCATTCTTCTTAATTAATTTATTTACCTTGTTTTTATTTGTTAATGAGCTGAATACAATTAATATTTTGCCGTTTTTATTTAAGTGTTCATTTGCCTGACTAAAAAACTTTTCTAAAATTTCATAACCATGCTTTCCGCCGGTTGTTATTCTTTTGCTTTTTTCATCTTCTAGCTTTTCATCTGGTAAATAAGGAGGATTAAATATGATTAAATCAAATTTCCCTGCAACATTTGAGAATAAGTCGGAAATTTTAGCTTTAATTCCTTTCTTTTTAACATAATTTACACTTTCTTCATCAACATCAACTGCTAGAACATTTTTTGTAAATCTTAATGCAGCCTCTGCCTGTATTCCAGAACCGGTGCCTATATCTAAAACCTTTCCTTTAGCATATTCTTCCACATATTTTGCCAGTAATTCAGAATCTTCGCTTCGTTCGTAAATCATATTCTAGTTTTTGTCTTCTATGTATCTGCATATCCATAAAATTTTCTGAATTTAATACATAATCTATGTCAATCACATACACCCCATTTTTTGCTTTAGGGTTTGTAGTTAAATGTTCTATTTTCTCGCTTAGAATATCCGATGCATATATCGATTTATCGAAATATTCTCTAAATTTTCTGTAATTCTCATCATTGCCGACAATTATAACTTTGCTGAACCTATCATCCAGACATTCTTTGATATCTCTAGACAGCTCCAATAAAATAGTGTCAAGATTCTCCATTAAAAAATTTAATTAGAGTATTAGATATATAAATCTTCTTATTTTACAGCTTTCAAGTAGTCTTTAATTCTGTCTAATATGCTTTTAATATAGAATTTTTCAATCTTTTCTTCAAATATCCTAATTAAAGGCTCATTTTCACTAATCCTGTATTCATTTTTAACATTTTCAATCAAAAATAAATCCTTTAAGCGCTTAAGCTGCCTTCTTATATTGCTTCCTGCTATTCCCTTTAACGGCAAATTTTCCTTTTTTCTTAATTCTATTACAAAATCATTTATTTTTTCAGAACTTAATGCTTCTTTTGAATTAATTAAAACTAATAAAACATCAACTATTACATCTCTTGAATCTCCGGGTTGTAATAATCCTAAACCAAGGCATATCTTCTTAATTAATTCTCTCTGGATTAAATTATTTGGCTGCTCATATTTCCTTAATGTTATCTCTGCTAACGGCGTGTCTTTTGAAATTGTTTTCATCTAATCACCAAGAAGCAACATTCATTCTATTTCTACTAAAAATTTCTTTTCTTGTAATGGAATTATCCTGGCTTTTTTATTTCTATATTTTTTTAATTCTATTGGCAATCTGATAAAAATGCTTTTGCCATCGTAATTTAAGCTTCTTCTAATACCAAAACGCTTGGTTTTTAAAGCCATCGCATGATCCATTAATTCATCTAACTTTTCTGCCTGTACACCATTTAAATAATCTTTGCCACATTTAGGACAAACAAAAGCCTCAATTCTTGCTATAAAAGGAGTTGTTAATAAGGGGGTATTTATCATCTTTCTCCTCATTTTTATATGATCATCGGGACAATGTAATTCTTTATCACCAAATGCATCTTTAGCTATCTCAAAGTGAACTTCTCCTGGCTCTAAGTCTTCCTCTTTAAGATTTTCCCAGTCTATTTCTTCATCTCTTTGTATAAGTTTATTTGCCATTTTGAACTTGGATAAGCAGTTATTATATTTGCCATTTTATTTATTTTATCATAACTGAATATTATTG
Organism: archaeon GW2011_AR20; assembly: GCA_000830315.1. Classification (GTDB taxonomy): domain Archaea; phylum Nanobdellota; class Nanobdellia; order SCGC-AAA011-G17; family GW2011-AR20; genus GW2011-AR20. The sequence continues at coordinate 480,397 of CP010426.1, forward strand.
TTAAATATTTCTGTTTAAATCCTATTGATAAATATAAACCCCGACTTTTTTTAAATATGGGTTTGTTGTTTAGTAGTACTTCATTTATCTCTTCTTCATTAATGCCATGCTTAAATCTTAATTTCTTTTTAATGGGGTTTCTAATAGATACCTCATTAATAATCATGTATTATGCAAAGCATACGCCTATATAAATCTTTCTCTTATATTCTTATTTTGTCTTTATGATCCTTGTAGATTACATAACCAAAAAATAATAATTCTAAGCTGATTAATCCCCCAAAGATCTCCTGCATATTCAGCTTGTTTAATGTATTTGCTACATTTGCCAAGTTGTTGTTCGCAACTGTAAATCCCGTGATTTGCGGATTAAAGTAATATAATGCTCCAATCATGACTACCGAGATTAATAGAATTATGAAAGTTCTGCTCGAATTTTTAAAATGTGCCATATCAAGGTTTTTATAGGTTAATTCTTGCTTTATATCCTTATTCAATAATTCCTCCAACTTCTTTGCAGCACCTTCCTTATTATTGCCTAAGCATATATTTTTTACCCTGCCGTCAATTTTAAAATTGTGGTAATAATAATTGTATTTTTTTCCCTTTATCTTGACTTGTTTTTTGTACATTTTACTTATTTAAATTTCTCAGCCTCCTTTTTTTATAATAATTATACATCAAGTATGTTAAAATGAAGAATACTAATGTTTTTGAGCTAAGTATTAACAAATTTTTTTTAAAATCGAAAGTTTTATAAATATCAACATATTTACGTTTATAAACATAATTAGGTTGGAGATTAAAAATGGCTACAATAACTTTATCAATATCAGAGAAAGTAAAGGAAAAAATGGATAAGTTCCCCGAGGTTAAATGGTCCGAGGTATTAAGAAAAATTATAATATCTAAAGTTAAGCAATTTAAAAAATTAGAGTAATTGGAGGTTAAATAAATGACATCTTTAACATTTGCAATACCGGATGAATTTAAATCGGAGATGAAGAAACTATCTTGGGTAAATTGGTCTGAATTAGCTAATAAAGAACTTGTTGAAGAGCTTAAACGACAGGAAATGTTAAAAGAATTTAAAAAAATAGTATCTAAATCTAAATTTACAGAAAAAGATGCAGATGAATTATCAAAGAAAGTTAAGGATTCTATGTATAAAAAATTAAAAAAAGAAGGATTGATATAATTGAACTTAGTTCTTGATTCTAATGTTTTATTTAGAACATTGATTTCTCGGGGTGAAATAATAGAAATATTATTTAATAAAAATCTTAGATTATTTGCACCAGAAAAATTAAAAAAAGAATTTTTAAGCCATAGGAAAGAAATATTGCAGAAATCTAAGCTTTCTGAGCAAGAATTTAATGAATTAGTATCTTTACTGTTTAATATTGTTGAATTTGTTCCGACCAACGAATATAAAGAATATATCCCAAAAGCTAGAGAATTATTAAAAACACATCTTAAAGACGTAGAATTTCTTGCATTGGCTTTAAAGTTAGATTGTTTAATATGGACGTATGAGGAATTATTTTTTGATATTGGATTCGGAATATCAACTAAGCAAACATCATCTAAAATCAATCTTTTCGAATTATAATCTTCTTTGTACATTTTACTTGTTTAAATTCCTTAGCCTCCTTTTTTTATAATAATTATACATCGAGTATGTTAAAATGAAGAACACCAAAGTTTCCAATCCTAATATCAATAAATCGCTTAATTCTGCTTCAGTGGGCAATCTTGGCTGTTTTCCTTCTAATGACAATAAATTCTTACAGCTCTGGATGGCTGAATCAACAATTTTTACTGCTTCATCGTATTCTCTGTTGTCTAATGCTATTTGAGCCTGGTCAAGCAATTCTTTTAATTCCAAACATTCCGGGTTTCCATTAAAGAATTCTTCTGCAAACGTTATTTGCTCTTCTGCTTTTGTTTTTCCTCCTGTTAATACGTTTAATAAGAATTTAACTTGGTCTTGCACAACAGGAGTAGTTACCTTTGCAGTTACCAATACTTCTGCATTCTCCCCTGTGAAGTTTCTGCTTACTATTCTTAAGTTTGTTGCATCTTCCTGCCCTGGGATTAATGCACTGATAAAATTATTGTCTAAGCTTAATTCTAATCCTTCATTTAATGTTGAAGCAACCAAAAATATTCCAAATAATGAAGTTTTTCCCGTGTTCTTTATTTTAATTGGCGTTATTATCGTATCTTCTTCATAAATTGTCAGATTTCCTGGCTGTATGATATCAATAGCAATTAATCTGCTTAATCCTCCTCCGGATCCTCCTCCAGCCCCTCCAGAAGTTGCAACTGTTGTCGTTGTTGTTGAAGTATCTTCTGATAACATAAATACAGAGAAATTGCTGAATCTTGCTATAATTAAGTTATTTGTTGTGTCTAGGCTTTTATTTTGTCTTACCCAGCTGCAACTTGATGTAGAATCACATTTGTATATATTTAAATTTTCTTCAAATGTTACGCTTCCAATAATATTGGTGTAGTTATAGGTTAAATTTACACTGTTATATGTTGAATTGCCACAATCCAGAGTAAATTGATCAACCGACCTCACATTGCTTGGAGGATCAACTGTATCCTCAATATCTTCAAATGAACATAAGGTAATCGGATTTTCATAAATTGTTCCATTAATTAATTCTGCTTCAATTTTACTCGTGCTGACTTTAATATCATAATTCCCAGGAATTATTGTTACATTTTCAGAGTTATTTAGTTTGTTTAATGTATGTCTCGAATAAATATCCTTTAATGTTATATTATTTAATCCTGCTCCGGATGCTATCAATGAAATCCCTCGGCTTGTGTTAACATAAAAGCTGTTGTTTTTATAGGCTATATAAGCAGAATCTGGATAATTTGTATCTGTTATGCTTACTGCAATGATATGCTCTCCCAGATCTCCTGGTGTAAATGTATAATTATGTTCATAATTGAAATCTTCATCATCAGCGTTATCTTCATTATTTACTGTGCTGGTTAAAGTTGAAGTTGTTCCATTTGGCTGGAATATCTGCACAGTTATTGTATTTAATAAAACGCTTAGGTCACTTCTTACAGTTATATTTGCCGAAACATTCGGATAAGTATATGTGTTTATACTATAAGCATCTGTTATGCCGGGTCTTGTTACAGCAGGTGTTTCTGGTATCGTAATTCTAAATCTTGAAGTCGCATTTATGCTTAAAGTTTCATTATAACCTGTAGCAACAACTGTTAAAAATCCGGGATTAACATTTGGAATTGTAAAGTTATAAGTGTAATTTGTCAAAGGATCTGAATTATTGGTCATTAGAAACGGTCCGTAACTTGTCCCAGCTGCTGTAAATGTTATGTTAACCCTTTGAGTCCAGTTTGTATTGGCTATTTCCTCGACTTTAAATTCATAAGTATTTAAAATTCTTACAATTGAATTATAATTTGGACTTGTTATATTAATAACAGCATAGACAATATCAACTTGGAACAAACTGCTATAGCTACTATAGTTTGTTCCATCGTATGCCCTTACCCTCCAATAATGTCTTCCAACAGAAGGCATCTCGTTTACTGTTAAGGTGTAATTAGATTGTGTAATATTAATATTCTTAATGAAGTAAGTATTGTTAAATACTGTATTATTACTTAGCTGGAACTCATAATTTAATGTTGAGTTTTCCAAATCGGTTGAATCTTGCCAGCCAAACGAAGTTGAATTATCATACAGTTGCCATGTATCATTTCTCGGATTTCCCAGTGTTGGGATGCTTGGAAGAACATTATCCAGTATTATTGTTCTTGTCTCGGTGACATTCTCATTATTTGAGAAATCTACTATTGTAACATTATATGTATATCTTATATTATTTATATTAGGAAGATTAGTAAAATTAATCGCTCTTATAATGTTTGTTGATGGGGAAACGGTTTCATTTACTAAAGAAGTCTGGTTAAATAATCTAAATGTTATATTTGCAACATTGGTTTCTGTAAATGTAATATTTATGAATGTCCAGTTTTGCCTTAATTGTGTGTTGTTTGCCTCTGTTGAATTGCCAAATTCAATTAATGGAACAGCCGCATCTATTGAAATTAATCTCGTTTCTGTGCTATTAACATTATTTGCCAAATCCCTTATAGTAACATTATAAGTATAATTGCCATCGGCTAAATTAGTGAAATTAATGTCCAATGTTCTGCTTCCAAATACAGTAATATTTGTAAAGCTTGAATTTGAAATCACATAAGTTATATTCGCTAGATTTGTTTCTGTTAAGGTAATATTTATGAATGCCCAGTTTTTATTGAAGTAGGAATTGTTTACTAGCGTTAATGTATTATCATATATTGGAACAGGCAACACTGTATCTATTACAATTGTTCTTGTCTCAGTTGAATTAACATTATTTGCCAAATCCCTTATAGTAACATTATAAGTATAATTGCCATCGGCTAAATTAGTGAAATTAATGTCCAATGTTCTGCTTCCAAATACAGTAATATTTGTAAAGCTTGAATTTGAAATCACATAAGTTATATTCGCTAGATTTGTTTCTGTTAAGGTAATATTTATGAATGCCCAGTTTCTTTGGACATAAGTGTTGTTTGCCTCAGTTCTAGAATCATAAATTGGAACTGGAATTGCATTGTCTAAAACAACCACCCTTGTGCTTGTTTCATTGTAATTATTTGCCAAATCCCTTATAGTTAAGTTATAGCTGTAATTAGTGTTTGGCAGGGTTAAATTAATCTGGTAAGCTGTTGTGTTATATATTGTCTGATTTACTACTCCTGTTAAGTTGGCTAATGTAAATGTGAAGTTAGCAAAGTTTGTATCACTATAAGTCCAGTTTACAAACAAAGTATTGCTGTTGTAGTAAGTGTTATTCGCAAGTGTTTGTTCAGAATAGCTTAAGCTAGGATTTATCGTATCCAAGATTATTGTTCTGGTTTCAGTTGTATTCATCTGTAATGCATAATCTGTTAATGTTATATTGTAAGTGTATCTTTCATTCGGATTGATTAAGTAAATTGTATAATTACTTACATTTATTTGATATGCTGTTGATGTGTAAACTGTTGTGTTAACATTGCCTGTTGTGTTAAATAGCCTGAATGTTAAGTTAGCAAAATTAGCCTCTGTATAAGTCCAGTTTACGAAGATGAAGTTCTGGTTTTTATAGCTGTTATTGACCTCTGTCTGGCCAGAATAGCTTAAGCTCGGTCTTACTGTATCTAAGTTAACTGTAAAGTTTGCAGCTGCTCTTGCAGAATTTCCAGCAGAATCATTGCATTGAACATTCCAGGTATAACTGGAATCGGCCAGTATTAACGTGAATGTATTAATCGCTCCTCCCGCCGGCGTTTGCGTATTATTCTTTTCGAATGTTGTTGAAGTAAAATTTCCGTACAAATCACATGCCTGCAAATTGCTGTTGAATGGGGTGTCTGTTGGAATATACTGGAAGTTTACAGTGCTTGCTGTGAGCCACTGGTTATTGCCTGGAGAGTTTAAGGTTACTGCCGGTTTTGTATTGTCTGTTGTGTAGGTGAATGTTGTTGAATTTCTGTTGTTTGCCTTGTCTGTGACTGTAATTTTCCAGAAATACCTTGTATTATCATTTAATGGGGTTGTCATCAAATGCGTTGAGTTGGTTAAATTATTATATTTTATAAAAGTAAATTGCACACTTGTGAAATCAGCATCATTGTCTATTTCTAAAGTGTAATTGTCAAAGTTCAATTCTGTGACATTATTCCATGTGAATAAAGGTGTCCTGTTTGTGCTTATTGTATTGTTGCCAGGAGACAATAATGTTATGTTGTTTGGCAATGTATTATCTAAAGTAATAATTCTTGTTTCACTGTAATTAATGTTATTTGCTAAATCTGCTACCGAAACATTGTAATAATAAACTTCATTCTGGTTTAATGGGCTTAGATTAATCCATCTTGCATTATTGTTCAAGCTTGTGAATAAAGTTGCATTTACACTAGTGCTGTTGACTAAGTAAAATGTAATATTGGCAAAGTTGGCTTCTGTTACAGTAACATTTATGAAAATGTAGCTGTTGTTTGTGTATGTGTTGTTTGCTTCAGTCGGCGATGTAAAATCAATTGTTGAGTTTATCGTGTCTATCGTGAAGTTCCTTATTTCGGTGTAAGATGAATTTCCTTGTAAATCTGTAGCAAGTGTTCTCCAATAATAAATTCCGTCTGTTAATGCTGATGAAAGGTTATGCGAATTCGTACCATTGCTTATTTTCCTTATTGTTCCATTATAATAATTAATGCTTGTGAAATCAAATGCATTGTCTATTTCTAGAACAAAATAAATTGTGTCATTATCTGGATCATCTGAGTTGTTTATGAAAAATTCAGGTGTATCATCCTTAAAGTAAGTATTATTTGGCGGATAGCTCAATACTGGAATTGTTGGAATTGTATTTCCTATTAATAATTCTGTAGAGTTTCTTTGTACATCTTCATCTCTTGTGTCACTTACCCAAACACTTGCTTTATAAGTATTCCCTTTAGTTGTTTCCTCACTAACTAATTTATTCAACGCAGAAGTATTATAGCTGTTATATAATTCATATATCTGGTTTGCACTTAAAGAGCGATTGTAAATTCTTACGCCTGTTATGCTTCCTTTATAATCTCTAACTAATCCAGCAATTCCAATATAAAGATTATCATTTGGAGATATTGTTCCAGTAAATGCTGTTGGGTTTGTATTTGTTAAAACACCATTTGCATAAGCCCTTATCTGTGCATTTACATTATCATAAGTTACTATAATATGATTCCATGAATTATTATTTAAATTTCCTGCATTACTAACCTCTTCGTTTATTGCATTGCTATCTTGAATTCTATAATAAATAACTGGGGAACTTGAAATATTATTGATTCTTAATTCATATCTATCACTTATTCCAGAGCCAACATCTGATAAAATATTTACACCAGAAGAAGACATTTGTGGCTGGTCATTTATATTATTCCATATCCAAGATTCCATGGTAAATCCTGTTTTTCCAAAATCATCATTTATATCTTTTGTTATATTAATCATATCATTTACGCCGTCAAACTTAAAGCTTGGCTGGTAATATAGCTTGTATTTCTCGTAATGGTCTTGAATTTCAGATGAAGTTAGGGCTTTATTGTATATTCTTACGTTATCTATTGAGCCATTCCAGAATGTTCCAGTTCCATCAATACTACCTAAAATAAACTCTTTTGTATTACTTACAGAACCACTAAAATTACTTACATTTAATGGATTACTTGAGCTACTATCTATTATTCCATTAGTATAAATTGTTATATTATTATCTCTTTTTACGGTAATAGCTATATGATTCCATAAATCATTATTAAAATTAGTTTTTCCAGCAGTTACTAAAAGTCTAGTTGAACCGTTACTTAAAGCAAATATATTTTGAGCGTCTCCAAGTAAAGCATAACCAACATCTGTTGCACTAGAAGCACCCTTGTAAACTATTCTTCCATTTGTAATTGCAGATACTGGATGTTTAATCCATAATTCTATTGAAAAATCACTAGCTCCAAAATCTAAACTACTTTTATCAATCAAATTAATAAAATCATTAGTTCCATCAAAACTATAACAATTTCCAGTAATACAATCTGTTCTATTTAATGTTGCACCGCTTAAAACACCATTATTTTTAAAATCAGAACTGTCAATAGCAGTAGAAGAATTATCCTCATCAAATGGCATTAATAAAACTAAAGAGTTATTATCCTCATTCAAATATCTCTGCCATAATGCACCAGAAATAGTTCCATTGTTGTTATAGCCGGAATAATCTTTTACATCTGTTGTATTTGTTACGAAAGGCATGTTTAAAACTAATAAACTTTGATTGTTTTCATACCAGTTTGTAATATTAAATAAATCTTCCCCCAAATCCGTATCTTGTAAATTATAACTTAATGTTAAATTCTCCAAAGTTAAATTTGTTCCATTACTCGAGCTTAATTGGATATTGTAGCTAAATGGCACCGTATTTATAATAAAGCTAATTATATTTGAATAACCGCTCCATAAGCTTCCATCTGTTGAATTTATTCTTGCATAATATGTTCCGTTTGTTAAGGCGTTTGTTGTATTAAATGTTGATGTTGTTATTCCTTGATATATTGTATCAGCAAAACTAGCATCTCTTGCAACCTGAGCATAATAAGTTAATGTCCCTGCATCTATGTCTGAAGAAGAGACCCATGAAATATTTACCTCATTGCTCGAATTCTTAAATTTAGTATTATTGCCTGGAAGGTATAATGTGAAGTTATTCGGGGCACTTGCTGTTATTAGTATTTCACTAGTATTTACTTGAGAACTATCTGCGTAAGTATCAGAAGCATATAATGAAGCTTTGTAAGTCCTTCCGGCAGTTGTTTCCTCACTTACTAACTTATTTAACGCAGAAGTATTATAAGAATTATACAATTCAAATATCTGGTTTGCACTTAAAGAACGATTCCATAATCTAACTGATAATATACTTCCATTAAAGTAAACCTCATTATCGTAAATTCCAATTCTAATTGAATTAGTTTTATTTGAAATAGGAATAGGGTATAAGTTATCACTTGCATTTATCCCATTGACAAATAAATCCCCCGAATTATTAATTAAATGAACCCAAGTTGAATTAGTTATATTTCTTACCCATAATTCTTGGCTTAATCCCAAACTTCTTGATGAAGTTGTAATATTAATTAAGTTATTTACTCCGTCGAACTTAAAGCTTGGCTGGTAATATAATTTGTATTTCTCGTAATGGTCTTGAATTTCAGATGAAGTTAGGGCTTTATTGTATATTCTTACGTTATCTATAATTCCCTGATATGCCTGAGCATCAGCACTTGCCCCAATCCTTAATGGAATGTCTGCATTAAAGACTGCGCCATTTGAAAATGCCTGCTGTTTATCTAAATTGCCGTTGATATATAATGCAACGCTTGTTCCATTAAAAAACCATGTAACATAATACCATTGATTTGCTGTTAAGGAAGCGCTGGAGGTTAAAGTATTGCTGTTTGTTGTTCCATCCTTGCTTAATATCATTGCAAGAATATTATTTTGATGATATATCCTGTATTGCTTTTTGCTTACAGAAGAACTCCATTTGCTTATAATATCCCTTACAGTTGCATCTGATTTATCATACTTCATCCAATACTCTATTGTAAAGCTGTTATTTAAGGATATATCCAGATTATCATTTGAGTCATTTATGTTTATATAATCCCCAGAACCATCAAAACTATAGCAGGTTCCAGTTATACATGAGGTATTTAATTTAGCATTAATCAATACCCCATCATTCCTATAATCACTTGCATCAATAGCTGTTGTTGAATTATCCTCATCAAAAGGCAATAATAAAACTAAAGAGTTATTATCCTCATTCAAATATCTCTGCCATAATGCACCAGAAATAGTTCCATTGTTGTTATAGCCGGAATAATCTTTTACATCTGTTGTATTTGTTACGAAAGGCATGTTTAAAACTAAAATACTTTGATTGTTCTCATACCAGTTTGTTATGTTTGCTACAATATCATTATCATAATCGGTATTATTAATAAATAGAGTTAAATTAACGTTTGTATTGTTTGTTGAAATATCTGTTGTGTTAATCAAGTTGAATGTTATATTTGGAATATAATTTAATATTAATAATTCAGATGTATTTACTAAGCTGGAATTACTTAAGCTGTCTGTCAGCCATACCTGCGCTTTCCAAGTTTCTCCTTTTGTAGTATTGGCATTATTTATTATAAATTGAGCAAATGTATTGGCTGTAGCAGGAATGTCTGCCAATAAGAACTGGGTGGCATTATTTTTGAATACCTCTATTGAATAATTTAAAGTTATGCCTGTGTTATCTGGAGTAAAATAGACATTTAAATCTTGTTCTGTTGTATTTTGCGCATTTGTTGAATTTATAACTGGATTATTTGTAAATGTTAAATAATTATCTAAAATTAAAACCTCACTCGTATTATCAGAAACTCCTAAATCACTAGAATTAGCTACATAAACCTGTGCTTTATAAGTCCTTCCGGCAGTTGTTTCCTCGCTAACTAATGTATTTATCCCAGAAGTATTATAACTATTGTATAATTCATATATCTGGTTTGCACTTAAAGAACGATTGTAAATTCTTACGCCTTGAATTGAGCCATTAAAATATCTATTCTGGCCATCAAAGAATCCGATGGTATCTTTTGTAGCGGTTGATAAAATGCTATGATTATACTGGTCTCTGCTGAAACTTGCTGTAAATGTTTTGTCTAATTTCCCATTAATATAAATCTTGATTAAATCATTTGCAAATTCCATTTCCCCGACAATATGTGTCCAGTTATTTAATGAGATGTTCGATAATGAACTAGTCTGCTGTATTGCATCACTTGCGATGCTTCTTCCGCCAACACTAACCGTTCCTGCACCGAGAATGGTTATCCCAAATCCACCACCAGAATTTCCTATTGTTCCAGCTAAAACGACTTGGGCACCTGTTGGAGATGGAAAACTTTTTTGATTTACCCAAGCTTCCATGGTTATTGCTGAAGAAGAATTTATTGCAGTTCCTAATTGTCCCCTTGTAAAATTAATCCCTTGTTTTCCGTCAAACTTAAAGCTTGGCTGGTAATATAGCTTGTATTTCTCGTAATGGTCTTGAATTTCAGATGAAGTTAATGCTTTATTGTATATTCTAAAATTATCCATAGTCCCGTTAAAAATATCTTTATCACCTGCTGTTCCACCTAACGAACCTATGAATGAACGGGTTGTAGGTGTGGTATTCATTAATCCAGAAATCTTTAACGCACCATTTACATATATGGTTAGATTGCTATTAACAGCACTTCCAGTTTTTGTAAGAGAAACAAGATACCATTGATTATTTTGTATAATATCCCCTGTTGTTGAGACAGTCGGGAAGGGAGTGGTTAAATTTTGGATAACAATATCATTTCCAAATACTTCCAACCACCAAGAAGGCGTTGCAAAAACATGCCCCGAATAAATTGTGTTTCTATAATTAACGGCTGTTTCTTGTGCAGATAAGGGATAAATCCAAGTTTCTACTGTAAATTCATTTGCCCCGCCAAGATTTAGATTATTAGTTGTTATATTGCTATTTACTCCATTAAATGTATAACACGTTCCAGTTACACAATTATTTGTGTTTAGTGCAACACCACTTAAAACACCATCATTCCTATAATCACTTGCATCAATAGCTGTTGTTGAATTATCCTCATCAAAAGGCAATAATAAAACTAAAGAGTTATTATCCTCATTCAAATATCTCTGCCATAATGCACCAGAAATAGTTCCATTGTTGTTATAGCCGGAATAATCTTTTACATCTGTTGTATTTGTTACGAAAGGCATGTTTAAAACTAATAAACTTTGATTGTTTTCATACCATGTTGTTATGTTATAAAGCCCTGTTGCATCTGTGCTTACTATGCTTAAAGAAATATTTACGTTTGTGTTATTAGTTCTTACATCTGTTGAATTTAAAGTTGGGGTGTTAAAAGAGGGGTTTGCAAAGCCAAAGAATTCCCCGCTTGTAACATTTGCTTGATTGGCATCATAATCAAAAGGAACATGGGTTATATTATTTATTAAGGCATTATACAAATTCAATCTTTCATAATCCCTTATCCCATCATTGAATATTACATCTGAAGTAGATCTAAACAAATGAGTTAAATTACCCGGATTATAGCTTTGGTTTTCTAGTATTAATAAGGCAGCCCCGGAAACTAATGGTGCACTGAGTGAACTACCACTTAAAGCAGTTGAATTACCACTTAAATCTACTGTATTAATGTCTTGTCCAGGAGCAAGCAAATCGTTTAAGTAAACATTACTAAATGAAGAAACATTATCCTGTTTATTGCTAGAAGCCACCCTTAATACATTAGAAGCACAAGCAGGAACCCTTATTTCTGTATTAGAACCATCATTTCCTGTAGCAGCAATTATATGGATTCCTTGCTCAACAGCATAATTTGACTTATTCGCAACTATATTGCTGTCACAGTAACCGTTACTCAACCTGCTTCCAATGCTAAATGAAATAACATCAACATTATTATTAATGCAATATTGTAATCCAGCCAGGATATCTGATTCATAACCCACACCATTAGAATTAATAACCTTAACAGCATAGACATTGCTGTTTGGGGCAACATTCAATAATATGTTTCCAACAGAAGTTCCATGCCCATGATCATCCAGAGGATCATCATCCTGATTAACAAAGTCATAGCCATGAATTGTTTGATTCAAAATCAGTCCAAATAAGTTATAATTTATTCCTGTATCTAAAATACACACCGATTTACCATTCCCACTATAGCCTAATTGTTGTACTACATTTACTTTTGTTATATTTATTGCATCTTGAACAAATAAATTTACTTCATTATCCAATATTATTTGATTTACAGACGATAAATTAATCATCTTATTGAGCATATTAACATCAACATTTAACGCAACAATATCATCAACTTCCTGCTCAACTGTAATAATTTCAGATTTATTGATTAATTCCGCCAACTTATTCGCCCCGTCTGTTAGTTGTACTACACTTAAAACTCTTTTACTCGTATCTGTTTCGCTGAATTCTTCCTCTAATCTCGCGTAATCATTTAAATCAAAGCTGTTATTTTCAAATTCTTTTTTTATATCGCTTGCTAACTCGCCCCTTTTAACAAATCTTAATTCATCAATTGTAATGTTCTGCTCCAGTTCATTAATCAAATCAGCTGTTGTTACCAGATTAAAGGTCTTTTTTACAATTACCCTTGCGCTTCCTTTGCTATTAATTTCATCTAGAACTTCTTGTTCCACCTTGCTTAAATCACTTATGTTACTTACCACAGGTTCAGGCAATGGTTCTGGTACTGTGGTATTTGTTTCATTAATTATCTCTGGCAGGGTTAAATTAGTCTCATTAACTTGTTCTTGCACTGGTTCTTGAGGCCTTTCTATAACAGGCTGCTCTAAGCTAATTGTAATGTCTTTGCTTGTGATAGCTATTAAAGTAGAATTGTCAATTAAGCTTACAACAAATGAGTAGGTGCCAGGATCTAAGGAGAAATTTAGGCTAATTATATCTACATTTAAACTACTTACATAATAACTTTCGTTCATTAGAGGCAGATCAAACCCTGTTATTGGCTTGATTTGTTCTTCTGCCCCGACATTTACAAATATCTGGGCATCTTTGCTTACTAAACTATTAACATCTAATGTTATTGTTGAATCAGAATAAATAACCAACCCCGTAATTCCAAAACTTCCGAAATAATAAAACAACCCCAGCCCAATAAATACAATTAATATAAGCGATAAAACCTTGCTTAAATTACTTATACCTATGGGCCTTAGATTTGCACTATCTTGGGGTTGAGCATGAGCATAAACTGAACTAGAATGAGGAACAGGAGCATCTCTTAACAATCTTCTTGGTATTCTTTCATTAAATCTTAAATTTTTATCTGAATTAAGTTTATTTAGTATATTATTTTTTACCCTACTTTTACCCTTTGTTTTATTTTTATTCCTTATGTAATCCTTTCTTTTTGTCCTTTTATGCAAAATAACACCCCTTTAATTTAATGAAGTAAGAACTACATTTACCCCCCACAGTTCCTCTTTTTTCTAAATGCATTTATATCACTTTACAAATATAGATTTAGTTATCAAATTAAAATAATACATTCTCAACCTCTTTTTTAATAGTGCAAACCTTTTTAATGAATATTGGTGGTGCAAACTCATATATAAATTTTGTTATAAACTCTATTAGTAAGAAAAATGATTTTTCATTACCCGAAAGATTTTAAAATTGTTTTATCCAACCTTTTTATATGAGAATTTATCCAAGAGTCGAAATTCAAGATGAAAGGGCAATTCCCGTGGTTTATTTGCCAGATGAGAATTATCCTGAAAGAGTTTCCAGTTTTTATCAGAACAAAGGGAGGGAGGAAATTGAAGAGTATGTCAAATTTTTGGAAGCTTATTATGAGAAAGATTTTAGGCTATTTTGGGATGATCATTTTGGACTAAAAAATATTGGATTAGGGATAAATTTTGGATTTGATTTAGAAGAATCTTCATTATGTTATATAGGCCATAACATACGTAGTCTTGATGAAGCAATTCCTTTATTTCTTGTTGCTGTAAAATACGCATCGTTACTTTGATTAGTATACCTAATTTAAATTTATTTTATTTTCTTTACTTAACTCAATCAGGTCATTATAAACACTATTCAACCTTTCAAAAACCTTTGCCTTGTCAGATGCATCAACCTCTATTTTAGTATAAACCTCAAACATCTTATTATAAGTAAAAATAGCATTGCTTAAATCCTTACCATTAATCAGCGTATTGATCTCGTTTAACAGGTTGTCAAATTCCAATAAGTGGTTAATAACATCGCTTTCCTTTTTAAACTCTCTTTTAGCAATTTTTGGCTCTGCTTGTTTTATGGTTGGTTTTCTAATATCTTCAACAGCTTTTCCAACATAGATTGATTTAACTTTATCGCCAATTCTCTGGCTCTTGTAATAATAAGAATAAACCCTGCCCCCTTTTCTGACTTTTCTTACATACATTTTCCTAATAAATGTAGTGTAAAGTGTTGCTTAAATACCTTTTGGTTACACTACTTTAAATCTTATAGAAATTTAAGGCTTCTTCCTCGATAAAATGCAGCTTTCCGGAAATGACTAAACACTGCGGGAATCTGTTAAATTTTAGATTTTTTAGTTCTTTTATGTTTCCATATTTAATCTCTTGCTTATTTGTTGACAATGCACTACACACAACACAGCTTAAGTTAAGGTTATTTCTTAATAAATATTCTAATGCCTGGTTAATTGTTAAAAATTTCTTGTTCTTTGGGTCTAAATCAAGTAATATTAATGTATGCAACCCAAGTTTTAGATTATTTTTTATTACTTCTATTGGCGCAATGACTTTCTCATTATTGAAAGGAATGCTGGTTGTCTTGCCAAAATTATATAATGATAAGCCGGTTTCTCCAACAGCGGTTAGTATTGAACTAGAATGTATGACCTTAATCTTAATGCCTTCTTTTTTGGAATCAATTAGGCAGTTAATATGGGTTGTGGCAGATAAAGGATCCCCATAAATCAATAACCCAATATCCTTTTTTTTAGCTTCTTTTAAGATAATGCTGGCTTTGTTTTCAATCAACTCACGCCCAGCTATAATAACCTTCTTTTTTATTATTTTTTCAAGCTCTTTTTTAGTAAAACCGAAACTTGTATAGTTTTCTAGGTAAAGCTTTTTGCATTTTTTTATTGCATCAAGGGCATTTAAGCTGATGTCTCTGCTGTTTAAACCCAATCCTATTAGATATAGCATAAATTTTATTGGAAAACAACAAATAAAAGCTTATTGTTTTTTTAATTCTTGCTTTCTTTTTTTAAGCTCTTCTATTGTTGGTAACCTTCCGGTTTTTTCAAATTTAACTAAAGCTTCAAACATTTCTGGATTTTCTTTGATAATCTCTTTAGCCCTTTTTAGTATTTTACTATCCTTCATTTTCAGCTTAACTTTATACCTCTTGGTGTGTATAATGCGTATAAACCTTTCTATTTACTAATTATAAAGAATATTTCCTCTTCAGAATCAACTATCTTATAATCATATCCCAATTCTCTTAAAACCCTTCTAAACCAGGATCTTCCAGATTTTCTGATTTTAACCTTCTTTCCAAGGGCTACTTTAGAAAAACTAACTATTATCACCTTAGACTTAACCTTGTTTAGTAAATTCTTACTAATGCCTTTTTTAACAGCCTCAAGACTTTCAAGGAGTTTTAAAATTAAGCATAAGTCTGCTTTCGGAAGATTATCAAGATTATTATCTGCTAAATTAAAAACAAAGGCCTTGCCATTTATTCTGTTTTTCTTAAAAAATTCGTTTATTTTATTAATCTCCTGCTTGTTAATATCATAGCAATAATATTTTAACTTATAACCTGTAGCGTATCTTAATGACTCTAATCCACAGCCCAAATCAATTATGGATTTTGGCTTAAATTCATCAAAAATATCTTTATAAAACCCTAAACTTCTCTCTTCTTTTACTTTTCTGAAAACCCCGTAGACCTCTCTTAATTGTTTTCTTAGGGATTTAAACATTAATCTATAACTTTTACTTTTTTCATTGCCTAAATCAACTTTATTTCTAGTTAAATAGTCATTTATCCTTATTTCTATGAACTTTTCATCTATGTCCTTTAATTCTCTCTTACTTTTTAATTTATTTATTAAACTGGTTAATTCCAATTGCCAAACCCCCTATTGAAAAACCGATTATAAAGCCACCATAATTCAAATTAGTTAATAAAAAAGTGAAAGGTAGTGCAAATAAAATTAAACTTATTAATAAGAATTTCCTATTTATTTTCTTTAAAGCACTTTGCGTTAATCCTAAGATAAAAATTAATATGCTAAATAAAATCTCATCATTAATATGCATTGAACTAGCCAGCATTAATGAACTTCCATAATAAAGGTAGTTGTTTTTAATGAAATAATTTGTTATTAATCCAATAAGTAAGCCCACAAAAAACATTAAACTGAAATTTGCCGATAAGATTAGCCTAATTATAATTCCGGATATTGTAATAAACGAGATAATTTTTATAAAATTCTTAATGTCTTTTAGCTCATTCCTGAATTTTTTTGCCAAGATAATTCCGATTATCAATCCCAAAAATCCGATTATTTGGAAAACCATGATAAGAATTAGTATTGGAGTTATAAAAACCTAACTAATGTATATATTATAGTGTAACCATTTTAAAATAGCAACCTTTATAAATAAGTTAATCATTCCAGAATTATGGGTGATGTAAGATATTTTGAAGAAAAGGGGAAACTGTATAAGATAGATAATGATGGTGAGAAATACAGGATTTCTTTTAGTGAGGAATTGCAATTAAAGAATCTGAAAGCTGCCAAAGAAAATAAAAAATGGCTTAAGATGAACTTTTACGGGAAAATGGTCCTTGCCGGCTTGATGCTAGTTTTAGTTGTTGCGCTTATATTCTTGTTATACAGGCTAGACCAGATTAACTTCTTTACTGGAATATTATACCGATAAGTAGCTCAAGAAAAAAGAGAAGGTGCTAAGAATTGGAGTCTAATACAAGCTTGGGTTTAGCTGATTTTTTGCTTAATTTTTATATAAGCAAGATTAATAAACCTCTGATTAAAATCTAGTTTATGCAGGTTCTATTTCCTTATGATAATATCAGAGAAACTCAAGATAATCTAATTAATGATGTTATTGAGTGTGTTAAAGATAAAAAACACCTGATTGCACATGTTCCAACAGGCATAGGAAAAACAGCCGGAGTTTTAGCTCCTTTGCTAAAATACTCCAAGGACAATGATTTAACAATATTCTTTCTGACACCAAAACACACCCAGCATACAATTGTTGTTGAAACTTTGAAATTAATCAAGGAAAAATATAAAATAAATTTGAATGTGGCTGATTTTATCGGAAAGAAAGGAATGTGCCTGCAGAATAATGTTCAAAATATGGAATCTTCAGAGTTTTATAATTTTTGCAATCACCTTGTTGAGAATAAAACCTGCGAATATTATGAAAAGTTCCACGATTCATCGGATAAAAACTACTTTATTAGTTCTATAAAGAAAAGATCCCCCATGCATGTTCAGGATTTAATTGAAATTTCCAGAATTGAAAAAATGTGCCCTTATGAGGCTACAGCTGAACTGGCAAAAAATTCAAACATTGTTATCGCAGATTATTTGCATATCCTGCATCCTCAAATAAGAGAAACATTTCTTAAAAAAATCAACAAGAGTCTTGATAAATGCATCCTAATTTTTGATGAAGCCCATAATTTGGATAGAAGAGCAAGAGAATTATTAAGCATCTCTTTATCAGATTATTTGCTAGATTTAGCAATAAAAGAAGCAGATCGGTTTAATATTCCATTAGTTGAAGATTTAGCTGGTTTAAAGAATATTTTGCTCAGTTTTAATTTTAAAGATGAAATGTTGATTAAAAAAGAAGATTTAACCAAAGAAATTAAAGATATCGCAGAATTAATCAAAAATTTGGATTATTCTTCAGAGATTGTTTTGGAAGAACAGAAAAGAAGCTTTCTTAACCACGTCTCTAATTTTTTAAAATCTTGGCTTGGCAAAGATGAAGGATTTGTTAGGATATTAAAAAAAGAAATTAAAAATAATAAAAAAATCACAGAAATTAGTTATAACTGCCTCGATCCAAGTTTTATTACAGAACCATTAATTAGTAATTCTAATTTAATCATCTGCATGTCTGGAACGTTGACCCCAACCAAGATGTATAAGGATTTGCTCGGGTTTGACAATGTTAAACTGGTTGAATATGAAAGCACTTTTCCAAAACAGAATGAGCTTAATTTAATTGTTCCAAACACTACAACTAAATTTACACTAAGAAATGATTTTATGTTTCAGAGAATCGCAAAAGAATGTTCCGATATAGTTAATGAAGTTCCGGGAAACTCAATAATCTTTTTCCCAAGCTATGATTTATTGAATAGAATTTACAGCAATTTTAAAAATTTATGCACTAAAAGAATATTTATAGAGGATTCCAGCCATAATAAATCTGAGAAAGAGGATTTAATCAGGGGGTTTAAGGAAAATTATGAAAAAGGCTCTGTTTTAATGGCAGTAAGTTCAGCTAGTTTTGGCGAAGGGATTGATTTGCTTGGCGATTTATTGAAATGTGTTATAATTGTTGGAATACCTTTGTCAAAACTTGATTTAGAGACAAATGAATTAATAAACCACTATGATAAAAAATATGGAAAAGGAAGAGATTATGCTTATATTTATCCTGCAATAATCAAAACATTGCAGAATGCAGGAAGATGCATAAGGAGCGAAACAGACAAAGGTATTGTAGTTTTTTTAGATGAGCGTTATTCCTGGCCAAACTACAGAAATTGTTTTCCAAAAGACAAGCATTTTATAACTACTAGATTGCCTTTGGATAAAATTAGAGAGTTTTTTAAAAATTAAGCGCCGAGGGTGGGATTTGAACCCACAAGTCCTTGCGGACACTGGATCTTTGTGTGGTACTACAGGTCTCTGAAGTACGACTGTACTTAGCAATCTTACGCCATAATTTCAACTCAGGAATCATGTCAGCGCAGTACCAGATTGTGCCACCTCGGCATGATGCATACTGCCGGTTTTTTGAAAAATTTTATACTTATTTAAATGTTTCGAGTTTTTTGGTCTGATTTCTTTAATCCATTTATGTAGCATGAATTTTCCCGCAACACATAATTTTGCACTATTATTGCAATTCCAAATATAATTACGAAAATTGAGCTCATTTAGTAGGATAGATAGATCTTTAATTAATTTTTTGGAAGCTAAATCAAATTCAATTTTTGGATAATAGTTATTTTTGGTATGATTTTTATCAAATCTAAGGCACCCATCGGTATCGAATAATCCTCTTAAAAACGCTAATTTAATTGAATGAGATGACTTTTTCACATATTCAGGTATTTTTACGGTATAAGTTTTTGTCCCCGGTCTAAATCCATAATGAAGGAAGAATGTTGTATCCTCTTTTTTAGAAATTTGAACCCCATAACATCCGTTCTTTCCCCCGCTTCTAAATTTTGCATGAAATTTTTTGTGAAATATGGTTTGAAGTAATTGGATGACGTTGTGGTCGTAATATTCCTTTTCATTTAATGCGCCTCTTAATTCCCAAACTAAGCTTCGATTAGTTTTGTATAATGTTCCATCTCCTATATGCATGCCAATCAATTCAGCAATTTTTGAATTTATTTTTAACATTTTAAACTACCCTTACTTAATTGGTTGGAACTAGATAAATGATTTTATTTATATAACTCGCGGTTGTATGTCTGGCGGGAAATTTTAATTTACTAGTTAAAAATATTCTTTAAAATGATTCAAAATGAGATTCAAAAACGATCAATCCAGCGCAGTACCAGGTTGTGCCACCTCGGCATAGAAATTATTGTAATTATAATTAATTTAAATGTTTCTATAAACCCGATTTAGAAAGGTTTAAAAGTGTTCAATTTGTTCTAATTTCATAGCGGAGTAGGACAGAAGTAATTAAATTACTGTCGAATCTGGAGTGTCCGTCGAAATAGAAATCCTATTGCGTAAGGCTCATAAGACTGTTTGAGACACCCGAAAATATAAGATTTAATCTATATTCGGGACGGTCAGTGGTTCAAAGCGATATCTAAAATTTCGAGGAAGTCCACTCTCCGCTACATTCTCATTTAAAAAGGAATTTATTCTACTTATATTTTTTTGATTATTTGAACCAATTATTTTATCCCACTTCTTAAGCTCTCTTTTACCATTTATTTGAACCCTAATTTTACCTTTCCCTATCTGGTAGGCTCCGAATTTAAAACCATATTTATTTAAAATACTTAAAAATTGATTTTGCATTGGTGAAGGCATAACCTTCATTTCTATTCTAGGATATCTTACGCCATTATTGTTCACAATTGATAAACAACCGTCTGTATCAAAATAACCTCTAATAACCTCCTTATCATAGCGCAATGCGGAAGATGGTATTATTGCACGATTCCACTTAGGTGATTTCATAAGACCAATTTTATTTATTAAAATATTTATTATCTTTTGATTAAATATAAATAAATCAATCGCATTCTCGTTCTTTCTCTTTTTTATTATTGGTTTGACCTTAAATAATTTTATTACCAAATTTTTAATATAATTTAAATATGCTAAATCATCAATGAAATTAAGAGTAATTTTTATTCTATTATATTTTCTAGATATATGCCCATTACCCAATAAAACTCCTATAAATTCTGCTAAATCTCTATTAATCTCCACACAAGAATTAATACGTTCTTATTTATAAATAAAACCGGTGCGGTTGTCACTTGGGTAATTGGGAAATAATATATATTTTGTAGAATAACTAATTTAAAGAAAGTATAGAAATAACATTTTTTAATAATTTATCTGGAGGCAACCCGCTTGCTTGATGATGGTACCATTTTCCCTTCCCAATCTCTTCTAAGTATATTCCTTCATAATAGTTATTGGTTATATCTTTAGCTATTGAATATGCCCCGTTTCTGATTGCAGTTATTCCGTTTCTAGAATCTCCTCCTGAACCAGATGCACTTGTCCAGCCGATTGTTAAAGGGTGATTCATTATATTGTCCGGATATATTGTAGGAATATTATTAGAAGTACCAATAGAGCTTATTATTGGATATAAAACATTAGCATTATCATTACCTTGCGTAAATACAGAATAACCATTATCATAAAGATCTTTGTATAAGGCTGTTTTACTACAACCCCAAAAAGATTTGAGACATGCTACAATATCTGGATCATAATTATCTACTTGCGCTTTTGTTGTAACACCAGTATCTAAAATAACTTCATAACCAAGGGTAGTTAATTTATTCCGCCATGAATTGTAGCCAGATTGCTCTTCTATAACCAATATTTTAGATTTCCTGAGGTTTTCAACCTTACCAGAAGATTCTCCAGTTATTGTATGTGAAAGGCCACCCGATTTTCCCGTGTAATCTAAAGTGAATCTAGCTGTAAATTTATCCCCCTTATCTAATGTTATAATACATCCAAAATAATCTTCCATCTTATCAAGATTTATACTAAAAGGATTACAATTTTGGCTATTTACTTCCATATTTGTGACTATTGCAGATGCTATGCCTCCTGTTTTTGCAATTTTTATTATTATACTATTCTCATCTGCTACTGCATCTTTACAAACAAAAGGCAAGTCAACTTGGCATGTATTTGGCGTACTTGGATTAAAAACGCCAAAAGCAAACAACACAGCAAGAACAATTAAAACAATTAAAATAGCCCAGCCATAAGTCATCAGAAATTCCATTGCTGTCTGGGATTTCTTACCTATAAATTTATTATATAATTTCATTTCTCATCTCTTTATTATAAATTAGAAATAAATAATCTTATTTAAACTTTTTTATAATAAGAATTTCTTGTAGCTTCTGTCCAAATCAACAAATTCATCAGCTGTTTCTTTTAATTTGATGCTTGCACTTCTTCCAAAAGCGATTACTTCAACCCTACAGCCCATTGCCCTTTGCAAATGCTCGATTAATTCTTTATAATCGCCGTCGCCAGAAACCAAAATTATTGTATCAAGCTTGGGTGCTAGTTCAATGCAGTCCATTGCTATGCCAATATCCCAGTCTCCCTTTTTCATCCCGCCGTAAAATATCTGTAATTCCTTGGCCTTGATTTCAAATCCTATATTCTCAAGGGCAT
The DNA here is from genome assembly GCA_000830315.1 of archaeon GW2011_AR20. Taxonomy (GTDB): domain Archaea; phylum Nanobdellota; class Nanobdellia; order SCGC-AAA011-G17; family GW2011-AR20; genus GW2011-AR20. Next base: position 502,870 of record CP010426.1, read on the forward strand.
CAAAAAAACTTTTTTCCTTTAATTCCTGGGCCTCAACAACATAGGCTATGGCCCTTATCAAATTCCTGCCCTTAACAGCTTCCTGTAAAATAGATTTAAAATTAACCTTTGCCTTATACAAATTCTTGGCAGAGTAATACATATTCTGCACATCGACAAAAACACCTACCCTTTGTTGCTTATTTACCCTTATAGCCATTAAAATTAAGAAAGTTAAAGAGTTTAAATAGCTTTCTAAATAATTTTTATAATGGAAAAGTTTATAAACTGAAATTACGTAATATTACGTAGTATGGAAATAGTAGCGAAAGTAAGCCGGGGAAGCAAAATGGATCAAATTTATTTGCCAAAAAATAGGTTTGGTTTCGCTCCAGGAAATAATGTTTTGGTTAGAGAGTTAACTCATGAAAAACAGGAAAAATTATTCTTTTATAATATAAAAAAAATTGAAAAAATTAAAATAATGATTATAAATGAAATTTTTAATCTTTTAAATAAATATAATTTTGATAATATAATAATTACTGGATCGTTTTTAGAAGAGGGATTTAATTTTAATGATGTAGATATGGTTTTAATTAAAGATAAAGAGCTTAGATTAAACGATGTTAAAGATGAGCTTAAAGAAAATTTAGGAATTAATTTTCATCTTATTTTAATAGACAATAAATCATTATTGAAAGGCATATCAACAGACCCATTATTTCAGACAATGTTAAGCAAACATATAAGTAAAAAAAGATTTATTTACAATGTCAAACCAGAAATTAGATATAGATTATTGGATATGCATTTATTAAAAAGTAATTTGTTAATGGAACATTTTGATGTTCTAAAATTAAATGAAAAATTGGATTTATTAAGAAATTTAATTTCTATAAACTTATTTATAATAAAAAAACAGATTATTTCCAAAGAAGAGGTTTACGATAAGATAAAAGAATTATTCGGCGATAATATAATAGAAGACTTGAAAAATAATCTAGTTGATAAAAAAAAGTTTATTAAAAAATATAAACAAATATATAATAAAACTTTTAATAAGATTTTAGAAGGTGTACGAAATGAGTCAAAACAGAAATAAATTAATAGAATTATTTATTGGAAATTCTTCTAATGTGGTTATTCATAAAGTACTTGGAAAAGCAACAGACAATTTAGATACCCATTCTAGATATGAAAAAGAAGTGCAAAATAGTCTAAAAAAAGCTTTAAAATATAGAAATATCATAAACCCAATTAATGAAAAATTAAACGAAAAGGATGTTAATTATATTAAAAATAAAATTATTAGAAATGTAAAATCAGAACTAACTTCTAGAATAATTAAAGGTTATAAAAATGTTAATTTAACTTTAATCGAAACTTTTGTAGAGGAATTTTTGAAACAAAGTAAAATTATTTAATATTAAAGAATTTCTTAATATCCCTTAACCTGTATGTATTAATGACATCCTTTTTTGTCGCCCAGCCGCGTCTTGCTTGAGACACGCCGTATTTAATAAATCTAAAATGGTCTGTGTGATGCGAATCAGTATTAACAACAATCTTTACATCATTATCTACCGCATTTTTAATGTAAATGTCTTTTAAATCCAATCTCTCTGGAAACGAGTCAACTTCCAGGGCGATATTGTTTTCCCTGCAAGTTTTGAATATTGTATTGAAATCAAATTGTATCTCTGGCCTTGTATTAATTAACCTTGTAGTCGGATGCCCAAATATATTTACCAATCCTGTTTCAAAGGCCCTAACCAAGCATTTTGTCATCTCTTCCTTGCTTTGCTTAAAGCCGGAATGCACAGAGCCAATTACAATGTCTAATTTTTTTAACACACCTTCATCCAAATCCAGTTCCCCGTTGCTTTTAATATCAACCTCCATTCCTGTAAATATTTTTATATCATTGAACTTACTTTGCAGTTTTTTGATTTCATTAATCTGCTTTAATATTCTTGATTCATTCAAACCGTTTGCAATTGCCCTTGCTTTGCTGTGGTCTGTTATTGCGATGTATTTGTATTTTAATCTCCTGGCTTCATTAATCATGTCAATTAAAGAACTATTTCCGTCGCTATAAGTTGTATGCAGGTGCAGATCTCCTTTAATATCCCTGTAATCAACCAGCTTCGGGAGTTTATTTTGTTTTGCAAGTTCAATCTCGCCATTATTTTGCCTTAATTCCGGCTCAATATAACTTAACCCGAGTTTATTATATAATTCCTGCTCACTTTTCAGGGGAATCATCTTATTGTTTTTCTTGTAAAACAACCCATATTCGCTTAACTTCAATCCTTTTTTTATTGCTATGCTCCTTAAAGCAATATTGTGCTCTTTATTCCCTGTAAAATATTGCAACGCCGCAGCATAATTTTTATCCTCAAGAACTCGAATGTCAGATTGTATGCCTTGTTTTAAAATAACCATTGTCTTGGTTTCTCCCTTTGCCAAAACCCTTGAAACATCCGGCAGTTTGGTAAAGGCATCCATAATTTTTTTCCTGCTGCTTGAAGTTACCAGAAAATCTATGTCCCCTATTGTCTCCTGCATCCTTCGTAATGAACCGCCAATGTTAATTTTGTTTACTTCTTTTAATTTTTTTAATTCAGTTAAAATATTCTCTGCGATTGGCAAGGCATTTCCAAGTAAAAATCTTCCCTTGCCTTTTTTCTTTAATTCAATTGCTTTCTGGATATTTTCCTCGCTTTTTAAGCCAAATCCTTCTAAGTGGGAGATTTTGTGTTTTTTAATTGCTCTCTCCAAATCTTTTAGACCCTTTACATTTAGTTTTTTATATAGAACCTTGATTCTGCTCGGACCCAGCCCCATGACATTCATTAATTCAAATAAGCCTTTTGGCAAGCTGGATTTTAATCTTTCATAACCTTTAATTTTTTTAGTTTCAATGTATTCAACTATTTTTTTGGCTAGCGCTTCTCCTACTCCCGGAATTTCCATTAGTCCTTTTGTTCCATCATTTTTGTAAATTTCAACCAAATCTTTTTCAAGTGATTCAATTGCCTGAGCGGCTTTTCTATATGCCCTCGGTTTCCACTCTACATCTTTTAGTTCTAGAACATCTGCTATTTCATAAAATATCCTTGCAACCTCATCATTAATCATGATAATGCTAATGAAAACTGATTAAAATAACTTTCTAATAAAGTTTATAAAAGCTTTAATATGCTGGACTAGAATGGTTAATGTTTTGGGTATAGATGAAGCAGGCAAGGGTCCGGTTCTCGGCTCTTTATTTATATGCGGTGTTTTAATCGAAGAAAAAGATACATCTAAACTAAAAAAGATAGGTGTTAAGGATAGTAAGTTATTAACACATAAAAAGCGCATCGAACTGGCAAAAGAGATTAAGAAAATAGCTAAGAAATATAAGATTGTTCAGATTAAGCCAGAAGAAATCGATAAAGCAGTAAGTCATGATCATGGTATGAATTTAAACTGGCTAGAAGCCCATAAAACAGCTTTGATAATAAATGAATTAAATCCAGATAAAGCAATTATTGACTGCCCAAGCCCGAATACAAGAAAATACCAGGAGTATTTATTAAATTTGCTTAATAATAAGAACGTTGAGCTGGTTGTTGAGCATAAGGCAGAAAAATATTATCCTGTCGGAGCAGCTTCAATTCTTGCAAAATGCGCTCGCGAGGAAGAGATGGATGATATAAAGAAAAAATATGGAAATACTGGTCCTGGATACTCTTCAAATGCCATAACACAGAAATTTGTCAAAGAAAATTTTGACAGACATCCTGAGATTTTCAGAAAATCCTGGAGCACATGGAAGAACCATGCTCAGGCTAAAAACCAAAAAAAATTAGACGAGTTTTAAAAGCGAAAGATTTATATAGCTATTATATATCTTATTATATATGCCTAATGTATCAACTATACAACTAAACGAAGAAGTTATAAACCAACTTAAAAAAGTTAAAGAGTATCCCAGACAGACTTATAATGAACTTTTATTTAAAATGACTAAGATTTTTATTGAATTAAAGAAAAGAGATCAATACGATAAATTTCTACACGAAATACAAAAACTAAAAATGAAAGAACTTTGGAATAATAAGGAAGACGAGGCATGGGAGAATGTATGAATTTGGAGAAGTTATTAATGCAGAAGTTCAATTTACAGACACTTTTGAAACTAAAATAAGGCCAGCAGTAGTTCTTTTTGAAGAGTTAGGCAACATTGTAATTATTGGAATAACTAGTAATCTAGAGATGAAAGGCATTCCCTTAACAAAAAAAGAGGGGGCTATAAAAGATAGTGTAATTAAACTTAATTATATCTTTACTATTTCTGAAAAGATGGTTAAGAAGTCTTTATTTAATTTATCGAAAGAAAAGAAAAAAATTTTGTTTGACGAAATAACAAAGAGGTTAAGAATAAATTAGACGAGTTTTAGCAAGTTTTAAATATCTAACTTTTAACTTAAATACAGAATGACAACGATAAAAAAACTTAGATTACACGGTTTTAAGTCATTTGCAAAGCTAACTGAATTAGATTTTAGAGAGGATTTCTCAACAATTATCGGGCCAAACGGTTCCGGCAAGAGCAACTTATCAGATGCAATATGCTTTGTTTTAGGCAGATTAAGTGCAAAAAGCATGAGGGCGGAAAAGGCTTCAAACTTAATTTATAATGGGGGCAAGAACAATCAACCGGCTAAAAATGCAGAAGTCACAATAGTCTTTAGCAATGATAAAAACGAATTTCCGATGCAAGACAAGGAAATCAAGATAACCAGAATAGTAAAACAAAACGGCCAGTCTGTTTACAAGATTAATGATAACACGGTTACGAGGCAGCAGATTTTAGATTTATTGGCGAGTGCAAAGATAGATCCCGATGGTCATAATATCATCCTCCAAGGTGACATCGTGAAATTTATGGATATGCATACTGAAGACAGGCGTGAAATTATAGAGGAGATAAGCGGAATTTCGATTTACGAGGATAAGAAGCATAAAGCAATGCTGGAATTGCAAAAAGTTGAAGAAAAATTAAAAGAAGCAGATATAATTTTAACAGAAAGAAGTGCCCATTTGCGTGAATTAAAAAAAGACAAAGATCAGGCAACCAAATATAAGGAATTACAGAAGTATATCAGGGAGAACAAAGCCACTTATTTAAATGTTTTAATTAGCCAGAAAGAAAAAGAAAAAGTTCATATTGATAATGAGATAGAGAAGGAGAACTCAAAGAAATCAAAAATTCAGGAAGAGATTGATAAGACTAAAAAAGAAATCGAAAACAAAAGAAATGAAACTAAATCCTTAAACCAGGAACTTATCTCCCGCGGCGGTAAGGATCAGGCAGAATTGCATCATAATCTGGAAGATGTTAAGACTGAATTAACAAAAAATACAACAAGGTTGGAATTTTTGCAGAATGAGATTACGAAGATTAAGAATAGAAAAGAAACTTTGAAGAGCAACATACAGGATATTGATTCTAGGATAAATGAATTTGAAACGCAAAAAAAAGAATTTGAAAAAAAGAAGTCTAGTTTAGAAAAAGAAAAGAGCAAAGCCAGAGATCCTGAATCTGAGAAATCAAGATTGATTAATTATGTAATTCATAAGGTCAAGGAAATGAATATTGACGGGGTTTATGGTACCTTGGGGGATTTGGGGAAATCTGATAGCAAATATTCGATGGCCTTAGAAGTTTGTGCTGGCCCAAAGTATAACTCTGTTGTTGTGGAAGATGACAAGATAGCGGAGCAATGCATTAATCATTTAAGAAAAAACAGAATTGGAACCGCTATTTTTTTGCCTTTGAATAAGATTAGAACAAATGAATTGCGTCCGGAATTTAGGCCGTTGCTTAAAACACAGGGGGTGCATGGTCTGGCAATTGAACTCGTCAAATTTAATCCAAGATTTAAACAAGCTTTTATGCACGTTTATGGCAATACAATTGTTGTTGATAATATAGAAATAGCAAGAAGAATCGGCATTGGTAGAATAAGGATGGTTACATTAGAGGGCGATTTAATTGAAACTAGCGGGGCAATGATTGGTGGCTTTAGACGCAGAAGCATGCTCGGCCTGGATAATCTAATGCAGGTTGAAAGCGAGATAAGAAATTTAGTAAGCCAGGAAAAAATATTAATCACAGAAAAGGATAGGACATTAGCGATATTAAAAGAGCAGGACAAGGAATTAGCAGAATTTGAAAATGAAATTAAATCTTTAAAGGAAAACGTTAAGAAAAACAGTGAATTAAGGGAAAACCAGGAAAAATTAGAAAAGAAATTTTACGAAGAGTTTAAGGATTTGGGAATTAAAAGGGACAAATTAAATGAGCTTATACAAGAAAAGGAAATTTCCCTGATTAAATTAGAGGAAAGCATCAGGGTAATTGAACAAGGGGTTAATGAGATTGCTTTAAGAAGGGCAAGAACAGTGGCAGAATTTGAGGGCTTGCAGAAAGAATTTGAGGAATATAAAGGAGAAAAAATCATCAGAAAAAGCAATGTGCAGGAATTGCTTGACACCATAAGAAAATCCGAATTTGATTTACAAGCAATGGGAAATGTTAATTTAAGGGCATTAGAAGTTTATGAAGAAATTGAAAGGGAATATGCCAAATTAATTGAGAAAAAAGAGAAATTGAATTTGGAGAAGCAGGACGTGTTCAATTTAATGAATGAAATTGAGAAAAATAAAAAGGATTTGTTTATGAGGACATTGAACGAGGTAAATGACCATTTCAAGAGGATATTTTCAATGCTTTCCACAAAAGGACAGGCGTTTCTTGAACTCGAGGATAAGGAAAGCCCGTTTAATGCAGGGTTGGATATAAAAGTTAAAATAGCTGGAAATAAATATCTTGATATCAAGAGTTTATCCGGGGGAGAGAAGACATTAACTGCTTTAGCTTTTATTTTTGCAATACAGGAATTACAGCCAGCATCATTTTATTTATTGGATGAGGTAGATGCTGCCCTTGATAAGCATAATTCCGAAAAACTATCCAAATTAGTTGCGGAATACAGCAAAAAAGCCCAGTATGTCATGATAAGCCATAATGATAATATTATTACAGAAGCTAACCAAATTTATGGTGTAAGCATGCAGGAAGGAGTAAGCAAGGTCATCGGATTAAAGATTTAACTATTTTTTCTTTCTTCTTGGTTTTTCTTCAGCGTCTTCTTCAAAGAAATCAACAATTTGCTTCCAGTAATTTATTATTAATATTAATAGAATTAAAATGATTAATCCGGCGATTATATAAAATTTGTACGTGTTAAGGAAGTTTAATACCAAACTTAATTTATCCGAATAAGTTCTAAAGTACCAAAATAAGACTATTAAAATTAAAATTAATAAAATCCATCTCCCTATCTTCAATGGCTCTCCTTCTTCCGGCTCTTCTTCAAAAAATTTAACTAATTTTTTATGATAACCAGAACCAAAGAATAATATTAGCCCGACGATAACGATAAGCCCAATCAGCAAGGTGTATCTATAATTGTAAATTTTATTCTTTACATTCTTGAAGTAATCTATTTTTTGGGGTTCCTCTCGAGGTTTATTAACCTTGATTATAGGGTTTCCGTCTTTGTCAAAGCTTTTTAAAGATAAAATTAAATCTGTCTTGCCATCATTGTCTAAATCAACTTCCTCTGTTTCATTTAAATCAAGCAAAACCAATATTGGGTCTGACTCAATTGATACCGTAACTGTATTATTTGTAACCTCTAATATTTTTAATGAATGTGTTTCATTGCCAAAAGCAAATTTTACATTCTTGCTAATTAAATTTTCTCTGCTTATATCAATTAATGGCTCTAGTTCGGTTGTAGCACCCAAATCAAAACCTTTGATAAAATTAAGCAGACGCTGCCATAAATTTAAAACGTTTGTTCCCAAACCGGTTTTTCCTTCTCCAATCTTAATATTTATTGTTTTACTATCTAGTACCCCGGCATTCTTTAAACTGACAGTTATATCTGCTTTATAATTTCCTCCCTTCGTATTATAAGGCGGGGCAACATATAAATAAACTATCTCACTTTTGCCAGGCTCAATGGTTATTGTGCTTGGATTTAATTGTGAGAAAGAGTTGGCATTTCCGCTTAAACCAAGCTCATAAACAGCTAATTCTGCCCCAACATTCTTAATTATTATTGATGTAGTGGCGCTAGAATCTGCGTTGACTTCTAAATCCTGAACCTGAACTTCTGGCTTGTAGCATTGTTCTCTGCTTACCAAATCTAAATCAAAATTATCTTCGCTAGAAACCCTGCTTGAATCAAGGGCTACAGCCCTAAATTTTATATCATATCTTTGCGCAGTTATATTCTCTCCTGGACTAAATTCAAGTTTGATATTTTCGCTTGTTCCAGGCGGCAAAGTTAAAATCACCGGGTTTATATTGATCCAGCCCTGACTGCTTTCAATTCTAAATTCTTTTTCAAATTCTCCCAAGTTCTTTATGTTTGCTTCATGAACACTCTTCCCGCCAAGACAAATTCTATCCTGCCTTGTTAATAATTCCAAAGAAATATCATTGCACTTCCTTACATTAACCTTAACCTTAATGTCTTTGCTTATTTTGCTTTCCTTGCTCTTAACGTTTATATTGACATCAAAATTGCCCTCTACCTTATAATCTGGCAGGAAAACTAAGTTGACCATTCCAGATTCTTTAGCTTTGAGATTTAGTTTTGTCAGATGCAGACTAGCCCAAGCAGGTCCTGTGATGCTTAAATCAAATTCATTATCTAGATCAGCCATATTCTCTATTGTTATTGGAATTATCTCGCTTGAATGTTCGCACATATTTACGAATTCATTGTCAAATCTGACATTAAAATCAAAACAACTGTTAACTATAACGTTAGAATCAAAACTAGCAACTGCATTGCTAGTTAGTGATCTAACCGTTATTGTGAATTTATTTTCGCCAAAATCGCTTCCACATGGAGCATCCAAAAATGCAACAATTTCTTTATTTTGACCAGGCATTAAAGCAAATTCGCCCTGGCTTAATTTTACCCAAGGAGCAGCTTTACCGCTAATCTCAACCTTATATGCTTCCTGGTAAATTCCATTATTCGAAACAATGAAATTATAAGAATCTTGAGTACAGCCGCAAACTTCCTTGCTTTCTGTTCCTGTGATAACAAGATTATGACAGTCAGGAACATTTATTTTGTAATTAAGCTGCTTGACTTCATTTCCGCTTGTCACAATTAAATTTAGATTGTAAAATCCCGAATTAGAATCGAATTTTGGGGTAACATAAATGTAAACCAATTTATTCTCATTGTTTAGGGTGAATCCTTGTGGCACAACAACGGCCCATTTTGCAGCTGTTCCTTCCAGATTAACATTAAAGCTTCCTGTACCAAAAACATTCGCATTTAATAATATTATAGAGCTTGGACAAACGCTCTTTTCCAATTCCTCGGAATCTAATTCAAAAGCGTTAACCGGATTAATAAATAGCAAAGATATTAGAAAGATGAGTATAATTATACCACTTTTTTTATTATTCATTAGTTAAACCCCCATTAAGCTACTTTCGAGAAGTATAACTTATATATAAATATTATGTTTTAAAATTAAAATAAAAAAGAAAAAAAGACTTACTTAGTAGTAAGTTTGTTCTGGTTCTTCTTTGCCTCTTAGCTTGTTAACTGCCAAGATTATTCCTAATATTACTAAAACAACTAGCAATACTATGAATCCGACTTCTAAACCACTTCTAAAGCTTGAGGTTGTTGCAACTTCCTGACCATCTACATTAGCTTGTAATTGTACTTCCTTGACTACTGTGTTTCCTTCCTTGACTCTTACGCTGAATAATTTGTTTCCTGAGTCAGCATCTTCTTTTGCTGAGACAAATACAAATGCTTCTCTGCTTGAGTCTGCTTCAACAGTTAATGTGCTTGGATCAGCCCTTGCTGTTCCAAATGCTTCTGCTCCAGCAACTTCTAATGTTAATGTTCTTGCCTCGCTTCCTAAGTTAGCTAATGAAACCTTATAAACAACGCCTTCACCAGCTTCAACATCTTTGACTTTTTCAACTACATCTACGATTAATTCCTCTGTAACTTGAACCGGTGTTTTTCCGCTTGTTACAGTCAATGGATATAATCTTTCAATGTAATCGTGTCCTCTGTTGTACTCAACTCTTACTAATACATTATAATTACCTGGTTTTACTTCGCTTAAATCAAGGTATAATGATTCAGTTGATTCTGAACTGTCTTCTTGCGAAGCATCATTAGGGTCTGTTGCACGCAAGTCATCCAAAAACGTTCTTTGTGAAAGTCCTAATTCTGGAATTGCTGCAATAACTCTGACATCATTCTCATCCTTATCCCCTAAGTTTTCAACCCTTACTGTAATAAATAATGGCTGATCACTTCTTACATTTAATCCAGGGTTAAATATTACATCAACAAAATTCAAGTTTCTTCTTTGTTTTGCAATTCTTAATGTGTACACTTCTTCATCATCACCCGCTGCTAATTTATCAGATACCTTCACATGTAATGTATATTCTTCAGAAGCATCTACATCTTCTGGTATCTTGAGAACTAAGTTTTTAACATTTGTGACACCCGCATTATTCATGTCAAATAATTCTGTTGAATCCTCAATATCACTGTATTCATAACCTTCAATCCATGCTCTAACTCTTACATCATTAGCCGAAACATCGCTCCTGAATTCAACTCTAATGCCCACACTATCTCCTCTGTCCACTTTAAGGATAGGTGATGTTAGTGGGACTCCCACAGGCGTCATATCTACACCGTTAACCTCAACTCTATCAATACTATACGTTGCGTCAACATTTGTTGCGCTTGTTGCAAAAATTAATGCAACTAATAAAAATAATATTACACTTAATGATTTTTTCATTTTATATTTAACCCCCTTGAAATTTGTTTTAATCATAATTTGTTATTATTTTTAAGTTATTAACTTATTTATAAACCTTTCGGTAACAACTTTATTAGTTAATGTAAATATAACCATACCTGCTGGATTTAAAAGCTTTACTAATTGCCTCAACTTTTATAATATGCCTTCCTTTCTCAATATTTTTTAATGGGATAAATCTCCATGTTCCTTGATGTATATCTAAATCAAATTTTTGCTTGATTATCTTTCCTGTGCCAGCATCAGTAATTATTATATCAAGCTCTTCTTCCCTGTTTCCGTTGTTATCCAAATGAACTAAAACACTCAAATCGTTATTATCCTGCTTTAATATAACATTGCTTATCATGAAATCATGTCTTTCTCTTCCAAAAACAGTTATGCCTTGTGTTAATACATTTATTATAAATGCTTGGTCTGCAAATCCGCCGTTATTATCAGAAACCCTTACAACCACATTATAATCTCCTATTGTGGTTGGAATCCATAAGATTAATCCCGTGCTTACATCTATATTCATTCCTAAAGGAGACATTGTTAATGAATATGTTAATAGATCATTATCAGGATCAAATGCTTCTACATCATAATTATATTGTTGGTATATTGCAGAATTTGTTATAGGAACACTTGTTATTACAGGATTGTTGTTTGTCTGAGGAATTATATTATTTACGCTAAATAAATTAATAAATCCTGTTGCAGTATTCCCATCGTCATCTGTTGCTATAATTCTTAATTGATAGTTTGCATTTAAAATTTGTGTCGTATCCCATAAAAGTGCTCCATCGTTATTGTCTTGCGAATCTTCTAGCGTAATCCAATGCGTTAATGCTATTCCGAATAAATTTAATACCCTGCTTAAAATTCTGTTGTTTGAATTATCTGGATCGCGGTATTCTATTTTAATATCCAGTGTTTGAGGATTTTGGTCCGAATCAGTAGCCTGCCATAATATATTATACATTCCAGAAATAACTTCATTTTCTACCGGTGCTATAATATTAATATTTGGCGTAAATTGATTGTCTAAAGTGAATAGAACAGTGTCTATTGCAGGATTGCCCTGATCATCAATTGCAGTAACCCTCAAAGTATAATCATTTGCGTTGCTTAATCCAGCAGTATCCCATGTAAATGTTCCATCATTATTGTCTTGTCCTGTTTCTAAAGCTTGCCAGGGATATCCATTGTAAGTGTATTCAATCATCATATCTAAGGTATTTGCTGGTTGATCTGGGTCAGTTGCTGTCCAGATTATATCATAAATTCCAGAAACTGCTTCATTTTGCTGTGGTGCATTTATTATAACATTCGGGAAATTATTTGCTGTAATATCATTTACTGTAATTATAATATCTTCAAAATCTGCAAATTGCCCGTCTGATGCAGTAAACCTTACATTATATGTTCCGGATTGGGTGAAGCTAGGCATCCATGTGAATGAACCTGTTCCATCGTTATTGTCTGTAAAAACAGCACCCTGTGGTAAAGCATTTGTTGTTAATGTTAAAGAATCATTATCTTGGTCAGTTGCTGTAATTGTGAATTGTAATAATTGCCCTTCATCAATTTGTTTGTTTCCAATTAAGTTTAATATTGGTGCATTATTAAAGCCACGTCCAATTTGCAATGTTAATATTGTTGAATCAGCATCATTAACCGCATCTGTTCCATCTATAATAATACTATATCGGGCATTGTTTATATAATCTGCCTGTGTAATAAAGTAACGGTCTGAAACAAGATTGTTGCTAGATGTTGAATCAACAAAAGTTTTAACCAGATTTGTGTTTATATCATACATCTTAACATTATATTTTATTAGCGGATTAATTGAGAATAATGCAAAGTCAAAGTAAACTTGGTCTCCATCATTAATATTAATTGAACTCAATCCATTTTGAAATTCACCATATGTTGTTATTGCACTTGCTGTATTTATGACTAATAAAAACGATACTAATAATAAAAATAATCTTATGATTTTCATTTTAGAAATTGTAGAATACTTTTGCTCCACCCGAATAATCTTTTCCGTGTTTTATTATCCTTCCGCCTAATTTTATCTTTCCTAAGTTTAAATCTATTCCAATTCCCGGCCTAAATCTTTTTACTTTATCATTTGTTGAATATGTATCTCCATTTCTTGCTACAACGCGATTTAAGTTATCTTTAAGGTACTCCTTAACTTCTCTTGTCATTGTTAGATTATTTACTTCAACACCAGCATTTCCTATTAAAGAAATTAGTCCTGAATTATATCCAAATTCCCCGCCATAATATACATCTAAACCTCTTTCAGATATTCTTTCAGAACCCTCACCATAAAAACCAGTTATTTGATTTGGAGCTGTTCTAACAATTCTGTCAGGATTTCTAGATGATCTCTCACCATAAGCGACTTCTGCTCCCAATATCCAATTTCCTAAATTCAGTCTTGCTGTTACATTTCCATTATATTTATTTTTATTAAACTCATAACCAAATCCTAAATCGAACGCATAAGCGCCATATTGTCTTATTATTTGATCTAAAGAGTCTAACCCGGTTGTGATTTTTTCCTGCTCTTCTTTTATCACCTTTAATTCCTTTTTATCCGAAACATCTAAAGAATCTTTTTTTGAGAGCCTTTTCTCAAGGTCCTTTAATGTTACTAGTTTAAACTTCAAACTATCTATTCTGCCTTTATATAATTCAGATGGAGTTGTTGCTTGCAGGTGTTTTAAATAATCTGACTCACTTAATGCCTTTGTAGTATCACCTTCTAATGCTTGTGTTTTAACACCCGCAGTGTCTTCTAATGATTTTACTCCAGTTTTTGTAGTATCACCTTCTAATGCTTGTGTTTTAACACCAGCAGTATCTTCTAATGCTACTTGTGGTTTATATTGTGCAGATTCTTCTAATGATTTTGCTCTAGCCTTTGTAGTATCACCTAATGCCTGTGCCTTAACCCTACTACTATCGCCTGACTTTTCTCTATCTTTGAATTCAATATACTTAAAATTATCACCCTGTTTTTCTATTAAGAATATTCCTGGCAGAGATGCCTTTCTATCGCTTGAAACATAAAAAAATGGAACAATGTAATTTCCATCCTTTAATTCATTTAAAAATCTTAATTCTTCTTCCGATGTTACCTTTCCATCTTCAAATATGTTTGGGTCTTTTCTTAATAATTCATAACCAGATAAATCTTCTCTTGCCTGTTCTCTGCTTAATTCTTTGTTTCTTATTAAATCAATTACCTTGTCTAGATCGCCATATTCTAAATGAGCAGGAATTGTATCATTTCCAGAAACAGCTTTTAATTCTCCTGAAAAAGGACCCCTAATTGTTAATATTGTTTGATCACCTAAAAATTTACCATATTTCCAGGCATGTGATACACTGTTGATTTCGCCACTCCATTTTATGGGCAATAACCTTGTTTTTTCCTGAGAATTAGCATCTCGATTAGCTAATAATGCCAAAATTAACGGTGAAAATTTTAATAATCTCATTTTAACTCCAGCTGAAATTGTAAAATTCACTACTTTATAAAGGTTTCGATTAAGTAACTACTTTTAAAAAGTAAAATGGGAGAGCCAGAATTCGAACCTAGAGTTATACCCCTTAAATTTAGTATGGGCCCTAAGGGATTCGAACCCCTATCGTCGGTTCTGGAGACCGAAATTCTGCCATTAAACTAAGGACCCTCAAGAAAAACTTAATTTGTTAATATATATAATTTACTATAAGCCATCTAAATATTCTTTTAGTGGTCGTAAAGCTGTCTTTGACCAATCTTCCACCTTATATTCTGGATTATTGCATACGAATTCTAAATCGTTTATTCTTCTAAGTTCTCCATTATCTATTTCAGGATCTTTGGGCTTTATTAACACTGAATCGGTTTCTATTAAATATAGAATTCCAAAATGAACCGCATTCACACCAAAATCATGATAAATGTAACCGAGTGTCTTAGGATTTATAGAGCCATTTATTTCAACCTCTTCATTTAATTCCCTTAACATACTCTCTTGAATGGGATTGCTCGTTGTAATGTCAGATTTTTCAACATGCCCTCCAACACCCCATGAGAATTTTCCTTGTAGCCTTTTTTCTGAATAATTCTCATCTTTTTTTGAACGTTGATAAGCGAATATTCTTTTTGATTCAGGATTAACAATCATGCAATATCTGATTGGTTGCTTGTAAGTTGGATCATTTTCAGCGAATTTTGCGGTCATAAATCCATAATTTTTTAATATTCTTGATTCATAGTCTATATCCTTATGTGATTTAAAACCTTCAAAGAAATCTTCTTGAAATAAATCATCTTTTCTTACAACCATTATTAATCTGTCTTCTTTCCCCATAAAATTTGTTTAATGGCAAAATATAAAAACTTAACTAATAAATTCTTCTGTCTAACTCATTATTAACTATAGTAATGCATTGAGAAGCATGATACTCAATTTTACCAAGAGAGGCTCTTTCTGCGTTATGTCTCTGCAGGAATATTTCTGTTTTCCAAGGCATTCCAATATAATCCCCAAATACAATTAAAATATTCCCTTTGAACTTAAATTCTCTAACATCCTTGCCTTTTTTATGCAAGTAAATTATCTGATAATCCTGTTTTTCCTTTATTAATTGCTCAAAACTTTTTTTACTTACTATAATTCCGGGATAAACTTCAATTTCTTCATTCAATTCTAAGTTAATTCCTTCTTCCAGAGCATGCTTAATGAATTTTGCAATTCCCTTTTCATCGAAATAAAAACCTTTCAATTTCGCTCCATAAAAGGAAATTATTTTTGGAGGATATCTTGGTCCTTCCAGATTAACATGAATAACTGTATCTTCCCTTAAACCTTTAGCCAACCATAAAGCGCTTGAAATGCATCTTGCAACTAAATCTAAGCGTCCGGCATCCGGTAAATTATCTAAACTAAAATTTCCATCGGTTCTTGCCTTTAACGCCCTTAATAAAAATTCTCTCATAAAAAATAGATAAATAACTTAATATATAAATTTATTTTATTTCAATTTTTCTTAATTTCTTTTTCTCTGCTTTAGGCATTTTTATTTCCAGGATTCCATCTTTATAATTGCTTTCAACGTCTTCCGGAATTATTTTGCAAGGCAGGCTCATTACTTTATGAAACCCCTTATATGAACTCTCTTCTCTAGAATAATTTTTTTTCTTAATTTTTAATTCTGATTTCTTTTCAACCTTTACTTCTAAGGTGTTTTCATTAATTAATAACTGAATGTCTTCTTTTTTAATCCCAGGTAAATTGATTCTAAAAATTAATTCATCTTCATCTTCTCTGAGACTTGAGAACGGTTCATTTATATTAAAATCCCTAAATCCGTCCATAAAATTATTTGCAAATAACTTATTCATTTCGTTCTGGATTTTTTTCATTTCTTTGAATGGATTGTACATTTTAATTACCTAGTTTAGTATATACATCCCGTGTATACATATTTATAAATCTTTCGCTTGAATATCTTTAAATACCTGCTTAAAATAAATAACTTATGAATGATATATAAAAAAATAATAAAGCCAGTATTATTTAGCATAGATGCAGAAACTGTTCATGATGCTACGATAAACCTGGGAAACAAACTTTCTAAATACAGCTTAATAAAAAAGATTATTAAAAATATTTATTATTATGAAAACGATAAGCTTAATCTTAGCCTGTTTAATATTAATTTTAAAAATCCTGTTGGATTGGCAGCGGGTTTTGATAAAAATGCCTTGCTTACCAAGTTTATTCCAAGTTTTGGATTTGGTCATATGGAAATTGGTTCCATAACAGGGGAAAAATGTTTCGGGAACCCAAAACCGAGATTATTCAGGCTTCCAAAAGACAAAGCTATCGTGGTTCATTATGGATTAAAAAATGACGGTGCCGAAATCATCTCTAAGAGATTAAAACATGAAAAATTCCCGATTCCTGTTGGAATAAGTATCGCAAAAACAAATGATAAAGATATATTCGAAAAAGATGCAATTAAGGATTATTGCAAGTCTTTTAAATTATTTGCCAAAATAGGTGCTTATACAACATTAAATATTTCTTGCCCTAATTCAAAAGATGGGACAACTTTTTGCCAGGATACTATTGCATTGGAAAAATTGCTTAAAGAAATAAATAAGATTAAAACAGCCAAACCAACATTATTAAAAATTTCTCCAGATATAGATAAAGAGCAATTATCTAGTATAATTAAATTAAGCAGAAAATATAACATTTGGGGTTTAATAATTTCTAATTTGAGCAAGAACAGAGGCAACTTAAAAACAGATAAATCCATTGTAAATAAATATCCTGGAGGAATTTCAGGATTGCCAATGAAAAGCATTTCCAATAATTTGATTAAGGAAACTTATAAGTTAAGCAAAGGCAAAATTCCAATAATTGGATGTGGCGGGATTTTCAATGCAAATGACGCATATGAAAAAATAAAATTAGGAAGCTCCTTGCTGCAATTAATTACAGGAATGATTTATCAGGGACCGGTAATTGTTAAGGATATCAACAAAGGATTGGTTAAATTAATTGAGAAAGATAAATTTGAAAACATAAAAGAAGCCATTGGCTATAAAAATTAAACATCCTAACTAATTTATCCTTGCATTTTTTATAAATTCTTTCATTGTTTTATAACCTTCAATTATATCATCTGGGGTTTGATAACGTATTGATATCGTGGGGTCATAAAAAAACATCCCCCTATTAATCGTCCTAATCGTTTCTTCATCTTTTGAAAAATCAATGCTTCTTCTCAGTTCTATTAATGGAAATTTATATGGCTGCAAAATCCTACAAAACTTGCCGCATTCACTGTAAAATAATTCTCTCCTTTCATAATGGTCTTCTAGCCCAAATAATAAGTGGAAATCGTCGTTAACTGGCAAATACACCATTTTTAATTTATTATTTTCAATAGATTCTTTATTTCTTGCTAAGAAAATTCCGCTTAACAATTGGGTAAATGGTTTGTGCTTGGATAATCTTAACTCAATGTAGCAGTTGACTGAACTTTCATCGAGAATCGCATTTGCATTTATTTTATCAAAGCCCTCTAACCATAAATGATGGGCCAGGTTATGGTCTCTCTCATTCATTAATTTGGATACATGATCGGCTATATTAAATTCCATAAAACAAATTAATTACAAATCTTTTTAAATTTAATTATTAATAATGCTGTTTTTAATTTTGTAGAATTAATATGTTACTTAATTAAATATAGCCAACAATAATATAATAAATCATAAACAAGGAAAATAATGCTCCTAAAAACGCCAAAACATTAAACTTTCCAATTGTTAATGGGACCCTAAACTTTCTCTCCATATACGGCTTTCTGTATCTTAAAATAATTAAAGCAGTATTAACAAATGCGAATGTAACAAACAATCCAAAGTTAGCCAGCTCTGCAACAACTCTTATATCCCCTATTAAGGTGAACAATATCGAGACCAGCATTATTAGGAAAATAGCAACCCATGGTGTTCTTGTTCTTTTGTCTACGGATGATATAAATTTCGGCAGGCTTTTTTCACTAGCCATGCCATAAGTCATTCTTGAGGTTGTAACTAATGTAACTAATACTGTATTGCTTGTTGAAAATAAAGCTATTATGGCAAGAACTAAAAATGCTATCCCCCCAAAGGAACTTGCTGCAACATCCGCCAATGGAGCCTTTGATGCGCTTAACGTCTGCCAGCCAACAATTGAGACAGCGGAAATTGCAACTAAAATATAGATTATTGAACTTATTATTATGGAAAGAATAACCGCCTTCGGAATTGTTTTTTGAGGATCTTTTGTTTCCTCTGCCAGTTTAATAATGTTATCAAATCCAAGAAACGCGAAAAATATCAAAGCAGTTGCCTGCAATACTCCATTAAAACCATTTGGCATTTCAAAATAATCAACTTTTCCGATATATTTTATTCCTAAAACAATAATGATAAGCAACCCGATTGTTTCTATGAAAGTTGCAATAGTATTAAACCATGAACTATCCTTGATACTATAATAATTTAGTAATGATAATATTAATGTCAATAAAATTGCAACGTAAATTACGGGGGTGTTAAACAAAGCAGAGAAATAGCCCGCGAAACCCAAGGCAACTGTTGCAGCAGTAACAATTCCTGCAAATATAATTACTAATCCAATAAACAATGCCATTTTTCTGTTAAATGCACTTTCAATATAATCAAATTCACCAGAATCTCTCCTGAACATCGAGGATAATTCAGCGTAGCTTAACCCAGTTAACATCGCAATTACTGCCCCAATAACAAAAGAAAGCCATAGTGCATTTCCGGCAATGCCAGACGCAATTCCAATTAAAGCATAAATTCCTGCTCCGAGAATAACGCCAATGCCGGCTAAGGTTACCTCGAATAAACCAAGCTCTTTTTTTAATTTAACCACATAAATTTCCAATTTTTCTAATATTTAAAGCTTTTTAATAAAGTTTATATAGTATGGTTAATTAAATTTTATAGAGGTGATATGGTAGACTTATTAGAAGAATTGCTAAATGCTTTTGGAGTTTCTGGAAGTGAAGCAAATATAAGAAAAATCATTATTCGCGAGATAAAAAAGTATGTTCATGATATTCATGTTGACAAATCAGGCAACTTGATTGCGCATAAAAAAGGAAAAAGACCAAAGGTCATGCTTGCTGCGCACATGGATGAGGTTGGCTTGATTGTTAAAAATATTGATCCGCATGGAAGAGTTTTCTTCTCTGTTATAGGGGGCATTGATCCCTTAGCTTTAATATGCCAAAGAGTTTCAGTAGAAACAACAAAAGGATTGGTTTTTGGAGTAATTACAATAGATGATATGAGCAATGCATTTAATATCGAGGTTAAACCGAAATTGAGCGATTTATATGTTGATACAGGCTTAACACAAAAGGAATTGATTAAAATCGGCGTTCAAACCGGGGATTATATTTATTTCAAAAGAAAAACAATAAAACTTGGAACAAATGATCTTTTATCAGGAAAAGCCCTGGATGATCGAGTTGGATGCTATATTCTGCTTCAGTTAGCCAAGAAATTAAAGCAAATTAAGAATGAAGTTTATCTGACTTTTACAGTTCAGGAAGAAATCGGCTTGTATGGTGCTAAGACTTCTGCTTACACAATTGATCCTGACTGGGCCATTGCAGTTGATGTTACAAACGCAGATGATTATGCGCCAGATGCAACAATCAGAATGAGCAAAGGTCCAAGCATTACAATAAAGGATGCAGAGATGCTTGGTAATCATGAAATTAACCAGTGGATTATGAAACTTTGCAAGAAACATAGAATACCATTGCAGTTAGATGTAAGTGATTTTGGCACAACAGATGCTTTGAACATAGCCGTATCAAAAAAAGGAGTTCCTGCCACTGCCATGACCGTTCCTGTAAGGAATTTGCATACAACAATTGGAATCGTCGATAGAAATGATATTAATTACGCTGTTAAATTACTTTATTTACTATTAAAAAATCCGCCAAAATTAAAACTATGAATTATGAAAATTGTTATAGCTTTAGGGGGAAATGCAATCATCAAAAAAGGTGAAAAGCAGACTTATTCTAACTTAATTAATAACATTAAAAAAACCTGCAAACAAATTGTTCCTGTGTTGAAGAAAAATAAAGTTTTGATTACCCACGGCAACGGATCTGAAATCGGATATCTTGCAATACAGAATGAAATTGCAAAACAAAAAGTTCCTGCAATGCCTCTAGATGTTTTAGGGGCAGAAAGCCAGGCGTTGATAGGATATATTTTTGAGGAGCAGCTAAGAAATTTTTTAAGGGAAAACAGAATAAACAAGCCGATTGTAAACATTATTACCCAGACTTTAGTTGATAAAGATGACAAGGCTTTTAGAGAACCAACAAAACCAATCGGCCCATTTTATAATAAACCTCAAGCACAAGAATTAAGAAAAAAAGGTTTTCATATTATTGAGGATGCTGGAAGGGGTTATAGAAGGGTTGTTCCTAGTCCATTGCCGTTAAAAATAATTGAGGAAACTGTGATAAAAGATTTAATCAAACATAATTTTATTGTTATAGCCGTAGGCGGAGGAGGAATTCCTGTCTATCTTAAGAATAATAAGCTATATGGAACAGAAGCTGTTATTGACAAGGATTTAGCTTCGCAGGTTTTGGCAAACGATATTGAAGCAGATTTATTATTAATTTTAACTGGCGTTCCTTATGTTTATCTAAATTATCTAAAAAAGAATGAGAAGATAATTAAAAAAATGAATGTTAAGCAAGCGAAACAATATATAAAAGAAAATCAATTTGCAGAAGGAAGCATGAAACCAAAAATTCAGGCCGCAATTAATTTTTTACAGAGAGGAGGAAAAAAAGTCATCATAACTGATTCAAACAATTTAATGAAAGCTTTAAATAATAAGGCGGGAACATTAATTGTTAAATAAAGAGGCAATATGAAAAAAAACGTGATAATAATCGGCGCGGCTGGTAGGGATTACCATAATTTTCTGACATATTTTAAAAATAATTCGGAATTTAATGTTGTAGCATTTACTCAGGCACAAATTCCAGGTATAGAAAAGAGAAATTTTCCTAAAGAATTAGCTGGAAGAAATTATAAGCATAACATTCCTTTTTATCCCGAGGAAAAACTTCCAGAATTAATAAAAAAATTCAATGTCGAATATGTCTTCTTATGCTACTCTGATTTATCTCATCAGGACGTTATGGATAAAGCCTCTATAGTTCTCGCAAATGGGGCTAATTTTGCATTGCTCGGAACAAATTCAACTTATTTAAAAAGCAAGAAACCTGTAATAAGCGTAACAGCAGTAAGGACAGGCTGTGGCAAGTCAAGGGTTAGCAAACGAATTGCTTTGCATTTAAAATCTAAAGGTCTTAATGTGGTCTCCTTGAGACATCCCATGCCTTATGGTTTATTAAATAAGCAAGAAGTTGAAAAATTTTACACAGAGCAGGATTTAGAAAAATATAATGCTACAATTGAAGAAAGGGAGGAATACGAGCAGTACATTAAAAATCAGATTTCCATTTTTGCAGGCGTTGATTACAGAAAAATATTAAACGAGGCGGAAAGAGAAGCAGATGTTATTCTCTGGGATGGTGGGAATAATGATTTTTCATTCGTTAAACCAAACTTAAACATTGTCTTGGTTGATCCCAGAAGGGCAGGCAATGAATTAACTTATTATCCCGGGCAAGTTAATATGAGGATGGCTGACGTTATATTAATACATAAAATGTCTGGCACAACAGAAGAAAACTTGAAAATCGTGCGCGAAAACATCAAAAAAGTAAATACAAAGGCAAAAATTATTGAGATTAATTCTGTAATAACAGTCGAAAATCCACAAGAGATAAAAAATAAAAGTGCATTGCTGATAGGAGATGGTCCAACGCTTACACATGGCGGAATGAAACACGGCGTTGCAGATTATATTGCAGAAAAATATAAATTAAATGTTGTTGATGCTGAAAAATATGCTGTCGGGAGCATAAAGCAAATTTATAAAAAATTTCCTCATCTGAAAAAGGTTCTTCCTGCAATGGGTTACAGTAAAAAACAAATTAATGAGTTGCAAGAAACAATTAACAGGGCAAAATGTGATATTGTAATTGATGGAAGTCCTTCTGATCTGAAAAAATTTCTTAAAGTGAATAAAAAAATTTACGCCTCCGATTATGATATATTAGATAAAGAGCTAAGGGAAGTTTATGGCTTCATTAATAAGATATTAAAATGAAAGTTATCCTAGATATGGCAATGAGTATTAATGGGATTATTGCTAGGAAGAATTTTACCGAGGATTTTTTATCCGAAGGTAATTGGGAAGTTTTCTGCAAATTTGCTAATCAAGTAGGTTGTTTGATTTTTGGTAGAAAAACTTATGAAATGCTTACAAACCCTAAGGAATATGATATTCTTCCAATAAAAAATGTTTATAAAATTATAGTCTCAAAAAATAAAAGTTTAAGAAATAAAAATAAATTCTTCTTTGTAAGGTCTCCCAAAGAAGCTTTAAGAATGGCTAAAAAATTAGGCTTTAAGGAAGTTTTATTGGCCGGCGGAGGAAATATTAACTCTGAATTCATGAGACTTGGTTTAGTTGATGAGATCTTTTTAAACATAAATTCGGTTATCGTAAATAATGGAATAAGGGTTTTTGGAGAATCAGATTTTGAACACAAACTTAAACTATTGGAAATCAAAAAATTAAAAGAGGATATATTAAGACTACATTATAAAGTATTAAAATGAAAAATTTAATCTCTATAAATAATCTAAATAAAAAAGAAATTCTTGATTTAATTAACTTAGCTGTAAAAATCAAAAAACATTCTAAAAAATATAAAAATAAAGTTTTCGAAAAAGTATTGTTAACATTTTTTGAGCTTCCGTCATTAAGAACTGAATTATCTTTTGATACTGCTATGTTCCAGATGAATGGAGAAGTCATAGATTATCATTCTGAAAGTTCTCCCTGGGCACACGGAAAAGAAAGCATAGAAGATGTTGCTAAAGTGGTTTCAAGATATTGTGATCTGGTTATGATAAGAATGAAAGATCATAATGAATTTGTTAAGTTTGCTAAAAATTCCAAAATTCCAGTTATAAATGGTTTAACATCTTACGAGCATCCCTGCCAGATTTTAAGCGATTTAATGACAATTTACGAAAAGAAGAAAAAGTTTAATTTAAAATTAGCTTATTTTGGAGATGCAAACAATAATGTCACCCATTCTCTGATTAATGCAGCCAATAAATTAGGCTTTGAAATGAGTATAGCTTGCCCAAACAAAAAGGATTATATGCCAAAAATCCAATTAAAAAAAGTAAAAATGTTTCATGATTTAGAAAAAGCAGTCAAAGATGCAGACGTCGTTTATACCGACAGCTGGTTTTCTTACAGAATTCCAAAATCTCAATATAAAAAACGTGCTAAGATATTAAGAAAATTCCAGGTTAATAAGGATGTAATGAAATTGGCAAAGAAGAATGCCATATTTATGCATTGTCTTCCAGCATTAAGGGGATTTGAAGTTACTAAAGATGTTATAGATGGAAAACAGAGTATTGTATTTGATCAGGCTGAAAACAGACTTCATATGCAAAAGGCTATTATTTTAAAACTTCTAAATAAATCATAGAATAATACCTTATTTCAGATTACAAAACCTTTTAAATGTTAATATTTTTAATAAGATTATGCAAAATAAAAATCTTGGAATTATATTAACTTTATTAAGCATAATAATCATAATTTTATTATTCTTCTTTAAAGCGCAGTTTCAGGATACTTTTGGGATACATTCTACAGAGGCATGCCCCCATGATCCATCAACAGGCGAATTATGCCCTTATGAAAAATTGGTTGATATTCTGCCTTATTTTTACAGCAGCATCACATTTCTGGTCATTATCGGATTAATTGGAATTTATTTATTGTTTTTTTTGGATAAAGAAAAAGAAGTTATCAAGGAATATCAAGAGAGAATAACTAAGAGATTGGAAGATGTAAAGAAGAAAGAATTGAAAGAAGATAAATTTAATTTTTTAATGGGCGCATTAAATGAATATGAACAAAAAGTTATAAAAGCAGTAAGGGAGCAGGATGGAATTACCCAAGCTACGCTAAGAATAAGAACCGACTTAAGCAAGACAAAATTAAGCTTTATTTTAGCTGATTTAGAGAAGAAAGGATTAATTTCAAAGCAAATAAAGGGCAATACAAACCAGATTTTCTTAAAAAGGCAAATTTAAAGCTTTCTAAACAATTCTGAACATAATTTATCGTTAATAAACCAAAATAAGGTTATTTTATATGACTGTTTAAGAGGTAAGTTATATCATCTTACTATATCTACTATTTCTAAAATAAGTTATTAAGGAGGAAAAATGAAGAAAGAAAGTATTATAATATCTTTAATTATAGCAGCTGTTTTATTGACTGTTTTTAACCAATTTCAAATTCTAAAGGTAAATAGTTATTTGCAAAACAGCAACAGTTTTACTACAGGGCTGGCAACAGGCGTTAAAAGCGTCAATGCTTTAGATGTTGTTCCTAAAGGAATTCCAGAGGTTTATGGCAAAGAGCTTGGAATTAATTATGATGAGATTAGTGTAAATAATCCGCAAAAGGCAGATTTGACAATCAGAAAATTAGCTTTGTTTGATAATAGCATAAACTTAGATGGCGATTTATTGGAAAGATACATTCAAATTACAAATTCAATAAGCTGCGAATATTGTTGCGGCGCAGAGGCAATAACATTTTCTAACGGACAGGCAGCTTGTGGCTGTGCCCATTCATATGCAATGCGCGGATTAGCTAAATATCTATTGACAAAGCATCCTGAAATGACAAATGATGAAATTCTAAATGAACTTGGAAAATGGAAAACATTATTCTTTCCAGATTCAATAAATGCTAAAGCCCAGATCTTGAAAGAAAATAATATTGAATTAAGCTATATTAACTTAGCTTCTAATAAATACAGGGGAATAGAACAAGGAAACGCGCAAGGAAGCATGGTTGGAGGTTGTTAAAATGGAAAAAAACACAATAATAGCTGTTGCTTTAGGCATCCTAGTTTTGATATCTATTGTGCAGGCTATTCAGATTGTCAGCTTAAAAAACCGAGTTGTAGACAGTATAATAGGAAGTGTTGTTGGCGATGAAGCTAGTGAAACATATGAAGCAATGATGGCTAGAATGCATCCAGATCAATATCAAGCTTCAAATTTAATAGCCAGCCAAAGCGGACCAACAATGGTCGGTGGATGCTGATGAAATTCAGGAAGTTATTGGCACTACTTCCTTCTTTATTTGTTTTAAGAGAAGTTAGTGCTCATTGTCCTTTATGTACCGGCGCTGTTGTAGCAGGAGCTGTTGGGGCAAAATATCTGGGGTTGGATGTAACAATATTGGGAATATTTGTCGGAGCATTTGCAATTTCATTGGGATTATGGATTTCAAGGAAAATAAAAAATTATTTTAAATACCAAAACACATTGATTGTAACATCTTCATTTTTTTTAACTATAATTCCAAGCTTGGCATTTATTGATGATATGACTTACATTTCTTTATTGAGCAAAACATTTTTTGTAAATAAATTACTAATTGGAAGCATAATTGGCGCATTAATTACACTTTTATCTTATAGATTACATAATTATATTAAATTAAAGCATGGAAAAGTATTATTTCCATACCAAGGGGTTGTATTAACACTTTTACTTTTGATTTTATCGAGCATTCCTGTTTATTTTATATTTAAGTAAAATGGAAAAAGAAATTCAAAGTTGGATGGAGAAAGTTAAAGGAAAAGAATTTGATTTAAGCAAGCAAGAAGATCTTAGTATAGCATTAATGAATTTAATTAGTTTGGAGGAGCATTTTTATTTTTCCAGCATGAAAACGGGAAACAAAGCTTATCTTGATATGCTTAATTCAGTGAGAACATTAAGAAAATCATTATTAAAAAAAATCGTGAAAAACCCTAAGGGAGAGGAATGGTGCATTAGCAAACATTTGCTTGCTTCTAGTATGCGCTTAATTGAAGTTGGAACAAAAGAATTACAGGACAATGAAAAAGAAGCTGAAATGTATTTTAAATCAGCTTTTGAGCTTTATTCATTATTTTTTGCCATTAATTTAAACATCATTGAAGTTAAGGAAATTAAGGGAGAAAAATCATTATTTACAAGAAAAATTTCCGATATTGTAAAAAAAATTGTTGATTGCTGCAAGGAGTGAAAATGGATTGCTGTCATACCAGTCATAAACATAGTAAACCGATAGAAAAAAAGGTTGATGTAAATAAAGATCATAAAAAAGAGAAATATCTTAATTATTTCAGTTCATTTTCTGGGTTTTCAGGAATATTTAGCTCTTATCAAGTTTGTCATTCAATTTGTTTAGGTGTGATTGCTTTGTTAAGCTTGATTGGAATCACATTAACAGGATTACCATTTTTATTTTTGCAGAAATTAGCCTTGCCATTATGGACGATTGCATTAATCTTATTTGCTATAAGTATATTTATTTATATTAAGCATAAACATCATAAAATAAAGAATTTATTAATATTCAATTCTGGTGCGATTATTGTAGGAATTCCGTTTGAAAATTTAGCTTTTTTAAGAAAT
Source organism: archaeon GW2011_AR20 (assembly GCA_000830315.1). Lineage (GTDB taxonomy): Archaea > Nanobdellota > Nanobdellia > SCGC-AAA011-G17 > GW2011-AR20 > GW2011-AR20. The sequence continues at coordinate 530,024 of CP010426.1, forward strand.
TATTTCTTAGTTATCGGGTTTAGCATAATAATTTTTAGTTTATATTTAATAATCAAGAAAAGATTTGAGGTTAAATATGAAAAAATCTGAGAATCTCTTATTGTATGGATTATTATTTATTGTAATTATAGCTTTAATATTTAGCATAAGTACATTTTTTAGCAAGGGTTATTCTCAACAAGATTATAACAAGTTTGTTTCAGCTGAAGGAGAAAACAAATGTGAGACCCCACAAGGTTATACAAACGAAGAATGGAGAGAACACATGTCTCATCACCCGGATAGATATAAAGAATGCTTAACTTGAATTGATCTTACAAACGTTTTCTTTTGTTAAAATAAAAATGCTAATTAATAGTAATAATATTCCAAATAATTGTATCTCTAAACCTTTAAATGGTAATATTGCTAAAGTAAATGTTACACTTATTCCAGGTATTAAAAAACTTAATATTGTAAATGAGCATACTGGACAACCAGCTGAAAATAAACTTAAAATGCTGGTAAAAATGCCGGTTCCAGATTCATTATTATATTTTTTAACTTCTTTAAATCTAAATATTATTAAAGCAAGATTAATTCCAAATAATAAAGCAAGAATTAAAGTAAATAAAATATTTAACCATGGATAATATCTTATAGAATAATTAAAGAATAGATAAAAGCCATCGAAGAAATAATAAATTAAATATGTTGAAAACAATAAATAAAAAATAAATGTTATTAGAAATATATTAAAATAATCTTTCTGCTTTAATAAAGATTTAATTTTTTCTAGTCTCATAATATTTAAATTATAATGTTTTGAGGTATTCTAATAATCTTGGATGTAATGATGTAGTAAAGTATTTTTTCACATCTGTTGGTTTTACCCATTTAATTTCAACAAAATTATCTCCGGCTTTTTCTTTTCCACCAATGACCCCGCATAGGTAATATATTGAGAGAAATTCTCGTTTTTCTGGGTAAGTTTTGGCAAAAACTATTTTTTTAACATCAACATTTAAACCAGTTTTTATTTTTATTTCATGTTTTAAATAAATTTCCAAGTCTTTCTTGTAATTAGGTCTTCCTCCAGGGAATGTCCAAGAAAGCTCTTTAATATAAGGATCATTTTCTCTTTTTCCAATTAAAATTTGTCGAGTTTTTGGGTCATATATAATTCCTAAAACATTTACTAAAAATACTCCCCTATCAAATTTTACCCAATTCATAAAAGTAAGTATGATTATATAATTTATTAACCTTTCTTATTTAACTTACAACAATCTTTCCAAAACCCATTCCCATAGAACAAGAAAATGAAAATGTGCCTTTTTTATCTGGAACGAAACTTATTATATTATCTTTGGCTGTAACGAATTTTCTAACACCAAAGTCAGGGATAACAATGCTTTGTAAACAACCTCTGACTTTATTTGTATCTACCACAATTTTAGCAGGAACATTATATTTTAAATTGATTGTATTTGGATAATAATTATAATTTTTTACACTTAGATCAACTATTTGCTCTTCCCCGTTATTTTTAGCTCCAGCATCAACTTCCTTAACAATATTGTTTGTGATTTGTGAATTAGAAAAATAATTTCTTATTGCAACTAATAAAAATACACTAATTAATATAATTCCAATGATTCCGAGTAATTTTCCTAATTGCATTTTAGCCAAATAAAAATGATCTTGGTCCAAAAACCATTAAAAATGTTAATCCTAAGGTAATTATAAAGTTTACTGTTATAAATGGCAGTAACTCAAATCCGTGATAATGAACATCTGGTTTTTTGCTGATCTCCTCTTGATATATCATAATAATTAATCCAATAATCATCGCTAATACACTTATCATTAATATGGGGACAAAAACTGCCAGGTTATCATTTAATGTCATTACACTCGTCATAGCTCCCATTAATCCGCCCATTAAACCGGCCATCATTCCCTCCATTATTCCCATTATCCCGCAGCAATTTCCAGCATAGCTTCCAACAATTATTCCAACAATTATGCCGGCTAAGCTTCCAATAAACATCCCGTTTGTTGCCCCGACAATTAAACCGATGCTAAATCCGGAACTCATTCCAATTGTCATTCCAATCATCATTCCTGTTGTGCAGGAAAAAACATGCCTGTAAGCTTTAATATGCCATATGGCTATAGAATTAATTACTACAGCAATAACTAAGAATATTAAGTAATAGCCATATTTTGAAAAGAAATCAGGAATATTTTTAAAAAAACCGAAATAAGCTATTGTTTCAATTAAAATCAGAAAAATTAAATTATAAAAAGCTGTTTTAATCATTGATTTTTCAACTTTAAAAATTAATTTACTAGAACTATGGTGTTTATGCTCTGGCTCGCAATTATCACATTCCGCTTCTTTATTTATTATGCTCATGTTTTATTCCCTTTTTGTATGAATCAGCACAATGACAGCAGCAAAATGCTAATTTTTTTCCATTTACTATTTCATTGTATTTATTATTGTAAACTTCGCAGCCACAATGTGTACATTTCGTAATCTTTCTTTTTAAGCTTTCTTGTATTATATCATTAAACTTTAATAAGGTATCATTTACAAATTTAGTTCCAGCTTCGGTCAAATTATATACCTTTTCACGTCCAAACTGCCTATAACTAACCAAATAATTCTCTTTAAGTTCTTTTAAAAACGGATAAATATGAGAAGCACTTATCTTTTTGTTTGTTTTTTCCTCAACCTCTTTCATTAATTCATAGCCGTTCTTTTCTTTGTTATTTAACGAGATTAAAGCATGCAATTTAACTAAACTATCTACCTTAACCATAAGAATGCTAAGATAGAAAGGTTTATATATCTTATCGTTTTCCGATATATCGTAATTTGATATTAATGGGAGGTAAGATGGTATACTATAATATGTGGGATATGATGTACGGAACCGGGTTTGGATGGCTGGGAATGATATTTATGGTTTTGTTTTGGATAGCCATAATCTGGTTGATTGTATGGATAGTGCAGCAATTTGCCAGGGGCAGGGAATCATCTACAGAAATTTTAGAAAAGAGATATGCTAAGGGTGAAATTAGCAAGAAACAATATTTAGAGATAAAAAAAGAATTAAGGAAATAAAATGGATAAATTAAACAATAAAGTGGTCGGGTTAACACTTGGAACATTATCTGCGGTGTTGTATGTAGTATGCGTAATATTTTATTGGATTACACCAAAAGCAACATCGGCTTACTTTAACTATTTGTTCCATGGTGTTGAATTAACAGAGATAGCAAGGCAAATAACATTTACAGATTCAGTAGTGGGATTAGTTTTGATTTTTGTATCCACTTATGTTATAGGTATATTATTTGCATCTCTATATAACTACTTTAATAGAAAATATTAATTTGGAGGGAAAATGGAAAAGAATGTGGGAGAAATAGATAGAATAATCAGATTTGTTGCAGGGATAATCTTACTTTATTTAGCGTTTACATTAGACAACAAGATTTTAGTGATTATATTGTCAGCTTTAGCAGGGATTTCAATATTAGAAGGTTTTACAGGATTTTGCGGGTTATATAAAATGTTTAATATAAACACAGGAGGTAAATAAAATGGTTTTCGGTTTATTTAGCAAGCAAGTAGATCCTATATGCGGAATGAAGGTAAGCAAAGATTCCCAGCATAAGAGTGAATATAACGGCAAAACATATTATTTTTGTGCATTGAACTGCAAACAGACATTTGATAAAAATCCAGAAAAATATGCAAAATAAGCTAGAATTAAACGTAAGAGGAATGCATTGTGCTAGCTGTGTACTTAAGGTAGAGAAGGCTATAAAAAAAGTTTCAAATGTTAAAGAAGCAAATGTTAACCTTGCTACAGAGAGGGCAACTGTTAATTATGAAGGAGATTTAGATCTGAATCAAGTTAAGAAAGAAGTTCAGAAAACAGGTTATGATATTGAATTGCCAGAAAAACATGAAATGCAGGGAATGCACGGCATGGAAGGGCATGATCATGCAGCAATGCTAAAAGAAAAAGAAATTAAAGATTTAAAAAACAAGTTTATTTTAGGAGCAATATTATCTGTTTTAATCTTACTTGGGACATATCAAGAATTTTTATCTTTCCTAAGTTTTATTCCCCGCAATTCAATGTTTATCATTTTGTTATTATTAACTATTCCTGTGCAATATTATGTCGGACTGATGTTTCATAAAAGGGCTTGGCAGGGATTTAAACATTTTAATTTTGATATGGACTCATTAGTTTCAATAGGGACAAATGCTGCCTTTATTTATAGCTTATTTGTAATATTATTTCCAAATTTCTTTACAGGGACCAGTTTAGAAGCAGAAGTTTATTTTGATACAGCTGCAATAATAATCACATTAATTGTCTTAGGGAGATATTTGGAAGCAAAAGCTAAATCAAGGACATCACTGGCAATTAAAAAATTAATTGGATTGCAGGCCAAGACAGCAACTGTAATGAGAAATAACAAGGAAATTAAAATTCCAATAGAAGAGGTTAAAATAAATGATATTTTATTAATAAAACCCGGGGAGAAAATTCCTACAGACGGCACAGTTCTTTTTGGTTATTCTTCTGTAGATGAAAGCATGATTACAGGAGAAAGCATTCCAGTTGAGAAAAATATTAAAGATATTGTAATTGGCGGAACAATAAATAAAAATGGCGTATTAAAAATAAAAGCTACCAAAATTGGCAAGGATACAATGCTTTCACAGATTATAAAACTGGTCGAAGAAGCACAGGGAAGCAAAGCACCAATCCAAAGGCTGGCTGATAAAATTGCAAGTGTTTTTGTCCCGGTTGTTGTTTCAATTTCGATATTAACATTTTTAACCTGGTATTTTATAGGACCTCAGCCTGCTTTTAATTTCGCTTTACTTAATTTTATTGGAGTTTTAATTATAGCATGCCCATGTGCAATGGGATTAGCAACACCGACTGCAATAATGGTTGGAACAGGCAAGGGAGCAGAATCAGGAATTTTAATTAAAGATGCCGGCGCGTTAGAAATGGCCCATAAGGTTAATATAATACTATTTGATAAAACCGGGACATTAACTAAAGGTAAACCAGAAGTTACAAATGTTTTAGCATTAAATAATTCTAAAGAAAAGGAGGTTTTACTTTACTCAAGTATAGCAGAGAAGAATTCAGAACATCCATTAGCAGAGTCTATAATTAATTATGCTAAAAAAATAAAATTAAAAATTCCAAGCCCAAGTAAATTTGAAAATGTTCCAGGACATGGTATTAAAGCTTATTTAAGAGGAAAAACAATTTTGAATGGCAATAGAAGGTTAATGAAAATAAATAAAATTAATATTAATCAATATGAGGAGTTACTAAATAAATTTGAAGATGAAGGTAAAACAGCCATGCTTGTTGCCGTAAACAAGAAGATAATTGGAATAATAGCTGTAGCAGATACATTAAAAGAAAATTCTAAAGAGGCTATTGCGGAAATAAAGAAATTGGGCAAGGAGATTTATATGATTACTGGGGATAATGAAAGAACTGGAAAAGCAATTGCCGAACAACTTGATATAGATAATGTTTTAGCAAATGTCTTGCCTGATGAAAAAGCAGCTAAAGTTAAGGAATTGCAAGGTAAAGGTAAAATTGTCGCTTTTGTTGGTGATGGAATAAATGACGCACCTGCTTTAGCACAGGCAGATCTTGGAATTGCAATAGGAAGTGGAACAGATGTTGCTTTAGAAACAGGAAGCATCGTTTTGGTTAAAAGTGATTTAAGAGATGTTGTCAAGGCAATGAGATTAAGCAAGTTTACTTTAAAGAAAATAAAACAAAATTTATTCTGGGCATTTGTTTATAATATTTTAGGAATCCCAATTGCTGCAGGCGTTTTATACCCTTCATTTGGATTTTTGCTTAACCCAATTATAGCGGCAGGAGCAATGGCCTTCAGCTCAGTTTCAGTTGTAAGCAATTCTTTATTAATGAGAAGATATAAACTATGACTAGCTCTTAAAATACTTCTCTTTAACATAATCAATGAAAGGTTTTTCCCTTTTTTCTATTTGATATTTATCTAAAGCTTTATAATAATTTTCTAAATCTTCAATTTGAATATCGATCAAAGGATAATTATATTTCCATAAAATCCAATTCATTAACAGTCTTGATAATCTGCTGTTCCCATCTGCAAAAGGTTGTATTGATATAAGCTTTAAATGAATTAATGCCGCTAGTTCTAGGGGATGAAGTTTTCTATTTTCAATCTTATACCATTTAAAAAAATTGTTTAATTCTTTTTCAACATAATTCCATTTTGGCGGTATATAGGATGTTCCGGCTAATTTAACATTCATCTTTAGCTCATTTCTCATTTTTCCAGATATTTCATCATTAACGCCCGCAAATAGTACTCTATGGAGCTTTTTAATAAAGTTTAGGTTTAATCTTCCTTTATATTTTGTAATTACCATAAAAACTTTTTTGTGATTCTCTAATTCCCTTACAGTTTTTAAATTTTTAATGTTTTCAGGAATAATGCCTTCTTTCAAAATTAAATAAGTCTGTCTTAAGGTAACATTAACGCCCGCTAACTTACTGCTGTCATAGGTAAATCTTATTACAAATTCATTAAGGTTTTTTTCCTTTTCTATGGCATTTAGTTTTTTTATCTCTTTTTTATAATTTAGCCTTTTATTTTCTATTTCTTCAACATCTTTCAAGGATAAATATTTGTATCTTTCACCGCTCAGTTCAAGAAAAAATTCTTTCTTTAATCTTTCTAGCCTATCTCTTGATGGCAAAGTTCTTCCAATATATTTACTTTTATGAGTAATTTTATTTCCCTTTCTTATCGTATGGACTAGCTTATAATATTTTTTCCCTTTTGAATTGAATTTTTCTATATAAACCATAGAATAGTTATGGGCTACAACTATTTAAAGTTTACGGTTATGGGCTACATATATTTAAAGCAAGATTTAAATATATGGGAAATATAAGGGGTTCATGATAAAGAAAAACTTGTATCAATGCAAGGAATGCAAACTTTATTACAAAGATAAAAATCTAGCTAATGAATGTGAGGAATATTGTAAAACACATAAAGCTTGTAGTTTAGCTATAACGAAACATGCTGTTAAATAAATTATTAAAAATTGCATTTATAATGAGTTTAATTTTATTAATTATAACATTAAGTTTTAAATTATCCTTATTTAATTTTGATTTGTATAAAAAAGAATTTGCTAAAAATAACATTTATGAAAAGATTCCGGGCGCGGATGAAAACGCTTTAAATCTTATTAATTTTATGAATAATAAAGAAGAATTAAATGATTTTTATAATGAAAATGAAAAGTTACATTTGCAAGATGTTAAAGATTTATATAAAAATTTGAATTTAGTCTTTTACATAACCTTAATTTTAACAATATTTTTTTTAACTTATTTTATTTATAAGATGGATTACAAAATCCTATCCAAATCTCTTTTAGTTTCCAGTATCGTTTTATTTATGATTATTTTAACATTTTTTATTTTTGATTTTAATTATCTATTTGAAAAGTTTCATATAATTGCTTTTAATAATGATTTATGGCAGTTAAACCCTGCAGAAGATAATTTAATCAACCTATTTCCAGAGCAAATTCAGTATAATATTACTAAAAGAATACTCTTAATTATATTAATTTTAGGCATTATCTCGGGGATTTTATCATTAATAATAAAACTTAAAAACAAGCAAAAGGTTTTTAAATAAGGGCATTTTCCTAGATAAAGCAAAGGGGGATTTAAAAAATGGATGATACTCAAAAACAAGAGGAAAAAGTTACTTTAGAATTTAGCAAAACAACTTTATGGCAGATTATTTCTGGTGTTTTAGCTGTTATACTCGTTGTAAGTATATTTACGGGCGGATTTGGATTTGGTTCTTCCAGTAATGGCGGAACAGGAGCTGTTGTAGTTAATCCTGATTCTGGAAATATTCCTACAGGCCCGATTGAAGTAAGTGCAGATGACGATCCTGTTAAGGGCGATGAAGATGCGCCTGTAACAATAATTGAATTTTCAGATTTTCAATGCCCTTTTTGTCAAAGATTTTTTGAACAAACATTGCCTCAAATAAAGACCAATTATATAGATACGGGAAAGGTTAATATTGTTTATAGGGACTTTCCTTTAGATAGCCTTCATCCACAAGCAAGACCTGCTGCAATAGCGGCAGAATGCGCAGATGAACAGGGAAAATTCTGGGAAATGCACGACTTATTATTTGAAAAACAGCAAGAATGGTCTGGGGTCGGGAGCACGCTTTTTAAGCAGTATGCAAAAGATCTTGGATTAGATTCAAGTAAATTTGACAGTTGTTTAGATTCAAGAAAATATGAAGATGAAGTTCAAAATGATTTAGATGATGGAGTTAATGCGGGTGTACAAGGAACTCCGGGATTCTTCATAAATGGTATCCCGCTATCAGGAGCGCAGCCATATTCAGTATTCCAAGCAGCAATTGAACAGGCATTAGCTTCTTAATTTTTCTTTTTTATGGAAAACCCAACTAAAGAGGAACGCGAAAAACTTCATGAGCAGGAAAAGCTTGATCTGATTAATAAGGAAAAATCTAGAAAGACAAGAAAAAAGATTCTTTTCTCTGTTATTTTAGTGATTATTGCTGGCGGATTTACTTATTATGGGGTTTATACAAGTACTCAGCCAGGAAAGTATGATGATTTTGCAAAATGCTTGACTGAAAATGATGTAAAAGAATATGGTGCTTTTTGGTGCCCAAATTGTGCTGAACAAAAAAAGATGTTTGACAAATCTTTTAAGTATGTTACATACATTGAGTGCGATGCAAGAGGGGATAATGCCCAACCAGAGTTATGCGGAAAAAAAAGGATTACGGGTTACCCCACATGGGAAATTAATAACTCATTTTATCCTGGAGTTAGATCGCTCGAAGAATTGTCAGAAATATCTGGTTGCGAATTAAACAGTTAAATTTATAAAAAATAAAACTTGATTAAACTTAAAGGGGGAAAAATGAAAAAAATAATCTTACTATTAATTTTAACAATTGTTTTGTTTATAGCAGGATGCGATTTAGGCAATCAAAGTAATACAGAGACTGCCTCTTCATCAAATACTGGCGAAGGTAATGATGTTCTTTATGTTATCGAGATCACTTCAGAAGGTTTTAGCCCGAGTCCTTTAACAGTTACCCAAGGAAGTACTGTAACTTGGATTAATAAAGATGCGAATGAGCACTGGCCAGCATCTGCAATGCACCCTACACATGCGATTTATCCAGAATCAGGAGGATGCATCGGAAGCAAATTTGATGCATGTAAAGGATTAAAAGAAGGTGAGTCATGGAGTTTTACATTCAATGAAAAAGGAACTTGGAATTACCATGATCATTTTGATGTAAGCAAATTCGGTAAAATAATTGTTGAGTAAAATGGTTAGCAAAGACAATAAATATTTAATTTCTTTTTTTTTACGTTTAGCCTTGGCTTCTGTATTTTTATACGCGGCAATAGCTTCTTTTCTAACCCCGACTAATTGGACAGGATACTTACCACAGTGGTTAAAATACATTATTCCGGGAACAATATTATTATTTGCTTTCTCATTTTATGAAATAATTCTCAGCTTGTGGCTATTATCTGGGAAAAAGATTTATTATGCGTCTATCTTGTCCACAGTTACGTTATTCTTAATTATAATAAGCAACATAAATAATTTAGATATTTTATTCAGGGATATTGCAATATTCTTTTCGGCAATTTCATTGGCAATATTGAGCAAGAAAGATGGCTGACACAACTTTTATGACAACATTTATTGTCCTGACAATCGGTGGTATCGTTAACGCGGGATATTTGCTAGTTAAACACTACCAGAAAAAACCTTTGGTATGCCCATTAAACCACGATTGTAGCAAGGTTACAGAGAGCAAATGGGGGAAAATTTTTTTTATTAGAAATGAGGTTTTAGGATTGTTATTCTTTCTATTTTTATTTGCGAGCATATTAACCTTAATTTTTAATCCTGAATTAAGTATTTTAAGAACTTTAATATTGATAGCAACTTTTTTTGGTTTATTATTTTCCGTATTCTTGGTTTTATTACAAAAATATGTTATCAAGGATTATTGTTTTTACTGCCTAATTTCAGCTATAATCACTTTATTAATGTTTTTTAATAGTTTTTATTTAAATTATTCATAAAGTGCATTGTTGCATCTACGGGTGTTTTAAATTAGAAAATAATAGTCTTTTGGATAAAGAATTATTTTATTTCAAATATGAATTAACATCCATTCTAAATAATATCCTACATTTATTATTTCAAAAAATATTAAAATTTAATAGTCATACCTTTATTTCAAATTTTTCTTTATGATCTCTTGAAATTATTTCTATATTTCCCTTTTTTAATCTAGCAGGTTCAACATACCAATAATATGGTGCTCTAGCAGGATCACTAAAAGATTTAATATTCTTTACTCTCCTTTTCTTTAGATCATACATTTTTATTTCATGTATTGTTTGTGGTCCAATGCCATTGTAATTTAATGTAAAGTCTTTATTGTAAACTTTATCTTCTAAAACACCACCATTCCTAACAAACGGGTTTACGCCTAAACAGATATGTTTGTATGAATTACCACTATATATATCTATTATTCCAACTGAATCAAAAAAGACATCATCTCCGACCATTCCTAAAAAATCTATATGATCATTCTCTTCTACTTCGCTTCCATTAACGTTTATTGAATCTGGTTTTATATTAAAACCACATAATTTCCTTGATTTATTTAACTTATCTATCCATATTAAGTTTCTACTAGCAGAATCATAAGCTACTATTCCATCATCACCATAAATATAACCCTCTGGAGGAACATTAGATGATGCAAACCACTCTCCAGTATCCCTTCTATCATAACCTCTATGATATGGGACTATAACTAAACCATTTTGTATCTTTGCTTCTCTGAATCTTCTAAGTATATCTTCAGAGTGATTTACATAACCTTCACCATAAAGTTTGAAATGATGCCACATTTGTGCAGTTTTTTTAGAGTCTCCATTGCCTTGCATTTTTATTATTTCATAATTGGGGTTATCATCAATCTTAAAGAATTTTTTAACTTGCCCTTCTCTTGCAAAATAAAGACTATGCTTATAATTTTCTCCCCCCATAGGATATTCTCCATGAATTAGAATGCCCTGTCTAAAATCAGCTTTATTTTCATCAGATATTTTTCCATCAGAATCAAAGTATACAGGTTTAACACTACCCCTTATTGTTTCATAATCCTCATATTTAGGTAGAGGTATTCTTATATTATGTTCTTTTTCCAATTTTTTAATTAATTTTTTTAATTCCATTTTATTGTCCCTAAATATAACTATAACATACCCTTTATAAAGCTTTCTATTTATTTACTACTATAAAGTTAAGATAGAGAAATCATTTCCTCTTTTTTAAGGTATTCCAATATGGAGATTTACATTTAGGACATACAATTGGAGCTTCTTCCGTTCTTGTTATCCATTCATGCTCACATCTTTCACACTTGCACTCATAAACTTTGATTTCTTTTTTACTCATAAATATCTAATGGATGTCTTACTTTAAATAATTTACTATAATCATATAGTATAACCGAAAGGTTTAAATAGATGTATACTTATAGTATATTATTATAGGTATACAATATGAAACAAGAAATAATTTGTGAGAAATGCAACGGAAAGAACATTAAGAAAGACGGGATTAGGGAAACCAAAAATAGGGGTAAGGTTCAAAGGTATAAATGTAATAATTGTTCTTACAGATTTTCAATAGACGATGGTTTCTGGAAGATGAAAAACCATGAAGATAAAATTACTTCTTGTATTAATATGTATTATGCTGGAATGTCATTAAGAAAAATACAAGAACATTTACAGATGTTTAATGTTAAAAATTCTCATTATTCAACTATCTATAGATGGATTATAAGATATGTAGATATAATTAGCAAATTAACAGACAATTTACAAATTCAATCTGGAATAGAATTAATGTCCGATGAAATGGAATATCATAGATTAGGGGAACAAAATTGGTTTGTTGATGTCATGGATACAGAAACTCGTTTTATGGTTTCTTCTGATTATATGAAAAGCAGGACAATAGAGAATTTAACTAAAGTTCTTAAGAAAAGTAAATCTGCAACTGGTGAGCAAGTAAAAATAATTACAACAGATGGATTACAAGGTTATCCAAGAGTTTTAAAGAAAACATTTAGTTTACAATCTCCTTACCATGCTTCTTCAAGAACGAAAAGTAAAATAATTCATAATGTTGTTATTGCTTCTGAACGTGGTTTTAATCATAAAATAGAAAGACTACATAATACGATTAGAGACAGAACAAAAATAATGCGTTGCTTTCATGGAAGTTTGGAAAGTGCTAAAGCTATTATGAAAGGAATGGAAATTTACTATAATTTTGTTAGAAAACACAAGGGAATAAATAATAAAACACCATCAGAAGAAGCTCTACCGGAATTAGCTTTAAGCAATAATAAATGGTTAAGTTTGATTAAGTTAAGTAAATTGGATAAAACTTAATTTTTTTGTTTAATTTAGCACCCGACAACGCAACAATGCATTCATAAAGAAAGATTTATAAAAGACAAATTAAAATTTAAATGGGTGAATAAAATGACTAAAGAACATAAAGTTTCGCTCTACAGAACAAGATCCTGTATTTGGTGTCATAAAACCGCAGAATTATTTAAGGAAAAAGGAATAAAATTTAAGGAAGTCTGGGTTGATCAGGACCATAAAGCAGCTCAAGAAATGATCAAGAAAAGCGGGCAAATGGGCGTTCCAGTTATAGAGATAGACGGGCAAATTATAGTTGGCTATGATGTTGAGGCATTTAAAAAATTATTAAAGTTTAATTAAATGTATAAACTTCTCATTCTTTATTATTATAGAAATTGCTAAAAAATAAGTTTATATACTAATTATGATAATTTTAGATAATAAAAGAGTGGTATAAATGAATAAATTTAAGAAATCTCAGGAATTATTTGATGAGGAATTAAAATATTTGCCTGGAGGAACTACGAGCAATGCAAGACTCTGGCATAATGTTTGTCCAACTGACATGCCTTGCGCCATATTTGCAAAGAAAGCTAAAGGTGCTTATTTATGGGATGTTGATAATAACAAATATATTGATTATAGGTTAGGATATGGCCCAATAATTCTTGGTCATGCTTATCCTAAAGTTCTAAATGCAGTTAAAAAAGTCATGAAAGACGGAGAAGTTTTTGCTTTAAACAATGAGCTTGAGTTAAAATTAGCCAAAAAAATAAATAAAGCTGTTAAATGCGCTGAAATGATCAGATATGCAAATTCGGGAACAGAAGCGACAATGACTGCTGTTAGAGTTGCAAGGGCTTTTACAAAAAAAGACAAAATATTAAAATTTGAAGGGCATTATCATGGCCATCATGATTATGTTTTATTTTCATTAGCCAAGCATATTAAAAGCGATCTTGGAAAAAAACCGATTAATGCTTCTCTGGGGATTCCTAATTCAATAAGAAACTTGGTTTTTGCAGAAGAATGGAATGATTTTGATAATGTGGAAAAGACAATTAAGAGACATCATAAAGAAATTGCCTGTATAATATGCGAGCCAGTAACAGGAAATTCTGCTGTTATTCCGCCTGAGCCGGGATTCTTAAATCATTTAAGGGAATTATGCAACAAATACAATATCGTTTTAATTTTTGATGAAGTTAAAACAGGATTTAGACTGAGCTTGGGGGGAGCCCAGGAAATTTATAATGTTAAGCCAGACTTGGCTACATTTGCAAAGGCGCTTGGCAACGGTTTTCCAATTGCCTTGGTTGCTGGAAAGAAAGAAATCATGGAATTGATTGGAACAGGAAGGGATCATGTGATTCATGGAGGAACTTATTCAGGAAATCCAATTTCAATGGCAGCTGCAAATTCTGTAATAGATGAGCTGCAGAGAAAAGAAGTTTTTGAAAGCATGGATATCTACGGAAGAAAGTTGATGAAGGGAATGCGGGAAACTTATGATGATAATGATGTTGATGGAATTGTTCAAGGTTTTCCAACCATGTTCCAGACAATGTTTACCAGACGTGATAAGATTACAAACTGCAGGGCAGGAAAGTCCTGCGATTTTAATTATTTTGCCCTGTTGCAGGGCGAATTAGCAAGAAACGGGATTATGATAGATGAAGATCCAGAAGAGGCAATTTACATCAGTTACTCTCATAAACAGCATGATTTAAATAAGACGCTGCAGATTTTTGAAAACGCTGTAAAGAAAATAAAAAAAGTTAAAAAAACTTTGATTACTTTGAAATGAGGTGGTAAAATGGGTTATGACGAGCCAAGCTATGGAAGAAGAAAATCAAAACGCGATAAAAAGATGAAACGCCTGTTTAGGGTTTACAAAAAAGGCGGAAAAGAAAGAACAATGAATTATTAAAGATGCGAAAAGGAAATATATACGGAAAAATTCCGAAAAAACTACCCAAAGAATTATTTAATACAATTATTTCTGGGAATAAAATTAAAATAGAGAGAATAGTTTCAAAAAAACATAAAAGCCCCAAAGGATATTGGTATGATCAGAATGAAAACGAGTTTGTTATGATACTGAAAGGAAATGCAGAACTTACATTTATAGTTAATAAAAAATTTAAGAAATTAAAGATGCGGAAAGGAAATTATGTTAATATTCCTTCTCATCTTAAGCACAGGGTTGATAAAACGAGCAAAGAAACAGTTTGGTTAGCAATATTTTATTAAAAAAATAAAAAAGAAGAAAAAAAAATTTAAAGTCTAATTTAACGTCTTTTTCTTGACGATTTTCTTGATGCAGATGATCTTGAACTTTTTCTTGTTGCCATGAGAATACCTCCAATTTTTTATTGAGATTGCATATATAAACTTCTATTTAAATGTATTCATTTCTTGAACTTAGTAAAATTTATTTTAATTATTCCGACGGTTAGCTCATTATAATTCTTGCATCAACAACAAACGCATTTTTGTCATTTACAATTAGGGGATTAATATCCAGCTCAGAAATTTCAGGATGCTTAACCATAACCTCGTTGACTTTTGATATTGCATTTGCAACGTGTTTTAATTCTGAATTGTTTAATGTGCTATGAACCTTTGTTTCCTTAATCATCTCATTAATATCTTTTGCATCCAGCGGGCATATCCTCAGGCTGAAATCTTTTAGAACTTCTGTGTAAATTCCGCCATTACCAAACAAAACAATTGGCCCAAAAGTGGTATCTTTTTTCCCCCCAATTATTATGCTTTTTCCATAAATATATTCTTTTACCAGGATTCCATCTATTTTTAGTTTTTTCTGCCTGGCTAATTTCAGCAGTTCATCATAATTCTTTATTAATTCCTGCTCATTGTTCACAATTCTGACTCCATTTACAGAGCTTTTGTGCAATAATTCATCAGAAATCAACTTTAAAGTCAGGGGATAAATTTTTTTGGCAAACTCCAATGCATCATCTGCTTTTTTTGTTAATTTGCTATTGCTGATTTTTAGGTATTTGCTTAGAAATTGCTCTGCCTTAACCTCATTATAAACTCTTGTGAAAGTAGACTTAATCCTCTTCATTTTTTATATAACTTAAAAGGCATACGAATATTTAAATATATCTTATCATTATTAATTAGCAAAAAAGGACGTGAAAATGGACTTAAACAAGTTTTTCAAGGCAAAAAGCATAGCAATCATAGGAATTTCAAAAAATCCTAACAAAATTGGTCATTTAATCTTCCGCAACCTTGTTGAAAGCAATTTTCAGGGCAATTTATTTCTTGTTAATCCGAATGCATACCAGGTCTTAAACAAAAAAGTGTACAAGAATGTTAATGATATTGAGCAAGAAATTGAGCTTGCGATTATAACCGTCCCTGCTAAAATAGTTCCGGGTGTGATAAAAGACTGTGGTAAAAAAAAGATTCAGAATGTGGTGATTATTACTTCAGGGTTCAGGGAAAGCGGCAATGAAAAATTGGAAGACGAGGTCAAATTATTATTGGGGAAATTCAAGATTAAATGCATTGGTGTGAATGCGCTTGGCGTTTATGATGCTTATTCCAGGCTCGATTCATTGTTTATTCCGCGTTACAGAATGAAGCGCCCAAAGCAAGGAGGAATTTCATTTATTTCCCAGTCAGCATCAATGGGTTTGGCAATAATTGATTTAGCGACAACCCAAAGCTATGGCATTAGCAAGTTTATAAGCTATGGAAATGCAACTAATATAGATGAAAGCGATATTTTAGAATATTTGGGAGAGGATAAAGAAACAAAGATAATATGTGTTTATTTGCAGGGAATAAAAGACGGCCAGAAATTTATTAAGGTAGCAAAAAAAGTTTCTAAGCTAAAGCCTGTAATTATTGTCAAGGGTGGCATTAATCCAGAAGTTGAAAAAACCACATTTTCCCATACAGGTCATTTAGCAGGAAGCTATGAAGTTTATTTGGCAGCGTTTAAACAAAGTAATCTTATTTATACAGACTCATTGCATGAAATGTTTAATTTTGCAAGAATACTTGAAAAGACAACTCCAAGCAAAGGAAACAGGATACAAATAATTACAAATGGAGGGGGTTATGGCATATCTGCACTTGACAACATCATTAAAAATAATTTAAGAATAGCTGAGCTGGACAAAAAAACATTTTCGTCATTAAAAAAACAGCTTCATGATCTGGCTACAATAAATAATTTAATTGATTTAAGCTCAAATGCCACTTCAAATGATTATAAGATAGCAATCGAATCGTGCCTGAATGACAACAATGTTGATGTGCTCTTATTAATGATACTTTACCAGATTCCGCTGATTGATTCAAGCATTTTAGATATCATAACAGACTTTAACAATCAAAAGAAGAAACCGATAATTGTTGTTTCAACAGGCGGCGAATTTACAGATGATTTGCGCAAGTCACTGGAAGAAAAAAATGTTATTACTTTTAATTATCCGGAAGAAGCTGTTTCATCAATAAAAGCCTTGGTTGATTATTATTCAAAGAAATAGGATTTTAGAAATATTTATTAATCATTAAAATTTATTTTTAATTCATGAGAGAAGTTGAAATATTAGTTAAGGTTTTAGATAGTAAACAAAAAGCATTAAGACTACTCAAAAAATTAAAATTTAAAGGTGCAATAAAAATTCTTGATACATATTATTATGATCCAAGAAGAAAAAATTTACAAATTTTAAATAAAAGATATCCTAAAGAATGGTTCAGAATTAGAAATAAAGAAAATAAAGTTTACATAGCTTATAAAAAAGATTATTTAAATAAAGGAAAATGGCTTTACTCCGACGAATATGAAACAGAAGTCAAAAATACTAAGATAATAAAAAAAATTATCTCTAGCCTTGGTCTTAAAAAATTTTTTCAGATAGATAATATAAAGTATACTTATCTTACTAAAGATTATGAGGTTGTTTTAGAGGATGTGAATGAACTTGGTTTATTCTTAGAAGTAGAAAAATTAAATGTAAAAGATTCTGATAATATTATCAAAATCAGAAAATCCATTGATAAATTCATTGACAGGTTAGGAATTAATGTAAGCTCAGAATTACATATCGGGAAACCTGAAATGATGCTTAAAAGTAAATCTTTAAATACTAAACAAATTTCTTCAATGGAGAGGTGATATGTTGATAGAATTTGATGAGTTTGGTCCCGAAAAAGTTATTGAAGTATATAATCCAAAAAATAGTATGCATGGATATTTAGTAATTGACTCAACCGCACTGGGAATTTCGAAAGGAGGAATTAGGATGACTTCTAATGTAAGTGTTGAAGAAGTCGCTTCTTTAGCAAGAACAATGACATGGAAAAATGCTATGGCTGATTTGCCTTTTGGAGGCGCTAAAGCAGGAATAATAGCAGACGACAAGCAAATTTCCAAGGGAAAAAAAGACGAATTAATCAAGGCGTTTGCTGAATCTATAAAGGATTTATGCCCGAGCAGATATATTGCAGGTCCTGACATTAACACAGCAGAGCATGAGATGGAAGTTTTTTCTAAAGTTTTGGGAAAAAAGTCATGTACTGGAAAACCTGAAAAGTCAGGAGGAATCCCCCATGAACTTGGAAGCACTGGTTTTGGAGTAAGCAAATCTGTTTTGGTTGCCTTAAAATTTTTAAAGAAAGATCCAAAAAAAATGACATTTTCTGTGGAGGGTTTTGGCAATGTCGGAATGTTTGTCTGCAAATTTTTGACAGAAGCCGGAATGAAATTAGTTGCTGTTTCTGATTCAAGAGGATGCCTGTATGTTAAAGAAGGAATTAATTTTGATAAATTAAATTCTGTAAAAAATAAAACAGGAAGCGTGGTTAATTATCAGGGAAACAGAAAAACCTGCGAGCAGATTATTAAAACAGATGTTGATGTTTTGGTTACAGCAGCTGTTCCGGACGTCATAAAAGTTGGAGATGTGGGTGATGTTAAGGCTAGATTAATCGTAGAGGGAAGCAATATACCAATGAAAGATGAAGTAGAAGAAATGTTTCATAAAAAAAATGTTATGGTTATTCCCGATTTCGTTGCCAATGCTGGTGGCGTAATCTCAAGTTATGTTGAGCATATTAAAGGAAGCAAGCAAAAAATGTTCAAGATGGTTGAGGAAAAAATCACCAAAAATACTTTGTTGGTTTTAAAACAATCCGGCAAATTAAAAATAAAGCCAAGAGATGTGGCTTTAGAAATAGCAAAGGCAAGGGTAAGAAGATAATGGCGACACAATTGTTTAACACTTTATTTTACTCAAGCGTTGCGGGAATAGCCACAATTTTAGGAATTTTAATTGTTTTATTTGCAAAAGAATTTACAAGAAAATATTCTATTTATCTAGTAAGTTTTGCAGCAGGAGTTTTAGTAACTTTTGCCTTGATACATTTAATACCCGAAAGTCTGAAACTATATCAACATTCATTATGGTTTGTACTAGCTGGATTCTTGATATTTTATCTAATTGAACATCTTGTAATGCATCACCCATTTCACGAGCCAACCGGAAGAGAACATGCAGCAGGAAAAACAGCAGTTCTTGGCCTTGGCTTTCATTCTTTAATTGATGGAGTTGTTATTGGCGCTGGCTTTGAGATATCCAATGAAATAGGACTAATTGCTACATTTGCTGTTATTGCCCATGAATTGCCAGAGGGATTAACTGCAATGGCTGTGTTAATGCATGCTAAATTTAAAAAAATTAAATCTTTGATTTACTCATTTTTGGTTGCAATTGCTACCCCGGTTGGTGCAATATTAACATATTATTTTATTAAAAGTATAAGTGAAGGATTTCTAGGGTTTTTGCTAGCTTTGGCAGCAGGAAGTTTTCTTTATGTTGGTGCGAGCGATTTAGTGCCAGAAACACACGAGCAATATAAAGGAATGAATGCTGTCTATTTTGTAATCGGAATTTTATTTGTTGTTATAATTAGTTTTATTTTTTCTTAATTAAAAAGATAATTCTATAATCTCCCATGGATTTGTATTTAAATTAGAATATCTAATCCATTTTGGAATAATTTTAAAAAATTTTATTCCAGCCATGTGAAGAAACTTTTCTGCATTAGGTAGTTTTGTAATATGTATCTTTTGGTATTCCGTTAATTCTCGGTTATTAATCTCAACTGCAATTCCTTCATATTGAGTTGTAATATTTTTATCCCACCCAATTACTACAGCCACATTATTATTTCCTTTTAAATTATTATACTTTCTGAAATTTTTAAAAGTATCAAAAATCAATTCTAGATTATTTTTTTCCGAAAATTCAATTACCGCAGCTTCTGGCTTACTTTTAGAACTAATAGTAGATAGTACTGCTAAAGTATGTTTTTTGATAAAATTCAATATCAATTCTTTCTTTTCATTGTCTTTCATATTTTATTTTTTCTTAGATTTTTTTATCAGTTCATCTTCTGTTAAACAAATTAACGCATTTTCATTGATATATTTATAAGCTGAATAAGTTGCAGTTACTCCCTCGGCCACACCAGTAATCGCCTGCTTGAATTCTGTATCAACAACATCCCCGGCTGCGAAAACTCCATTAATGTTAGTTTTGGAATTTCTATGGTCTATGAGAATCTCATTTTTTTCATTGATATTTACACCGAGTTTTTTTGCTAGTCCGCTTAAAGGATCACTTCCAATAGCGCCAAAAACCCCGTCTAATTTTATTATATTACTTCCCTGAAATTTATTATCCAGGATGATTTGGTTAACAAATTTCTCTCCTTTAATCTCTTTAATATTGGTTTTGGTAATTACTGTAATCTTTTTATTTCTCTTTATTCTCTCTCCATTTATTGGCTCTGGCCTTATTTCATCTCCCCGATAAATGATATAAACTTTTTTTGCATGTTCTGCTAATAATAAAGCTTCTTTTGCCGCACTATCAGAGCCACCAATGATCGCCACAGTTTTATTTCTAAATAATGCAGCGTCACATAAAGCACAATAATGAACACCTTTGCTTTCATATTCTCTAGCCCCCTTCATTGGCAATTTTCTCCATTTGGTTCCTGTTGCAAGCAATATTGTTTTAGAAATGTATTTTTTGCCTGATCTTGTTGCAACTGTAAAACAATCTCCGTGTTTTTTTACATCTAAAACTAAATCTTCTTTTATTTCAACTAACGGCTTGTAATCAAGGGCGTGTTTTCTTATATTCTCAGCCAATTCTGGCCCAGTTAACCTGATGAATCCGGGGTAATTTTCAACAACTTCTGTTAATGTAATGACTCCTCCGATTGGCAGCTCATTTGCAGAATTAGTCCCGATAACCAATGTTTTTAATCCTAACCTGCCGGCGTACATAGCGCTAGCCATTCCTGTAACGCCAGCCCCGATAATTATCATGTCGTAAGTTTGCATTTACTCTAATCAAATTTAGGTTTATTTAAATCTTGCGCTAAAACTGAGCTGTAAAGTAAACGTCACCTTTAATAATCTTTTATAAAAAAGAAATAGGATTTTTACTTTAACTCCTTCTTGTCTTTTGCTAACCTCCACATCACTTCAAAATTCTTTCTGTATCCATCAGCAACATTTTTATTATGAATTAAAATACAATAACCCTCATCAGCGAAAATTGTAATTGCTACATAATCATTAATAATTGCTGTTTCTTGATATTGGCTAAATGTTTGTTTAGGTAAGAATCTCATTTTGGTTAATTTCATCTTTAGAAAAGGGCCAATATAGGGTAAAACTTCATCTGAAGCGATGTGTCTTTGAGAAAGATTATTAGCAATTCTTTTTATATACATGTTCTTCCACCAAGTCAATCCCATAAAATCAGTAGTTTCTTTAGATCCTCCAAAAGTAAGAAATTCTCCTTTTGATAAAGAGATGAGTTTATAGTAAACTTCTGAGATGCCTTTTTTTCCTTTGAACATCGAAGTATGAGTCTCTTCTTTTTGCATCATCGTTTGTTTTCTTTTTAATTCTGGTAATAGTTGCTCAAAACGTTTTTTCTTTGCTTCTATATACTGAAGAAAATATTCTGGTTCTGTTGCAGAATATACTTTGTGTTTGCCCTGTTGTATATATCCCACAAGCCCTTTCTTAATCAATGATAAGAGTGCTCGATGAGTAACTGAACTTTGTAACTCGGTTTTTTCTATGATTTTTCCAGCATGACTTGTTCCAGTTTCTAAGAGTACCATATACACTTTAATTTCTGATGGCGTTAAACCCAAATCTTCTAGGATCTCGATATCCATAGTTAAAAACAATTTAATATAATATATAAATGTTTTTATTATACTCCCAATTGAGAGAGCAATTAATTAAATACCCCCCTTTATTATTACTACTCTACAATAAAAAAACAGATATACAATGAAATCAAACAAAGAAACATTGAGAAGAATTGTAAACTATTATAGGCAGACAGCAATGCATCCGATGACGCCTTTCGAAAATCGTTATAGTCTGCCGAATGTCATTAGGGCTAATTCACCCACAACCAACATCTCCTTAACTAGATTTTTTAACCGCATGAGTCTTTTAAGAGATCATGAAGAATTGGGTGGATATGATTCCTCTAAAATAAGTCAAATTATCCGAGAGGCAAATACTTCTTTAGAAAAACAAACTCCCGAACATAAAAAATGGGCCGGTGCTTTGGGGTATGAAGATTCTTCGCCTTATGGAGACGATTTTACAAAAGACTTGAGAAAAATTAATGTTGTAAACACTCTTGAAGCAGCTAAAACAATAGAAGAGAAAGCAAATATTGCATATTTGATGGGAGAAAGTACACGAGTGATAAGATGTGTTATTGATCAGAGATCTACATTAGGATACTATTCTGTTAGACCCCCAAATTTACCTGAAAGTGTGGCAGATTCGGTACTAACTTATTTTAGTGAAACAGGACAACTAGAAAAAAAGCTACGTTTGGCAGATAGGATGAAAAAATATGATGTGGCTGCTGAAACTGTCTCACAGCAAAAGAATAAAGAAGGAAGTAATTTTGCAGTAGCAGAATGTTTATATCTTGATGGAAGAGTGGAAGAAGCTTTAGATTTCTATCTTAAAGTAGCCAAGCATCCTATGTATGTGTATGGGTTTTTATTTAAAAATGCGGAAATGGAATTAGCTAAAAAAATAGCCCCCACCCTTATAAAAAAATTAGAAGAGAGAAATAGCTCTAAGGACGTATATGATTTTGATTCCAATAAAGAAGATATTGAAGAACTAAAAAAAATTTCTTAAATGTTTGATAATCTTATCAAATCCAACCATCGATTATCTCCTAATTCCAAATTAACCCCCGCTCTTTCAGAAGGAACTTCATCAGTTGTTGAATGATTTTCTATAAAATTATGCTGAATAACTATTGCTGTCATTAAAATAGGAGCAGACCATAAAGCTTTCAAACCCCTAAAATCTAGAACTCTATCTTTTATCTTCATAAAGACAGTTTCAATTCTGTAATTATGAATTTTTGTTTTTCTTACGTTTTGTATCTTATGCTCTATTGTTAAACCGCCTATCTTATTAGAATAGAAAAGTTTTCTAAATGCTCTTGGATAGAAAACTCCTGCATCTGTTTGGATGTATCTTGGTTTACCTTTTCTTATAGATTTTTTCAAAAATTCTTGGGCTTCAATAGGATTAGCAGATAAGCTATAATGAAATCCAGTTATTAACCTAGTATCCCAATCAAGACAGCACCAAAATCTGTCTAATTTTCCCTCTCTGTTAATCATTGTTTCATCAGCATAGAAACTATTGCCAAGATTATAACCCTGTTTATCTATAAATTTGTGGACTTTCAAAGTACATCTCCTAACCCAATCTAAAACAGAAACGTGACTAATTTTGTGGCTAAGATGTCTTTTTAATTGATTTCTCATTTTTCTACTAGATAAATTAGAGATATACATATCAATAGACATTGTGATAATGTTCGGATTATTTCTCATTCTGTAAAATCCATCGTCATTTGTAAAAAATCTTTTACAATCATTGCAGAAATATTTTTGAATTTTTCCTCGATAGTCTGTTTTTCTAAATCCTTTCTTACAGAAGTTTAAACTTGAACAATGTTTACATTTTATAACATTTTCCATGCTATAATTAGGCACCCGAACTATATAAACCTTTCGGTACCCTAATAGAACTACACTTTTTCTATTATTATTCTGTTTTTTTCAACTTTAACTTTTAACTCTTTATCCAGTAAATTTAATTGCTCAACTGCCTCTTTTGGAAGATTAATTCTATATTTGTAATAAGTAGTATTTCCTATCTTTTTATCAACCACTTTCATAACTTTCATAAAATTATTAGGAACCCGAAGTTTAAAAAGCTGTCGAAATTTATCCAAGAATAGATGACGCTAACTTAACAGCTCAGCTAAAACATAACCTTATAAATAGGTAATTTTTATCATATTTAGAATACTAAGGATCTTTTAGCATCCAAGTATAACTAAATTAAGGAGAAACGAGAAAATGGGATTTCAAGACAGAGGTTTCAAAGGCGAAAGAAATTTTGGACCAAGAGAGATGCATAAAGCAACTTGCTCTGATTGTGGTCAAGAATGTGAAGTACCTTTCAAACCAAAAGAAGGCAAACCTGTTTACTGCAGGGATTGTTACCAAAAACACAGAAAATTTTAATTTTATAAAAGAAATTAAAATCTAATTCTTTTTTTATTTTTTTAAAAATCTAGATTTCCAAATAAAGTTCCTATTAAATATCCAACCAAAGCAGCCAGCATTCCAATAATTAACATTTCTAATCCTGATCTAAACTCATTCCCTTTAGTTAACTTGGCTTTTATTGTTCCTCCTATAAATAACGCCAATGCTGATAAAATCAAAGCAGCGATTATGCTTATTTTAACTGGCAGAAAGAAAAATGGAACCAGTGGAATTAAGCTTCCTATTATTGCGCTTAATCCAACAATGAAGGCACTCTTTTTGGGGTTCTCATACTCTTCTTTTAATAAATTTATTAAACTGGATTTTTTTAATTTTGTATTGTAATATGATAAGGCAGCATCTGTTGATGTATATGCGACTGCAGCCATTGAAATAGATTCAGCAAAAGCAGCAGCTAATCCTGCAACAATAATTATTTTTGTCTGGAATGTTGCTGCAGCTACTCCTAAAATAATCCCGAGAACATTTACTAACCCGTCTTGTCCGCCAAGAATAATATCTTTTAAATTAGAACCTGTATGATCATGCTCTTTTTTCATTAAAATTAAATCGATTTATTAATATATAAGTTTAACTCAAAATTATAGTTAAAAGTATTTTATCAGTATCTACCTAATCAATTGAGTATAACTTTTTAATGTGAAAAGATAAAAAGACTCGATATCTAATTCATCTTCTGAAATCAGTTTTTTGGTTTTTTTAACACTAGGTAACCTATCTGGGTAAAATAATTTTGGATTATTATCTAAATGATCATATGAATCAATAGCCAACCCAATACAATATATCATTTTTCGGTCCTCATTGTTAAACTCAATTTCTGCCCTGGTTATTCTATCACTGTTCGTATCAAAAAAATACACTGCTACATTTTTATAGCCAAACTGGTGTTTCCATATCCTTTCCCTGTCATCTTTATCGCTTTTTGGCAAAATTATTTCAAGAAATTCGTCTTTATATTCTTCTAATCTTGGTAATTCCGAAAAGACTTTATCTGTAATTTCCATGAGATTAAACATAAGGCAAAATTTAAAAGCTTAACGAAAGAAATTTTAATATACCCATAACTTGATAATCTTAGAGATTTATATAAATCTAATTATAAATCAATTAGGAGTTTAATTTATTCTTATCTTCTTTCTTCCTGTTTTTAATTTCTCTGAAATCGGATGTCTTTTTTATTGTAAATTATCCAATGGGCTTTTTACCTTAATCATGTTTGGCGAAGCTGTGTGGACATAAACAAAAGTTGTTTCAGGACTTTTATGGCCAAGTAGAGCCTGGACTTCTGCAATTGAATAGCCGTTTTCAATCAAATGTGTTGCAAAACTATGCCTTAATGTATGGCAAGAAATTTTTTTATTTATTCCGGCTTCCCCGGTCGCTTTTTTAATGATCATCCTCGGGGTGCTTATGTTATATTTCGTTTTTTTATTGTTTGTAAATAAATATTCCAA
This sequence comes from archaeon GW2011_AR20, assembly GCA_000830315.1. Taxonomy (GTDB): domain Archaea; phylum Nanobdellota; class Nanobdellia; order SCGC-AAA011-G17; family GW2011-AR20; genus GW2011-AR20. The sequence continues at coordinate 555,800 of CP010426.1, forward strand.
CTCATTCAGCTTTTTTGACCCAATTAATTTTGTCAAATCATCTTTTAATGCATCAGCAATTATGAATATTCTGTCTTTATCCCCCTTGCCTTTACGGACATAACCATAGCTTTTGCTGATTTCAAGATCATTTATTTTTAAGTTTAGTAGTTCGCTGACCCTTAACCCTGCAGCATACATTAATCGAATCATTAATCTGTGTTTTTTATTATTAATCGCGTTGAATAATTTCTTAACTTCCTCTTTTGTTAAAACTAATGGCAGCTTTTTTGGTATTTTTGAGTATTTAATGTTTATCCAGATTTTCTTGTCCAAAACATCCTGAAAAAGAAAACGGATTGCCATATGATACACGTTCATTGTATTTCCTGCCATATCTTTTTCAGATAAATTTTCTAAGAATAAACGAACGTCTTTCTTGCTTATTTTATTTAATGGCTTATTTGTGAATTTAAGAAAATAGTTTATGCAATATGTATAGCTTTTAATTGTTTTCTCACTGTAGCCTCTTCTTTTACATTCTCTTGCAATAGCTTTTTCTATATCTACGGGAAAGTAGACCATAAAATATAAATACTTGTTTCGCTTTTATATGTTATTATTACCTAAAAAGTGAGGATAAGAGGCAAGAAATAAAGAAAATATCGAAGAAAATGATGGTAAAATTTGTAAGGTCATTGTTCGAGAATAGGGTTATTAGGACTTAAAAGACAATAATTTAAGATACTTCATTAAAAGCCTGTTATATTCAATTGCGAGTCCTCCTCTTACGAGGTTGCCACCGAAAATTCTACTATTGTTGCTTTCATTAAAATTCACAAAACGGAAACTCACGAAATTGCTTCGCAAATCGTCTAACAAAATTTTAACGAAATTTTTTCTTATCTTTAACGAGGGTTGCCGCCGAGTCCATGCGAGACAGATAGTCTGCTTTGCAGGTTATAATAATTTCATTAGTTCAATAATGAAACGTTCGAATCCGAAACCTTTAAATATCCTAGCAATTGTATATTTCAAATAATGTTTAGGAGGTGGAGGTTAATACTATAAAAAATATACAACCAATAAAAATTAAAATTATTGTTGGCAGCACAAGGCAAGGTCGTTTCAGTGAAAAGCCATCTAATTGGATACTTGAAGAAGCAAAGAAGCTAGAAGGCGTGGATGCTGAGCTTCTAGACCTGCGAGATTATGCGATGCCGTTTTTTGAGGATCCGATGTCTCCTTCAATGGCTAAAGGCAATTATTCAAATAAGGTTGTCAAAAAGTGGGCGGAAAAAATAAACGAAGGGGATGCGTTTATCATTGTTACACCAGAATACAATCACGGCTATCCGGCAGTGCTCAAAAACGCAATGGATGTAATTTATCCTGAGTGGAACAGAAAGCCGGTCGGTTTTGTAAGTTACGGAAGTGCACTCGGTTCGCGCTCGGTTGAACAGCTTCGCCAAGTTGCGGTCGAGCTTCAAATGGCGCCAATTAGAAATGCCATCCATATTCCCGTTGATATATTCTTTGCGGCGATGATGGGCAAAGGACCGACAGGCCCTGAAATGTTCAAACCAATTCACGAGGGTATGATGGGAGATCGCGTGCAGATATTCTTTGACGACCTTCTCTGGTGGGCGCGAGCTCTCAAAGCGGCGCGGACACAAGGAGTGTAATATGAAAATTGCAATTTTTGGAGCCACGGGTGGCACGGGGAAAGAACTCGTCAAGCAAGCATTAGAGCAGGGGCATGAAATCACTGCCCTTGTTCGCAATCCTGAAAAGCTATCCATAAATAACAAAAAATTAAAAATTATCAAAGGGGATGTCTTGAATGAAGATGATGTATCAAAGGCGATTCAAGGAAGTGATGCGGTGCTCGTGGCGTTGGGTGTTAAGCCACTGTCAAAAGCAAAAGTAGTGGGCCCGGGCACGAAAAATATTATTGAAGCCATGAAAGCGCACAATGCAAAACGGTTGATAGTGGAATCGGCAATGTTTATGGATGACGCGGTGAGAAAAAATAGTTTTCTCATTTCTCTTTTAACAAAAACCTTTATGAAGGGGCTCTATGCGGACAAACTGGTTCAAGAATCGGCCATCAGAAAAAGCGGTCTGAAATGGGTTATCGTTCGTCCCGTAGGATTGGCCAATGGCCCAAAAACAGAAACGTACAGGTTTGGAGAAAGTCTAGAATTGAAAGGATTATTCCCAATGATTGCGCGGGCCGATGTAGCTGACTTTATGCTTAAGCAATTGCGGTCAGATGTCAATCTTCATAAAATGGTACTGATTGCCAATTAACAATCTATGATGAATTTGAAAACGTCAAATCAATATATTCCCGGCGTCTGCAATATCGGCGCTGCGGAAATAAAAAAAAGAAAGCAGGCAGGGTGGATCGGACTCGTAGCAATTGCTATGCTTTGGACATTATTTATTTGGTTTGATGCGCCTCATATTTGGAGGCTTACGCTGTTTTTCCCGACAATGATGTCGGCAGTTGGTTTTTTGCAGGCGCATATGCACTTCTGTGCTTACTTTGGTTTTGCGTCACTTTTCAATTTCGGAGATGTTGGCAAAACTGACTCAGTGGGACAAGCCGAATCTCGCACAAAGGACAGAAAAAAGGCATGGCAGATTATTATCTTTTCTGTAATTATTAGTGCCGTAATAGCAATTCTGGCATATGGGGTTTAATTATGGTTGAATTATTAAAGTGTACAAATAAAAAAGGAAAGAAATTGGGACTTATAACAATCTACATATTTCACACCCTAAAGAAAAAACCAAAATCAGGATACGAAATATTATCCGAGATTAGGCAAAAATGCGGGAATGAATGGTCTCCTAGCAAGGGAACAATATACCCTTTATTAAAACAATTAGAACAAGAACAATTAATTAGAATAAAAAATGTTGGGCCTCGCTCAAAAAATATTTTCGAACTTTCTCCCAAAGGAAGAAGACTTCTTTTATCCATGTGCAAGGAAAAGAAAGAATTAAAAGAGAGGTTTTCATATTTCAGAAACTTATTTGCCGATATTCTGGGACAAGAAAAAATGGATATATTTAATTTAATTCTGGAAATAAAAGAGACTTCTATAACAAAATCAAAAAAAGGCGAAGTCAAAAGAATTCTGCAGAATTGTCTGTCTAAATTAAAGAAGATTGAGTAAAATGCCCGCAATAACTATTGAGAATTTAACTAAAGAATTTAATGGACTAACAGCAGTAGATAATATATCCTTCACCATAGAAAAAGGAGAAATCTTTGGTTTGCTTGGACCTAACGGAGCAGGAAAAACTACAACAATATCTATGCTCGCTACAATACTAAAGCCGACTTCTGGCAAAGCTTTTGTAAATGGTTTTAACATCATCAACAATCAGGATGATGTAAGAAAATCCATAGGGATTGTTTTTCAAGACCAAAGTCTTGATGAAGAACTTACAGCTTATGAAAATATGGATTTTCATGGGAGACTTTACCGCATCCCAAAAGAGATAAAGCAAAAGAAAATACACAAACTTTTACAACTTGTAGGCCTTGAAGATAGAAAAAATGATTTAGTCAAAACATTTTCAGGTGGGATGAGGAGACGTTTGGAAATAGCAAGAGGACTTTTGCATGAGCCACAAATCTTGTTTTTGGATGAGCCAACGCTTGGTCTTGATCCACAAACAAGAAACCATCTTTGGAAATATATCCAAAAATTAAATGAGGGGAAAAATATTACTATAATACTTACGACGCATTACATGGAAGAAGCAGACAGGCTTTGCCATAATATGGCAATAATAGACAAAGGAAAAATAATTGCCTTGAACAAACCTGAAAAATTAAAAGAAGAAATGGGTTGGGACATCATTACAATAGAATCTTCTGATAATGATAAGCTCAATTCTTCTCTTAAATCACTGCCTTGGATTAAAAACACGCATAAACATAATAATCATCTGACTATAGATTTACAGAATTCAGAAAAGCATGTTGCAGATATAGTTAGATTATCAGAAAAAAATAAAATTGACATACTCTCACTTTCTATTCACAAACCAACTCTTGAAGATGTATTTCTCCATTTTACTGGAAAAACAATCCGAGAAGAAGAGGCAAGCACAAAAGACAATATGCGTTTGAGACGCAGGATGTGGAGGAGATAAAATGGATATTGTCTATGCAATTTGGTTAAGAAATATAAAACGTTATTTAAGGTCTAAAAGCAGAATAATCGGCAGTTTAGGCATGCCTCTATTCTTCTTGCTAATTCTTGGTTTTGGACTAAATTCAGTTGTAGACATTCCAGGAATGGGACACAATTATGTTGGATTTATTATCCCAGGAATTGTGGCAATGAGTGTATTATTTACTTCAATATTCTCAGGTATTCAAATAATCTGGGATAAACAATTTGGGTTCTTAAAAGAGACTCTTGTTGCTCCAGTTTCAAGATTGGAGATTATGATTGGGCAAACATTAGGAGGGGCGACAACTGCATTTATTCAAGGATTGATAATTCTTGTCTTATCTCTTTTTATTGGAGCGAATATCACTAATTTAGCAGGTTTTCTTATAGCTTTCCTTTTCATGCTACTTATTGGTCTTTGTTTCACTGCTTTAGGCATAGCAATTGCCTCAAAAATGGACGATATGCATGGTTTTCAACTTATTATGAACTTCGTTATCTTCCCAATTTTTGGATTATCAGGAGCAATTTTTCCGATTGACAGTTTACCATCTTGGCTGAAAACCGTCACTTTGCTGGACCCTCTAACTTATGGTGTAGAAGGAATTAGATATGGATTGTTAGGAACATCCCATATTAGCCCACTAATTAGCGGTTTAGTTTTGGGAAGCATTACACTTGTTATGATTATTTTAGGAGCATATTTATTCAGAAAGGTAAAAGTGTAATTTTCGGCGGCGGCAACCCTTAAAGAAAAAACTACGGCAACAACGAATTTTCGGCGGACTCGCAACTCAAAAATTTTCCTTCGGAACGTTGCACTAAATTTTTGTCCTTCGGAGAATATAACATCATTAATCTCAATTAAAGCGAACTCTGATACCCCCGACCACCCGCCCCTAAATAGCAGATTGTCGCCTAACTAAAAAGAAAAAACTTCGTTTATCCGACCACAAAAAAAGAAAACCAAATTTTCTGCTGAAAATTCTGTCTAACATAGGATAAACGATTACGCTTCGCTTCATCCAAATTTTTTCCAAAACGAAAAGTTGGGGGGCAGACGACGAAACGAAAAAAGAATATTTATAAAGTAGTTATTGTATTACTATAATAATATGGCAGATAGTTCATTTATTGGAATTATTGGAATCTTCCTATTTGTTCTCGCTTGTAAAAATGTTGTTAAAACTTATAAAGAAAAATCAACATTTGCTAAAATTGGGATATGTATCGGATTATTTTTTGCAGGAATGATTTTAGCCATTATATTTTTATTGATGTTAAACCCAAATGCCTCTCCTGAAAATTTAGGAGAGAATTCTATTTTATTTTTAGGATTCTTTGCAGATTTAATATCTTTAGTGTTGCGTTTTGTAAAAGTTAAGAAACAACACAAAAAAGAATCAAAAGAATACAAATCCGCAAGAAATGAACTTGTACTTTCTATCGTTATCCCTCTCGTAATTTTTATAGCTTTATTTGGTTTTGATTTTTTCCAAAAAGCAAGTTGTGAATATCCTAAGATGATGATTGGTGATGAATGTTGTGTTCCAAATACTGATTTTGGAATACCTGTTTGTTTAAGTGAAGCTCAAAAGATGAATGAGCAGTTAAATAATGCTGTTGAAAATGATATATTGACTAAAGAACAAAAAGAAACGATAATGAGTAGATTTACACTTTTAATTCCCGAAAATTATTATGCGATTAGAAATGTAAAAGCAGGTTATTTTGATATTCCCTTATTTTTAATCAGTTACGGAGAAAACGGAGAAGCATTAATGTTTAGAATTATGTATTCTGAAAGCTCAAACTATGGGGGTTCAATAGAAGAATTTTATGACGGATTTAAGGATGGTTTAGAAAAATCTGCACCCAACGCCCAATATACAGAACCAGAATTTTTACAAAACAATAAAAATGGTTTTGAAGTTGCATTATTTAATATGACTGCAAATGTCGCAGGAACAACCACATTCAGCTCTCAAGCCTTAATAAAATCAGGCAACGAGATTTTAATTATTAGCTATTTAAGCGATGATAAAGACTTTTTTGATTACTATTATTACGAATTTGATAATATGGTTTGGTCGGTAGACAAATCTTAAAATGAAGATGTCCTATTTAACACTATTAAAAAAGATTGCATTGTTCTTGTTTGGATTAATAAACATTATTCCTTCTGAAATAAATATTTATGAACATATTGTAGATTTTATTGAAAAAGACCTTCAACCAACAAACACATTTTATTTAGCGGTTGTTTTAGGGATATGGCTTTTTAGAATTTTAATTGTAATTGGAACCATATATGAAGCATATGACATTTATAGATATGCAAAAAGACACAAACTTGTTTAATGAACTACTGCCCCCCAACTTNNACGAAAACKACGGCGACAATCTGAAATATTATAAAAAMTTCTGGCGTTCCCRCCATCCCAGAGTTCGCTTTAACTCTAAAATTTTGCCTTCGGCATCGTTGCACTAAATTTTAGTCCCTGCAAGTATTCGGGAGAGATTAACAGCGATTATGTGCAATCGGGCTACGGCGGGCTTCAATCAACAATTTTATAAACTCCCATTCATAATCTAAAAATATGACGAATTTCAACGGCGTAATAATTGAAGAAAGTCTTGAAAACAAAGATGTTCTTCAGAAAGTAAAAATAATCAAAACAAAAGTAGAAGAAGTTACTGAAGAACATAAGACTCCTTGGATTAAACAATGGACTTTACACACCGTTGAAATTCTAGAAAATCAAGCTGATGAGATTGCGGAAGATTTAAGCAAATCATTAGATTCTGAACATTCTTGGTATGCTGATTTCAAGAATGATAAATTTCATTATATTATCTTCCGCAATAAAGTTTTCAAAGTTGACCGCTCCAAACCAGAACAATATGCCGATGTTACAAAATATGGTTTGACGCTCGGTATTCCAGATTATCAGCTTGATTTTTCACCGCATATTAAAGAATGGGAAAGATAACGCCCGCCTCCGCCCGACTTTCTCCTCACTTCGTTCGTCGAACCCCATTGCATTCTCACTCCGCTACGCTCCGTTCGGGGCACATAACAGGCATTATATTCAATTTTTGAGACGGCACTCGAAGAATTATTCCAACTTCCAATCATTAATTAAAGACCTTACAGAATCTAAATGTTTTGTATCAATTCCAATTCCATAATCAAAACTATTTCCATAGAAAGAAGCTTGTCTTTGTTCCACATTTACTCTTGATTTGCCCATTCCATGAATTTTGTATCTTTCTCCTTGAAGTGCTGGGACATCACACTCACTTCTTGATACAATTTTATCATATTTTATATCTCTATCAGAAAATAATTTCATCAATATAACAGCGTGTGTTTCCCAGCCCTCTTCTGCAAATCGTAAATGTAGATTTCCATCTAGTTGTAATTGAACCACTTTATATTCGCTTGATTCTGTAGGCCAATTCGCTATTGGAAGTTGTTCGTCTAAACTCATTTTAACACCGATACTACTAAAGAATGAATAAAACATTTATAAGTGTATCGGTTACGTGCCGTCTCAAAAACTCTTCGGAATTTTTTTACTTTGCAAAAACCATTGCACTAAAATCAGCCAAAAGAATGTCCGCAGCCGCAAGTTGACTTGGCATTAGGATTATGAATTCTAAAACCGGCATCCTGCAACGAGTCAACATAATCTAATTTGCTTCCTTTTAATAAATCAAGGCTTTCCTTATCTAAAATAACCTTAACGCCTTTTTCTTCAAAAACTTTGTCATCGTTATTAATTTTATCTTCTGTTGTAATATTATACATATAACCTGAACATCCGCCTGGAATAACCTCTATCCTTAACCCGTCTTTGTCCTTGATTACTTCTTTTATTTTTGAGGCTGCTTTCTCTGTAATCTTGAAATCTTCATTATTGCTTAATTTTTCTTCTTTAACAACATTATTCATTTCCTTGATTACATCATCTATTTCTTCATCTGTCATCCCATGCCCTTTCATTCCCTGCTCCAAAGTTTCAAAATATGATACGTGGCAGCCGATGCAATGCACCCCTGTCATTAGCAGGGTTTCAATTGTACTCGGATATTTTTCAATGACCTCTGAAATAGTCATATCCTTTGTTATCAAATCATGAACTTGTCCCATAATGGGCTATAAGGAAAAATTCTTTTATAAATTTTTCTTTTTTAAGTAATATATTGAAATTAGAACCAATGGGATGCTGAAGTATTGCCCTAAACTTAACCCGTAATATAAAATATCCTCTCTGAAGAAATCCAATAAGAATCTGCCGATACCAAAAAATAAAACCCCTGTCCAGAAAACAGAGCCATTTTTATGCTCTTTTTTGTTTAAATTTAATAACATTAAGAAACTTAGGAAATGCATCAGTGCCATGTAAATCTGGTAAGGATGCCTGCAGCCGATAACATCTTGAAAATTAAAGCACCAGGAAACATCTGCAACTCTTCCGTATATCTCGGAATTGAGCAAATTTCCAATTCTTCCTAAAGATAAGGCTAATGTTGCTGAAATTACTATTAAATCAGCTAATTTCGCCAAGCTGAATTTATTTTTTCTGCAGAATAAATAACCTGCTAAAATTGCTCCGATTAAGCCGCCATGAAAACTCATTCCGCCATCCCATACTGCTATAATTTCCTTAGGATTGGAAAAGTAATAACCAGGATTCCAGAATAAAACTTCAAATATTCTTGATCCTAGAATAACCCCGATAATTAAATAAAAGATTAAATCATAAACCTGATCTTTGCTTAACTCAATTTTTTGTTTTTTTCTTGCGTTGTTTAAATAAAGAAATGCCATAATAAATCCTATAACATAAAATAATCCATAGTATCTTATTTCTAAACTGCCAAGAGAAAATAAAACAGGGTCAAAATTCCAGTTTATCATTAAAATTATTGGGATTAAAGTTTATTTAAGCTTTTTTAATTTAGGTAAACTTATATAATCCTCTTAGATAGAAATACCAATGAAAAAGGGGCCGATTCTAACAATAATCTTGGCATTTTTGCTTTTTCTGGTCAATGTAAATGCACAACTCCTGGAAGTTAATTTATCAGCAAGAGCTATTGATAATGATGTTGTGTTAAGCTGGACATATTCTTTTCACGGAACTTCTGCTTATGGAACAGAATGCATTCGGGTCGGAGACAGCTGTTGCATTAATGATGTTTGCGAACCAATGACTGTCTCTTGTATGTCTGGTTATGGTGCAATATTTAATGGATGCAATAAACAATGCAAACCTTTATCTGAATGTGAGCCTTTAAGAAATTTAGAAGAGTCTCGTACAAGTTATGGCACAGGTTTCAGCGTAAGGAATATCTTAAGGGAAACAAATAATGTTATAACAGGAAATTCTGTTTCAGACGCTTTTGCAGATGTATTTTCCAACCTAAATAATTTCATCAAAAATTTATTCAAACCCAGATCAGTCGGATTAGGTTTATCTGATAAAACAGAGCAGGGTGAATATAAATTCAAAATTTACAGAAATAATATTTTAATAAATGAAAATATTCGAAGCGCATATTGTGATGGAAATATCTGTGAATATGAGGACAAAGACTTGAATGCGGGCGAGTATTCTTATTATGTAAAGATTTTAAGCACAGATGAAGAAGAAAGCAAAAACTCGAATACCGTTAATGTTGAGATAGAACCAGAAATTATTGAGCAGGTTGATGCCTATCTTACTTTAGCTACAACAAAAAATGATTATACAAATTACGAAAGAATAGAATTAACAGACCCGCCGGAAAATGCTGGTGGAAATTTACTGGGATCTGGAATTGCAAGGGAATTTGTTTCTCCACCAGACGGGTATATTGTACAATTTAAGCAAGAGCCTGTTTTAGTCAGGAAAGCTAGATTAGAGAATGAATTGCAGGATCTCAGAGAAAAGAGCATAAGTTATAAGGAGAATTATGAAGAAGCAAGCAAGAGCCTTAATGCATTAAACTTTATTTATAATTATCCCAAGAGGGATATTAATAAAGTTCTTTACTCAAACGCGCAGAAAAAATATGCAGAATTGCAGGAATCTTTCGACGATAAAATAGAAAATTACGAAAATGAGTTTAATAGGGAATTTAAAAATAGCCTTGAAGAGGTAAAAGAAGAATTAAGGTTAGACGAATCCAGAATTAAGAGAGAATTTAACGGCGATTTGTTTAATGGGGTTGTTTTGGACATTGATGAGGAACAGGCCAAGGAAATTGAAAAACTGGACAATGTGGAGAATGTATTTCCAAATGAAATTGTTTATGCTGCTTTAGATAAAAGTGTTCCTGTCATAAATGCAGATATCATTGTAAAAGAATTTGGCTTAACTGGAGAAAATGTTACTGTTGCTGTAATTGATACGGGAATTGATCCTAGACACGAAAGTTTAGATGATTTGGATGATAATCCGAATACAGATGATCCAAAGATAATTGGATTTAAGGATTTTGTTAATTTTAAGCAGGATTCATATGATGATCATTTCCACGGAACCCATGTCGCTGGAATTTGCTGTGGCACAGGTGGCATAAATCATACTTATGTTGGCGTTGCACCAAAAGCAAAACTAGTCGGAGTTAAAGTTTTGGGTGACCATGGTAGCGGAACTTATGACCAAGTTATTGCCGGAATGGAATGGGTTGCTCAGAATAAAGATAGATATAATATAAGAGTAGCTTCTATGAGTTTGGGGGGTCGAGCGCGACCAGATAATGACCCTATGGAATATGCTGCAAATGCACTGGTTGATTACGGAATTACTTTAGTTGTGGCTGCCGGCAACTCTGGTCCGAGCTCAAGAACAATAGCTAGTCCAGGAACAGCTGAAAAAGCAATTACTGTTGGAGCAATAAATAATAATTTGGAAATAGCGAGTTTTTCATCTCGTGGTCCAACATCGGATGGAAGAATAAAGCCAGATATTGCTGCTCCAGGAATAAGCATAAATGCTCCTAAATTGGACACTATTGATGAATACTGGAAACTTTCCGGGACAAGCATGGCAACACCCCATGTCTCTGGTGCAATAGCTTTGTTATATCAATATAGGCCTGATTTTAATGATCAGCAGATTAAGGATTTATTATATAATTCGGCTTTAGATAGGGGAGAAAACGGAAAAGATAATTCTTATGGTTATGGCGTTGTTGATTTGATTGCGTCAATAATAAGCTTAAATGATCCCGCACATGAAATTTATGTTTATGACATTTTATTAAATGATAAATTTGCGCAGCTGAATGACAATGTCAATGTAAATGCATTAATTAAAAATTCTGGATTAAATGATGAGATTAATTTAAATGCAGGACTTTATGTGAACGGCCTGTTAAGAGATTCTTCTGTAATCGCTTCATTAAATTCAGGTGAAATAGAAGAGGTCAGCTTTAGTTACCTTGCCGATGAATCAGGAGACAACGAAATAAAAATCAAAATCCAGCCAATTGAAGGGGAATTGTTTAAATCTAATAATGAAGCTGTAAGAAAAATCAAAATTTTTGAGTCAATAAAAGGAGAGATAAATGCGGTCGTGGTAGATTCATGGGGAACGGACTTTTCCCGTTATACAATCTTTGATGAGTTAAATGAACAGTGGTTTAATTACGGAGAATACTTGGTTGAAATAGATTATAATTTATTAAATAAGGAGTCTATTACATATGAAGATTTAGCAGAATCAGAAGCAGATGTTTTAATTATTTCAAATGCATGGGATGATGGCAGTTATACTGGAAATAATTGGCATTACACTGATGAGGAAATAGATGCCATTAAACAATATGTTAATGAAGGTCACGGCATCATTGCTACCAGCGGCACATTTTCCGAGTTAGTTCCAAATAATATGAAGTTAGCTCCATTATTCGGAATGGATCAAAGCAAAATAGGAAATTGGGCCGATTATTGGAGCGGTTATATGGATATTTTATATAAAGATAATTTAATATTCAACAATATAGAAGAAGATTCTTACTACACTCCCGCATATTATAACAATAACGGTCTAGAATTAAATGATTCGCAAGACGGGCTGTTATTGGCATTATCAACAGACGATAAGGCTAAAATATTATATCATGATGAAAATGCAAATAATATTTATCTTACTTCAATCGAAGAAATTAATGAGGTTGGCGGGCCAGATAGCAGCAACAGACTTATATTTTATAATGCCATTGTAATGGCATCATTAAATGTATCCAAGTCCGATTATGATTTAAGACTGTTTGATTTAAGATATGATAATTTGGTTTATGCCGGCGAAAATGCGAGTGTAATTGCAAAGATAAAAAGCATTGGCAGCGATGAGAGCAATGTTGTGGTAGATTTATTGCTTAATAATTTAACTCAAGATTCAATTTTAATACCTTATTTGCAAAGAAATGAAATGAAGGAGATTGAATTTATATATAATCCCATGATAGGAGAAAATAATCTAAAATTACATGCTCATGAATTGCCTCTGGAAACAGAAAAATTTGATAACTATATGACATTTACTTCAAATGCACCGAAGGCAGTGATTAAATCATTGTCAGATTATGGTACAGATACGAATAATGATGGCAAAATTAATTATTTGGTTTTAAATGTAACCCTAGATGTTATGGAAGATGGTTATTATTATGTCTCTGCAAGCTCCTTGAGATCAATCTTTGGAGTTGAGATTGAAAATGCTGTCTCTAGCAAATCTGTTTTTATGAAAAAGGGGATTGATGGTATAAGCCTGCTTTTTGACGGGACAGAAGTAAGAAAATGGGCATTGAACGGACCATATAAAATCAGGGATATTTATGCAAGGGGAGAAGATTTAAGCGAGGATTATTACCCAGAGTACACAACAAAACCTTACCTTTATGATGAATTTCAATTATCTTCGGACTTAAAAGTTGAGATATCTTCAGGAAATTATAAGGAGGTAATAAATAAATCGTTTAATATTGACTTTGAAATAACGAATGATGGCATAGCACCAGCATATGATTCCATATTGGATGTTTACAGCATTTATTCTGATTCAAACAACCAAGAAATTAATGACAATGTTTTCCATGAAGATTTGTTAGTTATAATTCCTAAAGAAACAATTTCCGGCGAATTTGATTTTACCCCAACCTCTCTTGGATATCATCAAATTATATTTTCTGTTAATAGTTCCAATGATTTCAAGCAAGAGAATAATGCTGATTACGCATATTATAATATAGTTCCAGATGGACCAGACTTAATCGGTTTCATAATGGAAGTAAATGGTGTACTTGGGATAGAAAATAATGTTGCCGCATTCATACAGAACATTGGTATTGAAGAAATTACACAATCAAAAGCAAGTTTATACTTGGTTGAGGATAATAATCTAATCTTTATACAAGAAATAGATACTGGCTCTTTGACTGTTGATGAAGAAAAAGATATAGGATTTGTCTGGACTCCAAATAAGACAGGCATGAATCAATTAAGACTTGTTGTTGAAAGTCCTGAAGATTTAAACTTAAACAATAATGTCAACGATGCCTTTATTTATGTTATTGTTAATGCTCCTGATATTATCTCACGCATTTCTATTCTTAACCAACCTTGGATAATAAACCAGAGCAACGAGATAGAGCTAAACGTCAATAACATTGGTCCAAAAGATGCCCATAATGTTACAGCCAGTTTTTATCTGGAAAAAAACAATGAAAGAACCTTGATTTTAAGTGAGTTTTATCCAGTTATTACGAGCAAGGCATATAAATTTATAAGAATTACCCGCAGCTTTGACGAGGCAGGAGATTATGGATTTTTATTTGAAGTCCGTTCAGACGATGTGGATGAAATTGAAGACAATAATAATTATTATAGTTATCTTAGAGTGATTCCGGATGAAGCAGATGCAACCATTAATGATATTCAATATGAATACAGGAATTTTTTGACCAATGAAGATATTAATTTAACAATAAAAGTCTATAACCAAGGTTCAAAAACAGCGAATAATGTAAACCTCTATACTTATCATGATGATGAAATATTACATACCGAGTTTATAGGGGATATTAGCAAAAACCAGCTTAAAGAAGTGAAATTTAGCATAAGATTAGATGAGGGTGGAAATTATTTAACCCATGTGGTAAATTCATCAAACGACGGCAATCTCGATAACAATATTTATTCTTCTTACTTTAATATTGTTCCAAAATCCCTGATAATGAATCTGGAGGATATATCCATCAACGGTTATTTATTGATTAATATTGAAAAATATTATTCAGACAACAATACATGGTCGGTATATCAAAATGTGTTGAATGATTTAGATAATGATAATTTGAGAGTAATTGAGCCAAATTCTTATTTGGCCTTGGATAAAATATTTAATCAGTTTGATGTTAAAATCAACGAAGAGGGAATTTATAGGGTATATGTTGCTTTGCTTAACCGAAATGGAAACATTATCCCAACAAGATCTGGAGATAGATTAGAAGGCTATTACCGTTTTTATGTATTTCATCTAGGGGAAATTTAGAAGGCATCATAATCCTAACCAAAAAAACAGCCTTAAAACTATTTTACTTTAATGTCTTTAACCAAATTCTTCAGATACTTGTCTTTTATCAGATTTTTAACAGATGGTTTTATGTCCCTGTGTTTTCTCTTTAATTTAACATAAACATGATATGTATCATTGAAAACCCGGTAATTCTTCCATCTTTTCCTGAATTGTTCAACATGCTCACTTAACTTCTTCGGAGGACCGAAATGAATTACATCCTTGGATAATTTTTTTCTCTCAACAACGTAATAAAACAAGACTTCATTGTTCCATTCCCAATTTGCTTCTTTTACTTTCCAGCCTTCTTTAATTATTCTCTCTTTAACGTAATTAAATGCTTTTAATAATTTGCCGCCTACAACATCCTCTTTCCCTTCCAATTCTTTAGCTTTTAATAGAATAATATCATATTTCTTGTATTTATTTTTTAATCCATTTAAATCAAATTTCTTTTCAACAAAAAATTTCTCACTAGGATTTCTCAGGTATCTATTGCATAATCCTATGAATTCATTAAATTTCTCCCGAGATAAAGAAGCGGCCGCATTTCTGTCAGGTTGTACCGGATCAATCAAAATTAAGCTTGATAATTTATCCTTGTTCAGGTTAGTCAATAATTCTTTCTTGTTTTTGTAATATCTTTCTATATCAATTACAACCGGCTCTTTCCAATCACTTGCTTCCACAACTAGATTATTAAAATTTCCGTAATAAATAGTTAATAATTCAACAACATAGCCGGAAAAGCTTTTTTTATAAGATTCAGCACCATACAAATTATTTGCTTTTAAGAATGCTTTTGTCAGCCTTATCTCATTATGGTTCTTGGCATTTTTTTTGACCCATGTAACATGTAGCGGGCTTACATCTGTTATATTTAAGGCATCTTCGTGCTTCTTAATATTTATTACAGGAATTATTTCAAACAAATAATTCCCTTTATTAATCTGCAAATAATCCCTTGAACCGTGGACTAGATTAAATTTTATGTTTTTTAATCTCTCCTGCAGTATCTTGCTTATATCCCTTTTATGATATCCTTTTGGGAATTTGACAAATATATCAACATCATGGTCTCCTGATAACCAGGAATCCTTGCCCATGCTTCCCCCGATTAATAATTCACATTCTTTTAATCTTGATTTTAATTTCTTCAAGAACTTATCAATGACCTTATTTACTGCTTCACGCTCTTTTTTGCTTGGACTTATTTTATTAATAATATCCATGATAATAAAGAATTTACTCAGTATAAAAATCTTATTAATCAAGGAATAATTCTAATTGCTTCTTTTTCAGGTATTATTATTACATTCTTATCGCTTTTCAGCCTGTATCTCTTAACTAATTCTTTGGGTATTCTTAATCCTAAGCTTAACCCCCATTTGGATAATCTCGCGTTGAATCTTTTTATTGCCCTATATTTTTCCGCTACTTTATGCAACTGGCTCATATTTAATATTTCTTCCCCACAATTACCGCATTTAAAATAGCTGTAACTAATACCATCTGGGGTTTTAGTGTTTAATTCCCTCATTATATTATTGCATTCAGGACATTTTTTCATTTTTTATCTCCGGTTCTCTCTATTGTTATAATTTTAATCTTATTGCCGATTTTGTTACAACTTTAATATAATTTTTACCATGTCGCTTAACTTTTCCATTGATTAATGTATTTTCTATTAAGTCTGGACTAATTCCTCTTTTTAGAGCTTGTTTGAAAGCATGATGTTTTATTTCTATATCATACTTGTTAATATCCATTGATATCAAATAATATCTTTAAGTATATAAACCTCGTTATTTTTTCTTTATAACAACATTTTTTGTCAAGACAGAATTTGGGATGTAGACAATTTCTCCTGATCTGGTTCTTAGTTTTGTTTCAGTTAAAGTAATGTTTATTACCTCGCCTTCGACATTGTTTACTTCTATTCTTTCACCTGGCTTTATATTCCTTTTTTGATGCAAAAACAATCCAGCCATTAAGTTTGGAATAAAATCCTTAATTGCCAGAATCATGAAAATTACTATAATCATAATTATTATGGCTAAAATAATGTTTAAAATAGCTGTCTGCAGCCCCAGCTGATCTAATGCAAATATTATTGCTATGAAATAAACAATAAACTTGACTAATGAGCCGAGAAACTGTTCCAATGGAATCTTAAACCTTGTCTGTTCTCTAAGAAGCTTGTCTAATTCTAATTCGTGTAATACCTTCCTTGTTAAATTACCAAGAAATCTTCCTATAACCAGTCCAACTAACAAGATTACTATTGCTGCTATTAAATTTAATGTGAAATCTGATAACTTTGATGATAATGAACTTAATTGAAATGCCATATTATAATTTGATTTATAAGCTTTAAAAAACTTGCTAATGTAAAGATATTTAAAACACTAATTCTAATTAATATTATGCCAATTAATGCGGGTTATGAATATGGAAAAGCAGAATCTGAATTTAATCAAGCCGGAACAGTGCAGGAAAAATTACTGGCCCTTAGAAAAATGCTTTCTGTTGCACCCAAGCATAAAGGAGCAGAGTCTCTATTAAAACAGATTAAAGAGAAAATAGCTAAATATAAGGAATTAGCAGAAAAAGAAAAGAAAGCAAAAAAAGGTTCTGGCAAAACCTTAAGCATAAAAAAAGAAGGGGCAGCCACAATATGCATCATAGGAACAGTTAATTCTGGGAAATCAACATTATTAAAGAAATTAACAAATGCAAACGTCTTAATTGCTCCTTACCCATTTACAACCAAAAAACCCGAAATAGGAGTTCTGGATTACAAAGGGATTAAACTGCAGATTGTTGAAATTCCCGCAATTGCAGAAAAGTTTGAATACTCTGAATTAGGACCAAGTTTGCTTGCGATTATACGCCAGAGTGATTTGTTAATTATAACCTTTAAGGAAAAATCAGAGTTAAAGTTAATAGACAAGGAATTATATGGAATTGATATTAATCGAGTTTATTATTATAATCAGGAGAATATTAAAGATTTGATATGGAATAATCTTAATTTAATCAAGGTTTATACAAAACAGCCAGGGAAGAGAGCAGATTATCCTCCGATTGCTTTAAAAAAACATTCAAGCGTCAAAGATTTGGCAGAATATGTCCACAAGGACTTTTTAAGGAAATTCGATTATGCTAGAATATTTGGAAATGGTGTAAAATTCCAGGGGCAAAGAGTAGGGGTAAACTATAATCTTAAAGATGAAGATGTTGTTGAGTTGCACCTAAAAGATTAATTTTAAAAACTAATCTTATTAAGATAATTCGGAGTTAAAATGTATGATGTTATAATTATCGGAGCAGGAGCGGCTGGTTTAAGCGCGGCGATTTATGCAGCAAGAAGAAAATTAAAAGCCCTGGTTATAGGCATGGACAAGGGCGGGCAAACCATACTCGCATCTAGAATGGAAAATTATCCCGGTTTTATGGGAGATAATGGCTCTTCTCTAATGAGAATATTTGAGAAACAAGTTCATGATTTGAATGTTGAAATTGTTTTAGGCAGGGTTAGCAATGTTGAGAAAGTTGAAAATGATTTTAAAGTTAAATTATCAAATAATGAAATTTATGAAAGTAAAAGTGTAATCTTGGCTTATGGAAAAGTTCCTGCTCAATTGAACATCCCTGGTGAAGAAAAGTTCTTTGGACGCGGCATTCATATTTATGCTGTTTACGATGCCCCATTGTTTAAAGATAAGACAGTAGCCGTCATTGGCGGTGGAAATTCTGCCCTTGATTCAGTTTTAATCTTGAGCAATTATGCCAAAAAAATCTACCTGATTCACAGGAGAAATGAATTTCGGGGAGAGCAAGTTAATGTTGAAAAAGTTAGGGCATTAAAAAATGTCGAGATTATCCTAGAAAATGTCCCTGTTGAATTTAAGGGTGATGACAAATTGAACTCCTTGGTTATTAAAAATATTAATGACAATGAATTAAAGGAATTAAACCTGGATGGGTGTTTTGTTGAAATAGGATATATGAATAAAGTGGATTTTGTTAAGGATCTGGTTGATGTCAATGAAAAAAATGAAATTGTTGTAGATATGTATTGCAATACCAAAACAAAAGGCTTATTTGCAGCAGGAGATTTAACAATTATTCCATATAAGCAGACCATAACCTCGGCAGGAGAGGGATGCAAAGCAGCTTTAACTTGCGATAATTATATCCATGGCAAGACCGGATTGGTTATAGACTGGACTTAAAATGGGAAATAAAATATTGTGTATATGTTTAGAAGGTAGAAATAGGAGTAGATACTTAGCAAAATATCTAAAAAGAAAGGGCTATTCAACTAATTTCGGAGGTGTAAAAGAGGGGGCTGAAAAACCCGTTTTACAGAAAGATATTGATAATGCTGATTTGATTATCTGCGCTAGAAACTACATTAAAGGAATCCTTGAGGAAAGATACAACATCAAAAACAAAAAATTTATCGTATTAAATGTGTCGGATGTTGCTAAAGAATATGGTAATGAAGCTGTTAAATTATTCGAAAAACAGGGAGAAGAAATGTTTCAAGTTAAATATGTTCGTCCAAATCTCAGAAAACAAATAAAAGAACATTTATGTGTATAAAATGGCAGAAAAAAAATACAAAATCGAGCACGACAGGGAGAATTGCATAGCCTGCGGTGCGTGTGCTGTTATAGCTCCCGAATTCTGGGTTTTGAGCAAGGAAGACGGAAAAGCAGATGTGGTCGGAAGTACAAAAACAGACGATGGCTATGAGCATTTAGATATTGAAGATAAGGATTTTTCAACAAATAAAGATGCAGCAGATGCCTGCCCGGTGAATGTAATTCATATTGTTGATAAAGAAACAAAAAAGAGAATTATCTAGAAACATTTAAAAAGACTTCTTAACTATTGTTAATTATGATATATCCGCAAGAAATAGAAGTATGGTATGTGCTTCCTTTAATAAGAAAAGAGCTAAGTAAAGAGTTATTAAATCACAATTTAAACCAAAAGGAAATTGCTTTAAAATTGGGGTTGACAGAGGCTGCAGTTTCTCAATATCTGAATGAAAAAAGGGCAAATGAAAGAATATTCGATAAAGGGCTTAAGAATGCGGTAATTGAAGCTGCAAGAAGAATAAAAGATAATAGAAACGTAATGAAGGAAATACAGAATTTAAGCAGATTATTCTGGAAAACCAAAGATATATGCAAGATTCACATGCAGCATGATAAATCAATACCAAAAACCTGCGAGATATGCTTTAAGTAAAATTGAGTTAAAAATGGAAGTTAATGAAAGAATAAAGGAAATGTTTGAGCACAGAAATCCTGACAAGCATATTTTAAAGTTTGAACCAGGATTAAATGAAGATGTAGTGAGAAATATATCAAAAAACAAAAATGAGCCAGAATGGATGCTGAATTTCAGGCTAAAGGCATTTGAGGTTTACAAACAAAAACCAGTTCCTCAATGGGGGGCCGATCTTTCTAGATTAGATACAGAAAAAATAACTTATTTTGCAATTCCCGATGCAAAGCATAATTCTAAATCATGGGATGATGTTCCGGAAGATATTAAAAACACTTTCAAGAGGCTGGGAATTCCCGAGGCAGAACAAAAATATCTTGCAGGTGTAGGTGGCCAGTATGATTCCATAAATATTTATCATAAGCTTAAACAGGAACTAGAAAAAAAAGGCATAATATTTGAGGATATGGATGTAGCCTTGCAAAAATATCCGGAATTAGTTAAAGAATATTTTATGACAAAATGCATTCCAATCACATTGCATAAATATGTCGCTTTGCATGGTGCAGTATGGTCTGGAGGAACGTTTATTTATGTTCCGGAGAATGTTAAATTAGAACAGCCATTGCAGGCATATTTCAGGATGAATACCGAATCATTTGGACAATTTGAACATACGTTAATTATCGTCGAGAAAAATGCAGAAGTTTCTTATATTGAAGGATGCTCCTCGCCAAAATACAATTCAAGTTCTTTGCATGCTGGTTGCGTGGAATTGTATGTTAAAGAAGGTGCAAGATTAAGATACTCGAGTGCTGAGAACTGGAGTAATAACACTTATAATTTGAATACAAAAAGGGCAATCGTTGAAAAAAACGGAACAATAGAATGGATAACCGCAAACCTCGGATCAAAAGTGAGCATGGTTTATCCCTGCAGCATATTAAAGGGGGAAAATGCAAGAGCAGACCATCTGAGTATTGGTTACGCTGGAAAAAATCAGGAGCAGGATATTGGAGCTAAAGTTTATCATCTTGCCCCAAATACAACATCGATTGTAAAATCAAAAAGCATTTCTAAAGATGGGGGAATAGCAAGGTACAGGGGGTTATTGCATGTTAATAAAAATGCCGTAAATTCAAAATCAAAAGTTCAATGCGATGCTTTAATGCTTGATAATATTTCAAAATCAGATACAATTCCTGTAATAGAAATTAAGCAGGATAAGTCCAGTATAGCGCATGAAGCAACCGTTGGAAAGATTTCAGACGAGCAGATATTTTATTTAATGTCAAGAGGATTAACAGAAGAACAAGCTACGCAGATGATTGTTAATGGCTTTATCGAACCAATAGTAAAAGAGCTTCCAATAGAATATGCCCTTGAACTTAATAGGCTAATTGAATTAGAGATTGAAGGAAGTCTAGGATGAAAAAAATAGTAATTCCAAAAAACGAGAAAAGAAAATTAAAGATTTCAGCCAGCGATAATCAGGATTTTTTTATAATTTTGGAGGAAAATGCAGAATTAAATCTGATAGCAGTTTATAATTCAAATAATTCAGATTTAAAGATAAACTTTAATGTTGATTTAAAGGAAAATTCCAAACTTAATTTTATTAATATGCAAAAATCTTCAATAACGACAAATAATAACATTCAGAGAGAAGTTAAATTAGAGAAAAATTCAGTATTTAATTTATTTGATTTAAATTTCGGGGGGAAATTAGTTAATTCTGGCGTTAGTGTAAGTTTAGACGGAGAAAACTCAAGATTTGAGCATTTTGCGGTCTTTGTGGGAAATAATGAGCAAAGATTTGATTTTGATGTCAATGCATTTCATAATGCCCCGCATACTTATTCTAATATGCTGACCAAGGGCGCTTTAAATGACAAGGCTAAATCTTTTTATAAAGGCTTAATTAAAATAAATAAAAATGCTTCTAACTCAAACGGCTACCAAAAACAAGATTCAATTTTATTAAGCGGAAATGCAGAATCAAATTCCATTCCTAAATTAGAGATTAATAATAATGAAGTAAGATGTACACATGGTTCGAGTGTTTCCCAGATAGACGAAGATAAAATGTTCTATGCTATGTCCCGCGGTTTAGATGAGAAAGAAGCTAAGATTACCTTGGTTAAAGGTTTTCTGCAGGAAATAATTGATAAGGTAAATTTCGGCGAGTTAGATAAGTTAATTCATGAGAAAATAAAATGATAAACGCAGAAGAAATAAAGAAAGATTTTCCAATATTCAAAAGGAAAATTAATGGAAAAGAAATAATTTACTTGGATAACGCAGCAACATCTATGCGCCCGTCTATTGTGATAGATAAAGTCAAGGAATTTTATGAGAAGCATAATGCCAATATTCATAGGGGATTATATACTTTAAGCGAGGAAGCAACCGAATTATATGAAAAAACAAGAGAAAAGGTTGCAAAATTTATAAACGCTGATAAAGAAGAGATAATTTTTACTAAAAATACAACCGAAGCAATCAATTACGCTGTTTTTGGCTATTTTTCAAGGATATTAAACAAAAATGATACTGTATTATTGACTGAGATGGAGCATAATTCAAATGTTGTTCCATGGAAAGTGTTAAGCAAGAAGATTGGATTTAAAATTGGCTATTTGAATGTTGATGACAGCAAGATTGATTTAAAAGAGTTAAATGAAAAATTAAGAATTAAAAAAGTTAAAGTTCTTGCAATAACACACGCCTCGAATGTTCTTGGAAATATAAATCCAATAAAAGAAATAAGCAAAATATGCAGAAAGTATAATACTAAATTGCTTGTAGATGGTGCTCAAGCTGCCCCGCATTTAAGCTTAGATGTTCATGATTTAAATTGTGATTTTTACGCATTTTCAGGACATAAAATGCTTGGTCCTCTTGGTGTTGGGATATTATATGTCAAAAAAGATTTTTTGAAATGTTTAACCCCGTTTATTTCAGGAGGGGGAACTGTTCTGGATGTTACAAAAGAAACATTAAAATTTAAGGAAGATCATGAAAAATTTGAAGGCGGAACCCCAAACATAGCAGATGTTGTGGCTTTTTCTTCTGCAATAGATTATTTGAATAAGATTAATATAGACAAAATCAAGAAATATGAAGAAGAGTTGACAAAATATGCATTGTCTGAGTTAAATAAAATTAATGACATTGAAATTTATAATAATCATCTAAAAGACAGATTAGGAGTTATTGCATTTAATCTTAAAAATATACACGCGCATGATGTCGCTTCTTTATTGGATGAAGAAGGAATTTGCGTTCGCGCGAGTCATCATTGCAGCATGATTCTGCATAAAAAATTGGGAATTAACGGAAGCGTAAGGGTCTCATTTTATATTTATAATACAAAAAAAGACGTTGATAAATTGATTAGCGGATTATTAAAAGTTAAGAAGGTGCTTGAAAAATGAATATCTATCACGAAAACATATTAGAGCACTACAAAAATCCGAATAATTCAGGTAATTTAACTAATTTTAATATCAAATGCCATGCTCATAATCCTTCCTGCGGAGACGAACTTGAAATTAAACTTGAGCTAGAAAAAAATAAGATTAAAGACGCTAAATTTCAGGCAAAAGGATGTGCTATTAGTATAGCAAGTACGGATATCTTACTTGATCATATTAAGAATAAATCATTAAATGAAATTAAAAGATTGAATGATAAAAATTTATTAAAGCTTTTGGAAGTTGAAATAAATCCTGCGAGAATGAATTGCGCTTTGCTTGCTTTAAATGCCTTAAGGAAAATAAAATGAGCTTAATAATCAAAGATTTGCATGTTAATGTAGAGGGAGTTGAGATAGTCAAGGGAGTTGATTTAGAAGTTAAAGATGACGAGATTGTTGCATTAATGGGCCCAAATGGCTCTGGCAAAAGTTCATTGGCAAATGTTATTCTCGGGAATCCTAAATACACAGTTGTTAAAGGGGAAATTTTATACAAAGAAAAGAACATCTTGGAATTAAAACCGCATGAAAGGGCTAAATTGGGTTTATTTTTAAGTTTTCAATATCCGCAAGAAATTTCAGGAGTTACAGTGTTTAATTTTTTGAGAACAGCTTACAATTCCTTAAATGGAAAGAAAATCTCGGTGCTGGATTTTAAAAGATTATTGGAAGAGAAAATGAACTTGTTAAAAATGGACAAGAATTTCATGAATCGTTATTTAAATGAAGGGTTTTCAGGCGGAGAAAAGAAAAGGGCAGAGATATTACAATTGGCTGTTTTAAACCCGAGTTTGGCTATTCTCGATGAAACAGACAGCGGAATTGACATTGATTCTTTGAAAATTGTTGCCAATGGAATAAACAATTTGAAGGATAAGAAAAGCATGTTATTAATAACCCATTATAATAGAATTTTGCAGTATATTAAACCAAATCGAGTTTATATTATGATTAATGGAAGAATCGTTGATGAAGGTGGTTATAAACTAGCTGATGAAATTGAAGAAAATGGTTATAAAAAATATTTATAAACTAAAACTTATTCTTATTATTAATGATTAAACCAAACAAATTAAATTTTTGCACATCCGGAATTCCTCTGAGCACAAAAAAGCCAAACACTATCGAAGGATTAAAAAGAGTTAAGGAATTAAATCTGGATGGAATGGAATTGGAATTTGTTCATTCAATTCATGTTAAAAAAGAAAAAACCCCTGAAGTTAATAAAACAGCTAAAGAAAATGATTTAATGATAAGTTGCCATGCTCCATATTATATTAATTTAAATGCTAAAGAAAAACCAAAATGGCACGCTTCTATTTCGTATATTGCTCAAAGCGCTAAAATAACCTATTTGTGCAATGGTTATTCTGTTTGCTTTCATCCTGCTTTTTACATGAAAGATAACCCCAAAGATGTTTACAACAAAGTTAAAGAAGCGATTAAACTGATTCTAGATAATTTAAAAAGAGACGGCGTTGAAATATGGATGAGACCAGAAACAGCCGGAAAAATCTCTCAGTTTGGAAACATAAATAAAATAATTAATTTAAGCGAGGAATTTGAAAATGTTCTTCCATGTATTGATTGGAGCCATTTACATGCCTATTCTAACGGAAAATATAATTCAGAAGAGGAATTTAAAGAAGTATTATCATTAATGGAGAAAAAATTAGGAAGAAATGCATTAAACAACGTTCATTTTCACTGCCAGGGTGTTGCTTATTCTGAAAAAGGAGAGAAAAATCATCTTAATTTAAAGGAGTCTGATCTAAATTATATAGATTTAGTAAAAACATGGAAAGAATTCAAAATTAAGGGGATTGTAGTATGTGAAAGCCCTAATGTAGAGGCAGACGCAAAGTTATTAAAGGAGTTATATTATAGATAATAAGATGAAAAAGAGGTATTTCACGTTAGAAGAAGCTGAAAATTTACTGCCTGAGATTTCTATAAAATTAAATAAATTAATCAGAATTAGCAAAGCAATTCAGCTGTTTAATAAAGTTGAAATTGATTATGAAGATGAGTTTGAATTTATCACCCAGGAAATTAATTCTAGAAAAAGTTCTCACAAACTTTATTATGAATTTTATGCATTATTAGAAGAAGTATTAAATTACGGAGCTATTGTAAAAGACTTAAACTTTGGATTGGTTGACTTTTATTCCAAACATAACAATAAAGAGATATTCTTATGCTGGCAACTTGGTGAAAATAAGATAAAATACTGGCATGAATCTGATTCTGGATATGATGAAAGAAAACCAATTGAATTATTAAATAAAGCTTAAATTTTTATGCAAAACCCGCTTGAAATTATCTTTGAGAGAAAGAAATTATTATAATACCATACGAATTTTTATTTTATTATCAGGAAGAATTTTACCAAAGATGGTATGACCCAGAACTCAAAGAAAGATGGTATATATTCTTGAATAAAAAATATTTACAAAGAAAAAATTATGGTAAGGTTTAAATATTTTTCTCTTTTTATGGTAAATATGGTAAATCAAATAAAAGTTTCTTATAATGGTGGTTCACACGCAATAATCGATGACAGATTTATTGGAGAAACTTTGGATAGATATTATTTATTGGAAATCATAACTAACCGTAAAGTTCCGGATCATTATTATAGTGGTCAATGCGCCGACTTTGCATATTTAATTACTTCTTTAATTACGTTGATGGATAAGCATTCGGAGTCACTTGATCTTGAAAAGCTTGACCTTAGTTTGAATGATTTAACTTTAATGGAAGGAAGGGTAGTTAAAAGAATAATAGAATTATATAAAAAAGTAAATTCCCAAAAACTTGAAGAAGTAGTATTGAGTTAATCTTTTAAATGATTATTCATCATTAGTTTTATGAATTTATTAGAAGAATATAATAAAAGAGAAGACATTATTAAAAAAAGATTAGAAGATTTTTCTAAAGTTCCTAAAGAAGATTATTTTTATGAGGCTTGTTTCTGTATATTAACACCGCAAAGTTCTGCTAAATCATGCTGGAAAGCTATTTTATTGTTAAAAGAAAATGATTTTGAAAATAAAAACATAAATCCTGTAGAATATTTAAGTGATAGAATAAGATTTCATATTAATAAATCTAAATATTTACTTGAATTTAAGCAAAAATGGCCATTGGTCAAAGAAAAACTTGAAGAAATAAAAGATTCCAGAGAATTAAGGGAATATTTAATTAAAAATGTTAAGGGTTATGGTTACAAGGAAGCAAGTCATTTTTTAAGAAATATTGGTCATAGAAATGTTGCCATTTTAGATAGGCATATTTTAAAAAACTTAAATAAACTAAATGTTATTGATGAAATACCAAATACATTAACACCAAAGAAATATTTCGAAATTGAAAATAAGTTTATTGAGTTTAGCAATAAAGTTGATATTTCAATGGACGAACTTGATTTATTATTTTGGAGTCAGGAAACAGGAGAAGTATTTAAATAGTTAAATGTTTTATTAAAACTATGCAAAAAGGATACAATCCGAGAAATGGCATCTTATTTCTAAATTTATTAGATTATGAAGTAAGTCCGATTTTATTTGATTCTTTTAAAGATATATTTTATGAAACTCGTAAAAGAAATAATTTTAAATTTACTGATTTACATGAATTTTTTTATAATAGTATAAGAACTTACATAACATTACACATTGGTGAAGATGGCTATAAAACTCCAGAGGGTGAAGAAATATTGTGTAATATGATAGAAGATGCATCTAAACGTATGTACAAGGCAGGTTTTATAGAAATGGTTAGAAAGGGATTAACTTTAGATGAAATATTAAAAAGAAAAATAAATTAATATGTCTAAAATTTTAAAGCAATTAAAGGAATTAGAAAAAAGAAGCTCTAAGATGAGATTGGCTGCTGAATCCTGGAAAGAAGATTGGCAGACTTTGATTTCTACAATAATGTCTGCTAGAACAAGAGATGAGATGACAATTCCTGTAGCTTCTGAATTATTTAGGAAATATTCTTTAAAGAGATTAGCTGAATCTAATTTAAAAGATGTTAAAAAAATCATAAAACCAGTAAATTTTTATAAAACAAAATCGAAAAATATTGTTAATTGCGCTAAGATTTTAGTTAAAGACTATAATGGAATGGTTCCTAGAGATTTTGATGAATTAATTAAATTACCCGGTGTTGGAAGAAAAACAGCGAATGTATTTTTAGTTGAACATAAAAAACACGCTTTGCCGGTGGACACGCATGTCTTTCAAATCTCGAGAAAACTAGGCTGGGCGAAAAGCAATCATCCACATAAAGTTGAAGAAGAACTAAAAAATTTATTTCCAAAGAAATACTGGAACAAAATTAATGAGATTTTGGTTCGTTTCGGCAAAACTTATACCTCCAGAAAAGAAAAAGATAAAATTTTAAATGAAATTAGAAGAATGAAATAATTATTTTGATTTAACCAATGCTTCTAAATCCTCATGCTCTTTTACTGAGTTAAGTGTCTCGTTAAATGCTTCATTAAGTTCATTTGTTTTTTCTTCTATAGTCTCCTTTATCCTAATATTGCGCTCTTTTAAATTAGACTTTATTGTTCCTAATACTTTTAACGTTCTCTCTTTTAACTCAGGCGTAAATGTTAATTTCGGCAAATATTCGACGAATTCATCCCAAACTTCATAAAATCCGCTCCCTTCTTCATAAGTTAATTCTTCGCCAAGTTCATGATGATCACGTAAAATTGGATGACTATTCCCAACATAATCCGCATGGTTTTCTAATGACGCTATTGTCTCTGATAATCTCTTTTGATAACCATTGAAATAGTTTTCTTCCCTGATATTTTCAATTTCCCCCAATCTCTTTGAAATATCTAATCCTAGATTCTTCGCCCAATAATCTACAACAGCAATATTATCTCCGCCCAATATGGGGGGACCTTTTCTTGCTTCTCCCAATAATTCTTCTAATTTATTATATACATCTTCTTTTGTCTTCTTTATGAATAAACCTCGTTTGTCCATAACAATATTCTTAATCTCAACATTATCGTTTTCTTTGACCATTCCATGATATAGAACAATATTGTCGCAATGGTTGCATTGAAGATAAAATTTTCCAATATAATCTTCAGGCATGAAATCATCTGGCAAGTCTATAAAAATCTCCTGCAATGGCTTTTCACTGTATTCTTTGTTGCATTTTGAGCAAAAATAGCCGGTTATTGAATCAGGATGAATATACCCAAGGTAAAATGCAACATAAACCTCTATGTTTCCCTTTACATTATGCTTAATCCTCTTGGAGAAACCTTTACGGTCTATATCCCTAAGGTTTTTATCTATCCATAACATCTTGTTTTTATCCATTTCAATGAATACCAAATCAGCTATTTTATGACTGACTTGGCCATGGACTGTGTAAGCTTCTTTTTCTATAGTTTCCTGCATGTTCTCAATAATCAGAGAAAAGTATAAAAAGCTAACCAAAAGTTTATAAACTCTAAATTATTATAAAATTTATGGCAAATTATATTGGAGGCTGTGATGCAGTTCTGCAGTAAATGCGGAACCCTAATTAAATTTAAAAATCCAAACCCCCAAAAAAAGTTCTATTGTGATTGTGGTCAAGAAATTAAAATTGAAGATAACCTAATTTTAAATGAAAGAATTACCCATAAAAAAGATATTGAGATTGGTGATAATAAAAATAGATTGGCTGTTCATAAACACATTTGTAAAAAATGCGGTTATGATAGGGCTGAGTTAATTTATATCGGAGCAATGTATGGGGATGAGGGAGATATTATTAGATCTAGATGCGGTAAATGCGGCTGTGTTGAAAATGTTGGAGATAAAATAGTTTAATAAGTGAGCTGTAAAGTTAAAGGGAGCTAAAAGCTTATTTTTTTCGCTTGAAATTAATTTAGAAATCTTTAAATAGATTAAATTTTATATTAAAAGTATGAAAAGAGTTGCATTTATTTTTGCGATTTTTTATTTGTTCATTTTGATAAGTTCCGTTTCTGCTGAAGTTTGTCTTGATGCAGATAAAGGAGATTTAGGAGAAAGGGGTAGAACGGCTGTTTTAGATGACCAAGGTTACGAAAAATCCTTTAATCTTGATTATTGTACAGATTCAAATAATCAAACGGTACAGGGTATCTTTTCTGAGACCAATAAGTATCAGAGTTGCTCTGGTCCAAATTGTTATATTGTGGAGTTTGTTTGTAAATCTGATGCTGAAAGAGATTATTCTGTCATTCCCTGTGCTACTGGGTGCGCAAGCGGAGCGTGCCCAACAGGCAGTTCTTATGATTATCTCAATATTTCAATTAGATTAAACGAAGGAGAAGTAAAATATCTGACAATGAACAAAAAAGTTTATTCTTTTCAACTTGATCCCTTCATGGGGGACAAGGTCGGTATCGAAATAGATAGAAGACCATCAGCTCTTTTAGCAGTAAATGATACTTATGAGTTTGATGATTTAATTTTAAAGGTTTTAGATATTGGTATTGGAAAATATTATGGTGATACTGGAGAAGGGAATTTAGTAAATGAAGAGAATGGGAGAGTTGTTTTTATAGTAACTAAAAAAGGCTGTGAACCTGTAGGTTTAAGAGATGGAAGTCAATATTGTTCTCCACAAAAACAATGGGTTTCTCAGAAAAGTCCAGAAGACCTATGCCAAAATGATTTTGAATGTTCTAGTAATCTTTGTGTATCTTCAAAATGTGTTAATCCGACTCTTTGGGAAAAAATAATAAATTGGTTTAATAACTTATTTGGTAAGGATTGATAGCTAATCCTATAGTACAGATGCCCTAATCAACCCTAGCCATCTATTTTCTCCTAAGTTTAACTCCTGTCCCGCTCTATTGCATGGAACTTCATCTATTGTTGTATGGGCTTCTATAAAATTATGTTGAATAACTAAGGCATTCATTAAAATTGGAGCAGACCACAATGCCTTAATCCCTCGAAAATCATCTACTCTGTCTTTAATTTTCATAAAGACGGTTTCTATTCGATAATTATGTATCTTTGTAACACTTGCATTCTGTATCTTATGCTCAACAGTTAAACCACCAATCTTATTGGAATAGAAGAGTTTTCTAAATGCCTTTGGATAGAAAACTCCGCCATCGGTTTGAATAAACTTAGGCTTTCCTTTTTGAATTGACTTAAATAAGAATTTCTGTGCTTCTATTGGATTACCTGATAAACTATAATGAATTCCTGTGATTAATCTGGTATCCCAATCAATACAGCACCAAAATCTATCGTCTCTTCCTTCACAGTCAATTAAAGTTTCATCTGCGTAAAAACTACTTCCCATGTTGTATTGCAGTTTATCGACAAATTTACTGACCTTTAAGGTGTACCTTCTTACCCAATCAAGAATACTCATGTGGCTTACTTTTGTGTTTAGATGTCTGCTTAGTTGATTTCTCATTTTTCTAGATGAAAGGTTAGAGACATACATATCAATAGACATTGTTATTATTTCAGGTTTATTTCTCATTCTAAAGAAACCATCATCGACGACAAAACGACGATTGCAATTTTTACATCCATACCTTTGAATTTTTCCTCTTTTTTCTGTTGTTCTTAATCCATCTTTCTTAATGCTTTTTGCTTTACAATGTGGGCAAACTATCTCTTTCATAATATAATTAGGTACCTATTGTTTATATACCTTTCGGTACCTAAGTTACTATTGGGTGGTGGGTACCTAAAGATTTAAATAGAAGTGCTTATTTTTTATTTTATGAAACTGCAAAAACAACTTTCTAGAAAGGTCGGGGATGTAGAATATGCTAAGTGGGTTATTGTTATCCCTCCTGAAACAATTAAAGAACTAGAATGGAAAGAAGGGCAAGATTTAGAAACAGAAATCAAAGACAAAAAACTAACTATTAAGAAAAGTTAATTTTTTTGAGTAAAACAACACCCGTTTACTTTACAGCTTATTAATAAGATAATTTTATAAACCGTTAATTTCTACTCTAATTGCTTTACTAAAATGATAACTTACTTAGATAAACCATACAAAGATGAAGAAATATTTAATATCCTAAATCCAATAATTAGAACTTGGTTTAAAAACAAATTTAAAACGTTCTCAGAACCACAAAAATATGCTGTTATTCCAATACATAATCGAGAAAATGTCTTGGTTTCAGCTGTTACAGGAAGCGGAAAAACATTAACTGGTTTTATGGCCATATTGAACGAGTTAATTAACTTATCAGAACAAGAAAAATTAGAGAATAAAGTTTATTGTGTATATATCTCTCCCTTGAAAGCGCTCAATAATGATGTGTTCTTTAATTTAGAGCAGCCATTAAGAGAAATGGAAGAACTAGCAAAAAAGAAATTTGGAATTAAAGCAGCTGTAAGGACAGGGGACACAACAGCAACCGAAAAACAAAAAATGCTCAAAGAAACACCGCATATTTTAGTTACAACGCCGGAAAGTTTAGCTTTAATTCTAACTTCACCAAAATTTCGCGAAAAGCTCAGGGATGTTAAATACTGCATTATAGATGAAGTTCATTCCTTGGCTGAAAATAAACGCGGAGTTCATCTGAGTTTATCATTGGAAAGATTGCATGAATTAGCCGGTAATTTTACAAGAATTGGATTAAGTGCAACCACAGAGCCAATAGAAGAAATTGCTAAATTCGTTGTTGGAAATAATAAAAAATGCAAAATAGCCAAGATTGATTTAACTAAAAAAATGGATTTGAAGGTTCTTTGTCCCCTGCCAGATATGATTAACACAACATTTGAAGAAACACACAATGCAATGTACGAATTAATAAATAAATTAATTCAGGATCATAAGACGACCTTGATTTTTACAAATACAAGAAGTGCAACAGAAAGGGTCGTGCATTATTTAAAAGAAAGATTTCCTAAAAATTATACTGAAAATATCGGGGCTCATCATGGAAGTTTATCCAAGCAGCACAGGTTAAATATGGAAACCAGGATGAGAGAAGGCAAGTTAAAGGCCATAGTTTGCTCAACTAGCCTGGAATTAGGAATCGATATTGGTTACGTTGATTTGGTTATTATGCTTGGATCTCCAAAATCCGTGGCCAGGGCAACGCAAAGGGCAGGAAGGGCAGGGCATAAATTGCATGATACAATTAAAGGAAGGATTATTGTTCTAGACAGGGATGATTTGATTGAATCAAGCGTTATGCTGAAAAATGTATTAGAAAGGAATATTGATAAAATTCATATTCCCGAGAATTGCCTTGATGTTTTAGCCCAGCAAATTTATGGCATAGCTATTTCTGACCAGATACATATTGATGATTTATTTAAATTAGTAAAAAGAAGCTACTGCTACAGAAATTTAAGCAAGGAAGATTTTCAGGAAGTCATTAAATATTTATCAGGATTTTATAATACCTTAGAAGATAGGCATGTTTATGCCAAAATATGGTATGATGAAAGCAATGGGATGATTGGAAGAAAAGGCAAGCTTGCTAGGGTAATTTACATGACCAATATAGGAACAATTCCGGACGAGACTTTTATCACAGTTAAAGTCGGGGAGCAGGTTATTGGTTATCTAGACGAAAATTTTTTAGAGAGAATGAAGCACGGGGATGTGTTTAATTTAGGCGGACAAACTTATGAATTTAATTTTTCCCGCGGAATGGTTGCCCAGGCCAAAGCTTCTCCTGGAAGACCTCCAACCATACCAAATTGGGTTTCAGAAATGCTGCCGTTAAGCTTTGATTTAGCCATGGAAATCGGAAAATTTCGCAGATTAATGGAGGAAAAGTTCAAGAATAAAACAAAAAAGGAAATCCTCGAATTCATTGATTCTTATTTATATGTTGATAAAAATGCTTCTTTAGCAATTTATAATTATTTTAACGAGCAGTATTTATATCTAAAGGAAATTCCGAATGACAAGAAGATATTGATTGAGCATTACAATGAAGATAACAAAAAATACGTTATTTTTCATACATTATTCGGGAGAAGGGTAAATGACTGCTTATCCCGCGCTTTAGGGTATGCAATCGGAAAACTGCAGCACAAGGATGTTGAAATTGGAATCAATGACAATGGTTTTTACTTAAGTTATGAGGGAAGCGTTCAGGTTGTCCAGACTTTTAAGTTATTAAAATCTGAAAAAATAAGAGAGCTGTTGGAGAGGGCAATAGAAAACTCTGAAATATTAAAAAGAAGATTTAGGCATTGTGCAACCCGCTCATTAATGATATTAAGGGAATATAAAGGAATGAAGAAAAGAGTTGGAAGACAGCAAGTTTCTTCTATGTTATTAATAAGTGCATTAAAAAGGATAAGCAATGATTTTTCCATCTTAAAAGAAGCTAAAAGAGAAGTTCTTGAGGATTTGATGGATGTTGAAAATACAACCAAGATATTAAAGAGGATTGAGAATGAGGAAATTAAATTAAAGGAAGTTCATACCACAATACCAAGCCCGTTTGCATTCAATATTGTCTTGCAGGGTTATCTTGATATATTAAAAATAGAGGATAAAATTAAATTCTTGAGGAATATGCATACCTTGATATTGGCTAAAATCGGGAAGGAGCATGAAATAGAATATGAAAATTCATGATAATATTGAAATGATTGATTTAGGATTATATTTAAAGAATTATAAGACTTTAATTATTTCAGATTTGCATATTGGTTTAGAGGAAAGCTTGAATAAAAGAGGGGTTTTAATTCCGAGATTCCAGTTTGAGGATTTTTTGAATAAATTAAAATTAATATTTAATAAGGTTAAGGTTGATAGGGTGATATTGAATGGTGATTTAAAGCATGAATTCGGTGAAATTTCCCAGCAAGAACAGAAAAATATATTAAGATTATTTGATTTTTTAAATGATAAAGAAGTTATAATCATCAAGGGAAATCATGATCCAATTTTATTTCCAATAGCTGAAAAAAGAAATATGAAATTAGTTGAAAGTTATAATTTAGATGATATAACTATTTTGCATGGGGATAAGATACTGGTTAATTTGGGTAAAATATTGATTATAGGACATGAACATCCTGCTATCTTATTAAAAAAAGGAATCAGGACGGAAAAATACTCCTGTTTTTTGAAAGGGAAATGGAAAAATAAAACATTAATTGTAATACCCTCATTTAATTTATTGACGCATGGAACAGATGTTTTGGATATTCTAAGTGAAAGATTACTCAGCCCTTTTTTAGATAATATTGATAATTACGAGGTTTTTATAGTAGAACCGAATGAAAAAGAAATATCAAAAACTTTATATTTCGGTAAAATTAAAGATATAAGGAAACTATGAAACAAGTTATTTTAGTAAGAAAAGATTTGAAATTATCTAGGGGAAAGTTGGCTAGTCAATGCTCGCATGCAAGCGTTGAAGCTGTTTTAAAAAGTGATAAAGAGAAAATAAATGAATGGAGAAAATTTTCCAAGAAAGTCGTATTAAAGGTCAGGGATGAAAAAGAATTGCTTGATCTTAAAAAGCTGGCAGATAGAGAGAAATTAGTTACGGCCTTAATAAAGGATGCTGGCAGAACAGAGATTAAACCAGGAACAATAACATGTCTGGCTATTGGCCCGGACGAAGATAAAAAAATAGACAAAATTACAGGAAAATTAAAAATACTTTAAAATGACCCACGAGATATTAGAGAAATTGGAAGAAAGATTAACTAATTTGGGGGATAAATGCGTTGATGGCAAAGACCATGAATTAGCACCGTTTGTTTATTATGGCAAAAAAAGTGATTTTGAAGATGTTTGCAATAAATGCGGCGGTTTTAAAATAAATCCAAAAGGCATTTACTCAAACACTGGTTTGCTGCACTATATTGACTCTGATAGATATGAAACTTTGTTAAAATATTCTAATTGTATAAAAGAAAAAAATGGGATGGATAAAAGAAAAAATCTATAGGTTTTTGGAACTAGACAAGTTTGTTTATGATGAGATATTTATAAGCAGGAGCGTCATTTACAGGATAATTGAGTTTGCCAATTCAAATTACCCAAAAGAATTTGTCGCTTTTTTAAAAGGCAAAATTTTAAATAAGAGATTAATAATAAATGACTTGGTTTATCAGCATTTTAAAGCAGGCTTTCATTCTGCAAGCGTTAACAAGCAATTGCCTCTGGGAAGAGAAATTTTTGGAACAATTCACAGCCATCCGGGCTACAGCAATGGGCCGAGTTATCAGGATTTGCTGTTTTTTAATGACAATGGCACCTTACATTTAATTATTTGCAAGCCTTTTAATCTAAATTCAATAAGGGCTTATAATGCACTAGGAAAGGAGATAAATTTTAAAGTTTATTAAAAAACCACGAACGACAGCTTTATAAATATTAAATTTTATCAATCAAAACTTAGGACGACCATAGTGGCTTGGATACACCCGATCCCATTCGAACTCGGAAGTTAAGCAAGCCTACGTTCCTGGTTGTACTGCACTCGGTTGTGGGAAGCCAGGAAAGTTGTCCGCCTTTATTCTTACCTTCCCGATAAATGAGAAAGTCACTAATTTAAGTCACTAATTTCTATGATTTGACCTCCATATCTTTAATTTTCTTAATATTATAAAGATATACTTATATTTTAGCTTTAAAATAAATAGTTATTTTTTGCTTTATTTTTAATTACATAAAATTTGTTTTATCTAAACCTTCTCCTATGAAAATCATTTCTTCTCTGTGACCTATTATCTCTTCTGAAATTTCTATTCTCGCTTCTTTCAACCCTGACCATCTGCACTTTGGGAAATTCAGGCAATTTTAATTTTTTAACTATTAGGCTTCTGTCCTCCAAAACCCTTCTGAAATTATCATAATCTAATTCGCACAATAAAGAAATAACTTTTCCTTCATTTCCTGCCCTCGCAGTTCTTCCAATCCTGTGTATGTACTCATTTGAAGTTTTTGGAATATCATAATTAATAATATGAGTTACATTTTTAATATCCAAGCCGCGCGCAGCAACATCGCTTGCAATCAAAACATCTGCTTTGCTGCCATGGAACATATCTATGGCCTGCTTTCTTCTGTTTTGGCTCATTCCGCCATGTAATTTTAAAGCTTTAATCCCGTTCGTGTATAAGTTTTTTGAAAGTATATCAACCATTCTTCTGGTTGCACAAAATATAATTGTTAACCCTTTTTCGTGTTTTAATAAATAAGCCAACAAAGAAAATTTATCTCTTGAAGGAACATCGTAATAATGCTGCACAAGCTTGCCTTCGTCAACATAAGACTTGACTTTTATCAACTCCGGGTTTTTCATATAATTCTTTACAATATGGTGCACCTGGGATGAAATTGTAGCGCTAAAAAGCAGGGTTTGTCTGTTTTGCTTTAAATATGAGATTATTTTTTTTACGTCATCTATGAAGCCCATTTCAAACATTTTGTCTGCTTCATCCAAGACAAGAATATTAACCTTGTTTAAGATAATTGTTCTTCTCTGAATATGATCAAGAATTCTTCCAGGCGTTCCGACAACGATTTCAGTATGTCTTAAACTATCTATCTGCGGATTAATTGAAACACCCCCGTAAACAGAAGTGATATTCATTTTCTTGTATTTTGAGAATTTATGCATCTCATTTGTAACCTGCACGCATAATTCCCTTGTTGGAACCAGGATTAGAACTTGAATTCCCTGCCCGTGTATTGTTTTTTCAATTATAGGAAGACCGAACACAGCAGTTTTTCCAGATCCGGTGCGGGACTGTGCAATTACGTCTTTTCCTTCCTGTATTTTTGGAATGCTTTTTTTTTGAATATCTGTCCATTCGGTAAATCCCAAATCATCTACAGCCTGGGCTATCTCCTGCTGCAAATGTATTCCTGTTATCATAATATAATTTCAGAAATTTGATTTATAAAGCTTTGTTATTATAATTTCTCAATATAACCTCTGCATTTTGAATTAAACAATTTTTCAAGAGTTTCAATGTCATTTTTGCAGTGTTCTTTTATTTTTTCTAAATTATTTTCTTTCCACAGCCTTTCAACATCTTTTCCAGTAATCCCTTCATCAATAAATTCAATATTATTTAATTTGGCCAGAACTTTCAGGTTCGGATTTGTAAAAACATTCTGGGAAAATATGATCATAGTATCAAGATGATTGCTTTTAAGCATATTCCAGTGGTTTAAATTAATCTCCTTGCTTACCCTGAGGTTATTTATCATGCTTCTTATAATTATAAAAGGAATATCGAATTTGTAGCCATTATGAGTGACAATTACAGAATTGTTTGTTTTCATGAAATCCCAGAATTGAGTTAAAATCTCTTTCTCATCTCCAGTTAATAGCCTGACTTCATTATTATATTTCAATCCTATGACAATTATTCTGCTATAATGGGGATTTAAGCTTCTTGCAGCGTCAGTCAATTTTTTATCCATCAGGTATCTCATTATGAATTCGTCATTTATTTCTAATGGTACTGTTTCAATATCCAAAAACAAATATTCCATGGCAATATTAATCTAATAAGGTATATAAACCTTACATTATTTCCAGTTCTATGGCTGATAAAACAGAGGAAGTTTGGAAAAAGAAATTAAGCAAGGAGCAATATCATGTTTTGAGGGAGAAAGGGACTGAAATGCCTTTTACAGGAAAGCTGCTTTTTAATAAAGATAAAGGGGTTTATACTTGTACAGCGTGCGGAAATGAGATTTTCTCTTCAGATGCAAAATTTGAATCAGGAACAGGCTGGCCCAGTTTCTTTCGCCCGATTTCAAAAGATGCTGTAGAAAAAAAGATAGATGCAAGCAATGGAATTATAAGAACAGAGATAATATGCAGGAAATGCAAATCTCATCTCGGGCATGTTTTTGACGACGGTCCAAAACCAACTGGATTAAGATATTGCCTGAATTCTGTTTGTTTAGATTTTAAAAAGAAAAAATGAAAAATACTGAAAAAGCAGGAAAATTTTATCCTGTCGAACATCTAATCTTTTGTAATGCTAAAAGGCATTTAAAATAATATTTATATTTCAATCCACTATTTTTTATGAATTTTTCTTCTGGAGAAAGCGTGTCTTTTTTCAACGATGTAATTAAGAACTATCGAAGCAGAAGAACTAAGATTCATGCTTTCAATAATTCCATACATGGGAATTTGGATACAGAAATCGCAGGCTTCCAAAGCTTCCTGTGACAAACCACGTGTCTCATTGCCGAACCATATCGCCAAATGGTGTTGTGTATACTTTCCCTCAAAAAGAGGAATATTCTTTTTACCTAACGGATGTGGAGATGTTCCTACATTTATAAATTTCTTTTTAGCCAAGTGTTGCAAGCATTCAGCTGTAGAAGAAAATTTCCTTAAATATAGCCATTTGATTCCAGAGGAACTTAAGCTAACTAATTTGGGATTATCGCGCATACTTTGCCAATTTTTTGGAAGTTTTAATCTACCCTCATCAATTAAATACACTTTGCCTACACCTAATGCTTCAGCTGTTCGAACTATTCCCATCAAATTGTTGATGAATTTAGGTTTTTCAACAACACAAACCAATGTCCTTGATCTAAAAACTGAAGCTTTGTTAGCCCTTTCTCTTAAAGTTATTCGTGACATTTTAATCTCCTTATAATTAATAGCTATATTATTTTATAAATATTTAGTATCTTATTAGAATAAACTATGCTCCGTCCGGGATTTGAACCCGGGTCTCGGCCTTTCTTCTCTTTGCTTTATTTTGCTGAAGCTTTTTTTTAAAACTTCCTCGAAAGGGCCGAATCCTTGGCCGCTAGACTAACGGAGCAATGTGGGCCTGAGCGGATTTGAACCGCCGACCACGCGTGCTCTTAGCTTACTAATGCACCTGGCATCGTCATATAAGACGCGTGCTCTACCAGGCTAAGCTACAGGCCCTTGAATAAAAAGCTTTAAGCCAGATATTTAAACCTTACTAAAAAGAAAGATTTTTATTAACATGAAATAGCAATTTATTAATGCAATTTTATAAGCTTGATAAAAAAGAGGTATTTAAATTCCTAGATTCTGATGAAGAAGGATTAACGAATCAAGAATCTAACTTAAGATTAGGAAAATATGGCTTAAATGAATTACAAGCCAAGAAGGAAAACAGGGCATTAAAGATTTTATTTTCCCAATTAAATAGCTTTGTTGTTTATATCTTAATTGCTGCGATGCTTATCTCTTTCTTTGTAAGGGAATATTTAGATGGAATTGTTATCTGTGCGATTATAATACTAAACACCCTGCTTGGATTTTTCCAGGAATACAAGGCAGAAAGGGCAATTCAGGCATTAAAAAAACTTGAAACGAGTAAATGCCTGGTTGTAAGGGATAAAAAGCACATTATGATTGAGAGCAAATTTCTTGTTCCCGGCGATATAATTCTCCTAGAAGAAGGAAATAAAGTTCCAAGTGATTGTTATTTATTAGAGGCTTACGATGTAAAGGCAGACGAGAGCATTTTGACAGGTGAAAGTGTTCCTGTAAAAAAATTTGCCAATAAAATAGATCATGATGCCCAGATAGCGGACCAGAGCAATATGCTGTTCTCAAGCACCACTGTCGTAAGCGGCAAGGCAAAAGCAATTGTTGTCAAAACAGCAATGGAAACCGAAGTGGGCAAGATAGCAAATATCATACAGGAGGATAAAGAAAAAGCAACACCTTTGCAGAAGAAATTAGCCTCTCTTGGAAAAACTCTTGGTATAGCCGTAATAATTATTGCATTAATAATTTTGTTTACCGGTTTATTGGAAGGGGAAGATTTAGGCAGCATGTTGTTGATAGCAATAAGCCTGGCTGTTGCGGCTGTTCCAGAAGGACTCCCGGCAGTTGTAACAATTTCCCTTGCTCTTGGCGTGCAAAGAATGGTCAAAAAAAATGTTTTGGTTAGGAAATTAAGTTCTGTTGAAACTTTAGGAAGCACAACCATAATTTGCTCTGATAAAACAGGAACCCTTACACAAAATAAAATGACGGTTACGAAAATGTTTTTAGACAATAAAGTTCTTGACATAAGCGAGAATTCAAAGAACAAGGACTTATTGTTGAAAATTATGGTTAACTGCAATGATGCTAAATTGCCTGATATAGGGGATCCAACTGAATTGGCGTTATTAAGAATAGAACCAAAAACCCCTGTTTATGCAAGAATAGATGAAATCCCGTTTAACTCTGAAAGAAAGTATATGATAACACACCACAAATTTGATAATAAGGTAATGACGTTTTCTAAATTTGCGCCTGAGAAAATTCTTGAGTTATGCTCTTATATTAATGTTAATGGAAAGATAACAAAATTTACCAACGAGAAAAAAGCACATATCCTAAAAATTAACGAGGATTTGGCAAAACAAGCCTTGCGTTTGCTTGGATGTGCTTATTCCGACGGGAAAAAAACAAAAGATTTGATTTTTGTTGGCTTGGTTGGCATGATTGATCCGCCGAGGCCAGAAATTAAGAATTCTATTGAGATATGCAAAAGAGCAGGCATAAAATCCGTGATGATAACAGGGGATCATAAGATTACAGCACAGGCCATTGCAAGGCAGATAGGTTTAGATGATAGGGCATTAACCGGCCAGGAATTAGAAGAACTATCTGATGAAAGGCTTGAGCAGATTGTTAATGACATAAGCATATATGCAAGGGTAAATCCCGAGCATAAAGTCAGGATATTAAATGCATTAAAGAAAAAGGGAAACATTGTTGCAATGACCGGAGACGGAATAAATGATGCACCTGCTTTGAAGAAATCAGACATTGGTGTGGCAATAGGAAGCGGAACAGATGTTGCCAAGGAAGCTTCTGACATGGTCTTGCTGGATAATAATTTTCATTCAATCACATTGGCAGTTGAAGAAGGAAGGGGGATATATGACAATATTAAAAGATTTGTCAATTACCTATTATCAAGTAATTTCGGGGAGGTGTTAATTTTATTTGCCGCCATATTGATCGGATTTAAGGATGAACTTGGGGGAATAGCCCTGCCTCTGGGAGCATTGGAATTATTGTGGATAAATTTGGTTACAGACGGCTTGCCTGCATTGGCTTTGGGCGTTGATGCCATAACAATAGAGTTAATGTCAAGAAAGCCAAGAAAGCCGAAGGAAAACATTATTTCAAAGACAATGACGTTTAACATAATTGCAACATCATTAATAATGGCTTTAATTGTCTTGTTTTTATTTAACAAGTTTTTATCCCAGGGTTTATTAAAGGCGCAGACAATTGCATTTACCACCATCGTGATTTTGGAAATGGCGCGTGTATTAATAATACGCAGGGAGTATAAATTAAATTTATTTTCGAATAAATGGTTAATCTTGGCCATAATGAGCTCAATCACCCTCCAGTTGGTTGTGATTTATACGCCTTTGAACAAAATATTTGAAACAGTTCCATTAACCTTGATTGAATTGGGATATATCGGGGCAGCTGCACTGGCAATGTTTGTTTTTGGTGCAATAGCAAATTATATAATAAGAAACTTTACCAAGGAAATGGACTAAAATGAAAAAAGTCAATATAATAATATTCTTCTGCATTTTGGCAATGCTTACTTCTTTATATTTGATTTATGTTCATTATTCAATCACAAGCTCATTCTGCGATATTTCTAACGCAGTTTCCTGTGACATTGTGAACAAAAGCCCTTATTCTGAATTATTCGGGATTCCAGTGTCGTTTTTATCTTTCCTGATGTTTAGTTTTATATTATTAATTTCAGTTTATATTAAACAAGATAGAGAGTTTTCCGGCTTTAACAGGAAAGAATTGATAAATATAATATTTTATTTGATGGTTTTCAGTTTATTGTTTGCCCTCTATCTGGTTTATATAGAATTGTTTGTTCTTTATTCAACCTGCATATTATGCGTTTTACTTGATATAATAATTATAATTATTTTTATTATGGTAATTAAATTAAGAAAAACAGATTAATATGTGATAAAAATTAAATTTTTAGTTTTAAAATAATTTCTTTTTTTACTATTTACTTTATAATAGTTATAATAATCGGTTAGTTTTAAATACTTTAAAATCGCCTTTGTTTTATGGCCTTGATGCCTATCGAAATCATTGCGTTTATTTTTATTGTAGTTGCTTTGTTAAAAATAGTTGTTGTAATCTTTAATAAAAAAATCTGGTATGCCAATGTGGTTAAACCAGTGTATGGCAATCCTGAAATAAGCACGTTTGTCTTCATTCTCTTGGTATTAATTATTTTTTATTATGTTTTGAAAGATTTAATGCTTAAGGAGGTAATTGCAGTAATTGCATTGACAAGCATTTTGATGGCACTGGGATTTTTGCAATACCAGAAAGAATTGATGCCTCTGATTAATAGGATTTATAGCAAGAATCTTACCACATGGCAGTGGATTTATATTGTTTTTTGGGTGTTTTTGCTTATCCTGGCGCTGTATGAAATATTCTAACAATAAATTTATATAATGCCCTTTCTTCGTAATTATATGGATGCATTCAAGCAGCATATTGTAAAATTAC
Organism: archaeon GW2011_AR20; assembly: GCA_000830315.1. Taxonomy (GTDB): domain Archaea; phylum Nanobdellota; class Nanobdellia; order SCGC-AAA011-G17; family GW2011-AR20; genus GW2011-AR20. The sequence continues at coordinate 598,799 of CP010426.1, forward strand.
TTAAAAAAAATACCCAAATAAATGAGGACGAAATTTCTACGTTGTTGGAGGTTCCACCAAATCCAAATTTTGGGGACTATTCTTTTCCATGTTTCCTGCTTGCACAAAATTTAAAGCAAAACCCAGTTGAAGTTGCAAGTAATTTGAGCAAGTATTTTCTTAAAGATGAATTTATTTCAAGAGTAGAGTGCAAGGGGGCTTATCTCAATTTTTTCATTAACCAGGCCAAATTAAATGAGGTTACTGTGAAAGAAATCTTAAAACTAAAAGAAAGATACGGAAGCATGCATCTTAAAGGGAAAAGGGCATTAATAGAGCATACATCAATAAATCCGAATGCAGAACCCCATGTTGGACGGGCGAGAAACGCGTTTATCGGGGACGCAATTGTAAGATTAATAAGGTTCAATGGATATAAGACAGAGGTTCATTATTATATTAATGACATCGGAAAGCAGATAGCCATGCTGGTTTTGGCTGCAAATGGAAAAAAGCCGAAATTTCATGAATTAATTGATTTGTACATTGAAATAAACAAAAAAATAGAGAAAAACCCAGAAATTGAAAAGAAAGTCTTTGAATTATTAAATAAGCTTGAAAAGGGAAATAAAAAAGTAAAGAAGCAGTTTAATGACATTGTTAAAATATGTGTTGAAGGACAAAACGAAATACTAAATGATCTGGGAATTAAATACGACTTCTTTGATTACGAAAGCAAGTACTTATTCAACAAAGACTGCGAGAACTTGCTGAAGGAATTAGTTAACACAAAAAAACTATTTACAGACAATGAGCAAAGGCAGGTTCTGGATTTGCGCGAATCTTTGGGAGAAGAGCAGGGATTTTTTGTCTTAACAAGGGCAGACGGAACCTCTTTGTATGGATTAAGGGATTTGGCTTATACAATTTACAAGATTAAAAAGGCAAAAGACAGGAATATAGTTGTTCTTGGTGAAGATCAAAAATTATACTTTACCCAATTAAGAGCCGCATTGAAATTGTTAAATTACAGGGCGCCTGAAATTGTTCATTATTCTTTTGTTTTATTGCAGGAAGGTAAAATGTCTACAAGAAAAGGCAATGTTGTTCTATTAAGCGAATTTATGAATGAAGCAGAGAAAAAGGCCCGGGGTGAACTGGATAAAAGAAAAAACCAAGATAAGAGATTAGCCAAGATAATTGGTTATGGGGCTTTGAAATACTCAGTATTAAAAAATTCTCCTGAAAAAAACGTGATATTTGACTGGGATCAGGCTCTGACGTTTGACGGAGAAAGTTCCCCATATATACAATACTCATATGCAAGGGCAAGTTCAATATTAAAGAAAGTCAAGATGGATAAAAAGTTTAAATTTGACTTATTAAATAATAAATATGAGATTGAATTAGTTAAATTATTAAGTAATTTTCCAGGCGTGATTAATAAAGCATCGAGAGATTTAAAGCCAAATTACATTGCGAATTATTCATATGACCTTGCCCAGAAATTCAATGAATTTTATCATAATTGTCCTGTGATTAAGGAGAGCGGAGAATTAAGGAATACAAGATTAGCTCTGGTTTTGGCCTTTACTTATGTTATTCAAACTTCTTTGAATTTACTTGGAATAGAAGCTCCTGAAAAAATGTAGAAAAGTTTAAAATCATTAAAGATTATAAATAAGATATGCCAAAAATACTTGAAGGAAAATCTGTTTTATGTTCTTTTGGTATTCATAAATGGAGTAATATAAAAATGCATATGATTGAAAGTTCTAATGTATGGGATAAGGAAAAATATTGTTTAAAATGTGGTAAATATAAAAGGTGGAGTGTTCTAAGATAAAATGAGTATCCTCTGTGAATATAAAAGTTGTGAAAGAATAGTAACTTTACCTCATAAATGTAAATTTTGTCATAAGATTTATTGTAGTAATCATCTATTGCCGGAAGACCATAGTTGTCAAGAATTACTAGGGATTAAAAGCACCCCTCCACTTTACAGATATCCATTGAAACCAGATGAATCAAAATCACGACAACCCAATTCAGTTAAAATAAAAAAATCCGAAATTCCAAAGAGAATAGAAAAATTTAAGTTTTTTTTAAGATCCAATTATTACAAACTTAAAAACCTGAGTTTAAGAAGAAACCATAATAAATATTCTAATTGGGGTTCTTTTTTTATGAATGTATTGTGGTTATCCTTAATTTCTTTATTATTTGCTATATTCTATTCGAATGCAGAACAATTAAACAGCATAAAAATATTATTTGTACCTCTGGGTTTAATTTTATTAATTATTTTTGGAGTAGTATGGATAAAATTTCTATTTAAACTCTTAAAAAAGATAAAATATTGGTTTATCGGAGAACGAAATATTGTCAGATATATTGTATTAATTTTATTAATTATTCTTGCTTGGTATGGTTATGAGAATAGAGACACAATTTTTAATCCATTAATAAGTTCTTATGAATCTATTAATTTTACTGAGATAATACCTATAGATTCGAGTATATCTGATAATGATTATAAAACAACAAATTCTAATTCAAATGAGAATATTAATCAAATAAAACAAGATGTAGAAAATATATTTAAGAACGAACCAGAAAGGAAAGAGGAATGCAAACAAGGTCTTGATTATGTTAATATAGTAAGAAAAAGTTATGGAAAAACTACTTTAGAATGGGATGATAATTTATATGATTTAGCAGTATATCGGGCAAAAGATATGTATGATAGAAAATACTTTGATCACACAACCCCCGATGGAGAATGTACAAAAGATTTTAAAGCTCAATACGGTTTATCTGAATATAGTATTGCAGAAAATATAGGAGCACAAACTTGGAATAGTGATTATTCTATAGGAAATATTGCTTATGTAGATACTATAAATGTTAAAGAACAGATAGATATTTGGTTGAGTAGTAGGGGGCATAGATATAACCTACTTTATGATGAACATATTAAAGGAGCAATTGGTTGTTATTATGGGGTATGTGTATTTTTAGGAGCAAATATAAATCCTTACGGCTTGGGTGCTGGAGAGTGCACAACTGGAGAACAAGGTTTAGCATATTGGCAAACAGCTGAACAAGCTCAAGGAGAAGTTTAATAAATGTTAAATTTAAATTCTATCTCATTAGTAAAACATTTAAACTTAGTTCTTAATTTAATTCTATGATAATTTCAGTATGCGGAAAACCCAGTGTAGGAAAATCAACTTTCTTTAAAGCAGCTACATTAGCAGAGGTTGAAATAGCCCCGCATCCATTTACAACAATTAAATCGCAGGAAGGAATTGCATTTGTCAAGATTCCATGTGCAGATAAAGACTTTAATGTTCAATGTAATCCAAGATATGGCTATTGCATAAACCATAATCGTTTTGTTCCAATAAAATTATTTGATATCCCTGGTTTAATAGAAAATGCCCATTTAGGAGAAGGGTTGGGACTGGAATTTTTAAATGATATAAGAGAAGCAGATGCATTAATACATATCATTGATATTTCAGGAAGTACAGATGAAAAAGGAAACCAAGTTCCTCCTTTAAGCCATGATCCAGCAAAGGATGTTAAATTTTTGGAAAATGAGCTCGATTACTGGTATTTAAGCGTATTAAAAAAAGGCTGGGAAAAATTCGTCAGAAACCTAAAACAGGAAAATTTGAATATTAAGCAGGCACTGGCAAAACAATTATCGGGGTTAAAAGTAACAGAAGAGATTGTTGAAAGTTCTATTAAAAAATTGAAATTATTGCATCACCCAAGTGAATGGAGCGAAGATGATCTATTTAATTTAGCAAAGGAATTAAGAAAGATTACAAAGCCAATGATAATTGCAGCTAATAAAATAGATGTAGAAGGAAGCGAGTTATATTTAGATAAATTAAAAGGAGAATTTCCAGAATATAAAATAATTCCATGTTCTGCAGACTCAGAAATCGCATTGAGGGAAGCTGCAAAACATAATTTAATTAAATATGTTCCAGGAGAAAAGGATTTTGAAATTATAGACGAAGATAAACTAACATTAAACCAGTTAAAAGCATTAAGTTATATTAAGGATAATGTTTTAGAGAAATATGGAACTACAGGTATTCAGGATGTATTAAATTATGCTGTCTTTGAATTATTGAAATATGTTGCAGTATTTCCCGGGGGATTAAACAAGTTACAGGATTCAGAAGGAAGAGTATTGCCGGATTGTTTTTTGCTTCCTGAAAACTCAACCGCTCTGGATTTTGCATTTAAGCTACATACAGACATCGGAAATAGTTTTGTTAAGGCGATAAATGTTAGGACAAAGCAAGCCATTGGCAAAGAACATTTGTTAAAGAATTTAGATGTTATTGAGATTAAAACCAGCAAATAGTATTAATTCTAAAATTGTAACAAAATACTTATATATAAATAAGATTAGTTAATATTCATGGAAATTATACTGAATAAAAAGCCGAAAAATCCGAGACTTATAGAAGGATTTCCGGGATTTGGGTTTGTCAGCACAATTACCACTGAATTTTTAATAGAGCATTTAAACGCCAAACAAATAGGAAGAATAGAAAGCAATCATATCATGCCGATGGTTGCAATGCATAATTCAAAATTGGTTGATCCGTTAGGAATTTTCTACGATCCTGCGCATAATCTTGTGATATTTCATGCAATAACAAATGTGGCTGGATTAGAATGGGAATTGGCCGAAAAATTAAATGCCTTGGCAAAGGAATTAAAGGTTAAGGAGGTTATTAGCATAGAAGGAGTTGCCAGCAATAGCGAGGACCCAAGGGCTTTTTTCTACAGCAACATAAGCAAATCAACGGAGTTATTAAAGAAAATCAAGATAGAACCATTGAAAGAAGGAATAATAATGGGCGTTACAGGAGCATTATTATTGAAATCAAAACTTCCGATGAGTGCTATTTTTGTCGAAACACATTCGCAATTGCCTGATTCAAGGGCTGCTGCAAAGGTAATCGAAGTTCTTGATAAATATCTTAATTTGAAAGTTGACTACAAACCATTACTTGAGAAAGCAGAGCAATTTGAATCTAAATTGAAAACACTGATGCAGCAGAAAAACAAGGCAGAAGAAGAAAAAGACAAAAAAGAGCTCAGTTATTTTGGATGAAATGGATTTAAGCAGAAAGAAATGTGTTGCATGCGAAGGCTGGATGAAGCCAATGCCTATGTTCTTAGTTAAAAAATACTTAAAAAAAGTTAAAAATTGGAAATTAAAAAAAAGAAAATTATACAAGGAATTTAAATTTAGGGATTTCAAAACAACATTAAAGTTTGTTAATAAAATCGGGTCAATAGCAGAGAAGGAAGGCCATCATCCAGATATTTATTTTACATGGGGCAAGTGCAGCATTGAGCTTTACACCCATGCTATAAAAGGATTAAGCGAGAATGATTTTATCTTGGCAGCCAAAATTAATAAGATTAAATAATTTATTTCTTAGAGTTCCTTAATAATCTGGCAGCAATAACCGCACTTATTAAATGGAATGCAGCCATAATGATGAATAACAGCTTAAAGCCAAAATAGCTTACAATCATTCCTCCTAAAAATGCCGCAATCGAGATAGCCAATCCTGTTCCCATGTTCCAATAGCTCCATTCGCTGCTTTCTTTTCCCTTATCCAATGCCAATGAATAAAGGGCTTCCCATGCAGGCGCTACTATCGCAACACCAATTCCCATCAAAATTTGCACTAAATATAAATGCAATGCTCTTTGAACAAATAAGAATAATAAATTACCAATTATGAGGATTAAATACCCGATAAAGACTGTTTCTTCTTTATTAAATTTCGTATCTTCTAATTTGCCAATGAATGTTGTAAGCAATGCGAACACAGCTGTATAAATTGCAAATGAAATGCTCGCAACCATGACATTTCCCCCGATATTCTGCACAAACAATGCATAAATTGGCCCAAGTAAGCCAGAAGAAAAATTACCGAAGACACTTGCATACAATAATAGCTTTAATTTGATATTCATTCAATATTTATACAAAGTTTTCATTTAAATAAATTACCATAACATAATTATCATTTTAAAGTGATACATAAACTATTTATAACGTGCTAATAGTTTAATTCTGATGAAAACCAAAGAGCATAAACCCGGCATGGAGTTGGTTAAAAAATATGAAAAAAGACTTCAGTTAATAAGGGATGAGAGCTCTAAAATTATTGTCGGCCAGGAGCAGGTGATTAATTCTTTATTGCGCGCTTTATTATGCGATGGTCATGTTTTACTTGAGGGAATCCCAGGAATTGCAAAGACGTTAATCGTACGTACGTTAGCTAAAGTTACAGGATGCGATTACTCAAGAATACAGTTTACAGCTGATTTACTGCCGACAGATCTGGTTGGATTAACAACTTATATCAAGGAAAAAAATGAATTTCGGGTAAACAAGGGTCCTGTATTTGCAAATTTTGTAATAGCAGATGAAATAAACAGGAGTCCTCCAAAATGCGTTTTAGGGGATACAGAAATTTTAACAGCGAACGGGTCTTTAATTAATATTGAGAACATATTCAGCGAATATAGGGGAGATTTAGCTTCAAGGGAAGATAATGAAGAATTTTACACCTTAAATAAAGAGATTTATATAATGTCTTTTGACCCCAAAGATAAGAAAATAAAACCTAAAAAAGTTAAATATCTTTATAGACAATTAACCAACCAGCCTTATTATGAAATTATATTAAAATCCGGCAGAAGCATTAAAACCTCGAATATACACCCTTTCTTTAGTATAAAAGACGGATATATTTATAATTTGAGGGCTAATGAGTTAAAAATTAATGATTGCGTTTTGACTCCAAAAAACATTAGATTGGAAACTAATGATAAGATAGAGTATAACGAGGGGGTGATGAAAGAGGTTAAGGTTGCCAAAGAAGAAATTTTTAAAAGGCAGAAGCTATACAATGAAGTTCAAAAATTAAAGAATAAAAAAATAAATTATATAAAGAATACCCTCGGTTTAGATAACAAATATGCTAATCTAGCTAAGTCATACCTTAAAAGAAAACCCAAGTACATTGATATGAAAACAGATGAAAACTCTTTTATAATGTTGCCAAAAAATTATGGTGTTATAAATAAAATTAATATGCCTTCAGAAACTAATAAAGAGCTCATGCACTTCTTTGCTTTATTGATTTCAGAGGGAAATCAAAAAAATGGAAAATTTTATTTGTCGATGAGGGATAAAAATTTAGTTGAGTATTTTATAAAATTATTAAAAGAATTATTTAATATAAATACAAGATATTACATCGACAAAAGAAATGGCCAGTATAGGGTATCCTTAAGTTCCAAGCCATTAGAGAAATTAATTTATGCAATGAATTATAAAATTAATTCAAATGCCAAAAATAAAGATATTCCAAATTTTATCATGAAAGCGAGTAATGAAAATGTTAAGGAATTTTTAAAAATGTATTATGAAGGTGATGGCGGTGTTAGCAGGGATTGCGTAAAAGTCACAAGCAAAAGCAAAATGGTAGCAAATAAACTTAGCTATTTATTGCTAAGATTTGGTTTAATAGCCAGAATAAGTTATGAATACAGCAAAAACAATGAAGGGTTTGGTGATTATTATTATAACCTGAGGTTTTACGGGAATGACTTAAATCTTTTTAGAGAAAAAATGGGGTTTATTTCTGAGGATAAAAATAGCAAACTAGAACAATGCTGCGGGAATGTATCCCTAAATAAAAATGATACTATCCCATTTATCCATTCTAAAATAAGAGAATTGAGAAAAAATAATAATATTACACATAGAGAATTTTATGAAGCAACTAGAATGCATGCTCATAATATTGAAAATCCTAATAACAGATTTGGAATAAGTAGGTATTCTCTAAATTTAATTTGTAATTCATTAAATGGTTTTGAAGAGATTAAGGAAATTATTTTGGGAGATTTTTACTGTGATTATGTTAAATCAATTAATATCATCTATCCGGAAAAAGATTATTACTTATATGACTTTACAATTGAAGATACACATTCTTTTGTAGCGGGTTTTGGAGGAATAATTTCACATAATACCCAATCAGCTTTATTAGAGGCAATGCAGGAACGCCAGGTAACTATTGGAACTAAAACTTATCCTTTGCCTGATCCATTTTTTGTCATGGCAACTCAGAATCCCATTGAAAGCTCAGGTGTTTACCCGTTGCCAGAAGCTCAGATTGACAGGTTTTTATTCAAGACAAAAATTGTTTATCCAAAACTGAATGAAGAAAATGAAATTCTTAAGAAAAATATAACATTGCAGAGATTTGAAGAGATTAAACTAGAGAAAGTGACAAATCAAAACGAATTGATTCAGATGCAGGACTTCGTAAAGAAGATTTACTTGAGCAAGGAAGTTGAGAATTATGTCATCAGATTAGTTGATGCTACAAGAAATCCGGGCAAATATAAGATTAATTCTGGTAAATATATTGAATGGGGTGCATCTCCAAGAGGAAGCATTGGCTTGTATATAGCGGGAAAGGCAGAAGCATTAATTCAGGGAAGCAATTTTGTTACCCCCGTTAATATTAAAACTGTTGCGCATGATGTTTTGCGCCACAGGTTATTACTGAATTATGAAGGGCAGGCTGAGAACATAAAAACAGATGATATCATAACCGAAGTTTTGGAAAAAGTTCCTATTCCTTAAAATGCCCAAGAAATTCTTCAAAGTTGATTTAGTGCCTGCATTAAGAAGGCTTGAGATGCTTTCTAAGAGTTTAACTACATCAAGGGTTGTAGGTGCTTACAGGAGCGTTTTTAAGGGGAAGGGTCTGGAGTTTAGCGGTTATCGCGAGTATACTTCAGAAGACGACGCTAACTTAATTGACTGGAAAGCTAGTGCAAGAACAAATGAAATCCTGCTTAAGGAATACAGTGAAGAGCGTGAGATAGATGTTTTTTTCCTGATTGATTCAAGCTCGAATATGCTGTTCGGAAGCACGCAGAAGTTAAAGGCAGAATATATAATTGAGTTAACAGCATCGTTAAGTCATGCTATTTTAGAAGCCGGAGACAATGTTGGAATGGCACTTTATACAGACAAGGCCAAGTCACCTTTAATCCCTTCTCGTGGAAAAACTCAATTCTATCAAATTTCAAAAGTTTTACTCAATGTAGAAAATTACGGCGGCAATTTTGATTTGAAAGATGCGGCCAAATTTATTTTCAATTACCTGAAGAAGAACGCAGTTATAATTATAATTTCTGATCTTCTTGGCTGGAAAGATGAATGGGAAGATGTAATGGAAACATTAAATACAAGATTTGATGTTATCTGCATAATGGTCCGCGACCCCAGGGATAAGACCTTGCCGGTTGATGTCGGAGAAGTTGTGATTCAGGATCCTAAAACAGGCAAGACATTATTAATTGAGCCAGAATTAATCAAGCATTCTTACGAAAGTATAGTTAAGGAACAGGAGGAAAAAATTAAAAAAACTTTATTTAAGGCAAATGTGGACTTTGTTGATATTACAACAGACGAATCTTTTGTTAAACCAATATTAAACTTATTCTTGAGGAGAGCGAAAAGATGGCGTTAACATTCACTGATCCAGAATACTTGTGGTTTTTATTAGTTATCCCATTGCTTGTAATTGCACATTTTGCCAGTTTAAGATCAACAAAAAGAAAGGCATTGAAATTTGCCAACTTCGAGGCCATAGAAAGGGTAACTGGGGGGGAGATCTTATCAAAGAACCTAAGCTTATTAATTATTAGGCTGACGATTGTTGTTTTGTTTGTATTAGCTTTGTCTGGCACAACTTACTGGTACTCTGGCCCAGGAAGCGATTTTGATTTTGTATTGGCAATAGATGCCTCGAGCAGCATGCTTTCAGCTGATTTCACCCCAAACAGAATAGAAGCTGCTAAAATAAGGGCAGAAGAATTTATTGATTTGATTTCTCCAAGCAGCAAAGTAGGAGTGTTAAGTTTTGCAGGTACGTCAATAATAGAACAGAGGCCAACAGAGAGTTTTTCAGAAGTTAAAAAGGCCATAAGAAATATTGAAGCAAGGAACATTGGGGGAACAGATATCGGGGAAGCGATTGTTACGAGTTCTAATTTATTTACAAATCCTGAAAGGGCAGGGGTAATTGTTTTATTGACAGACGGGCAGAGCAATGTTGGAGTAAAATTACAGGATGCCTTGGATTACATCAGAGACAAATCAGTCATAATTTACAGCATTGGAATTGCTACTGAAGCAGGGGGCAGTTATCTTGGAAATGTTTCCCTGAAGCTGGATGAGGAAAATTTAAGGTTAATTGCAGAGAATACAGAAGGAAAATACTTCATAGCAAAGGATGTGCAATCTCTGCGTGAAACATACGAGCAAATTGCCAAAATTACAGAGACAAGAATTAAAAGAGAATTGTCCTTAACCTTCTTCGTTATTTCTTTGGTTTTAGTTTTGATAGAGTGGGTAATGATAAACACGAAATACAGAACAATACCTTAACACCCTATATGAAGTAAGGTATAGAAAGGTTTAAATTCTAACTATTCTTATTAGTTTAAGAGAAATGAAAAAAATAATCTTAATTTTATTTTTAGTTGGTGTGTTAGTTCTGTTAGGATGTACATCAAATAAAAACTCTTTTGTAAATGAACAAACTGAATGTGAATCTAGGGGGGGTGTTTGGAATAAATACTTGCTGCCTTCTGGCGAACTTTTAGATAAACCTTTTTGTACACTTCTTTTTTTAGATTATGGTAAAAAATGTACTGATTCTAGCCAATGTATTGGAAATTGTGAACCACCAAATGAATTTTTAAACAGAGAAGGTGGCAATTGGGTAACTCTTTATAGAGAAAATGTATCTGGAACTTGTTCTAAATTTACTAAAGGTTGTGAAAGCTATCAAATTATAAATGGAGTTCTGGATTTGGAGTCACAAGCTGTTTGTGTTGTCTAAAATATACCTTACTTTGTATAACATAACTTAGAACAATAAACAAAATATTTAAATAGGTTATAATTATTATAATAATATGGCAAAGAAATTTACTGTTGTTGTTGAAGAAGGAGAAGATGGTTATTTAATTTCCGATGTAGTTGAACTTCCAGGATGTCATACTCAGGCTAAAAATTATGACGAGTTAATGAAAAGGACTAAAGAAGCAATATCATTATATTTAGAGGTTAAAAAGCCACTTGAAATTAGAAACAAATTTCTTAGTTTACAGCAACTTGAGGTTTAATAATGTCAAAAGTGCCACTTCTTACGGCAAGAGAAGTTGCTAAAATTTTAGAAAGATTAGGTTTTGTATTCAAAAGACAAAAAGGAAGTCATATGTTTTTTGAACACCCCGATGGTAGAACCACTGTAATTCCAAATCATCCTAGCGAAAAAATTGATAGAGGCTTGCTAAATAAAATAATAAAACACGATTTACAAATAAATAGAGAAGAATTTCTTAAACATTTATAATTTTAATACTATATCTTATGGTGTGATATAAAGAACAATACCTTAATCTTATGAATTTTTTGTTTATCCTATAATCTTTCCAGTGTGGCTTTCAACTGCGGGTAATTGCGGAGGCATGACTTTTCCATAGAATACTCGGATAGTATTCTCATTGATTTTCAAGACAGAGGGATCATATACACTATCTTCTTGGAAAACTGCTATTGGTTCGCCGAATTCAATTCCATCAGACGATTCCATATGATAAATTCCTTTGGGAACTTTAGCAAATCTTTCATCTATAGAAGCTACAAAAAGTACATATTTGTCAGCGATTCTGATTAATGCTGGATCAACCAGATTTGGAACTCTTATTCCTGTTTCTTTTACAAAGTTAAGACCATCAGAAGATATGGCTGATCCAATTCCATGCTGCATTTCTGCTCCTGTTACATAATATATTCTTACTCGGCCATCGGGAAGGATTATTGCATCGGGAACAGAAGCCCAACCATTATCACCATTTGTCTCTGAATCTATTCTGAGTCCTTCTTTTTGGAAAGTCAAACCACCCGAAGAAATTGCAGAATAAATTTTGTGTATAGACTGCCCCGGTCCCGGGTTCTGGCTATCCGCACCCTTATAGTACATTCTTGTTTTCCCATCTGGAAGATCTACGACAGTTGGATCGCAAACATTAGATTCAAATCCTGTTCCTGGAGAGATTCTAACTCCTGGCTCTTTTACAAAATTAAGACCGTCATTGGAAATCGCAGACAATATTCCTTTGCTATTGCAATAGTACAAGCGAACCTTTTCATCCTTCAAACGATGGACAAAAGGAACAGATCCATCTTCAATTCTTGAGTTATCATCTTTCTCCCAAGAAAGAGACAATTTTTTTGCAACCGGTTCTACTTGCATATTTTTGACATTGGAGAGTGCATCTTGAGATGGGAATTCTTTTTCAGATGGTGTTCTAGGAGTGCAAGATATAACAAAAACTACAAAAAACAGAAGAATAATTGTATATATTTTGGTTCTCATTATTCTACACCTTAATTTAATTTGTCATGAGTAATTTTTCCAGACTCAAGTTCCATTAGCTTGTTATAAAGTTCATTTCTTTCTTTCTGCAATATCCTTATCTGCTTTGGCTGTCTTTTAATTTCTTTGGATTTAACCTCTTTATGCTCAATCTCAACCTTGGGTTGTTTATAAATGAAATCAAATTTTTTATTGTAATTGTCAACTAGATTGATTGTTTTTTGCTTTAATTCTGGTTTGGTTATTTTGCCGCCAATAACGCTCCCAAATCTTTCCAAGTCCTGTTTAAAATTATTATTAATCTTGGCTTCTTCCTTAGTCAAGAAATGACTTAATTTTCTTTCTTCATGCTTTAATTTATGGGAAAATTCCTTTAATCTTGTGGAAGCAAGCAATTCCTCCCTTTTAATGAAATTGTTTAACGTGTTTAACAAGCCAATGCTTTTTCTAGAAATATGCTTTCCTTGATGCTTCATCTCAATTAAGCTTTTTGAAATGTCCAAAAATGTTTTTTCATGAATTCTCTTATGCAAAATTCTATTATGGAGATCCATTAAATTATCCATGATTTCTTTTTCTTCCTGTATCGGCAGTTTATAATATGCCAATAATGCCCGGGCATAATAACGTTTTGCAATTAAAGGATTTCTTTCTATAATCATTTTACCCCTATTAATCAGTTTTAGTATCCTGAACTTCTGAATTTTAGTAGACAAATTTCTAAACAATGAAAATCTAGGCTTCTTTTCTACTTCAAATTCCTCCAGATTCGGAATTTCAATCTTCTTTATTTCCAGGGGTTTAACTTCAACATGCTCTTTCTTTCTGAATAAACTGAAAAATTTAGCAAATATATTTTTTTCAGGCTCTAATTTTACAGGAACTGCTTTAACCGGAACCTTGATTTTTGTTTCCTTAACTTCAACATATTCTTTTTTCCCGAATAATGTTAAAAAGTTCTCTTTAACCCTTTCCCAGAACCTTAATTCGTGTTTAATCTTTTTGACTTTGCTTTCTGACAATAGATCTCCGAATTCCTTAAATAATAATTTAACCTGGGAAGAATCTAATACTGCCCCGGAGTATCTCAATAAGGAAAGTTTTTCAGCTAATTTTACATCTTTTATATGCCCTTTAACTAATTCATTTAATTCAGCAAACGCAAATTCATGCTTAATTCCGAATTTGTCCTTGAAGAATTCTTTTGCAATTTCATTTAGCTCATTAAACGCCTGTTCATTATTTATTTTATGCAGGTTTTCCCTTAGTATGCTGAATTTATTCCGATAATCAAACATCTTGATTTCTTTAACAGCTGAACTTTTTTCATGATGTTTTTTAAACTTAATCTTGCCAATGTCTATTTTTGGCAGCTTAAATTTTCCGATATTATCCTTTAAGATTAATCCTAAAAAAAACAAGACCATTATGGCCATCAAAAATATCGGGGCTACTAAGATTAAGGAATATGTGTTGCCGAATAATGTTACCTCGGTCTGTGCATATGCTGTTTTTAAATTAAATAATAATGCTAAGGTCAGAATAACCCCTTTTTTCATTATAAACTCGATGTAATTATAGTATAAAAATCTTATGTTACACTACAAAGAATAAAAAGAAAAAATTAGAAATATCAAAAACTTAACGTTTTTAAGCGGTTTCAATTAGCTTTTTCCTAGTTTCATAACTCTGTGCTGCTCTTTCTAAGGCATTTTTTCTTATTGAAGCTATTAAAGAGTCATTTTTAGCAATTTCTTCTAAATTCAAGCCTGAAAAATTTTTTGCGAAATGCATCCGACCAGCGCCACACGAGTCAGGCAAGATACCGCTCCCAGTAGACAGACTAGACCTATCGCGGACGAGCCCACGAAGACCGCTTCTTGTAGTATATAAATTTCTATCCCCTTCTTTATCTAATTCATATGGGAATCCTGTTTTTAACAATCCAGGGTCTTTAGAGCTGAATTTTCCGTCGCCTTTGCTTAATACAGGAACTTGAGTTACTATTGTTAATCCGTCTTTATTAAAATCTAACCTTAAGCCATATTCATAATCATCGTCCTTGACAACATCCATTAGTCCTTCAACAACAAATGGAACTTCCAAATCTATGTTTAAAAAATAAGATTTAACCTGATCTCTAAGATGCTGCCATGATTTTGGATTAATTGCTCTTTGCGGATAATTTGTAAATCCGGAGTCTTCATAGGTGTTATTAACATCTTCTAATTTACCTTTGCTTAAGAATAACTCGCTTATAAACTGGGTCATCGGAATAATATCTTCATTGCTTAATTCCCTAATAATATTAGACAAAGCTGTTTTATAAAAGAAATTGCAGCCTTTAATATCCCCCTGTTTAGCCTTAAAATCTAATTCTGGAATTATAACAGCTGTTCCTTGGTATCTTTCCCTAAGTAATTTCAAAGCATCCCTTGTTAAATTATAATCGTATCTGGCTAAAAATATGGTCGGGTTTTTCTCTATTAATTCAGTCTCTAAAATGTCGTTGTACTTTGCTTTCATTTTGATATCTGAATGAAGGAAATTAACAATTATATAAAGCTTTCCGTATTATATTACTTTCAAGTGATTATAAGATAACTAGCAAATTTTTACACAAATATTAATAATCTTTTCTAACTTGTAATATAACATGAAATTTGCCCATTTAGCAGACTGCCATGTTGGAGGATGGAGGGAAGACAAGTTAAAAGAATTAAGCATCAAGGCTTTTGAGGAAGCTGTTAATATCTGCATCAAGGAGAATACGGCCTTTGTCTTAATTTCAGGAGATTTATTTAATACCAGTTTGCCTAATTTAGATATAATAAAAAGAACAGCCGAAGCACTTGACAGGTTAAGGCAGAATGACATTTCATGCTATATAATTCCTGGAAGCCATGATTTTTCTCCTTCTGGAAAAACAATGCTTGATGTTCTAGAAAAAGCCGGTTTAATGGAAAATGTCATGAAATTTAATAATAACAAATTAGAGTTCACATTAGACAAGACCAACACAAAAATTACAGGAATTTTTGGATTAAGGCAGGGTTTAGACAGGAAATATTACGAAAACTTGGACAAAGAAAGTTTAGCAAAGGAACAGGGATTCAAGATATTCATGTTTCATGCCACATTAGACGAATTTAAGCCAAAAGACCAGGAGCTGGTTTTTGGACAAAGTTACCAGGATTTACCTAAAAATTTTAATTATTATGCAGGAGGACATACCCATATTGTATTCAATGAATTTAAGGACGGATACGGGTTAATCGCTTATCCGGGTCCATTATTTCCGAATTCTTTCAAGGAGTTAGAGGAGTTAAAGGCAGGGGGATTTTATATCCTTGATGAAAAGCTTAATCTTAGAAGAGAAGAGATAAAATTAAAGGATGTTGAATCATTTTTTATTGATTCAAACAACAAAACCCCCGAGGAAATAGAAAAGGAATTAAAAAATATAAAAAATACAGAAGATAAAATTGTTTTGATAAGGATAGAGGGTGTTTTAAAGACTGGAAAACCGAGCGAGATTGATTTTAAGGAAATTTTTGACAGTTATAAGGCATACATTGTTTTAAAAAATACAAATAAATTAAAGAGCCTGGAGTTTGAGGGTTATGAAACAAAGCACGGGGATATTGAGGAAGTTGAATCTATAATCATAAAAGAAAATTTGAGCAAGATTAATACTGTGTTTAACCAGGAAGAAATTGCCAAGCAATTAATGCATTCTTTAAATCTTGAAAAAGATGAAGGCGAGAGAAACATTGATTTTGACATGAGGTTAACAAGGGATATAATGAATATCTTTGATCTGGAAAATGTTGATTAAAAAAATTAAACTGGAGAATATAAGAAGTTATGTTAATGAGGAGATTGACTTGCCTCTTGGATCAACTTTATTAGCCGGTGATATCGGAAGCGGGAAGAGCAGCATTTTATTGGCGGTAGATTTTGCATTATTTGGAATAAGACAGGGAGAGTTATCGGGAAACGCCTTATTGAGAAACGGCACAAATGAAGGGCTGGTTGAGCTGCATTTTGAATTAGAGAATAATAATGTTGTAATACAAAGAAGATTGAAAAGGACCCAAAATTCTGTTGTGCAGGATTCTGGCTATATAATCATGAACAATGAGAGGCAGGATAAAAGTGCAATTGAATTAAAGCAGGACATTCTTAACTTGTTGAATTATCCAAAGGAATTGCTCACGAAACACAAATCATTAATTTACAGGTATACTGTTTATACTCCTCAAGAGGAAATGAAGAGCATTTTGCTTGGCGAGAAAGATGCCAGGTTAGATACATTAAGAAAAGTTTTTGACATTGATAAATATAAAAGGATTAAGGAGAATACGAAGATATTTATTGCAAATTTAAAGCAAAAACGAAGGGAACTTGAAGGAAAAATTTATGATTTGGAGGATAAGAAGAAGCTTGTTCAAAGTAAAATCATGGAATTTTCCGAGATTGATTTGCAATTAAAAGAATTAATTCCAAGAATAACTCAGATAAGCAAATTAGTTGATGAAAAAAGAAAAGAGATTAAATTGTTAGAGGAGAACATTAAAAAATTAAATGAGTTAAAGAAGGAATTTGAATTAAGCAGGTTTAAGCTTGAAAATGCACAGGCCTCATTTGACAAGAATGAATCTGAGTTAAAGAATCTGGACTTAAAAATTCAGAAATTGGAGAAGGAAACCAAAGATGTTAAAATTGATATTGACGAATTAAATGAAAAAATTGATGATTTCAATGAAATTATTCCTAAGAATAAGCTGGAACTAGAAGCAGTAAACAAAAAAATAAGTGAGTTAGAAACAAGAAAGTTAACTGCGATGGATATTATTTCAAAGGTAATGAAAATAGACAAATGTCCTTTGTGCCAGCAGAATGTAACACATGAACACAAAGATAATATTTCCGAGGATGAAACAAAGAAGATAAATGAATATGAGAATGAATTAAATGAAAATAACCGGAAAAAAGCTTTATTGAAAGATAAGATTAAGCAGTTAGAAGCCGATTTTGAGATATTAAGGGAGCAGAAAAGCAATTATGAATTAAATAAATTGAAATTAGATGATTTAAATGATAAGAAATCAAAAAAAGAATTCTTATTAAAAGAACAACTGGAAATAAATGAGGATATTTCAGAAATTAAAGACAAGATTGGATTGCTTGAAACTGAAATCAATGAATTCAGGGACTTAAATTACGACGAGAAAAAGATTGAGTTAGATGATTTATTAAAAAGAGAAAGGGATTTAGAGATTGAAAGGGCATCTTATCTTGCAAATATCCAAGAATTAAATAAAAGCGTTGAGGAACTGGGCATAGAAATAACATTGAAGATGCAGACTAAAAAAAACATCGGCAGGATAAATGATGTACAATTCTGGCTCGAAGAATATTTTGCCAATGTTGTTGATTTAATTGAAAAACAAATTATGCTTAAAGTGCATCGCGATTTTAATGGCTTATTTGAAAAATGGTTTAATATGCTGATGGAGAATGAGAATTTTAATGTAAGATTGGATGATGAATTCTCTCCCCTGATACAGCAGAATGGCCATGACATAGATTATTTGTATTTATCAGGAGGGGAAAAAACAGCTATTGCATTGGCTTACAGGCTTGCATTGAACCAGGTTATTAATAATTTGATGACATCAATCAAGACAAGGGATTTATTGATATTGGATGAACCGACAGACGGTTTTTCAGATGAGCAGTTAGACAGGGTAAGGAATGTTTTAAGCGAGTTAAACTTGAAACAGTTGATTTTAGTAAGCCATGAGCAGAAAATAGAAAGCTTTGTTGATAATGTAATAAGATTGAATAAGGAGCAGCATATTACAAAAATAATTTAAAAGACAGGTTTATTAATTTTTCTTTATCATAAATTTTATGTATAAGCAAGTTTTAGAAGAATTTTATAGGAATGATAAAAATTTATTATCTAAAGTTATAGATATGGATAAAATTAATTATATTAGGTTTATTGTTTATAATAATAAAGAAGAAGATCCTGCTCTTAATATTATGCCTAATAATAGTCCTGGAACATTAGAAACAATGTTAGATATGATTAATTTTATTGGTAAGAAAATTGACCCAAGTCTGGTATTATCTGATATCAGAAAATCTAAAAGTTATAAAGACGGAATAGACCTTGTGTTTACAACAAGATCTAAAGATGTTGTTGGTATGAGCAACGCTATCGGAGTTGCTGGCGTTGCTATTTCTAATTATTTAAAAAGAATTAGAGAAAAATTTAATCTGGAATCATACTTATAGCCTGCTTAATATTAATATTCTCCTTTAAAACCAAATTTTTGATTTCATCTGTATTTAAGTTAGAATATTTATTCTCGATTTTATTTAATAATGGTTTGATGCTTTTATAGGCTAATATTGCAGAGATTAAGGCATCGTTTTCATGCTTATTATTAATTTCAATATTTCTCTTCTTCAGGAATTTTTTTACCAATCTTGATTTGTGCTTGCTCTGCAAATCAGTTTGTGGCTTGAATACTTTGGCGCCTAAACCAGATGCAATTTTCTCGACGAAATTAGGAACTTTTTTTACATCGGTTCCAATCAAGACTGGTTTTCCGAATTTAAACACATTATTTGTTATTTTGCTTGCATCAAGTTTCTTGCTGGATTTAACTTCGAGAATATTTCCGTTTAAATCAAGAACAGCATAGCTTTTGGTTGTACCCGGGTCTATGCCGATTATAGTTAATTTATCCATCTAAAAGTTAATTATATAAAGCTCATTTAAATATTTTTCTTTATGGGGCTATGGTCTAGCTTGGCTATGATATACGCTTAGGGACAAAAGCTGAAAAGCGTATGACCCCAGTTCAAATCTGGGTAGCCCCATTCAATAACAAAATTTATTTTCTTATCTTGGCAACAAAAAATCCCTCTGTGTCATTATCCTGTGGCCAGATTCTCAGGCATTTTTTAATCTCTTCATTATAATTTTTCTCTTCATACTCTAAAATTACAGGGCTTTTTTTAATATCCAGATCAATTTTTTCTAATTTTGCATCCCTGTTTTTTAATAAGAAATCAATGACTTCCTCATTTTCTTCAGGATCAACAGAGCACGTGGAATAAACTAAAACACAATCGTCATTTAAAGAATCAAATGAATTTAATATTAATCTTTTCTGGTCATTCGCTAATTTCCTAATCATATTATTGTTCCATATCTTTAATGTCATTAATGACTTGCGTATAGCGCCTGTGCCAGAACAAGGAGCATCTAATAATATCTTGTCAAATTTTATGTTCTTAAAATTAGTCCTTAATGTTATAATTGTGTTTAATATACCGCATCTCTGCAGGTTAATGCTTAGTGCTTTTAATCTGTCATATTTAATGTCATTTGCCACAATAATTCCTTTATTATTCATCATAGCAGCCATTTGGGTTGTCTTGCTTCCTGGCGCAGCTGCTAAATCAAGAATTAATTCATTTTCCCGAGGGTTTAAAACAACCGGAGGAATCATTGAAGCTGCTTCCTGAACATAAAAATACCCTAAACTATGCTCTGGTAAATTTCCCAAATCTGTCCTTGGTCCCTTTATCCAAAACCCTTCTTTGCACCAGGGAACTTGCCTAAAGTTATAATTATTTAATTTCTCTTTTAATTCTTTTACAGATATTTTTAAGGTATTAACGCGGATGCTTTTATTTAAGGGCTTAACGCAATATTCACAGAATCTGTTAATGTCTGTAAACTTAGAATACTTCTCTAAAAATTTCTCTTTGAATTTATACATAAAAAAGAAAAAAGAAATTACTTCTTAAAAGCTTTTTGCAAAGAGAGTTTTCCTGCCCCTAAGAAAGCTAAAGTGACTAATCCTGCCAATAACGTTAATGGGAATTCATATCCTCCCTGCCCAGTAAATCCGTTTTTTAAATGCACGAGTAATATAGCTACGACCATGTTTATTATTAATATCACGCTTGCAACTTTCACAATTAATCCTAAGATTAGTGCAAGTCCTCCAAATAATTCAATTATTCCAACCAGATATGCAAAAAATCCAGATAAAGGAATTCCAATGTTTGAGAAAAAACTGGTTGTTCCATCAATTCCTCCAAATAGCTTTAAGTAACCATGAACTAAAAATACTAATCCAAGAACTAATCTCAATGGTAAACCAGCATATTCTTTCAATATTCCACCCGATAATGTTTGTATATCTTATAGTATTTATATTTTATGTTTTAAAGTGCAGTAGCCGGGATTTGAACCCGGGTCGATGCCTTTTTGCTTTTGATTAAACTTTTTCTCAAAAGTTTATTGGCAAGGCACCATACTAACCACTATACTACTACTGCATATGATAAAAGAGAAAATAACTTTATTTAAGCTTTATTATTTAACAATACTCTCTAAACTCTTCCCATTGGTTTTTGGCGGAACTTCTGGAAGTAATACAGCTGCAGCAATAACTGTTGTCCATAAACCATTTTTATCACCTTCAGCAGACTGCGTAATATTATATGTTCTAACTATCTTTTCAGACATTTTAAATTGTTTTTCACGTTCATTCCAAGCCTGATTTGGGTCAAATTCTAAACCAAGAGTTGTAGCAAGCATTGTCGCTGCTAAATCCTCTGCATATTCTCCTGCTTTTTCATCAGTTTCTCCAAAAGGATGATGCTCTGATAAATAACCATATTGTGTTTTGTCTGCAGGTTGTGCTACTCCCAAAGAGGCTGCAACTAATCTATTTGGCTCGTTTGTAGCATTTCTAGCCATTACACAAAAAGCAATTGAACCTGGCGGGATGTATCTTATACCTTCTTCCTTATTTATTTTCTTGCAACCAGGCGGATAAATACTAGAAACAGTAACAATATTATATTTCTCAATGCCAGCATCTCTTAATGCAAGTTCAAAAGATTGTAAATAATCTTTATGCCTTCCTACACCTTTCGTAAAGAATATTGCTTCAGGAACAAACATTTTTGTAAATTTTTTGAGAAATTTTAATCAATTTATTAGTTTAAAAGCCTTTTTATTTTTGCAAAATTAGTGGGCCTGCCAGGACTCGAACCTGGGACCTTCACGGTGTAAACGTGACGTTATAGCCGCTAAACTACAAGCCCTTAAATTTTATTCATTATTTGCGGTATTTAAAATTTGTGATTAAAATTCTTCACTCTAAATTTTATTATATGGTTTAAATTTATCCTATAATTTTAATTGATGCTTTTTCCTTTTCAATTTTAAATGCAAACGATAAATACGCATTCTCAAATTTCCATACTTATTATATACCCGCCCCAAAATAGATAGAATTATAACTAAAATAAATGGAATTATAAGAATGTAAGCTATATATTTTGCTATTGGTTTTAAAGAAATTTGATAATAAACATAGGAAATAACAGAAATTATCAAAAGAGTTATATGCCCTCCTTGACCATCAAAAGCCAACATATCTGCAATTGTATCTTAGAAATATCGTTATTTAGTTTATTATTATCTATATGGTGAACTTGATACTCTGAAAATCTTAATGGATATTTCTGCCTATTTTTTTGATAAATATATTTATATGCTATCTGCCTATGAACAAGATTATTATTCTCATCTTTTAAATACCCATTTTTATCTACATAAACCATATCTATAATAAAGAGTAGTAAGTTTATATACTTTCACTACATAACCATAAATTACGATTAAATAAAGTTTAGATAGAGTTCTACTTTTGATTAAAAACATTTAAATAAACTTGAATATTAAATATTTTATGAAATACTGCCCCAAATGTAAAAGCCCGGATATAGTCCCGGCATTGGCAGGTTTTCTCAATTCTTACAAATGCAAAAAATGCGGATACATAGGAAACTTGGTGATTGAAGTTGAATCAGACCATAAATGAAATATTAAAATTTTTATCAAAAAGCACCGGATTTTTCTTGATTAACATAGCTGTAATCTTAATTTTATTCGCGTTCTTTGCAAATTCCACCATTAAGAATGTTGATGTGCTGGAGAATGAGCTAAATCTTTATTTTCAGCAGCCCGCGAATCAGACTTCTTTAGAAAATGTCCAGGAACCCCCAAGATTGTTTGATGTCGAAACAGTTAAAGGCTATATTATCATGTCATCATTCATTGCATCATTTCTATTTTTAATAGGATTTATGTTTGTTTATCTGTCAAGTTTGAGCTTCTTAGCCTCATTTTACAAGATAAGCATACATCTTACAGTTAACAATTTCCTGGCCGCATTATATTTTAATCTCATCCCAGATATTGTTAATAAAATTTTAGTTCACCCATCTTTTCAGCAGATTACGAACGGGATACCAGAAGAATTTGTACAGGAAATAACAAGAATTATCTTGGAATGGATTAAAATCCCTGTTTTTGTCACGGTTAAACTCACGATTACCCTGGGAATAATATTTTTAATTATCTCGGTGACATTATATTTCATGAAAAAGAAAGCTTTAAAAGAAGAAAAGAAGAATAAATAATTATGGATAAGCAGGTAAAAATTCCGGATGAGTTAAAGAAGAAATTTGAGCAATTAAAGATTAAGCTTGATAAATTCAAGAAAAGAGTTCTAAAGGAATTTAATGAATATATAATTGGAATTACGTTGCTTCCTCCAAAAGAAGACAACAAAGAAGCAATTAATGTTCTTGTCTTGGTTGACGATTCTGACAGCAAGAAAATGTCCAAATTCGAGTTAAAGGACAAATTAAGCAATATAATCCATAAATTTGCAGAGGAAATCGATAAAAATCTTAATGTTGAAACTTTAATTTTATCTGAGCTAAAGGAAAACTGCTTTGACGGAAAATATGAAATCCTGCAGTTAATTGCAATGAGCGCGCCAGTTTATGATCCAAAGGAGATGCTTGCAGCCATAAAAATAGCAGAAGTGCATAAGTCCATGGTGTTAAAGAAATTTGAAAAATACATCATGAGTTATGTTGCAGCAGGATCATTGTTTAGGGGGGATAAGAAAGCCAATGATATTGATGTTTTTATTATTGTTGATGATACAGATGTTAAAAGAATGTCCCGCTATGAACTAAAGGAGAGGTTAAGGTATATTATTATAGAGCAGGGTTACCAGGCCAAGGAGTTAACAGGTGTAAATAAAGACTTTCATGTCCAGACTTATATTTTAACTGATTTCTGGGATTCTGTAAAAGACGCAAATCCTGTAATATTCACGTTTTTAAGAGACGGTGTTCCTTTATTTGACAGGGGGGTATTTATGCCATGGAGATTGTTACTGCAGATGGGAAGAATAAAGCCAAGTCCAGAAGCAATTGATATGCAGATGGATATCGGGGCTAAGCTGCTTGACAGGGTAAAAGGAAAATTATTAAGTGTTGTAGCAGAGGATATTTATTATGCTGCCCTAAATCCGGCCCAGGCTGCTTTAATGCTTTACGGGGTTAATCCTCCAACACCCCTTGAAACCATTGAATTAATGAGGGAGATTCTTGTTAATAAGGAAAAATTAATCGAGGAAAAGCATGTTAAATTCCTTGAAAAAGTAAGAAATTATTACAAGGACATTGAGCATGGAAAAATCAAGGAGGTAAGTGGCAGGGAAATTGATGAATTAGTAAAAGAAACCAAAGAATATTTAGAAAGAATAAAGAAACTATTTGTACAATTGGAGAAGAGAAAAGAAAGCGAAAGCATTCTTGATATATATAATGCATGTATTGCCGTAACAAGGGACTTATTCACGGTATTAAATATAAAAGAAGAATCAAGTTTAGAAAATACACTAAAAAAAGTCGTTGATTCAGGCGAATTGCCAAGAAAGTTCCTGGATGTTCTGAAGAGGGTTATTAAAGCAAGGGACAGCAAGCTAAGCAAAGCAGAAAATGAAAAAATAAGAAGGGAAGCACGCTCGTATATTAAAAACGCCTTGGAGTTCATACAGAGAAAAAGAGGATTTGAAAAAGAAAGAAGCAAGGTCAAATTCAAGTACGGGGAGAAAGAAGGAGAACTTTATTTGCTTGATAAAAAAATTTTCTTAATCAAGGATATAAAAGAAAAGGAAATAATGAAGACTAATTTAAATGAAAATGGTTCTTTTGGAAACCTAAGCAAAAGCTCGCAGGAAGAATTAGAGGAAGAACTAAAAAACATAAAGGCGCATGACATTTATCTTAAGGAAAAAACAGTTAATTCTTTAAAGCAACTTATTGGAAAAGACGTAGAAATTCTAGTCGGATAAAGGCTTTAATGACTCTAATTTTCTAACTATATCCTTTTCGCCATTCAGATCCCCGTTTAGGGTATGCAATTGTACTTCTGTTAAGTCTTCTGCCCCGAAACCATGATAGATATGAATTAAGATGTTGTCATCTAATTTATAACCTACAAGCTTTTTTCTATGCATTTTCATATCTGTGGTTTTTTCTATATCATCATACTCGTTAATTATCTTCTGAATCTGGCTTACTTTATCCCCTTGAAATCTGTATTCTATCATAAAATAATCATGTTAGAAAGATTTTTAAATGCTTTACTTAACTAAGTTTTATGGAAGCTGTAATATCTAATTTTCGCAGTGGAAGGCATAATCAAGTCACTAATCAGATGATACTGCTGATTGATGGAATAGATAAGAAAGAGAAAACAAAGGATTTAATGGGAAAAAAAGTAACCTGGAAATCGCCAAAAGGAAAGGAATTAAGGGGAGAAATAATAAGGGCTCACGGCAATAAAGGGGCTGTAAGGGCAAGATTTGAAACAGGAATGCCCGGACAATCAATAGGAACAAAAGTTATAATAAAATAATTCTATTTTTTAATTTTATAAAAATAAATGGTTAGATTTAATTTATTTAAGTAAAAAGACTTGATTATCCTTTTTCAAAAGTCTCTGGAAACCACGTTCTAGCATTATTAATTATACGGTTTCCAATTGATTTTCTAGCATCTTTTTCATTCTTTGAAAACCCATTAAGAATGGTTGTGGTATGGTTAAAGGTGTAGAGCATATAAGAAACGCTGGAATTTCTAAAAAGGATAACAATAATATGATAGAACGTTATCATAATGAATTTAGAGAGTTTGAAAAGATTAGAAGGAATTTCAAAAGAGTAAAAACTTTAGAGGAATGGAATGATAATTATAGATTATACCACAACTACATTAAACAACATATGGCTTTAAATAATTTAACACCTTCACAATCAGCTAACATTAAGTTACCTTTAGAAAATAACAGATGGTTAAGTTTATTGAAATTAAGCTTAAATCAACCGAATGTGACAAAAGAACAAGAAGTTAAGAAATCAACCGAAGATTAGACAGCTCATTAATTAGTAAACTTTATAAATCAAATTTAAACTTCTTTAAACATGGCAGGTTTAAGAAAAGGACATTGTTACAGTAAATTAACAAGAGCGTATACAAGATATTCCAGGGTGAAGGCTAAAAATTACATTAAAACAATTCCAACAAGCAAAGTAGTAAGATTTAACATGGGTGATCAGGCAAGAAATTTTGAGTATGAAATCGCATTAATAAGCAATAAAGATCACCAGATAAGGCACAATGCTTTAGAGTCAAGCAGGCAGTTAATCAACAGAAGATTATACGAGAAATTAGGGCCAAAAGGCTATTTTTTAAAATTGAAAATCTATCCTTACCAGGTTTTGAGAGAGAATAAAATGCTTGGCGGTGCACATGCAGACAGATTGCAGACAGGAATGGCACATTCATTTGGCAAGCCAGTCGGATTAGCAGCAAGAGCACAAAAAGGGAAAGAAGTTTTCATCGCGAAAGTTGATAAGAATGGCTTGGATATTGCAAAAGAAGCATTAACCTTAGCAAAACCAAGAATGCCGGGCAAATACCTTGTTAACGTCAAAAAATTATGATTTATATTAATTAATTTTATTAACCAATTTTAAAAATGTTTTAACATCCCTGCTTAACCCTTTGCTTATTGTAGCATACATAATTTTATCATCAACATCGCCATACTGATGGGCAATTATGTTGCGCATACCTTTCATGTTTCTTAATTTATTGGCTAAATCGATATTTATTATTTTTTCATTTTCGAGTATATTAAATGCCTCATAATCCTGTTCTGGAATTTGTAAATTTTTTTCTTTGATTACAAGAATAGCAAGATCAAATGTTGCTTCTGCTATTTTTTCAAAATATCTCTCACACGCCGCCTTGGTCTTAAAATCTTTCTCATATTCATTAAAAGTTTTTGATTTAATCTTAGACAATTGTTTAAGATATATTGTAATATCCTGAATTTTATCTTTAATGCGCTTGTTCATATAACACCTTTCCTTTATTTGAAATCTCCCTCTTTATCTTACCTTGGAGGATATTATATACTTGTATATCGGTCTTTTCATTTATTTTACCCATGACCTCTTTTCTGAAATTGGTGGCTTCTTCTTCACTTATTTTATTGAATTCAACAGCAACATCAATATCCGAATTTAAATTTAGCTTATTTTCTGCAGCAGATCCAAACAAAATTATTTTTTTAACACGTGAAAATAATCTATTTTGAAATATAACTTCTTTGGCTTCTTCTAATATTTTTTTTATTTCTGCCCCCTTTTTAAGGTCAAATTCCAGGCTAAATTTTGATAATTCTTTTATTGCTTCTAGTTTCTTTCTTATGTCTCTAGACAACCTGGTTCTCTCTGATTCTTTTAATGGAACTCCCAGAAGTTGTTTTTTGATAATAACTAGCTCCTTCTTACCAAAAATTCTTCTCAAATTCGTGTTTTTATCAATTATATTTAATAGGCTCATTTTATCACCATTCTGATAATAATTATCATAATCCTGATAATATATAAACTTTTCGGTTTTTCCATCATTCCCAGCCAAACTCCCCTTTTAGCGGTACAAAAATAAAATTTCCTAAAACTTTTTTTTCTAATTTTCTTCCTCTTTTAATGCCTTTAACCATTTCCTGTCCTAAAACCCCTCCGACAGGTGCAATAATTATTCCATTGTTTTTTAATTGTCTTATTAATGGCTCTGGAAAATCAGGGCAAGCCGCATTTATCAGAATTTTATCATAGGGAGAATATTCTTTAATTCCTAAACTTCCGTCTGCATATAAGACCTTAACGTTTTTTACTTTAGCTTTAATTAAATTCTGCTCTGCTTTTAATGCTAAACCTGAAATTATTTCTGTTGTATAAACTCTTGTTTTAGTTATTTCTGAGATTAAAGCAGCTGAATAGCCGGAGCCTGTTCCGATTTCCAAAACCTTTTCCTTTTTCTTAAGCCCCAATTCCTGCAGCATAAATGCTATTGTATACGGCTGGGAAATTGTCTGGTTATTTCCAATCTGCAAAGGCATGTCCTCATAGGAATAATTTTCTAATTGCTTTGGAACAAATAAATGCCTGGGAATTTTCAGCATTGCTTTTAATACATTTTTATCTTTGATACCATAATTCTTAATAACTTTAATCATTGATTTTTTCTTTTCCAGAAACTTATCCATAAATTTAGCAAGGTTTATTAATATAAAATGTTTTCTAGTTATATGGGCTTTAAAGAAGAGGATGCTGTTAAAACAATTGGAGATTTATTGAATTATAATGATATGTCTAAGATTAGGGCTATCTTAAACGGCATAAATCCAAATATTTTTTCAAATTCTGACGTGAAATCAAAATTCAAGGAAGTCCTAGTTAATATGTACAATGCAGAAGATTTAGGTTATTTAAAGGAGCTGTTAAATGATTTTCTCAGGACTTATAACCAGTATAAAGGAGTTTTTCACTTTGGTTTTTGCTCAGAGGAATTTAGAAATAAATTTAAGAGAAGCGATTTTAACAATCCATTTGAGCTTAACCGTTTTAGGGAGATAATAGCAAAGATAGTTGAATATGGAAAAAATTACCCTAAAGAAACTCTTGGTGAATTTTTTATCAGTCCGAGGGGAAGAGAGAAACACAGAATAGCGTGGTTTGTTAAGGAAGATATGGTTTATTTTTGCGAGCCATTTCATCATGACAAGGAATATGATAAATTTTGCAATGAAGCGAGTAAAAGAAAAATCTTAAAGGGTAATTACCACAATTGGAATTATGTTGAAGAATTTATGCCTTTAAATTTAAAAGCAGCATAATTAAACAGTTCTTCTAATGTTGTTTGGTTATTTACAATTCTCTTTTCATATTTTACACTTCCTCTCAGTACACCTTGTTTATGGCTCAATATTTTATTATAATCTGTTTTAACTGCTGATAAAAATTCATTATCGGTTCTATTTAAATCACTAAATGTTCTTTTAAAATAATTAACATCAGAAGTAAAGTAAATTACTTTTGTAAATCCTAGTTCTGGTTTATAGTATACAGAAAATGATTCAAAATCCAATGCGTTATCTGAATAGTTTCTTGATAAAGTTACTGATTTGAAACCATAGTTATTTGACAACACCAAATCTATGTCTTGCAAGCCTGTTTTTTCTTTAGAATCTATTCTAACAATTCTTAAATTGAAATCTTTGGACAATTTATTAGCTAAACCTTCTAAATCTATTTCGCTTTCAGTTTGAATTTCTTGTTGCATTTTAATTTTCCTTTAATTTATTCTATCTTTATATTTTAATGAGATGTATTTTTTGAATGTTCTAAATCCATTTTATTTTTAATAAAAATAATTATAATTTGCCTTTTATATCAAGTCTTAATTGTCTTTGTGAGTTATAATATATATCCGATGCTATTTCCTTTGTTTTCAAAATTATATCTTCCACGCTTGGTCTTTCTTCTGTTTCTCTTGTCAATAGAGTTTTAGCTGCGGCAAAACCAACTTCCTTTGACATTATATCTAACAAATAGTCCGCTCTCTCAAATTCATCTTTATTTTTAAAATACTTTTCATAATCTGAATGGTTGGTGTTTACTTTTATGACCTTGCCAACTAATTTACTTCTCAACTTAGCTTCGCTTAAACCAAAACCTTCGAAATCTGGTATGAATGGAAAAACTTTTCTAGCTCCGCTTCCGCCTCCTGATTTTACTCTAGTTGGCTTTTTTATGCCTTCTTCGTCTGTTTTTTCCTGCGTCTCAACTATCTTTCTTGGACCAGACACCCTAAATAAGTTTCCCAATCCCAAATCCCTATACACTTTATCAATTACTTGGACAACCTTGTCTGCAAGATCATAACTGCTTCTATCTTTTCTAACAGTATTTTTTTTAATTTGCACTTCTAATGATTCACCAATTTCGTACATTTTAGGCAACCACAAATTCAAATTATTGTTAAACTCAAATGCATTTCTCGGAGCATTTAATGTTAAGAAATCATCATCTACAAAACCTTCTAATTTACCAGAATTCCATGGTTCCTTGCCTAAAAACTCCAATGAGGCAATATCTCCGTTTACTTTTACTCCTTTATGATATACCCTGACTTTGCCATCACTTATTTCCGGGTTTAATGTTATATGGAAATCAATTCTTCCAGTTCCTACAGTACCATCTTTTAATTTTACCCCTTCAACACTTAAATAATCATCTTCATTCAATAAAACCTCTCCATCAAAACTTAATGGTTCTGGTTTTGCGAATCTTGTTTTTCCATCTCTGCTTAAATAACCAATGCTCATATCAATACTGCCTTTTTTTAGTATTGGTGTATAAACCTCGCTCATTAATGATTCTAATTTTGATAAGAAAAAGTTTCTGCTCATTATTTCCTGATCAATATCTTCTAAATAAACGATAGTTCCTATTGATAATTTCGAAACTAAACTTTTTATGGCCTCGGGCACATTATTAAGATGTTCTGGATTTACAGTATTGAGGCGATAATTTAATGCAGGATCTGCTTCAAGCAAATTTAGCAATGAGGATTCCTCGTCATTTCTTGATATAAAGATTAATTTATTCGCCTTTAGTCTTAAGTATGCTAAGTTACCTATGCCTTTTTCACCCTTCTGGGTTTTAGCAAATTCTTTTGCAGATTCGCCCACTAATGAAAAAGATTCTTTTAATCTGCCATAACTTATTCCAACACCGTTATCATAAACAGATACCCATCTTTGTGTCGGATTTACTGTTATATTGACCAAACCATTACTTATACCTCTTTCATCAATAGCATCTACAGCATTTGTTGTATATTCCTTAAATGCTTCACCAGCTGTTGAATATAAGGATCCTAATAGCTGAATAATATGCTCGGCTTTTCTAGTTGAAAGACCAATTCTACCTGTAATCATTTTCTTCTCCTTGGTCTATAGTCTGCCATTAAAATCCATGATTTGAATCTATCATTATCAAACATTGCGTTTAATGCACTTATTAAGTAACCAACATCTTCTTTCTTCAAGCTCTTTGTGATTGTTTTTGTTAAAGCCTCAACTTTGTCCGGATTTTCCCTGTAATATTGTGATAGTAAAACAACTTGATCTATTGATGTATTTACTGAATTAGAAAGCATTTTGGCCCTTTCTTCAGCGCTTGGCTCGTATCCTGAACCATCAAGATTTCTTGCCAATTCATCTAATTTATGTAGTTCTGAAAGTAATTGTGTTAAATTAAGCTTACCTTGTTCAATAGAGTTCTGTGTTGCTTTAAGCATAAGGCTGGCTGGTTGAATATACGCTTTTTTAATGGATTCTAATCCCGTGAATGTATATAAGGCATCAATATATTTTTGATTGGATATCCCAGCAGTTTTTCCATTAATTTGATCTCCAAAAGTAGTTCTTGGTATTTTAACACCTGTTTTTTCTTCTAATTTCTCCAAAAAGTTTTTGGTACTAGGATACTTACTTAAAATATATCCTTTTAAATCATCATTCCATTTTCTATCGTCTGTCATAATGGTTCAATATTTTTATGCGTTTATAAATCTTTCGTTTATTATTACTTTAAAGTGGTTATCTTTTTAACCTAAACCCAAAGGCAATCATGCTATGGACGCTATCACTATATCTTTCCAAAAATAATTTCTCTAAATCAAAATTGAATTTTTTAGCATATTCAGACAATAATTCAGATGCCAGTTTATACTGGTTTGTTGTAATATATCCTTTGATGCCATTTCCTCTTGATTTAATTACCCTTATTCTTTCCAAAGCAGTATCATTTAAAGTCATGAATATAAGCGAATTATTTTCCAGCATGTTTTTTTCAAATAAATGTTTTATAGCTTCTTCCTTATCAAAGGACCATCCCCCTTCATAATCCAAATTTAATAAATTGAATTTTATGTTCTTGTATCTTTTATCCCTTAATGCGTCTAATAATTCTCCTTTATAAACATTTAAACCATTAAATATCTCTCCTCCTTTAATCAGGTCATTATTACTGATTATTGACTGCATAATATTGGCTCTTTTCTCATCCCTTTCTGGAATCAGGCTTTCTTCCTGCAGTAAATTATTGAACGCAACAAAGGACATATAACTTATAAAATTATTTCCTTCTAAACCCAAGTATTTTATTTTTTTGCTTTCTAAATATTCCAATAAAGAATTTATTTCTTTCTCCCTGATTCTCTGCTTTTCCTTGCCACTATAAACTTTTAATCCCAATATGCTCTTAGTTGCAATGGCTTCTAGTGTGCTTAGTTCCTGTTCAACAAATTCTTTGCTCAAAACTCCATTTCTTTTCAGATATTCTTTTATTGTTTCTTCACTTAGCCTGAATTTTCTTCCTATTCTTGCAATATTGCCGTGATCTTTCCACTCTTCATATATCTTTTTTACCAAAACACCTTTATACCTAACTTTATCTTTTTTATTAAAAATAATTTTAGGTTTGCTGATTGTATGCATCATATTTTGATAGTTTGGTAAATCAACATCACCATAAATCAGGCCGTAATTATGCGTTAATTTTTCCCATAAATCCGGAGTTAATTCATTTTTAATTAAGTCAAGTATTTTCTCAAGATTTTTTCTCTTAATCGGCAAAATTACTTCTTTTTCTCTCCCCAATAAGACATCTAGGCTGTATGAATCTACAAGATTATTCTCAATAAACACATTATTTCTTACCAATAATTTGCTTAATTCAAATATGTCTAAGTTATTTGATACAGCAAAACTCTTTAAATCTGTCTTTTGACTATTATTTCTATGTTTTTTCTTGCCAGAATCAATGCTATTCTTAGCGTCGCTTAATTCCATAATTAATTCATCTTTTGTATGCTTAAAACCAGCATTCTTAAATTGCTTAATTACATCATTAATGCTCTTATTTCTAGCTAAAAAGTAAATTAGATAGAGTCTTTCTTCTGGCAGAAAATCCGGTTCGTTTGTCATTTTAAAAAATAAAAAACTTATCGATATGGAACCCAGGAATTACCGGTGTACATGTGGGTATAGATAAAATTCCTTATAGTTGGCAATTGATATTTCCCTTTCTTATTTAATTTTAAAATGCCTTCAGAAGTTAATTTAGTCATTGAATCATTGTCTAAATTTAACATGCCCTGTAATTCTTCACGAACAATTCCTTTCTTTAATTTTCTTTTCTTTGCTTCAATCTTGTACAACAAACTCATCCTGTACAAGTGATTTTCAAATTCTTTTACAGGAACTAAATAAGTGTCTTTGCTTTCAATTATGTTTATCCTGTTTCTGGCTTTTAAATCAGATACTCTGGATACATAATTGTGCAGTGAAATATCTTTTCCAGTAAGCTTTTGTTCAAGATCTTTCCACAACTTTGCAGCATCTCTGATTGAATAGCCTTGTTTCTTAGTCAAGTTTTCGTCAATTTTGTCTGCATCATAATATCTTTCACCTTCTCTAACTTCTGGTTTAACGACCCCTTTCTTTACAAGCCATGCAAGGCTTGCAGGATTTATACTGTATTTGCTATAAATTTCCTTAGGAGTGTAGAATTTTTTTTTGCTGATTTCGTGTTTGAACAAGTAACCTCCTTTATCATCATATAAGCTGAATCTGACATTCGCTTTCTTTAATCTGTCTAAATCTAGTTCGCTTTGGTTTTCAAATAACAGCCCCTTAAGATTTTGTAAGGATTTTTTAGCTTTCTCGGTCTCTTTATTTGGTTTTGCTGCTATTATTATCAAGCCATCCTTTTCTGTGCTTGAAATATCATCCAAAGTTAAATTAGCATCTTTTAATTTTTGAACTTGTTCATTAAACCAAATGCCTACTGCTCCATATAGATCATAAGACAAGTTTTTTTGTTGTGGCACCCTATCTTCGCCATAAACAGGCAATACAAAAACCAATGAATCATCTAAGCTAATTGCTCCTTGAACTTCTAAATCAGTTTTTACCCTGCCAAGGTTGGAGTCAAGGTTTTCATAACTTTTAATTTTGTTTTTAGCATTTTCATAAGCTGCTTTAATTGCTTTAGGAACTCTTTTCTTTTTTTCTACAAATCTTACAACATCAATATCGTCTTTGTTTTCTACTTTTAACCTATTATACGTTTCTACAGCTTCTTCCAGAGGACTTATTTTTTCCAGCTCTTGCACTGCTAAAGCCCTTTCTCTAAGTAAATCTGCACCTCTTCTAACAGAGTGCATTATCGCGTCTTTTAATTCAACCAAAGACCTTTGTTCTGTTTTTCTTATGATATCTGAGATGCTCATTTTGATTCTCCGAAGCCGTTATATTGTGAATAGCTAACAAGCTGTTTTGATAGTGAATTCCTTTCAGAATATAATAAGTTTAATTTTTCTCTTACCTCATCTTTTTCTGATTCTGCTTTTAGTTCTTTTTCATATCTTGATACTTCAGTGTTTATTTCATCCAATCTCCTTTTTGTATCATCATGCTTAAACCTATTAACTGCGATTTTATCATTTTGCGGGATATCTTCAATTGTTACTAAGCCTTCTAATTTGTCCTCGCTTAAGCTAAAATCTTTTATATCTAAACCAATTTTTATGGCCTTATTTGTTAATCTAAATAAATCTATATGATACCTTAGTGCAATATCCCTTAAATCTATATTTCTTTTAGTCATTTTAGCTCAGTTTATCCTATAAAATCCTGTTTTATAAATCTTTCGGTTTGTAACTACTTTAAAGTTATTATTTTAATTTGAAACCCAAATATTTCTCAATTAAGAGGAATCTTGATACACTATAACCTCCACTATAATGCCATACTCCCCTGTCTTTATCTCCAAAATAATATACTTTCTCAGCAATAGTTCCCGGGTATGGGCATATTTCTATTTTTTGAAGTTCCCTATCTAAATCAAAAGTTAATTTATATTCAAATTTTTTAGTTTTCCAGCTTATTATGTCATTTTTTTCAAATGAATTTTTTAGTCTAGCAAACTCTCTTCCATACATTTCTAATGCTTTCAATGTTTTTTCTAATTTTGATTGTGTCATTTTAATCCTATTTTTTAATTATGGAAGTTGCAATATCAGCGAGAGTTTCTTCTCCACCACATTCTGATCTGATAAATTTAATACCTAGTTTTCTAGCATGTTCTATTTTTTTATCAATATCACATCCGCATCCAACTAAAGTTAATTTACTGGAATGATCTTTTCCTAGTCTATGAACTAAGCCCAATGAAGTTTCTAACCCATATCTTCCACAATAAACTATTATTTCAGAGAAACTATCGCTCGGTTCAGATCCAAACAAATCATAAAATTTACTTGAAACTACACCCGCTGAATATTCTCCTGCTTGATAAGTTTCAGATTGTGAATGATAAGCTACAGGACTATAATGACCTTCTCCTCTAAAGATGATTAATTTACCATCTCCAAAGATTCCTTCTCCAAATCCTTTTACATCTCTGTAAGTAAGTATTAAACTCAATGGTTTTTTTAATTGTGATTTATCGATTTTCATTTTCTTTCTCCTTTCATATCCAATCTTATGTTGAATCATGAATATATTACTATAAAGTAACACTTATATAAAAAGATATTCCTAAAATAATGAAAAATATTACAATAAAAACCGAAATATTTATAAATAATGGAAATATATTCCATTTTAGGTATAAATAACTACAAAAACAAAAGATTTAAATATTTGAACATATTAAACGTAATAAACATAATTTATGGAGGTAAACAAAATGGTAAGTATTACGTTAGCTGTTCCAGAAGAATTAAAGAAAGAGATGGATAAACATCCTGAATTGAATTGGAGTGAAGTAGCTAGATCAGCTATAAGGGAAAAGTTAGTTGTCTTAAATAAATTAAACAAAATCTTGGCAAAAAGCAAGTTTACAGCAGAAGATGCTTTAGAATTAGGAAGAAAAGTAAATAAAGCCGTATCTAAAAAATATTTGGGGGAATGAAATATTGGATATCGTCGTAGACGCAAACATATTATTTTCTGCATTAATTAAAGATGATCATATAAGAGGGCTTTTGTTATTTATTAAGCACAAAATTTATGTTCCTGAATTTATTTTGGACGAAATAAATAAATATAAAGAAGAGATTATTAAAAGGGGAAATATCTCGGAAGAAGAATTTAAGGAAGTGTTTAATGAAATTCTTGAGAATTCAAAGATTAATATTGTTCCTAAGGAAGATTTTGAGAGTTATATAGGAAAAGCTAGAGAAATTTCTCCAGATTTAAAAGATATTCATTATTTTGCATTAGCTTTAAAATTAAATTGTCCGATTTGTAGCGATGATAAAGATTTTAAAAGACAAGACAAAGTAAAGATATTGAAGACTTCAGAAGTTGATATTTATTAAAAAATGAAACTAGACAAAAAAGATCTAAAAATACTTGAAATATTAAAAGAAAATAGCAAATTAACAACTAGCCAGATTTATAAAAAAACAAATATTCCAATAACAACAGTTCACAATAGAATCAAGAAATTAGAAAATCTAGGCATTATAAGGAGTTATACTTTAAAATTAGACTATAATAAATTAGGAAAACCAATAACAGGATTTATTTTAGTTACAATTAATTATATTCTGCCAGATGGAACAAAGATTAAGCAGGAACATGTTGCTCAAGAAATAAGCAAGCTAGAGGGTGTAGAGGAGGTTAACATTATGACGGGCGCAACAGACATATTAATTAAAGTTAGAGTCTCAAGCATAGAAGAATTAAACGAATTTGTTATAAAGAAATTAAGAAATATTAATGGTGTAGATAAAACTCAGACAATGATTACATTAAGTAGTTATTAATAACCTATTTATACAATTAAATAACAATTTTGTAATGTAAAGATTTTATGGTTTTCAGAAACGAGCAATGAAGATAAGAAGATATGGGCTGAAGCAAAAGAGAATATTTAAATAGTAATCAAAAATTTTATTAGTATGGCTTTTTGGGACAAATGGTTTAAACCTTCGGAAGAAGAGCAGAATAAAATAAAATTACGCGCAAAAATTCAGGGATTAATTAAAATTTGTAATTCTTTAATTGAAGATTTGCATGCCAAGCTTAATCAAAATAAAGATAAGGCAACACAGGCATCAATAAAGAAAGTTAGAAGCCAGATTCAGGAATCTTTGGGGCATTTGGAAGGCGCTGATAAATCCTTAAATGAGTTAAATGTTGAATTAACAATAGAAGAGCTGGAAGAAGCTGATAAGGATATTAACTCTAAAAATTTGAGCGATAGCGCAATACACTATCTAGTATCTCAGGTTAAGATATTATCAAAAAAATACTTAAGTGATATAAGCTATATAAGAACAAATATAGACAACCTGATAAGGGTAGATTTGCCGGGTTTTAAGCTAAAATGAATTTCAATGAAAAGGTTTATAATTTATGCAGGAAAATTCCAAAAGGAAAGATTTCTACATACAAAGGAGTTGCACATGCTTTAAATTCTAAAGCTTACAGGGCAGTTGGAAATGCATTAAATAAAAACCCTTATGCTCCGGAAGTTCCATGTCATAGAATTGTTGGAAGCTCTGGAAATTTAGTTGGATTTGCTTCTGGATTAAGAAATAAAGCAAGATTATTGAGAAAAGAAGGTATTGAAATAAAAAATAATAAGGTTTTGAATTTTGAGGATGTATTATATAAATTTTAACAAAAAGCTTTATAAATTTTTATATCTTACAAATATTAAGGGAAAAAGGGGATAAAGTTCTATGATAGAAAAAAAAGTGAAGGATATAAACAAAGAAGTTGGTTTATTAAAGAAAGAGCTAAATGTCCTGAAGCGTAATTTTAGAAAGAAGTTTAACCTGATCATAAATGAATTGCAGAAATTTGGCTATGATTATGAAATTATCTTAGAACCGGAGAATCAAGAACTGGATTCGCATGAATATTATCCAAGCTTAATTGAAAAGATTATTCCAAAGAAATCATTCAAGGATGTTATATTAAATGAGGATATAAAATCACAGTTGAACATGGCTCTGTCGCAGATAAAAAATCACAATAAGTTAATGAATGAATGGAAACTAAGCAATATTCAGGATGGAAATGCATTATCAATGATATTCTCAGGACCTTCTGGAACAGGAAAAACATTGACTGCAGAAGCATTGGCGAAGGAATTAAAAAACAAGCTTTACATCGTGCGTTATTCAAACTTGGTTGACAGTTTTATTGGGGAAACTGGAAAAAACATTGTCAAGGTTTTTGAAATTGCAAAGAAAAACAAGGCAATATTATTCTTTGATGAAGCAGATGCAATTGCCTCAAGCAGAACAAACATCTTTTCCTCGACGGATTCGGAAACAAATCTAACGAAAAACGTTTTATTGAAGGAATTGGAAAAGTTTGATGGCATTGTTATATTCGCAACTAATTTGGCAAGCAATTTTGACAAGGCGTTTGAAAGAAGAATTAATCTTCATATAAACTTTAAAATGCCGAACATTGATGAAAGAGAGCAGATCTGGAAATTATTGAGCAAGGCACTGCCTTTAAATAAAGATGTTAATTTCAATGATATAGCAAAAGAATTTGAATTTTCAGGGGGACATATCAAAAATTCTGTTATCAATGCAGCAAGGTTAGCAATTTCAAATAACTCGGATGATATAAAGAAAGAGCATTTTGTCAAGGCAGCCAGATTAGTCAGAGAAGGGCGAAATATTCTGCAGCAGTTTGAAGACGAGAATAAAGATAAATTAAATTATTTGGGATAAATTATTCCAAACAAGTCTGTTAAATTTAATTCTAATGCGCTTACAGGCACTTCTAAATTCCAATTTTCTAAAACCGAGGGATGTATTTCCCCGATATAAGCAATATTTTTTCCATTTAAAGAAACTCTTCCAGCCCTTCCAGAAATAAATGAATTATGTTCAATTTCTTTAATATCATATTTTAAATCTAAGCTCGAAAACAATGAATCAAGGATTTGCTTTATCTGTGTGAAATCTGCTTTATTATGGCATACTGCTATTGCCAATCTCTCTTGCTCGATTACACCCGTTTCAGAATTGCCTTTTTTAAAGATATTTCCGATTTCAAATATATTCTGGGGATATTCATTATGCTTGTTCTTGCTTAATATTTCTAACAAATTAGGAATTATCCAAGATCTTAAAGCATCATAACCTTGAGATAAAGAATTAGCTAAAGAAACAGTCTCTTGCTCATTTAAATTCATCTTATTATATAAATTATTTTTGTTTGTTAAATTATAATTTCTAACTTCAATTAAATTTAATCCTATTAATATATCAATTATTTTTTCTTTAAATTCATAATATTTATCTTCTTTTGCAATTGTAGCTATATTTGGGATTGTTTCTGTAAACTTATCATATCCATAAGCAATTGCAATATCCTCGACTAAATCAATTTCATGTAAGATGTCTGCCCTGTAAGCTGGGATTAAAACCTTTTTATCCTTATAGCCATAACCCATTTTCTCTAATAACTTTTTAACATCATTTTCTTTTAAATCTAAGCCAAGAATTTTATTGGCATAATTAATATTTATCCTCATTTCTTCTGGTTCTAAATTTGGAGTAATCTCTTTTTTATTTCCATATGTTAATTCATTTTCATATATTATTCCATTTAAATCGGCCAATGCACAAACAATAATATTCAGGCATTTCTTTAACACTTTTAAATCAAAGCCAGAACATTCAACAAAAACATCTTTTGTCTTTTCTGCAACCCTGCCAACTTTTTCAGAATTTATAATTGGTGGCATTGATAAAATATTATTGTTGGCATCAATAAATAAAGGATAAACCTTAGCATCTTTTAATAAATGCCCATATTCTTTTCCAGTAGAATGTTTTTCTAATATTTCATTAGCACTTATTTCATTATTTGAATCAAGAGGCTGGAATTTAATTTCATTTGGAGATTTAGCCAAAAATCTTATTGGAAATTTTATTTTTTCTAAAGGGTAAATTCCTATAGCTACTTTCTTCCTGTTTCTTCCATAAGTAATATGTAATTTTTCCTGCAATTGAATAATTTCCTTAATTCTTGCTTCATTCAAATTTAAATTTTTAACAACAGCGCAGACAGTATAAGGACGAACTTGTTTTACAGAATCTTCAATAATTATCTTATAATCTGATTTTTCTGTTTTATATCTTTTTAATCCTAGTTTATGTTCTATAAGTTGTGCTAATGAACGCGCTAATCCCGCTTCACTTAGCAAATCCGGCCTGTTTGGAAATATTTCAACAATTATTTCTTCATCTGTAATTTCATCTAAATCTGTCCCCAGAGATGTTATTTTCTCTTTTAATTCTTCTAAACTTAATTTTTTTCCAATTAAATTTTCAACTTCCTTCCTGTTCAGATTTACTGTTGGCATTTTATTTCATCCATAATCTCATTTCTCTTAATTGTTTTAAATCATTTTTATACAATTCACGAATATCTGTAATTTTGTAGTATTCCAAAATGCCCCTTTCTAAACCCTGGCCAAAAGCCAATACAGGAACATTAATTCCTAATAAAGGCTTAACAACTTCTGGTCTAAACATACCGGCCCCGCCCAATTCAATCCATTTATTTCTTTCAGGAATATAAGCGATACAATCAACCGACATTTCAGTATAAGGGTAATAAGAAGGCCTGAACTTAACTTTATCAATCCCTAATTTATTATAATACTCCCTTAAATAACCAAGTAAATTTTTAAAATTAACACTCTCATCTATAATAATGCCTTCAATTTGATGTAACTCAAACAAATGAGCCCAATCAATTGCTTCATTTCTAAATATTTTGCCAACAGAAAAAAACTTGGCTGGCAACTCCTCTTTCCTTAAAGCAGCAATTGTTCTTGCACTCAATACAGTAGTATGGGTTCTTAAAACTAATTTTTTAGCTTCTTCCTCACTCCATTTATAATTCCAACCAGAACTTCCAGTTGTCCATCCATTTTCATGAACAGCTTTAACTCTTTTAACAATCTCGCTATTAGGCAATTTTCCTTTGCCATTAATAAAAAAAGTATCTTGCATTTCTCTCGCTGGATGATCTTGCGGAACGAACAGCGCATCAAAATTCCAAAAGCTAGTTTGTACTAAATTTCCAGTCATTTCTTTAAACCCCAGTTCAAGCCATATTTTTCTTATGTAATTAATGGCTTCATTGACAAAATGTCTTCTTCCAGGATAAATTCTTGGTATTTCTGATTGAATATTAAATCTCCTGAATGTCTTGTTTTTCCAGGATTTTTTTAACAGCATTTCCTGGTTCAATGATTCAATTAAATTGGTTTTTAGCTTATGATTAATTAATTCTTTTCCTAAATCAGTTAACCCAGCATAAATTGTTTTTTTAACATCTGTTTTAATTATTTCTTTTCTTGATCCGAGCTCATTGTAAATTAATTTATCTTCTTTGTTTAATTTTAACAATTCTAACGGTAATTTTTTTAAGAATAATTCTTCTTTGCTTTTTTCTCTCAATAATTTATTTCCTTCATCTGTAACTGTAATTTCCTTTTTAAAATTAATCGCATTTAATCTCTTTAGTTTTCCGATAGAAACATTAATTTCATCCTGATTCAGGTGTTTCCTCAAGTTTTCTAGATTATTCGGAAGTAATTTTAGAAATTGTTTTTCGGGAAATCCTTTTTTTAGGTAAATTAACCCGTTCTTATCTAAATTTATGATTTCCTTTTCTTCTTTGTTTATCTTAATTAAATTTTTAGCCTCTAACCAGCCCAATGCACGTAAGACTTCTATTTGCTGTAATCTTGATATTTCAGCTATCTTGCTTAATTCATTCTCTTCTTTTAATATTGGAAATACTTTTCTTTCTGATGGTGTAAGGCTTTCAATCAATTTCTCTTTTTCTGACTTTTCTTTAGGGGCATGAAGTTCATTCAAGAATTCCTGCTTGATTTCTTCCAGGTTCTTAGGCAGTTCTTTTCCTAGATATCTGCTTTTTTTGAGAAATTTGTTACTTTGCCTTATTGTATGAAATAAATACCAATAATCCTGGCCTTTAATATTGACTTTTTTAACATAAGCCATAAAATAATTAATTACCACTTATTTATAAATCTTTCTATTAATTACCACGATATTACATACCACAAATATAAAGAATCTAATAGTTAATTACCACAATTAAGCCACTTTTTGTTCTAAACGTTGCACTTTTTTATAATCAAAAATATCTTGTTCTATTTCATCAGCTTTAGGCCCCATAATGAAAATATTAACTAAACCACTATCATGCCTTTCTAATTTTACTTCATTTTTCAAGCCACGATAAGTGTGGGATACTATCTTATGAAAATCCTTAATAAAATGTAAACCAAATCTTCCAAGTAAATAAACACTTGATTGAATAATTTTATGAATAGTACTCAAGTCCTCTTTTGTTAATGTGTTCAATGAGAAGGTTATGCGATTATTATAATTTCCAGTTAACAAACTTGTCTTTTCATTCTCATATTGTATTTCGCCGTAGGATTTCATTTTTTTTAAACTTCAAAATTTTTGCGCGATTCACGCACCCCGAGACCCCCATTCGAGTAAAAGGGACTCCCCCTACAGTTGAGGTAAGCCCAGTCCGAGCCAGCGACGAACCTCGCGACACGACCATCTATTGGTGAAAAATAAAAGATTTCCTTACCTCGCAATTTTGTAACTAATCCATCTTCATTAATATGCTTAAAACTAGTCCAACCACCCATCATCAAAGGTTTAATTTCTTTGATAGAAGTTGGACTTATTTTATCATTAATAACCTTAAATCCAGATTCCATGTACCACTTTTCATCATATTTAAAAAATCTATTTCCGAAATATTCAGCCCTCCAAGGAGTCCTTCGATCAATCATTTCATCAAGTAAACCTTGTTTTTCTAAAGTGCTTACTAAACTGCCTTTTCCATCATAAGTTTTTTTTCTTGAATCTAATAAATCTCTTAAATCTAAAAAATCCCTAATCTCACACATATCTCCTTTTCTTTCAGCTAATTTTCTTATTTGTTCTTCCCAATCATGCTTGTACAGAACTCTATTTTTAGCCGAATATAAATTAGAATCCCTATCTTTTATTAAAATATAATCTGCTGGATTTATTTCTGCCATTTTACTTTAAACTTTCCCAGGTTAAATTAAACATCTGCTCTAGTGCTGAAGCAAAATAGCTTGTATCTACCCATACTCCTGTATCATAACTTTCATGAACCTTGTCATCTTCCATCATCATGAACAGCAATTCCTTTCCATCTACAACGCAGAATCTTGCATTCACCTTGTCTATATTCCTGACATCTGCATATTTTCTTAATATTTCAACAGTATCCTTATTATCCTTTGTAATGGGGGCAGCTATTCTTACCTTAACATTCTTGAATTTCTTTAATAATGGAACCAGAATTTCAGATTTTCTCTGCAATCCTTTTGCTGTGGTCATTATTGTAACACTTTTCTGGGCTTTTCTCATCATATCCTCTAATAAATCATAAACTTTGCTTCTTCCTTTTAATGCCCCTGATAAATCACTTGGGTCAACTTTCTTAATGCCCTGGTCATGCAATAATTGTAACTCGCGATATAATTCTGTTTTTCTTACATCTTCAAGCATCTTAACCTGCTCTTCTGCCTTTCTTGACAATTGTGACTTAACCCTTCTAAGAATTTCCTCGGGTTTAACAGCCATATACTTTATTGGCTTTCCTAATTTCATTATGATAAAGCCTTTCTTTTCTAGACTTTCTAGAACATCATAGCTTCTTGATCTAGGAACATTGCTAATTTCGGATAATTCTCCAGCTGCACTTACACCCCTGCTTAATAATGCCGTCCAGATTTTTACCTCATATTCATTTAAATCAAATGCGCTTCTTAATTTTTTTAAAAAATCTTCTTTGACTATCATATTATTCTCCTTAACTTAATATTTCTGACTTGTTTAACAGCTAATTCATATTGTTGTTGTAATTCTTTTTCTTTTTTTAATCTTTCCTGCTCTAGTTTAGCAACTCGTTCATCGAGACTTCCACTGGAAAAATTTCGTACGACGTTCACCCTGCCATTGACATTCGAGCCAGCCAAGTTCTCGCCCCTGGCATTGAGGCTCAAGTTCCCGTACCGATAGAACCCGAAGACGCCATTATTGTTGTCTACATATAAAGTTCTGTTTCCTCTTCCTAACTTGCTTGGAAATCCTGTCTTCTGTAAACCCTTGTCACTGGAATCAAATTTGCCTGTTTTTCTATTTAAAATTGGAACATTATAAACTTCTGTTAATTCATCTGCATTTAATCCTAGACCATTTTCATAAGTTGAATTTTTAACAACATTCATTAATCCAGTTATTACAAATGGTTTGCTTAATTTAACATTAGGAAAATCACTTTTAACCTGCTCCCTTAAGTTTTCCCATAAGTTGGGGTTAACTCCTTCTTTTGGATAAACTATTAATCCCAAATCTTCGTAAGTTGAAGTCGGATCTGTTAAAGTATCATTTGCTAAAGCAATTTCACTTTCTCTGGCGTTTATTGGATGAACATTTTCTCCTGTAATTTGTCTGTAAGCATTTACAACTGCATTTCTAAAATAAATATTGCTTCCTCTTACAGGACCTTGAGATTTGATATCTAAAGTAACTAAAGCTGCTTTTGTATCCTTATAATCTGTCAATACTTTCTTAACAGCTTCTCTTCCAGCTTCATCGTATTG
This sequence comes from archaeon GW2011_AR20, assembly GCA_000830315.1. Classification (GTDB taxonomy): domain Archaea; phylum Nanobdellota; class Nanobdellia; order SCGC-AAA011-G17; family GW2011-AR20; genus GW2011-AR20. The sequence continues at coordinate 643,389 of CP010426.1, forward strand.
CAATTGAAATATCTGAGGAACATCTACTTTAATTATCGGTTGCCCTTGTGTTGATTTCATTTTAACTCGAGTAAATTAGAAGTAAGTTAGTATTTATAAAGCTTTCGTTTTATGCGCACTTTAAAGTAGTTACATTTATTAAAATTTTAGAACAAATTTCTCAACCAATTTTCCGGCTTTTCTTCTCTTTTCCTGGTGTTTTTTCAGAAATTTGTTTAATTTCTCTATTAAGATTTGCTTTAGCTCGGATGTTAATAAACTGCCTGATTTATAATCATCATAAATTTTTTTTAGTTTTTCATCATTGTCTTCAAAATAAGTCAGCCATTGATAACTTACATCCACGTCCGGATTTCCGCCTTTTTTTCTGTGTTCTTCAATTGTGCTTCTGCCGCCGGAAAAGGCATATTTCCTGATTTTAGTTTCAATTTCTTTTTCTGAATCTGTGGTTAATATGGAAAGATTATCTTCAGAACTTGACATTTTTCCTTCCATGCCTGTTAAGGGAGGCATGAATTTGGAATGAAGGATTGCTGGTTTATGATAACCAAGTTTTTCAACTACATCCCTGCTTATTCTAAAATGAACGTCCTGGTCAATTGCCAGAGGAATCAGGCACGGCCTGTTTTCTTTTCTTAGAATATTTGGCAGAAACACAGGAACAGTCTGCATTGCAGTATAGAAAATGCTCCCTATATTATTTGAATCCGTAAATCCAAATGCTGCTTTAATTGTTGAGAAATTTATTTTTTTTGCTACCTTGATTGCCTCCGGGTACAGCAAGCCCGCGTGTTTTGTATCTATTAAAAAATGCGTGTTTTTCGGATTAAAGCCAAGTGCAATAACATCCAGCATGTTTTCATAAGTCCATTTCTGAATCTCATCATAACTCTTGCCTTTAAACAAAAACTTTTCATCGTCTGTGAATTGAAACCATAATTCTGTCTTAAATTTGTCCTGCAGCCATTTTGTAAATGACCAAACAGATAAATGCCCTATGTGAATTGGGCCAGAAGGACCGCATCCCGTATATAAAAAGAATTTATTTCCTTTTTCATATTCGTCCAAGCACCATTTCAAATCACGCTGGGCAAAGAATATTTTTCTTCTTAAATAAGGGTGCAGATCTTTTGTATATTTTTTTATCCTGCTTAAATCCTCATCGCTTATTTTATTAACACCAAATTCTTTTATTAATTTATCATAGTCAATCTTGCCCCTGACTTCATAAGGACCAACACTAAATTCTCTTTTTTGCATATTTAACAAAAATTAAGTTAATATTTAAATTTAACCACTAAACCATTTCTTTGTAAGCTCTCTTAATAAATAAACTGCTACAAGCAACAATGCAATATACCCTACCAAGGTATAAATCTGGGGCAAAACAGCGTCCAAGCCCTGGTTAAATAATAATATCTTTCTTAATGCAGTTTCTCCTTGTATGTATGGATTAAACTGCACAATATCACGCAAAGAGCCGGGCAGTGTTTCCAGAGGCAAGATTGTGTTTGAAAAGAACAATAATATTGCACCCAAAGATACAGAAGCGATGTTTGCTGTCTCGCCTGATTTGAATAAATAACCAATTAGCATTCCAAGGAGTATGAAAACGCTTCCAAGCAAAATTAATATGATAAATGCATTAAACAAAGCAACATCTGTCACAACTGTGTCTGTTATTCCAAACATAACAATGAATATTATGACTAATTGCACCAAAACAATCAGCACGCTTGAGATATAATTTCCCATGATAAATATGATATCCGGCGTCGGAGTAATAAAATTCCTGAAATATGCCTTGCTTTCTTTTTCCTGCACAATTGTAGTTGATGCAAGCAATAATCCTGCAAACAATAAAACTAGAACAACTAAAGTCGGGAATGTATAATTCAAATTAGTTGATTCTGCGGCAACGGGCTTTATTTCAGTTGTCACAGGAGAAACAATTCTTGCAACATCCCTTATTTCAATTGAGTCAATATCAGCATTTATTTCCTTAATTGTTTTTTCCAAATCTTTCGTGTTCTTAATATCCTCATTTAATTTAGTTTTTACATTTAATAAAGATCCTTGATTATCGTCGCGAAGACCTTTAACAGAGGCAACCAAAACAATATATTCATCTTCTATATTCTCGATCACATCTCTCAAATCCCTGTATTTGGCGGAATTTGGAACACATTCGCCGGTTTCTGAATCAACTGCACAATCATCCTTCTCCAGCACCTTAATCTCCTCATCAACCTCTGAGAAATTGCCTGTTGTATTCAAATTTAATGCGTTTAAATCATCTATGATATCATTTACAGAATTTCTTGATTCAGTCAATGAGGCAGACAGTGACGTCACTGAACCGGATTTTTCGGTTAATTTTGTATCGACGTTATTCAGGCTTGTTAATAGCCTGCTTGTCAATGCAGTGCTTAACTCTGTCGATTTTGTCGCAATTTTACTAGAGATCCTGTCTAAGATAATATAAACAAAATTAATTCTGGATTTATCAACATGAAATACAATTTTGTCATTTGTTTTTAAGCTTAGATCTGGCGGAAAAATCGTGCATACATGCACATCCCCTGATTTGATCATGTCAATACATCTTGCTTCACTATCAACTTTAATGACTTTGAACTGCTCGTCCTGCAGTTTCTCAACAATGGAATTGCTTAATTCGCTGTAACTGCCTGAATATGTTCCAACCTTTATATCAAATAACGAGCTTGTGTTAAATGCTAATCCGATTAATAACATTAAAGCTAAGGGTCCTAATAAGACAATTAATGCAGAGCTCTTGCTCCTTATTAATAACTTAATATTTTTCTTTATTATCTCTAGTAACTTTGACATTCTCAACCTCTTTTTTTACATCCTTTGCTTCTAATTTTGTTAATTCCTCGAATAATTCAGTTAAACTCGGCTTGCCCACTCCAACGCTGATTATCTTTGTCTTGCCTTTTTTTGCCAGGCTAATCATGTTTTTCAATGCTTTTTCGTTTTTTTGTGTTGTGTAAATATAAATTTTGTTTCCCCTTATGGAATATTTCTTAACATCTTTTTTTCTTTTTAGTTTCTTGATTAAATGCGAATAATCCCTATCTTCTGTTTCCAGGCTGATTTCAGAGTATCTTGCATATTTATTTTTTAGTTCATTTATATTTCCAGAATCAACCACTTTTTTCTTGTCTAAAATTGCTACGTCCCTGCAAATGTATTCAACTTCATCTAATAAATGAGAAGTAATAATTATTGTGATATCTTTTTCCCTGTTAATCTTATGCAACAAGTCTAAAATTTCATTTCTTAATGCAGGATCTAGATCCTCTGTTGGTTCGTCAAGAATTAAGACTTTTGGGTCATGTATTAACGCACACGCAATATCTAAACGTTTTTGCATGCCAGAACTGAGTTTCCACGCAATTAGATCATGCGCATCCTCTAGTTCAACCAATCTTAATAACTCGGGAATTTTTTCTTTTAAAACATTTGTGGGAATATTATACATCTTTCCAAAGTACCATAAATTTTCATCTACTGTTAACTTGGGATAAAAGCTACCTTCCTGTGCTGCAAATCCAAACTGTTGCTGTATGCTCTGTAAATCCCTATGTATGTCTCGAGATTGAAATAGAATTTGTCCTTTATCCGGCTTCAAAAATCCAACCAGTAAGCTAAGAAGTGTTGTCTTTCCAGATCCTGATCTTCCGATGATTCCGAAGATATCCTTATACGGGATGCTTAGGCTTAAATTATCAAGGATTACTTTTGCGCCGAATGATTTGGTTATGTTTTCAAACTGTATAAAAGGTTGTTCAGCCATCAATATACTTTAATCAAAAATCATATTTAAAGTTAATCTAGTTACTTTAAAGTGGGTATTAAGAATAAAAGTTAATTTTTTAAACAAATTAGTAATTAAGATATTGATGAAACATACTTTATTCATAACAATTACATTGGCATTATTATTTTTGGCGTCTCACGCAATGGGCCTGGTTATAATCGATGAATATCTGCCAAAAACATTATCAACAGGAGAAATTGTTGAAAGAGAACTGCCTTTGAACATTGAAAGACCCGAGGTAAGGGAAGAAACTTCATTTATTCCAATATTTTTTATAATATTATTTGCAACAATAATCGCACTGCTGTTTATCAAATTCCAGTTATTCAAATTATGGAAACTCTGGTTTTTTATTTCAATAGCATTAACATTAATAATTGCGTTCTCTGCATTCATTAATCAGGTTTATGCAATCATTTTGGGAATTGTTCTGGCTTTAATGAAATTATTTAAGCCAAGCACAATAATGAACAATTTAATCGAGATATTCATTTACGGCGGATTAGCTGCCATATTTGTTCCAATATTTAATCTGCTCTCAATAAGCATTTTGTTGATATTAATTTCAATATATGATGCCTATTCTGTCCTGAAAAGCAAGCACATGATCAAACTGGCTAAATTTCAGACAAAAGCAAAAGTATTTACTGGCTTGAGCATTCCATACCAATTTAAGAAAGAGAAAAGAAAGATTGAATTTACAACAGCCATTCTTGGAGGGGGCGATATTGGATTCACATTGTTTTTTTCAGGCGTAATCTTAAAAGAATTTAATTTGCTTGCTGCGTTAATAGTTTCATTCGTTACAATGCTTTCATTGCTTGTTTTATTGTTTTACGGAAAAAAAGGAAAATTCTATCCTGCAATGCCCATATTGACAATGGGATGTTTCTTAGGCTATTTGACAGTTAAATTTATATTATTTTAAAGTAGTAACAAAATTGAAAGATTTATAAACTAGTTAATTTAATGAATAATATGGTAAAAGACTTAAGATATGCTAAAGAAAGGAGAATTAAGGATATGAATAGTAGAATAGAGTCTACTCAAGTAATTAATCCACTAACTGGTCAACCATATTTAGATGATAAATACCCTAAAGTAAGAAGACTTGAAGATCCTATTCAAACCCACCTTAGGATGATGTAAGAAAGAAATTCATCTGAAGAAAATCATAAACAAGGATTTTTAAAAAATCTTGCAGATGCGCTGCATTTTATTGATAGGGCTTTAGAATATAGAATAAAATTTCATATTTTTAAAATAAGCCCAACAAAAAAATAAGTGAGTTAGAAAGCAAGATTGAAAAAAACCCATATAACAATATGATAGAGAATGATTATATTAAAAATAACCTATATAAAATATTAAATTAAAAATTAAATAATTATCTTATTCTAATAGCTTCCAAATTCTTCGGGGCATTTGTCTCTATCCTGAACATCTTATGCAAATTACTTGCTAAATCAAGGCAATTAGAATTATCCCCATGCAATAAAATTATTCTTTTCGGTTTTGGATTTAAATGCCTGACAAATGATATCAATCTTTCTCTCGTGCTATGTCCTGTAAATCCCCTGATGGCTGCAATCTCCATCTTCAGAGAAATCTGTTTTCCGTCCAAGTTGAATTCTTTTTCGCCTTCCATTACTCTTCTTCCTAAACTTCCCCTGCCCAGGTAACTTGAAAATATCAATGAGTTTTTTGGATTATCTGATAATTCCTTGAAATATTCTACTGATGCTCCTCCAACCAGCATTCCGGAAGTCGCTAGAATAATGCAGGGACCAGATTGAATAACTTCCTGCATCTCCTGCCTTGATCCGACCCTTTTAAAAACTTCATTCAAGAACGGATTTTGGTCTTTATGAAAAACCATCTTTCTTATGTTTGAATTAAAGAAATCAGGATATGCTGTATGTATTGCTGTAATATCCCAAACTGTTCCCTGCACGTAAACCGGAATTTTATCAAGCATTCCATTCCTGATCATTTTATCAATTATGACCATTATTTCCTGAGCTCTTCCTGTTCCCAAGACAGGCATCAAAACCTTTCCCCCTCTTTCAATTGTTTTTTTGATTGTATCAACTAAAATATCTTCTGCCTCTCTTCTGCTGGGGTAATTTTCATTGCTTCCGCCGTAAGTTGCTTCCATTATCATTGTCTCTAATCTTGAGAATCTTGTCATAGCCGCGCTTAATAAATTACTTGTCTCATAATTCATGTCCCCTGTATAAAGAATATTATGCAGCCCGTTTCCAATATTCAAATGAACCATTGCGCTTCCCAATGTATGTCCTGCATCATAAAATGTAATTCTAATGTCGGGGGTAATGTCAGTAACCTCATCATATTCTAATGTTATGGAATGCTTGACCATCTCTTTTATATCTGCACTTCCAAAAATTACCTTGCGGTTTTCTTTCTGGCTTACACTTATGTAATCAAGTGCCATTAAAGCTGCTATATCAAGTCCAGGCTCTGTATAATACACCGGTCCTTTAAAACCCATTTTATACAAGTAAGGGACAAATGCAGAGTTATGAACAACAACCCCATTAGCTACGAAATTTTGATTAGGTTCTACTTCTATATCAACCAAATAAGGATAAGGATTTTCTTTTTTCTCTATTTTTGTAATCTTTTGCCATATAACAGGCATTTCAACTAATTTTTTTAATTTATTAATATTATCTTGAGTTTTTAAGATTTTTATTTCTATCAGTTCATTTAATTTCTTATTCATCATTTCATAATATTTATCTTTTATATCAAAAACTTCCCTATTTTGAACGATTCCATAAGTAGTTTCAATCATTTGAGCAATATCTTTTCTAGGTAAAGAAATAGATTTTCTTTTTTTAGATATAGAAGAATTATTTTTCTCTTTTAAGTAAGTTAATCTTTCTTCAAGAAGTTCAATTAATTTATTAATGGTATTTTTATCTGCATAACTATTTCCTTTTCTTCTATACCGATCTAATAAAGCCGCTGGAAAATCGCTTATTTTAAATTCTTTATGGACTTTTCCTAAAAATCCCGCATCCATTAAAATTTCTTTTAATTTAATTGAGGAAATAGGAATTATTTCTTTTAAATTCGTATCTCTCAATTTATTAACCAAGTTTTCTAATTTTAATTTTTTATCAATATGATTAAATCCAATTAAATTATAATACCTTTTAATAGAGTATGAAGAAGCTATATTAACAACCTTGTTTTTATAATTTATATTGGATAATATCCCTAGTGTTGATAACATATGTTGTAGTGTTTCTAAAATTTTTTCTTGAGACGATGAAATTGATATGCAATTGTTTACAGAGCCTTCTGCATCGGCAATTCCTCTTAAAAATGCCCTTATAATATTATTTGAGCTAAAGATAATCTTTTCTGAGATATCTCTTTTTTTATTTTTTCCTAAAATTCCCTTAAAATTATCTTCAAAAAACTTCACAATGCCCGCATTATTTATTTCAATTATATGAGCATTTTTAGATTTATCCGGATGGTGTTTTAAAATAGGATCATAATTGAATATATTTTTTATTATATTTTTATATTCTTTTAAACAATCTGTTGACTGGTCAGTTATCCTAAATGTTCTTTCGCTTGCTAGTCCGCCGTCTCCAGTCATATATCCGGCCACTTGAGCCAATTCTTCATTAATATATTTAGGATAAACTGTCTTATTTATATTATACTTAGCCGCAAAATCATTAAAATCAATTCCATAGAATCCTAAAATCTCTTTTAAAGTATTAATGTAAATATGCTTGTTCTTATTTTCCAGGTCAGAAATCAAATTTGTATGTTTTTTCAAATGACTTACAATATAATCTTGAGTCCAATTCCTCTCTTTTCTTATAATTTTTAGTTTTTCAACTGCTTCTTGAGGTAATTCCAATCTTTCAAAATATTCCGGTTCTTTAAGTTCAATTCTTTTAAACTCATTTTCCTGTCCCATGTAACAAGGAATAACCATTCCTTCTCTTAAATTTTCAGCAGTGACTTCTTTAATTTCTAAATCTTTATCAATAACAAAAAATTTATGGTTTCTAGAAGATCCAATTGTATAATAAGATGTTTTAATTTTATAAATTTCTTTATGCTTTGTATTTTTCTTATAATTACATTTACCAATAACTCTCTTTCCAGTCTTCCAATCAATTCCAATTAATTTATCCCCTACTTTTATATCATCTATGGGCTTTATAGTTCCATTTTCCAAATAAACGGGTGTATTTGGTGGTAAACAATGGTCAGCGTGCGCATGCGTAACAATAATAGCATCTAATTTGTTAATGTCAAATTCAGGGGCGTCCAGCATTGGATAAGAATCCTCTGGGTTATCTGCAGCAACATCTACTCCGCAGTCAAGCAATATTCTTGATTCAGGCGTCTGCAATAACAGGCATGATCTTCCTACCTGCCTTCCTGCCCCAAGAAAACTGATTCTGATCCATTCGTCTTTTTTCTCGTTTGTCCATCCGCCGTAAATTCTTTCACCGACCTTATTCAGGAATTTTTTTCTGTAATCATTATGCTCGTATAAAACATCCCTTATTTTGTCTGTGATCTGGGATTTAATCGGGGGAGTTCTCCTGACTAAAGGAATCCAGAATGTTTTTCTCTTTATTTCTTTTAATATATCCCCTGATTTTCCAATAGCTAACCCGGGCTTGCTGGCTTCTATTATAACCTTGCTTCTTGAAATATCAAATATGACGTTCGCCAAGCCAGCTTCTTCAGGAATTAATTTTTTAATCTCATTTTCTGCTTTTTCCTCTTCCATTAATAAGCTTTCATGAGGCCTTAACTCAATTCTTTTTTTAACAGCTTCTACAATTGTTTTAATAACCTCGGAATTGTCCAAGAAAAATTCCTTGCTCTTGGTATAAAGAATAATATTTGCTCCTTCAAATCCAGATTCAACTATGTTTGCGTTCTCTGGTACATACTTTAATACTTCTTTCAAAATTTCATTCATTTTATCTTAAAGAAAAAATAACTATAATGTAAATTTAATTTCCTTTTCCAATACTTTCTTAGCCCCGTCTTTTGTTATTGTCACGACATCATAACCTGAACCAGATGCAACGTCCCTTTGTAATGCTGAGTTTAACGCCTTTAATGCTAATTTAACCCCATCATCCACATTAATATCCTTGTTATAACCAGACTCGAGAACTCCCATCGCAAATTCAGAGCCGGATCCTTCGCAGTAATATTCATCCTGCAATGATACGCTTCCATCCACGCCAATGTCATATAAATGATATCCTTTGTCATCTCTTCCAGCAAGCATGAATCCAACTATTCCTGGAATAGTACTAAACTTTCTGATATTTCCATAAACTAATGAGCCTACTAGATTAGCAACTTCTTTTGTGCTGGGCTTTTTACCCCTTCTTATTGTATCCAAGCGTAATTGAGCTTTAATTATCTTGGTTAATAACTGGGCATCAGAAACTAAACCAGCCATTGTCAAGGCAATATCCTCGTTTAATATGCTGATTTTTTCGAATTTCTTTCCTGCGATCATGTAACCCATTGTCATTCTTCTGTCTGCTGTTAATACAACCCCATCTTTGCATACTAAAGCAATGGTTGTTGTTCCTGTTTTATTAAACAATTCTTTTTCCATTCTATATCACAAGAATTCTAAATTATGGTAAAGTTAAGATATTTATAAATGTTTCGCTAATTCTCATTGGCGCATTAAGCACATAAATTGTAGAAAAAATTATATACCTTGCAATAATGCTAATTAAAATGTACACAATAGTTTTAGATACAAACATTATTTTAGATTCATTAAAACTTAAGATAGATTTACTTGAAGAATTAAGGAGGATATGCAATTTTAATTACGAAGTTAAAATACTGGATAAAACCTTAAATGAATTAGAGAACAAACCAAATGGAAAGCTGGCCTTAAAATTTATAAAGCAAAAAAACATTAAGCTTATAAATACTAAAAATGCGGGCTATGTTGATGATTTATTATCAAATTTAGATGAGAATCATATTGTAGCTACAAGCGATAAAGACTTGAAAAAAAGACTAAAAAATCATCCGATTATTACATTAAGACAAAAAAAATATCTTATACTAAAAAATGTTTTATGAAGTCACATTAAAAAGCCATATTAGGGTTCCTCCAAGTAGTTTTAATATGGATGTAGAAGATGCTGTCATGGAGCAGCTTAATCAGGAATTTCAGGAGCACATTTCTAAGGATTTTGGCGTTGTTATCGCCATAAGCGAGATTTTAGAAATCGGCGAAGGAATAATAATACCGGGGGATGGTGCAGCGTATTATGATACGACATTTAAGCTACTTGCATTCAAGCCAGAATTGCAGGAGGTATTACTTGGAAATATTTCAGAGATAACAGATTTCGGCGCTTTCATTAATCTCGGGCCAATAGATGGAATGATTCATATTTCTCAAACAATGGACGATTTTGTAAGTTTCAGCAAATCAAATGTGCTTACTGGAAAAGAGAGCAAGAAAACATTAAAAGTAAATGATGAATGCAGGGCAAGAATAATAGCAGTAAGCTACAAAGATTTAAAAAATCCGAAGATAGGGTTGACAATGAGGCAGTATTTGCTTGGAAATTTAAACTGGGTTAAGGAAGAAGCAAAGAAGAAGGAAAAATGAAAAAAGTATGCAGAAAATGCAAAATATTCGTTGACAAGGAAGTCTGCCCAATTTGCGGTGGAAACCAATTTACAAATACATGGAAAGGAAGGATTGCTATCTTGAATTCTGAAAAAAGTGAGATTGCAAAGAAACTTGAGATAAAGAAAGACGGAGAATATGCAATTAAAATAAGATGAAGATTTTAAAACAGGGAACACACGAATTATTGAACAGAAAACAGGTTGAGGTGGAGGTAGATCATCCTAGCTTAAAAACCCCGACAAAGGATGAAGCATTAAAACAATTAAGCGATAATTTAAAAATCAACCCCGAATTAATTAGGATAAAGGCGATATTTACAAAATACGGCGGGAATTCTTCGAGGGTTATAGCGAATGTTTATGGTAATCTTGAAAGCCTAAAAGCAATCGAGGAATTTAGAAAAAAACAGAAAGTCAAGAAAGAAAAAAAGGCTGCGGCGCCTTCTAAAAAGGAATAAAAATGGCAAAGAAGAAAGTTAAGAATAAAAATCCCAGCAAGATATGGAAAAAATATAAGTTACAGGGTGATAAATTAACAAGAAGCAGGTTATGCCCAAAATGCGGTGCAGGTTATTTCTTGGGAGAGCATAAAGACAGGTTTTATTGCGGTCATTGCCATTACGTTGAAATAAAACCAAAGTAAAATGCTTGAAAAATTATTTGTCTATGGAACATTGAAGGATAAAGATACCCAAAAAGAAGTTCTTGGCAGGAAAATTACTGAGACAAGGCTTGATGTTCTCGAAGGTTATTGTATTTAAGAAATATATATTGAAAATAAGAAATACCCTGCAATTGTGCCCAACAAAAATCTTGCAGTTGCTGGTTTAGTTTTATTCGTAAAAAGAGAAGAACTGAAACTAATAGATAAATACGAAGGAAAAAGCTATAAAAGAGAGAAGGTTGATTTAGCCAGTAAAAATAGGGCGTGGACTTATGTTTTTAATTGTGATTAAATTTTTCAAGGTTGTTTAAAAATCTGTTAACTCTTCTAAAATATCTTTTTTCAACAGAATCAATTCCCAGATATTTTGTTAATTTTAACCATGGATAATATGTAAAATTCATGTTCAAGAAATCTATCAATACAGGATGAACCCCGGAATTTATTTGTATAAGAAGATTATCTCCGTTACTTATATCCATATGATATACTTTATGCTCTCCTAAATGATAAAGAGCATTTCTTAACTCCCATATAAAATCTTTATTTACTTTTTCTTTGCATTTTTTGAAGTCTTGTGAAATATCCCCATTCGAATTGAGTATTAATTTAGTGACTAGGACATGCAAGCCATCTGGATTTTTTGTTACCCCAATTGGTTCTTGTAAGAATGTGCTTAATTCGTGAGATTTTGCCCTAGCTTCTAATAGATTATTATACTCTGTTAAACATTCATTACTAACCCCATAACCCAAAAGTTTATGGCGCTCTTCTCTCAAATCTTTTTTATCAAAGAATTTTATCGCAACAGGAACATCTAAATAGGTTCCTCGATAAACAGAATTCTTCTCGGGGGTAGTTATTTTCTTCCCAAAAATTAAATCATCGTAATCAATTTTCATTTTTGTAAGAATTAAATTTTTCAACCAGCATTCTTAGCGTATCCTGCCTTGGTCTTGAACTATCTCTTAAAATTCTTTCGCCATTTTCGGATCTTGAGTATTCAAGAAAATGGACATCATCCCCTTCTCCAATACCAGAATAATATTCAAAATTATGTCCTTTTCTGGGAGTTTCTACTAAAGAGTCTGGGTGATAAAATCTGTATATCATATAACCTAAAGCACTTTCCTCATTTATACCGAGATATCTTTTGCTATTCAAGGTTATTCTTTGCTGCTTAATTTCTTCATTATCAAACAACTTAAGAGAATTATAAACGTTAGCCAATATACCATAACCAAAAAAACTAACAAGACAACAAGCCAAAATTTTTTGTTTTAAGCTTAATTTTAATTCATTCATTTTAAAATTTTAATTAAAACCCAAGAAAGCCTTACACGAGGTAAAGCCTTCATGGGAAAAAAGAGGTGATATAAAAAAGTAGTATACCTAACTAGTATATAAAGCTTTCGGTATGTGTAAACTATAAAGTGGTAACATAGAAAATGTGCATTTTTAGCAATATTTATAATAAATCAAATTCTTGTTAAGTTATGAATGATCAAATTTACGAACTTCTTGTAAGCAAGGACGAGCTTACCTGGCAGACATTGATATATGACTTGATAAGAAGCGAGCAGTTAAATCCCTGGGACATCGACATAAGCATTCTAAGCAAACGCTATATTGAAACTCTGAAAAAATTAAAGGATGCTAATTTTTTTATTTCAGGAAAGGTTTTATTAGCAGCAGCATTGTTATTAAAAATAAAGTCTGAAAAATTCATCAATGAGGATTTTGTTAATTTTGATAATTTACTTTATCCCCAAAGCCTAAATGAGCTTGAATTATATGAAGATAACCCCAATCCTTATTTAAATTATGAAAAACCTGAATTAACAATAAGAACGCCATTGGCGAGAAAGAGAAAGGTAACATTAAATGATTTGATGGGAGCATTGCAGAAAGCACTGGAAGTAAATAAAAGAAAGGTCATGAGAAGATTAAGGGAAGAAGAGGTAAATGTAAAAATTCCAGAGAAGAAGATTGACATTGGAAACCTGATAAAAAATGTCTATGATAGCATATTGAATTTTTTTAAATATAAAAAAGAGCCATTGACGTTTTCAAAATTAGTTCCAAGCGATAAGAAAGAAGACAAAATACTAACATTCATTCCTTTGTTGCATTTGGATAACCAGGAAAAAATTAGTCTAAATCAGGAAGAATTATTCGGTGAAATATTTATTGAAGTCAAGAAATGAATAAATTTATAAACAATTAAAAAATTTGTTTTATTATGGATATTTTCAACAAGATTAAATCTATATTATTTAACCCTGAAAAATTCTTTGCAAACTTAAACAAAGAAAAAACAATCCAGGATTCATTGATTTATTACATTGTTCTACTGGCATTCAATGTTGTAATGAGCTATATCATGTTCCTGATTTTTGGGGATGTAATTACAAAGATGGTTTTTAACATGTTTAATTTTGGCCAGGAAATGCCTTCATTCAGTTCATTACAGGTATTTGGGCAGATGATAATGGGATATGTTCTGGGAATCTTATTTGGTTTTGTAATAGCCGCGATATTATTTGTCTGGATATTAATATTTGGCGGAAACAAAGGTTATGCAAAAGCATACCAGTTATTTGTTTATTCAGAAACGCCTTCAATGTTATTAAAATGGATTCCTTTCTTGGGATTCATAACATGGATTTATGACTTGGTTTTATTAATAATAGGAACAAAAAAGATTTATAATTTCTCGGCAACAAAATCAACTTTAATTTACGTAATACCCTTGGTAATATTATTCATAATCGGAGTGTTTGCATTAGTCGCTTCACTTCTCGTTTTAAAAAATATGAATTTTGGCTTGCTTTAGAATTTCTTAAATTTCAAGATTAATTCATTTACTGTAAATAATTTTTCTTTCCCGGTTTTCATGTCCCTTAATTTAACCTTATTCTGTTTTAATTCGTTATTTCCAATTAATACGACATAAGGAATCTCGTATTTTGAGGCATATTCTAAATTCTTGCTTATTCCCTTGTCATTCAAGTCAATATCACATTTCAAATTATTCTGTCTTAATTTTGTCAATATCATTAAAGATTTTTCTAGGGTATTTATAGGAATTAAATAAAACTCCGCAACACTCTTTTCTTTGTTTTGCTTTAAGGCGTCTTTAACTACATCAATGCCAAATGAAATCCCGACAGCAGGAACATCCCTTCCTATGAAACTTCCAATCATCTTGTCATATCTTCCTCCGGCTGCCACGCTTGACTTAATTTCAGAATTTCTCAAATAAACTTCGAATATTGTTCCTGTGTAATATGCCAAACCACGCGCTAAAGAAATATCAACTTTTAGATTTTTAACATTTAGCAATTTACAGTATTTTATTACCTGATTTAATTCATCAATCCCTTCTTTATTCTTAATAACTTTCTTAACATCGTTTAAGTCATTTGTAAAAATCAAATTCAATAAATTATCAACCTTCTTAAATCCTTTTTCTGTTAATTCCTTTTTCACTCCTGAAACTTCTATTTTATCTAATTTATCAATGCTTAAAATCATTATTTCCCGTTTTTCCTTTGGGATATCATAATACTCTAATATTGAATCTAAAATTTTCCTGTTATTTAATCTTATAATAAATTTTAAATTTAATCTTGAAAATACTTCCGAAGTCATAGCTAATAATTCCGCATCAGCAAGCATATTCGAACTTCCGACAGTATCTGCATCTAATTGCGTAAACTCGCGATATCTTCCTGTTTTGATAGGACCATCCCTAAAAACTTGCCCGATTTCATAGCGTTTAAATGGTATTTTCAAGTTGGGATTCATTGCAATGTATCTTGCCAGAGGAACACTTAGATCATACCTTAATCCTAAGTTGCGTTTGCCCTGGTCCCTTAGCTTAAATGTTTCTTTTAGGATCTCGCTGCCACCAGCATATTTTGCCGCAAGTGTTTCATATTTTTCAAGGGTTGTAGTTTGCAGGGGATTAAAACCGTATTTTTCAAAAACTTCTGTTATTATTTTTATTATTCTGTTCGCCTGAATCTTTTCCTCAACATTAATGTCCTTTGTTCCTTTTGGGTTTTGCATGTCTGTCATTTTAATTCCTCTGAGTAAAGAGGACCGCATGCGAGAATCGAACTCGCGTCCTCCGGGTTCTGCTTAAATAATCCACAGCCGAAAGTTCTAACCACTGAACTAATGCGGTCATACTGAGATTTTTTATAATTATAACTAGAAAAAGCCTTACTCGATATGAACTAAATCATCTCGGTTTGTCATAAGATTAGAATAGTTTAATTATTTATAAAACTAACTGTTTTAACTTTTAAACAATAAGTTATTTAAATAACCCTTGTTTAGAAGATAATATGGCATTGGAAGATTATGGATTACTGGTATTAAGAATTGTATTAGGAATTATCTTTTTATATCACGGCTATCCAAAAATTAAAAATCCCGAATTGATGGCCCAGACATTTGGCAATGCATTTCCTTTAATTCTAGGGTTGTTTGAAGTTACCGCAGGGTTTTTGACAGTAATCGGTTTATATACACAATTTGCAGCAATCGCTTTTATAATTGTAATTACAGGAGCTTTATATTATAAAATAACAAAATGGAAAATCTCTTTCTTTGCCCAGAATACAACAGGCTGGGAATTTGATTTATTAATTTTGGCAGCAAGCATAGCGTTATTATTTTTAGGAGCAGGTGCTTATTCCGTTGACTTCACTTTGTTTTAAATAAAAAAAAGAAAGAATTAATAGCCTGAGTTTGATCCGCTTCTATTACTGTCTGATTCATTTTCTCCAGAATCTTCGCTTTCAGTATCATCAAGATCTTCTCCTGAATCATCGGAGTTTTCAGATGTTTCTTCTTCATCAGATTCTGTTTCTTCAGCTGCTTTTTCAGCCCTGCTCTTCAATCTTTCTTCAAGTTCTTCCTGAATTTTCTTGCGTTTTTCCCCAGCCTTTTCTTTTAATTCCTGCAATTTTTCCCTTTGCTTCTCAAGATTCTCTAACCTTTTTGCAATTAAGTCTTTTTGAAGTCCGTGAATGCTTGCAATGACCAATGCGCTTAATTTCTTTGCTTCACGTGCAAGTTCAACTGTTTTCTTGTACTCCTTGTTTATTAATGCTGCCTTGGCTTCATTTAATTTTTCTTCTGCTTTTGTCTTAACATCAAGAGTCTCCTGTTTAATCGTGAAATTTTTTTCAGAAGATTTACCGATTAATCCAGAAGCCAGGTTAAACATTTTCTCAGCCTGTTCGACTTCATGCGAAGCAAATCTTTCAGCTGTTTCTAAAAATTTAGCTTCCCTTTCTTCAAGGTCTGTTTCATTAAATCCCTTGTCTTTTAATTTAACTCGGAGTTCCTCTTTTCTTTCATTAAATTTGATCTTAATTTCACTAGTGTCATTTCTAAAACTTTCAACTAAATCAAGAAATTCTTGCCTTTGCTCTTCTGTTAATCCCTTGGCCCTTATAAGAACAACATTCTCTAGTTCATTCACTTCATTTTCCTGAGTTTCTATTTCTGATTCAAGTTCTGCGTGCGTTTCAAATGTTTTGACATCCTCTTCATCAAGATTTCCAGCATCTGTTCTTACTTTCTGTATTAATCTTCTGTGTTCTTCTCTCGCTCTTTGCAAAGCCTCTAATTTATTTAGGTTAGCCATTAATTTAGCTTCTTCGACCCTTTTATCAGCCAATTGCAATGCCAGTTTTGCCCTTCTTTCTTTGTTAAATATTAAAGCTAGTCTTAATCTTTCCATTGCTATCTTTAGTCCATATCCTGTTTTATCAGGTGTCAGGCCAACTTCATCTTCTGAAGGCAATGTTTCGTCTAAAACCTGCTCGACTTCTGCATCTGCATTATCTGTAGTCTCTTCCTGTGCATATGCCGGAATAAAACTAGTCAAAAACATTGATAATAATAAAATAATAATAACCTTTCTCATTTTTACCTCCTTTAATTAGAAATTATAAGAATTTTATAGTATTTAAATTTAATTATTGAACATCAAAGTATACCCTTTTTCTGTCCTTCCCTTTATTTTCTATACCAAGAAAAACGATTTTTCCAATTTCTCTTAAGGATTTGACATGTGTTCCTGCATCTGCCTGTGTATCTAAGCCAGATATCTCGGTAATTCTTAAAATCGGCAGGTCGGGAGGTGCTGCTTTGGCTAATTTAATTATTCCTGGAATTTTCATAGCCTCTTCTTTGTTCAACGAATAATTTTTAACTTCTAAATCTTTATTAATGATTTCATTTGCTTTATCTATAAATGCCTGAACTTTTTCTCTGCTAAAATCTTTCAAATTAAAATCTATTCTTCCTTTTTCCTGAGTTAGTTCATTCCCTGTTATTAAAACTCCGTTATCTTCATGAAAAACAGCATCTAAAACATGCGCTGCTGTATGCAATTTCATTAATTTATAACGTCTTTCCCAGTTTATTTTTCCATGAACCTTATCATTAACCTGCAATCCTGATTCATTTACCTCCTGGCTTATGTCATCATTTATTTTTGCAGCGAAAACAACCTGAAATTCTTTGTTATCACTTAATCTTGTTAATGTTCCTGTATCGTTTGACTGCCCCCCTGATTTAGGATAGAACAAAGTTTTATCCAAAACAACATATTTATCATTCACGCTTACAACTTCTGCTTCAAATTCCTTTAAATAAGAGTCTTCTAAAAATAATTTCTGTGTCATAAAATTAACGTTTTAATTAAATTTATATAATTTTCCTATTCAATTGAAATATTAAAAAAAGGTTTACTTAAATTTCTCGTTAATGTAGTCAATGAATTCCTTTGTTTTATTGTAATATTCCTCTAAAACTTTTATGTTGACCTCAATGACCTCTTCATTATGCATTACAGTCAAGGTAACATTTTTCCTGAATTCTTCCTTTTTAGTATATTCTGCCTTTGCAACCTTTCTCAGAAAAAAATAAGTGTTCATTGCATCAAGAATTATAATGTCTTTTTTGTATAAATCCCTTAACAACTCGGCTCTAGAAACAGGGGTAAGTGGAATTTGCTTAAACTTTTTTTTCTTTTTTAAAACTTCTAAAGCATGTATTATTGCGTTGTCGTAAGCATTTGCCAATCTTGCAATCACGCTTTTCATTACATCGATTGTTCTCGTGTATTTTAATGTAACAAAAAGCAGATGGTCTGCCCTCTGTATTTCGCCTTTGGCATCATTTAGGGTTGACATTCTTTAGGATAAAATTCACCTTATTAAAGAATGGTTTGAGGTTATATAAATATTCTTTGATTTTCTCGTAATTTAATGAAACCAGTGCACCATTGCTCCATATCACATATTTGTCGTTTTTGATGAATTCCATCTTGCTTAACTTCCTTTTTTCAACAATATCGTGCACATCCTGGATTAAGACAACATAATTTCTGGGAATATTATAATGACTGCATGTTAACCTGAATATTTCAATTTTTGACCTGAAGTCAGACGGAAAATGCTGTATTCTTTTGTAGTTTTTCTCGTAATAGAGCATAGCTTCCATCGCCTTTATAGAAGCTTCTGACAAATTTTCCAAAATGGTTATAATTAATTTATTATCTTTTAATAATGGATAAGTAACATAAGCTAGGTGATCTGCTGTTTTGAAAAGCTGATTTGCTCTATTTAATGTTGTAGTAACATCCTGCATATAAATTAGTAAAATAATGAATTATAAATAATTATGCTTTTAAACTTAATATAGCAGAAGCCAAATCTCCGTTGCTTTCATTCAAGGCTTTTATTGCTTTTTCCCGAGAAGTATTTGCCTGTTCCATTACTGTTTTAATGTCATCTTCACTGATTAATTCCTCAATTTTGCCTGTAATCTGCAAGGTTTCCTGCCCCATTATCTCCATCTTGACAACCTTCGGATCTTTGATTATTAAATTCTGGCTACCTTTTATGATAACTTCGTCTGCATCAATTTCTTCCTGCTTGACATTAAGCTGCTTCATTGCTTGCTCAAGCATTTTTTTATTCATTCCAGGAAACATTTTATCCTCAAAATTACAGGTTGTGCAATAAAATTACAAATATTACAAAAACCAAAATAAAAGCAACTATATGCTCTGGCTTAAATCTTATCTTGCTTTTCGCATCATCAAAATATCTTACTAATCCCCCCATTCCAGAGGGCATTTGTATTCTTTCGTCTGCCATAAAATTAAAATAAGTTTAATGTTTAAAAGGTTTTCTCTAATATTCCAGATTATATCTTCTACGATTTTCAATGCTTTTTTGAATTATTTGATCATACTTTTCGCGTGCTTTTATATCAAATTCGCACCTATTTGGATTATATAATAGGCCGTCTCTCATTATAGAATTGTAAAAGAAAGATGGATCTTGGTTATTTAACTGTTTGAAAAAATTTATCCTATATTCTAAATCTAAGAAAAAATTTGGGTGTAATAAATGAATATCAAGCAAACCATTTGTTAAATTCTTGGTAAATTCATCATCGTTTACTAAATCTATAATCTCTTTGAAGAATGTTCCCGAACGTTTAGTTGATCCCTTGAGCGTGTGTTGCGGTTTAATATGACTGGAAACTATCATTAAATCTATATCACTTGCTAATAGCACATCTTCCCTTGCTAAACCGCCATATAAAATAAAAGAATTTAAGCCCGGTAATTTTTTCATTCATTAACTTAGCAGATATTTCAGCTATTCTCAGCAATTCTTCTTTACTAAAACTATCAAGATTATATGACATAATTTTAATTAAATAGAAAAATATAAAAAGTTAATGTAGGCAGACAATAAGCCGTCTTCTGTAGATTCCCTCGTAAAAAGGACGAATCTTCCTAACATTCTACTTAGCAGCTTCTTGAGCTTTGCACCAGCAAGTACTAGTCGTTTCATCGTATCCTTATGCAAATTCAGCTGGTTATCTCATTTCTCTCACGAGAAACTTCGCAAGCTACATATTTTCAGCATAAGGCCGTGTCGTTTCTGAACTGTTGACTTTCATTTCTGAAACCTTTATTTAAGGTTGCACTTTCAACTTTCAGAAAATTAATTCCAAAAGTTTCGGTGGACGGACTTTCCTCAGATCTTTTAAGAGAATTATTGTCATTTCACAACATTCTCGCGATCCGTAGTTAGGTTGTCTGCCTACAAAATAAGATTATAATTTTCACTTTAAAAAAGTTTCGTTTACAAATTTAAAAAATAAAATGAACATAGGCAGATATATTATTTCAAGCTATTAGTAACTGCTGGCTGAACATCTCGTTACCTTGATGCTTACACCACAGTCCTATCAACGCTCTCTTCTAGAGCTGCTCGATGATGTCTATTTTCGAGGAGAGTTTCATCCTTAGATGCATTCAGGATTTATCTCCGAAGGCGTAGCTGCTCTGCCTGCCTTACTAGACAACAGATTTACCAGAGGCCTCGAACCATCGTTCCTCTCGTACTAAATGATCCTTCCCCTCAGACATCGACACTTCCAGCAGATATCGAACAAACTGTCTCACGCATGTTAATCCATATGTTTCCATACGGCATGGACTATACCTTCATCCTATTCTTGCCAAATAGGAGACTGGCGTATTAGCCTTACATAAAGTAAGACTCTCAGCTTTCGCTTTAGTCTCTACAGGGGTAATGACTTATTTTTAATGAAGTAATCTTTTACAATGTTAGATGTTATGGTTCTTTTCTTGGAAT
This sequence comes from archaeon GW2011_AR20, assembly GCA_000830315.1. Lineage (GTDB taxonomy): Archaea > Nanobdellota > Nanobdellia > SCGC-AAA011-G17 > GW2011-AR20 > GW2011-AR20. The sequence continues at coordinate 664,303 of CP010426.1, forward strand.
AATTTAACTTGCTAAACTTGTCAACAAATTTACAAATCTCTAAAAACTCTTTATTTGATTTGCATGTCTTAAGTCTTTGCAGGATATTTAATCCAAGTTCAAGTTGTTTCTTTTTAACCACAACATAAGGTCGTAAAAGTCTAAGTAATTTTTCTACTTCTTTTGAATCAACAATACTATAGTCGCTCATTCCTTTCTCACGATGACGTATATAACCAGATTTAAAAATTCTTTTTAGGAATTTTAAGATTTTAACGTGTTTAGTTTTTTTGATAAAAAGCAATTGTGCTTCTTATTTGAAAACCAATCCTGTAATCTTTTCTTTTTACAATCTGGAAGAATATACTTCCATCACCATCAAGGAATCCAGCAATATAAGCAATTCTTGTTGAATCCATAAGCCACACCTTCCCTCGGTATTACCATAACTTTTACAGTTTAAAAAGTTAAGGTTTCACCGATATGAGCCAATTTAATTTTTCATAAGATTGCTCTTATGCAACGCCATTGTTGACGTTCTGAACCCAGCTCACGAGCCGCTTTAATGRGTGAACACCYCCACCCTTGGCTGCTTCTGCACAGCCAGGWTGCGAMGAGCCGACATCGATGTAGCAAACCGCGCCGTCGATTTGAGCTCTTAGGCGCGACRACTCTGTTATCCCCGGGATAGCTTTTCTGTCATACTTAGCCCCCATCAAGGAGGACATAAGGGTTCGCTAGACCCAACTTTCGTTCCTGCGTTCCATAGTGTTAGGAACACAGTTAAGCCAGCTTTTACTCTTGCATTCTACTCTCGATTTCTAACCGAGATGAGCTGACCTTTGGGCCCTACTGATATCCTTTCAGCAGGGTGCCGCCCCAGCCAAACTACCCACCTAATGGTGTCCTCTTATTCAGAGTAAGTGGTATAGAAACTATAGGGTGGTGTTTCATTGTTGTCTAAACTCAATCTAGCGACTGAGCCTCAACGACTTCCACCTACACTACACATTAGCATCCATATCACAGCAACAAGTTGTAGTAAAGTTCCACGGGGTCTTTGCTTCCCACTGGAAGCCTCAGGCCTTTGCACCTGAATAGTGTGTTCAGGGGATTCTAACTAGGGACAATGGAGATCTCGTTACGCCWTTCATGCAGGTCGTCATTCAAACGACAAGGCATTTCGCTACCTTAAGAGAATTATAGTTATTCCCGCCGTTTACTAGCCCTTAGCTCCCTTGAAAAGAAGTTTGAGGTACTAGCACTGGGCAGACGTGGCCTCCCATACTCACCTTTACAGGCTTGCGAGAAGCTATGTTTTTGTTAAACAGTCGGACCTCCCCGGTTATTGCACCCTGTAATCGCCTCTTGCGAGACAATCGCAGGGATCCCTTGTACCGAAGATACAGGACCAATTTGTCGAGTTCCCTTAGTTAGATTACTCCCACATACCTTAGGCTTCTCACCTAGGGGCACCAGTGTTGGTTCTGGGTATGGTTACTTGAGATCCATTTTAGTCCCTTTTTCACTGGCTCCAGGCATCAGCTGAACTAGCCATAAGCTAGCCATTCCTAAGTTTAATCAGGTTCTCATTATTACAACACTCCCCTGATTTGTCTTAGTTAGCATCCATAGTTAAAGATGTCAACCTAGCCAGAAGCGTCAGAGACTAAACTTCTGTTGCCATAAGTACTCAAGTAGTAAGGGAATATTAACCCTTTGCCCTTTCCCAAGTGTCATGTTATGAACTTAGTTAGGACCGACTTACTCTTAGCTAAAAGATAGTGCTAAGAAACCCTTGCCCTTTCGGTATTAGCGGTTCTCACGCTATTTAGATCCTACTTCCGCCAGGATTCTTGTTATTGTCAGGTCGATCCATCTTTACAGAAAGACTTCTGCCCCAACAATATACCTACCTACCACATTAAGCATTTGCTTAAGTCTAAAATATCGGTAACTGATTTAGCCCCGTCCATTTTCAGGGCATCTTACCTAGACAGGTGAGCTATTACGCTTTCTTTAAAGGATTGCTGCTTCTAAGCATACCTCCCTGCTGTCTATGGTAAKACACACCTTTYACCCKTTAACACTTAATCAGTATTTAGGGACCTTAATTTTAGTCTGGGATGTTCCCCTCTCGCAACAGTCGTTTACCGCCTGCTGCCGTCTCCTAAGTTCTTAGATGCTAAAACATTTTGAGTTGGACAAGAAACCGAGAGTTTTACCTCCCTAAATCTCTAATCCGTCGCTTTACCGTCTTAGCAATCTCCCTTAAGGCTTGACTGCGGCCAACTTCGGTAGGAACCAGCTATCACCGCTCTCGATTGGCTTTTCACCCCTAACCTAAAATTAGAAGAACGCTTGCACACAGAACCTCTGCGGGCCTCCACAACATTACTGCTGCTTCACCCTATCCTAGGTTAGATCGAGCGGTTTCGGGTCATATCCAAGTGACTTATGGCATTTTCATACCATGCTCCTCGTAAACTGCGAGCTTTTAGTTTCCTTGTGAATATTTCTCGTAAAGAGATTTACTCTCGCCACTTAAATAAACTCCCTGGCCCGTTATTCGAAACGTACAGTACAACTCCAAAGAGCCGTACCTTACTATAACCATTAGGTTTCAAGATCTTTTCACACCCTGTCATGGGTTCTTTTCAGCTTTCCCTCACGGTACTCGTACACTATTGGTCTTAGGAAATATTTAAAGTTGGAAGTTGATGCCTCCCAAATTCAGACCTAATATCCGATAGGCCTTACTCAAGAAATCTGTCACATCTTTCTATCTTTTGTCTACGGGGCTATCACCCTCTATAGCGCAACTTTCCAGAAAACTTCGACTCAGATAATTAAGACGCTTATGACAGCTCTTACAACACCACATCTCCTCTACATTTCTATAAAGGATTCAGTTTGCCTTCTGCCGGTTTCACTCGCTGTTACTAACGGCATCTTGATTAATTTCTTTTCCTGCAGGTACTAAGACGTTTCAGTCCCCTGCGTTAGCGATTATTACTAATCATCTTAAAAAGATAAGATGTCTCATTCGGGAATCCTTGGTTCTAAGGCTGCATGCGCCTCGCCAAGGCAATATCGTAGCTTGCCACGCCCTTCATCGCTTTCCTAAACCTAGCTATCCACCTAATGGCGTAGGAATATATCTGCCTATGCATGATTACTAATTAAGTAATCGTCAACCCATAACTTCCGTTAATGAGCCTCATTATTTTCTTATTTGATTAAATAAGCATAAAGCATGAATGGACCAGTCGGGACCTTCGATAATTACTCAATTTCTCGAGGTAATTATTTTCGAACCCGAGACCTCCTGCTTGCAAAGCAGGCGCTCTACCAGACTGGGCTACTGGCCCATCTTTGACGCATGAGCGAATTTTAGCATAAGATAAGATTATTTTAAAAATTTTGTTAAAAATTTTTAGGAGGTGATCCAACCGCAGGTTCCCCTACGGTTACCTTGTGACGACTTAGCCCACCTTACTAAATCTAGATTCGAATTAACCAAAAAATTAATTCTCATCTAAACCCTGCTCGGTTGGCTTGACGGGCGGTGTGTGCAAGGCACAGGGACATATTCACCGCGTCATGTTGAAACGCGATTACTAGGGATTCCAGCGTCATGAGGGTGAGTTACAACCCTCAATCTGRACTRAGATAGRGTTTCGRGGRTTWGGCTTCTCCTTTCGGAGTTGCATCCCATTGTCYCTACCATTGTCGCGCGCGTGTAGCCCAGAAGATTCGAAGCATACAGACCTATCGTTGCCTGCACCTTCCTCCCAGTTTCCCGGGCAGTCCTCACATTGTGCTTATTCCTCCAAAAGGAGACATTAGCAATTGTGAGTGCAGGTCTTGTTCGTTGCCTGACTTARCAGGACACTTCACAGCACGAACTGACGACGGCCATGCACTATCTCTCGGCTYGTTAGGTAAAACCTTTAATCTGACCTTCATCCTGCCGTCGCTCCTGGTRAGATTYCCGGYGTAGAATCCAATTGAACCGCACRCTBCACCCCTTGTAGTGCKCCCCCGCCAATTCCTTTAAGTTTCAGTCTTGCGACCGTACTYCCCAGGTGGTGAGCTTAAYGYCTTCRCTTCGRCACTGCAYATTCACKAAGAATATGCAACACMTAGCTCACAGCGTTTACTGCTAGGACTACTCGGGTATCTAATCCGGATCGCTCCCCTAGCCTTCAYCCYTCACCGTCGGACTTGTTCTAGAGAAGTGCCTTCGCCATTGGTGGTCTTCTAGGGATTATCACATTTTACCGCTCCCCCTAGAATACCCTTCTCCTCTCCCAATCCCGAGTTCAGAAGTTTCTCTCGCAATCCGTTACGTTGAGCGCAACGATTTCACAAGAGAGTTTCTAAACCGGCTACAGGTGCTTTAGACCAAATAAATATGATCCCCACTTGTGGCGCCGGGGTTACCGCGGCGGCTGGCACCGGTCTTGCCCACCACTTATTCGCCAAGCTGTTTTGACTTGGCAAAAGCCTTACCCGAAGGTAAAGCACTTGGAATTCCCTTATCACACTTGCGTGCATTGTAAAGGTTTCGCGACTGCTGCATCCCTTAGGACTAGGACCCTTTTCTCAGTGTCCTTCTCGGGGCTAGAGCTCTCACTCCCCCTACTGATCTTCGGCTTGGTGAGCCATTACCTCACCAACAACCTAATCAGCCGCCGACTCATCTTATGGCATTGCTTTTGAGGGAAAGCGCGTTCCAGCCTCAATCCCATATCCAGTATTAGCATCAGTTTCCCGATGTTATCCTGAACCATAAGTTAGATTATCGACGTGTTACTGAGCCTTTCGCCGGTATCTCTTGCGAGATCCCAGGACTTGCATGTCTAAATCGAATTCCAATAGCAGCGATCTTCCGCAGGATCAACGGAAATTTGAATGTAGGTCGCAAGATAAAATTATATGAATCTTATCTTAACTTGCTATCGCTCATACATCATACTTAATGAATATTAAGTAATCATTGATTTTAAGAATTTAGAAGATAATTCATTATCTTCCACATCGATATGGTAAGCATAAAGTGAAAACAACTTATATTTAAAGCTTGCTTTTTAAAATTTTTAAGCGGATTTTTCTCTTCTCTTTCTTTTTTCTCTTCTTATTCTCTTACGCTGCCATTTCCATCTCATCTGGCCCTTCTTTTTCCAACGTCTAGAACTTCTCTTCATGACTTAAATTACTTCATGACCATTTATAAGCTTTTTCTTAGCAATAAATTTAAAAGTTTCAAAATAATTGTAATTATATGAAAAATAAAAGCAAATTAAAGAAAGAAGTGCTAAGCACAGTTAATAATTTGTTTAAATTAGCAGAGGTTGTTTCAAGAGACAATCCTAAATTAGCAAATAAATATATTAACCTAGCAAGAAAAAATGCCATGAAAGTTAATTTAAAACTGCCGAGGAATTTAAAAAGAAAATTCTGCAAGCACTGCTATTCTTATTTGGTTCCTGGAAAAAACTGCAGGGTAAGAATGCACAAGTCAAGAATAATTTACTACTGTTTTAATTGCAAGAAATATATGAGGTTTGTTAAAAGATAGATTTTTATATTTTTTGTTATAAGAATTGCCTTTATGGATTAATGGGGGATTTGTTTGTACTGTAACCGGTAATAAACAATATGTACATATCATCCCCGAATCGCCAGGATTGGTAATAAATCAGGTTCAGTATGATTCGTCTAAAGGTAAGGCCGAAGTGACCCTAGATTGCATAACTGAAAATTCTTATCAGTTTAGGTATGGTAAAGCTGTGATTAACATTGAAAAATTTAATAAAGAAACCGAATTACAAAGAGAGATTTTAGATTTAAAAACACAACTTAAATCCATTCATTAACTCCTAATTCTCTTAAATATTTCAGGCCATTCTTTTCTGAAAATTTTTCTTTCCATCTGCATCGCATCTCTAAAGCCGCGCTTCTTTAATTCTTTTCTCACAATTCCGCCCTGATGAGGGTAATGATATCTTCTTTCTAAAGGAGACTGAAAGCCGTGGGAATAATGAATCAATTCATGTGCAATAGTTAAATCAATAATATATTGTGGAACATCTTCATGCTTGAACAAAGAATTAACAACAATTTCTGTAATGTTATTTTTCATTCTTATATGGCCGAATTTTGTTTTCCATTTTCCCTTGAATCTTATCTTAACTTCATTCTTCATCGGGACATCCATAAAACGGATTTGCCATATTTCAAGCATTCTGTTTCTCAGCCAAGCATCATCTCTCATAACAATAAAAGAATAAATTACTTGTATTTAAACTTAATTCTAAAAAATTCAAAGAGAACTTAATCTTTCTTGAATTCCATTATATCTTTTAATAAATCTACATGCCCTAGAAATAATGCCCTGCAGCAATATCTTTCTAGACCCAATTCATCCATAACTTTTTTAGGATCTTCGCCTTTTGCAGTTCTTTCTTTATATTGCTGCCATAAATGAGCAACTGGCTTCCCGCATGAAATACATCTGACCGGACAAATCATAATTATAATTCCTCCTTAATCCAATTAATTCCTTTTTCTGAAACAAGGTATTTAAAGCTTTCGCATGTTAAAATCGAAATTTTATAACTTAAAGAAACTATTCAGACCTATGAAAGTTTTATTTATCTGCAATCAAAATAGAAGCAAAACCGCCGAGAAAATATTTAACAAAGAACTTGAGACAAAATCTGTGGGTTATATAATTTCTAAAGCATATATTTCAGCGGTAGCTTTTTTGCACTTTTGATCTTGCTTTTTGGTGTGTATTTGGTTTTCTTGTTTCCCTGCGTCTTACATCAGCGACTAATAAATGCCTATCATAACTTAAAAAATCTTTCTCTAGCTGCTTGTTTCCTGTAAATTGTACCAATCCTCGGGCAATTGCCAAACGCGCAGCTTCTGCCTGTCCGTTCCATCCGCCGCCTTTGATATCAACATCAATCTTAATTTTATTCATAACATCATTTCCCGCCATTAACAAAGGTTCCATTATCCTCATTCTTGCTAGTTTTGGGCTATAAAGCTGCAGTAATTTGCTGTTTATTCTAATCTGGCCCTTTCCCTGCATAAGAGTAGCTCGTGCTATTGCCTTTTTTCTTTTTCCTGAAACATGAACTACTTTCTTTGTTGTCATCTTTTTGTTAATTCCAAATATCTTACAAATGAGATTGGACCTGATTCAGGATTTCCGTTGTAATAAGGAATTTTTAGAGCAATGCCTTTTTGGTCCAATTGATGATATATTTTTTCAAGTCTATGGTCTCTGTCTCTTGCAGAATCTTGTGATAAATCTAAAATAACTGTTTCATTGCTGAATTGTCCGCTTATAATTCCGATACTATCATACAACGGCTGAAAATTATTTGTCCCGGTTAATTTAATAGGAATTCCGTTTCTCTCGAAACATTGCAGAATAAATTCAAGCTGGTTCTTTTGTTCATAAGTCATTCTGCTTTCCTCCAATTATTCTTGAGATTTCCTTTAATTGCAAATATTTCAATGTTGTTAACTTATCTATATTAAACTTTAATGTAACAAATTTTTCATTTTTTAAGCTTTCTGGAGTTCCTAAGTAACACATAACGTTCTTATAAGCTTCTCTTCCCCTTGATTTTTTCTTCGGAAGCATTCCCCTTATTGTCCTTCTAACAATCATGTCGCTTCTTCTCGGATAAAAAGGTCCTTTAAAGGGGTTTCCTCTTTTAATCTTAGAGCTGAATTCATTTAAGATATCTTCCTTGTTTCCTGAAATAATTGCTTTCTCGCAATTAATAACAATGATTTTTTCTCCGAGCAGTGCCTGTTTGGCTGCATAGCTTGCCAATCTTCCAAGAATTATGTTCTCTGCATTAATTATCATCTTATCCTATTATCCTTATTTTCTTTCCTTTTGGATTTTCCTTTATTAATTCTCTTATTGTTATCGCTTTCCCAATCTTATTAATTTTTTCTTTGGCTTGATTTGAAAATCTGTAAGCGGCGACTGTTAATTTCTTGTCTAGATCTCCCAGGCTTAAAACTTTCCCGGGAATTAAAGCTGTTTCGCCCTGTTTTGTATATTTATTTATCCTATATAAATTAGCCTCGCGTCTTTTCCTGGTTGGCTTTTCAAGGTCATCTGCTATTCTTTTCCATAGGTTAACCTTTTGCTTATTTGAAAGTTTTCTTAATTCAATTATTAACTTCCTTAATTCCAGTGTTGTTGGTCCTGTAGGTTTCATTTTAGTTATAGCTTAAGGTTGAATTTAAATAATTATTATTTATGCAGAATCTCTTTGAAGATTTATCTAAGACAACCAATTCGTAATCTTTAAGAGATCCCAAAACCGGAGTTACTTCATGATCAAAATAATGTTCTTTATTTGCTTCTTGCACTATTTCGCTTAATAATTTTGGGCCTTTCATTAAAAGATTTAATATTATTTTAGACAAGTTTCTGTCTCTGCCTTCCGATTCAAGCATATCCAATGCAATTATCAATTCCATTTTAGAACTATTTAACTCGAGAAAAATGCTTTAAAAGCTTTATGGTTCGCGAATTTGACTTAAATAATATAATGCGTCCTTTAAATAAGATTCTTGCCCATTAGCCTTAACTTGATTTGCATGCAGGAAATTATTTCTTGCACGATCATACAGCATGGCTTCTTAGCTAAAATCATTTATATGAAATATTGAGATGTAAAGCGGGCTGAACCTCAGATTTAAAATTTTTAATTCATCAACTTTTCCCTGCTCTGCTAATTCTTTCATTTCGAATAATATCTCATACAGTTTTTTCTTTTTTTCCTGTCCCATGCATTGGTGCTTAAATTATAGTTTTATAAATTTTATGTGGGAGACACGCTTAGAATCCTGATTCAATTGCACCGCAACTATATACCTTTTAACGATATATATTTGTATAGTAATACATAAAAATATATAAAGTTATTTATTAAAAACAAAAAGTTTATATATCAATTGATATATTAGTTATTATGCAACAAATACTGAAAAGCCCGTATGAAAGGTCTCCAACTTTAGATACTGTACTAATGGTAGAAAGAACTATAGAAGATCATAGTGGAGAATTTAATAAGACTAAATTATGGAAAAAATTGCCTAAAAAGGTAATGTGGCAGACGTTTTTGGTTGTTTTAGATTATTTAGAAAACATAAATAAGATAGCTTTTGATAGAGAAGGCAAAATAGCATATATTTGGAATCCGGAATTAGCAAAAAAACTTATGGCAAGAAAGGAAATTAAACTATGATAAAGCCTTCTAAAGTAAAATTTATTTCAGATGAACTTGAAAAAGATTTTAATTCATTAAAGGATGATGATTTCATTAAGAAAGCAATTATTAGAGCAATTCAAGATTTAAAAGAAAATGCCTTTTGTGGAATTCAAATCCCTAAAAAATTATTTCCAAAAGAATATGTGCAAAAGTATGGAATAAAAAACTTATGGAAGTACGATTTGCCAAAAGGATGGAGACTTCTATATACCGTAACAGCGGAAAATGAGGTTGAATTAATCTCTGCTATTCTTGAATGGTTTAACCATAAAGATTATGAAAGAAGATTTGGATACTAAATTTATGATGAAGATGAAAATCACCTTTCCAAAAACTCAGTTAGGTAAATGGTCAGTAGGATTAACTATGTTTTTTTTACTGTTAATTACAGCTTTTTTTACTTTTATGTTACTTGGTTTAGTTACATTTGACGAAGGTCATTGGTGGGATTTAACTGTAGGTATTGCAGTTCCTCTAATTATAAGTGCTTTTATCACTGGAATAATAGCTGTCAGAAAAAATAAAGATCGCTCTGTTTTGGTTTATCTATCAATATTTATAGGTTCATGTGTTATTCTTTTCCTTTTATTACATAGTTTATTTATCAATGATTAAATTATTTTTAAAGAAACTTAACGCCTAATTGGAGTTGCTAAAGGAACTGCTATTTTAGTTGGAATTTCTTCTTTATTCTTCCTCATTAAAATGTGGGAGACAGGATTCGAACCTGCGAAGGCACTAAGCCATACGGTTTCTACAAATTGCCTTAGCCGTACCCATTTGACCACTTTGGTACTCCCACATGCTGAAACTTAAGAATTACTTATTTTAAATTATTTTGCTTTTTTTAGCTTATCAGAGAACTCATCTAATTTTTCATCAAATATGTCCAAGGCTTTCTTAACAATTTCCTCCGGCTTCAACTGACCCCAAGATTCAAGGTAAAAAACAAAATCCTCTTTGCTATTAACAACCTCGACATCATTCATTTCAAGCATTTCTTCATAGCTTTCCTTCCATGTTGAAATATCTTTAATCTGTATATTCTCTCCTTTGACAGTTACAAAATCCTTCAAAACATCTTCAACTCTTTTTAATTTGCCTTTATCCTTTACGTTAAGTGTCGGAAATCCCCTGTAATAAACCAATCCGGGAGAAAATTTAGCATGAACTTTTCCTTTTCCTAATACGGCTGTTGCAGTTAATTCCAAACCTTGTTTTTTTGTCAATTCAACGATAGGCATTTCCTCGTATACGGGGATTGCTTTAGGATCTGAACTTTTTAGCTGGGAAGAATGAACAATGCCCGGACCTTCTGCTTTCAATGTCAATTTTAATTCACATATCGCACATCCCTTTCCCTTGCATTTGCATTCTTCTTTTAGGTTATAACTTTTTAAATCAGTCTTTAAAGGAATTAATCCGAGTCTATGGGCAATAAATTCATCATATAAAGCAGAACTATTTTTATTAAACTCAACTGTGTCAATTGCAAGAATAGGAACTTCTCCAATCATCAATCTTCTTAAGGTATTTGCCAATGCTGGATTGATTCCGTTTATTGCAAATACTAATTTATTTTGAGATTTATTAAGAATTTTAATTTCCATTTTAAGAATGATATTAAGCAAAATTATGGATTTTTAAAGCTTTTGGATTAAGTTTTTAACGGATATCTGATGTACAAGATATAAAAAATATACTCTTCTCGCACTCAGACCCTCCTTCCTCTTCTGAAATGACTTTTTCTTGCTGAATCCGTCGGCATTGGTGTAACATCCTCAATAGTTCCAATTCTAAATCCCTCTCTTGAAAATGTTCTTATTGCAGCCTGTGCTCCAGGTCCTGTATTGTGAGGTCCTTCGTGTCCTCCAGGTGCTCTAACTTTAATATGCAAGGCATTTATTCCATACTCCCGTGCTTGCTCTCCTGCTTTTTTTGCAGCAGCCATTGCAGCTGTCGGACTTCCCTCTAACCTGTGTGTTTTGACAATCTGACCGCCAGAAGACCTTCCTAAAGTTTCTGAGCCAGTTAAATCAGTAATATGAATTATTGTATTATTATAACTAGCATAAATATATGCAATGCCCCATTTAAAATTATCTTGTCTCATTCTTTCTTGGGCTCCTCTTTAACTTCTTCCTTTGATTCTTTTTTTGCTTTCTTTTCCCTGACTTCTTTTTCTTCCTTGCTTTCTTTATTGTATTTTTCCTTTATTAAAATTCTCTCGGCATGCTCTGGATCATTAATGCTAGAGTTTGATAAAAAGTTTATTTTGTTTTCATCATCTAAATTCACCAAGTAACCCGGAACAGTGATTTTCTGGCCATTTACACCAACGTGCCCGTGAACTATAAACTGCCTCGCCTGTTTTGCGCTTAATGCCAAGCCTTTCTTGACAAGCAATGTCTGCAATCTTCTGTCAAGAACATTTCTCACGTTTAATCCAAGCACATCTTCCCTGTCTTGTCCTTGCTTTAATAATCCTATTTTTAATAATTTATTGATTAACTGCTGTCTTTCTGATTCCTGATGCTTGGTTTTGATTGTTGAAAGTATTTTTGCCTGGGCTGTAAATCTTTTTAATAAAGATTGTGCCTTCCATATTTCCTTTTTGTTTTTTAATCCATACTCGATAATTAACGGCCTTTCTGCCTGTATTCTTGAAGCTTCCCAAGGGTGTTTCGGAGGCGAATAATTTTTACGTAATTTTCTAGGATCTCCCATTTACTTTCTCTCCTTCTTCTTATCTTTCCCAGCCTCAGATGCAGCTTGTGCAATCTTGGCCGCTTTTCTTTGAACACCAACGCTTACGCCAGTTCTAAAGTGGCTCCTGGTTCTTTGTCCTCTCACAGGCTGACCAAGAGCATGCCTGATTCCCCTGTAAGATTTAATTTTCTTTAATCTCTTGATGTCAAATTCCTTGCTTAATAATAATGCAGATGATGTTAAATGCAATTCCTTTCCTGTTTCAGGATCCTTTCTTCTGTTCAATAACCATAACGGAAGTTCATTCGGATGCTGAAGCAATGATTCTATTTTTTTAACCTCTTCTTCTGTTAAGGTACCGATTTTTTTATTTCTGTCAAGATCGAGGTAATTGCAAATTGCGTTAGAAAACATGAAACTTACGCCTTTTATTTTTTTTAAGCCGTTGTAAACTGATTTATCTCCAAATATATCAACACTGGCGATTCTGATGATACCTTTCACATTTTCCATTTTTAAACTAAGCTTAGAAATTGATTTATAAAGCTTTTTATTGAATAAGGGGTTTACTTGCTGTATCTATATAGGGGCTTTCCGATTTTGATTGGTTTGTACCTATCCTTATTTAACCTAACAGGAATAGTATAGCTATTCGATGGAAATTTATTCTTGAACAATATTGTTTTTTTAAAACATTCTTTTAATTTATGAGAAAAATTTTTTGATTTATATTATAATGATTACTTAGAACATTTCCAAGGAGTGCAAAAGAGTGGCTTGCCATAAATTCATCGTATCTTAAACTATATTCTATCTCCTCCGAGAAACGATCATCACTTCCAATCGAGTATGATATTATAGGCTCTAAATTTCCAGCTTTCCTAAAATCATTGTCAATAGTTAAGCTTCCTAGGTCTCTGTACAAAATTCTTCTCGGCTTAAATGATTCATCAATCTCCAACAGGGTATTCTGTGCATGTAATTGCAGCAAGATGCCGTTATGAATGACAAAATAATTGAAATGTTGAAGAATTGGAAGGATAATATTGTTTATAGTAAAATCTAAAGGGTCATTTTTTGAATGATCTATAAACAATACTTCCAAAGGAGAATATTTTGGAAAATCTGTTAATTTCATAATAAAAGAAATAAGAATAAATTTATAAATTATATTGGCACATTATGATTACTGCCCGACGAATAAATTATACTTGTCTTCCTGCTTAATTTCCATAATTATTCTCTTGATTATAGTTTTTTCAGGATCCGGCATTAATTTTACCCTTGTCTTAATGTCGCTGAAGTTCTCAAATAATTTTTCTTCCCTTCTCTCAATTAATTCCCACATGTGCTTCTTTCCAATCCCGGGCAATAATTCCAGCTGATGCCTTCTTGTATTTATCGGGGCTGCCTTGTTAAAAAATTCAATAAATCTCTTTTCATGCTTCTTTACAAGTTCCTCTACAACAAAATTCAATTCTTCTTTTGCAGTCTGCGTTAATCTGTCAAAAATCACCTTGCCGTAAATATGATGTATCTTGTCGCGTTTGCCTTCCCCGATGTAAACTTCATCATGAATCTGCAAGAAATTGTCTTTTTTTGGAACTAACTCAAGCAAAACAAAATGATCTCTTCCAAGGGCTTGCGCTATCGGGGTCTTTAAATGTCCTGGTTTTGTGTCCATTGGATGTCCATTGGGCAGGAAATCCAAGACTACTGCATATTCTTCTTTTGCTTGTTGCTTGAACATTTTCTTCTGAGTTTATAATTAACATTTTATTTTAGCACACTAAGTATTTTCTCTAAATCATCCTGTTTTAGTGTTATATTTTCCCCGACAAAAATTAATTTTAATGTTTCCAGATCTTTGGGCATTATATCTATGAGCTTGACAATATGACGCTCCTTTAACCTGGGTATTTGCAATTTTAATATGCTTTCCTTGAGTTTTGTGGAATCCTTTACCTTTGCATTGCTGAATTTATCTAAGTACTCATGAGTTCTTAAAGCCCTTGATTTTAGCTCCTTGTCTCTTTTTTTAATTTCCTCAAGTCTTTCCTTTAATTCAGGAATTGAAATCGGTGTTTCATTTATTATTTCTATGTTTGCCATTTTATGCCTTCTTTAAATGTACTCCGTGTACAATTAAGCTTTTCATTTTATTTCCGTCCATTATATTAACAACATAACAATTTCCCTGTTTTTTAACAACTACCCCGGGTTTGCCATGGAATCTTGGATGATACATTGCCTTCTGGTACCCTGGATCTGCATGCAGTACAACCCTTTCATTATTGTTAAAATTCTGCAAATATTTGGTTAAGCTAATCTTGCCTTTGTTTCTAGGAGACTTGCTTAATTTGCTTCCAGTTTTCCTTCTAAATCCGCCAATACGTTTAGTCATTTTCCCCTCAAAGATAAGCTATAATTTTAATTTATAAAGTTAATGTTTTTTAATAAGTGCAATTAATCTGTAATCTCTCCGAGAATTTTTGCCAGGGCCTTGTCAAGCGCAAAGAATAAGTTAAAATCTATAATTTCTGCGTTAAAAGACTGCCCGTTGATGATTGCCTTTGCCTGTAATTCAAATTTAGTCGCATGAACCTCTTTTAAATGCAAATGCAGGCTTTCAAACTTGCTTGTTTTTTCCTGCATTTTTTTGACGTAATTTCCCGTGATTTTCTTCACTACAACTATCTTAGCAGGCTCCAAGTCCTTAAAACCAGCAAGAGAAATATTCCCCCCAAGCTGCATTATGTCGTCCATATATAATCTAAGAAGGCTAAAGATTATAAAAAGATTTCTTATTTAAACAGAGTGGTAATTAATGATGATTCCTCACTAAATCTAAAAATTCCTGATGTGTTTCTACAAATAAACCTTTCCAACGTTTACCAATCTCATTTTGATTCCAGTCCCTTTTAAAGAGTACTGGAGCAGATCTTCCGCTTTCCAAGGCACTTTCTAGGTTATGTACACCATCGTCTAATAAGTGATTTCCAAATACTGATCCCTTGTTGTGGGTAAATTTATAATAAGAAAATGGAATTTGATTTATTATCACCCAATGTTTTGTATACTCCTCAATTTGTTCATTTGGTTGCGAACTTACTAGATAAATCAGCCTTATCTTAGCTAACTCATTGAGAAATTCTCTTGCGCCTGGAACCAAAGGGGCTTTTAAATAAATTTCTTCCGCATGTTTCTGTTGATAAAATTCAGTTATATCTGAACCATAGTTGTTTGCCAGATCCCAACTTCCAGGCAAGTTTTTTTTTCTGCTTGGATTTTCACGATTCCAAACTTGATTTAAAAAAGGATTCCAATCACGGATAACATCATCTATATCCATTAATTCAGTTTCTTTAGGATTATAAATTAAATTCATCAAATTGATTTGATTAAAAAAATTTATAAAACCTTGCTTACATAAACTGAATCTTTTTGGTATCCTAACTTATAGAAATAAACCCTTGCCCCAATCCCTGATGTAACTAAAATTTTATTTATATCATATTCTTCTTTAGCTATTCTTTCAGCTTCTTGCATTAATTTTGTACCATAACCATGATGTTGTGCATCTTTTTCACTTTTTTCTCCGATAGGAACTAAATTGCCATAAACATGTATTTCTCTTATTCCAGCACTCTTATTCGTTATTTCTGATCTAAATGATTTAAATGGAATTCTTAATCTTATAAATCCAAGTAAAATATCTTGTGAAATATCCTCATAAGATAAAAATATCTCTTTTCCACCACTAGAATCATAATCGTATCTTAATAATTTAACTTTATCAAAATTTATTTTTTTATTTCCTGGTTCCCTGCATCTTATACAATTACATTTTACATCATTTTTTTTCATCAACTCGTGTAAATATTGTCTAAAGTTAGTTATATTTACTCCATCAATTGTAAATTTCGTCGGAATGTCGCGTAAAATTCTCATAACCCTTGTATATCTAGGAATTAAAGGTTTTATTTTTAATAATAAATTAGCTGCTTCTTCTGTACTTAATGGTTTAAATTGTCCTTTTTTATATTGTAGATATAACGGTGTACCAGGCATAACTAAACAAGGGTATATTTTCAATGCGTCTGGTCTGTAATTTTCATCTTCAAATAATTGTTTAAAATTATTAATATCCATTTCTTCTGTTGTTTTTGGTAAACCCGGCATCATATGCATACATGTTTTTAGAAAGCTATCTTTTGTAAGCTGTATGGCTTTTTTAGTATCCTCTAATGTATGACCCCGATTAGTAATTTTTAATATCTCGTCGTATAAAGTTTGTACACCTATCTCAACCCTGGTCGTTCCTAGTTTAAGCATTTGATTTAAATGAGGAATAAAACACCAATCTGGTTTTGTCTCAATATTCATTACAGTACAACGAATTTTAGAAGTTTCATTTCTAAGTTGTTCTTTTTCCAAATTTGAATTGCTTTTTAGTTCTAATAATTTATCTTGTACATTCCTCATAATCTCCTTATTTTTAACTTCATGTGGAAGCATAAAAAATTCTTTAAATTTATTAAAATTAAACTCATTGTTTTCAAAAAACATATCCGAAAAATCATTCATAGCTTTTATTGCATACGTAATAAATTCATCTTGGTAACTAATTTCGTAAGAAGGAAATGTTCCCCCCATTATTATTAACTCAACTTTATTTGGCACATGTTTCATTAAAATATAGTGCTCTAATCTATTAAAAACCTGCAAATAAGGATCAAAATTATTTCTTATGGCCCTCATACTTGCTGGTTCATTACCAGTATAACTTTTTGGAACATCTCCAAAATAACTCATGGGTCCGCCTGGACAAAAAGTACAACTTCCATGTTTACAATTCTCCGGATAAGTCATTATTGCTATTGGTGCTACTCCAGAAATAGTTCTAACCGGTTTGGTTTTTAAATTAATCTCAGGATTTTCTAAATTTAACTCAATATTTTTAGGAATTTTACTTAAATGTAATTTTCTAGCTAAATCTATTTTTAACAAATCTGTTCTTGTTTGCATAATCATCTTAAGAATTATACTTTTTTAAATATTTGCAAAAGTTTAAAAATCATTTAATCAATTCAATCTTATGAAAAAAGAGACCCTTAATCTGCTTTTAAGAAATCCAAATGAAGTTTCAATATGGAAAAGGGCATTTGCTTTTATAATTGACTTGATAATAATACAGTTCATAGTTAATCTGACATTCTACAATTACATAGAAAAAAACATAGGGAATAATATGGGGATCATTGAAATGTATCAATACTTAAGCATAAATTATGAAATGTTCTCGGGATTTTTATTGACAATAAATATTATAACAGCAGTAATCTTGTTAATATACCTGACATTACTGGAATGGAGATTAAATCAAAGTCTGGGAAAGATGATTTTGAATATTAAGGTCATACCGAAAAAAATAACATTATGGCAGGCGTTAATAAGAAATTTGCCAAAGGCTTTATTTTTGATTAATTACGTGTCCTGGATATTCTTGATTGATCTGGTTTATCTGGCATTCACAAAGCAAAGATTTTTTGATAAGTTGGCCGGAACTAGTTTAGTTAAGGTTAAATAATCTTTCTTATACGATTTATACATGGAATCAAGAAGGGAATTGTTAGAAAGGTTAAAAACCAGAGAAGATGGAGGATTTCCTTTGTATAATCTGGAGGAATTAGAAAAATTAATAGAGTTGGGAAACAATAAGGATAATTGGTATTGCCTTGGAAGAAAAACCGAGCAGGAAGGAAACACCATAGAATACTGCATATATGCTTATTCTGCTTTTAGAAACAATAATCAACCCATAGAAAATTGCACAGGGGACTGTGAATTTTATAAAAAACTGCATTCTAAACCGAAAAATTTATAAAACAATTTCTTAACTGTATATTAAATTTTGGGGGTTAAAAATGGTACAACAGCCGGTTCAGCCGATTTTCATTTTGCAAGAGGGAACTCAGAGAAGCACAGGCAGAGATGCCCAGAGGAATAACATAATGGCAGCGAAAGCTGTTGCAGAAACAGTTAGAACTACTTTAGGACCTAAAGGAATGGACAAGATGCTTGTAAGTTCTTTGGGAGATGTTGTTATTACGAACGACGGTGTTACAATACTGGAAGAAATGCAGATTGAACATCCTGCTGCTAAGATGCTCGTTGAAGTTGCAAAAACTCAGGAAAATGAGGTTGGAGACGGAACAACAACAGCAGTTGTTTTAGCTGGTGAATTGTTAAAAAATGCTGAAAAATTAATCGATGATAATGTGCACCCAACTGTAATTGCCCGCGGTTATAGAATTGCGGCAGAAAAGGCCCGGGATTTATTAGAGAACATGGCTGAGCAGATTACTGAGAAAGATGAGGCATTGTTAAAAAACATAGCAATAACAGCAATGACAGGAAAAGGAGCAGAAGGAAGCAAGGAATTACTGGCTGAATTATGCGTTAAATCAGTAAAACAAATCCGAGATAATGATGGAACAATTGATTTAGAAAATATAAAAATAGAGAAAAAAATCGGTGGGGGTGCAGAGAATTCTGAATTGGTGCAGGGGATTTTAATTGACAAGGAGAAAGTTCATTCAGCAATGCCAAGAATGATTAAAAATGCAAAAATAGCTTTATTAGATGCTGCTTTGGAAATAAAAAGTCCTGAAACAGATACAAAAATACAAATAAGCACGCCAGACCAATTGCAGGCTTTCCTCGACCAGGAAGAAAAAATATTAAGAAACATGGTTGACAAGGTTATCAAGAGCAAGGCAAATGTGATAATATGCCAAAAGGGAATTGATGATATTGCCCAGCATTACTTGGCCAAGGCAGGTGTTTATGCTGTCAGAAGAGTAAAAAAATCTGACATGGATAAACTAGCAAGGGCAACTAATGCAAAAATTGTAAGCAATTTAAATGATTTAAATGAGCAGGATTTAGGCTATTCTGGAATAGTTGAGGAACAAAAAATCGGGGATGAAATGATGACTTTCGTCAAAGAATGCAAAAATCCGAAAGCAGTTACCTTACTTATACGAGGGGGAACAGAGCATGTCATAGCAGAATTAGAAAGGGCTGTTAAAGATTCCTTAGGAGATATTTCAGCTTCATTAAAAAACAAGAAAGTTGTTGCTGGTGCCGGCGCAGTTGAAATGGAACTAGCAAAAGAATTAAGAAATTACGCAAACAAATTATCTGGAAAAGAGCAATTAGCTGTATTGGCGTTTGCGAATTCCCTTGAAATAATCCCAAGAACATTGGCGGAAAATGCAGGTTTAGATCCAGTTGATATGTTAACAGATTTAAAATCAAAACACGATGCAAATGAAGGGAAATGGTTTGGAATAGATGTTATGAAAGGAAAATTGTTTGATGCGTGGAAAGCCGGGGTTATTGAACCATTGAAGATTAAAACACAGGCTATTCAATCAGCTTCAGAAGTTTCCGAGTTAATATTAAGGATAGATGATGTAATTGCTGCTAGTGGAAGCAAGGATAATGTTCCGCAAATGCCTCCTGGCGGATATGGCGGGATGGAATAAGATTTTCTTATCATAAAATTATGGCTTTTAGCGTTCTTTTATTAATCAGCTAATGACTATAGTAACCGCGCAAAAACAAGAATTCTACTGAAATATGCTATATCTTATGTAGATATAACCGCGCAAAAGAAAGATAAACAAGAAGAATTAAAAGTAATTAAAGTTATGGATGGTTGGGCTCATGCCGTTCAAGTTTTCGAAAAGGCAACTAAAGAAAAACCAAATTTACAGTTTTTTTTATTAGAATTAGATATTGTTAGAGAAAGGCTTAATATAACTGGTTACACAAGGGGTCAAGAGGAAAAAGCAATTTCTGATTATGCAATAGCTGAAAAGAGAAACCAAGGAAAGAAAGAATATGATGTCGTTCTCGTCGGAGTTGATGCTACAAATGATTTAAGAAAGGCGTATCCAAACTATTTTGCAGACACCAAGGAATTTTTAGATTATTTAAAGAAAATAATAAATAAGGTAGAATAAAAACTAAGCACTGAATGTGACAAAAATGAATAAGGCAACATTTATATATTAATTTTATTACTTAATTTTAATAAAAAGGTGGTATGATGGCTAAAGAAAAAAAAGAAAAAGCTCCTTCTGACTTATTAAGCTTGAATATTGAACTGCAAAAAAAGAACATTGAGCTGTTGCAGGCAATGCATAATCTGACTGAGACTGTAAATAGCCTAACTCAGAGGATGGATAATTTAGTCAATGTTTTCGAGGAAGCTGCCAAAAACGTTGCGAATGTTGAAGAAAGCTCAAGGGTTGTTGAATTAGCTACAAAATTAGAAGAATTGCTTGAACAGAATAAATCACTGGCAAATGGCTTGCTCTTATTGGAAAGGTATGTAAGAAGCAAATCAATCGAGCCTGGCAGAAAATTATGAAAAAAATAAAGTTCATTGTTGATAAGTTCAAGGAGCGGGACAGAAAGCAACTTGATTTTATTAAGAAAATCATTAGATATAAACCAAGCAAAAAAGATGAAAATGTTTTGTTCTTGAGAAAATTTACTTTGGCAATATTACAGCAGTATAATAAGGAATTAAAATTCAGCAAAGGGAAAAATATTCAGAATTTAGAGCATGAATTGCCCCAAGTACCTAATAAATTAAGATTTGATTTAAAAGTTTCGCAAGCACCATCTCCAATAAATTTGAATGTTAATTTGGAACCATTAAAGAGATTAGAAATTTAATCTGTTTCAACTTTTTCATATGAAATTGAGATTATATCTTTACAACTAGGACATCTTAATTCTAAATCTGTCGAAAAATAATGGACCCTTTGGTAAAATAATTTTTTCTTGTATTTATTATCACATTTGCCACATTCAATTTCTGCTATGATAGAACTGCTAAAAGGAAAATAAGAATGCCTAATTTTAACCTTAGAATTTTTAAGATACCCTTCTCCAAAAGTTATGTCATCAATACTATTTTCTAATGTTCCTCCAGATGAATTTTTTAAAAATTCTGGTAATTCTCTTGTTCCAATTGCATCTATTTGCATAATATAACTCATTAAGAAATATATAAAAACTTAACTATACCCGGGTAATATTAACTTGTTCCACCCTCCAATTGGGATTTATATCAATATCCTGTAATTTTAAATTATCATAATATTTTTTATTTGATTTGTACTGCAAAATTCCTGCATATGCTATCATTGCAGCCTGATCTCCAGAATATTTTACAGGAACAAAATAAAGTTTAGCTTTTCTTTCCCTGCACATTATATTCAGCATCTCAATTAATCTTTTGTTTGCAGCAACCCCGCCGATAAGCAAGGCTTCTTTTTTATTCACATGTGCCATCGCCCTCTCAGTAACTTCTGTCAGCATTGAAAAATAAGTTTCCTGCAAACTGTAGCATAAATCCTCTTTTGAGCAACCTTTTTTAGATAAGTCAATTGCTTTGGTTAATATGCCTGAAAAACTTAAATCCATTCCCTTGACAACATATCCCAAATCAATATACTTTCCTTTTTTAGCTAATTCCTCTATTTTAGAACCTGCAGGAAATCCTAAGCCAATTATTCTGCCAAATTTGTCCAATGCATTTCCTATTCCTGTATCTAATGTTTCCCCAAAAATTCTGTAATTTCCTGATTCAAATGCAATTATTTGCGTGTTTGCCCCTGTTGCCAGAATAAAAACAGGATCTTTTGCTTTTGAGAATAGTTTTCCTATCTCCAAATGCGCAACCAAATGATTTACTGGAATTAATGGCGCATTTAATTTAGAAGCAATTTCTTTAGCAAATCTCATTCCCTCCAAGAGACACGGTGCCAAACCAGGACCAGAAGATAAAGCAATTACACCAACATTTTTTAAATCAAATTCTTTATTTAATTTTTCTAATAACAACGGGAATATTTTTTTATGGTGCAGTGCCGCATCCGAAGGAATTATTCCTCCGTCTTCTCTTGTGTACATATCTCTATTTTCAAAGATTATCCTACCTTTATCATCGACGATTGACAAACTAGCTGTATGAGCGGTTGTCTCTATACCTAGGCATATCATATTAAGCATAATTTTTTAAATGTTTAAAAATACTTCTAATTGATGGAAAAACAATATGAGGAAAAATTACTTAATTATATTAAAGAAAATAAAATCAAAGCCGAGCAGATATTTTTTGAGGAGTTGGTTGATCACAAGGAAAATGTCCTTGAGACAATTAAAGAAAAGGATATTAATTTTAATGATATTGTTAAAACAGTCGTATTTATAGATTTGAATAAAGAATCAGAATATGGAAATGCTGTAATCGGGATAGTTTCTGCAAATTCCCGCGTTAATAAGGATAAATTAAGAAGTGTTAGTAAGTCAAAGATTAAAATTGCTTCAGCCGAACAGGTTTTAATTTTAACAGGTTATCCTGCCGGCGGTGTTCCTCCCTTTGGGTTTAAAGCTAGATTTTACATGGATAAAAATTTGAAAAATAAAAATGAGGTTTATGCTGGCGGCGGAAGCACTAGAACTTTAATTAAAACAACAATTAAGGAAATTCTTAAAACAAATAAAGCTGAGATTGTTAACATTTCAGAGTAGTTACAAATAGAAAGATTTAAAAACCATTATTTCTATATCGTCTTGGGGTTAAAATGAAGCTTCCAAAATTTACAATATTGTTTTTAGCATTATTCGGAGCAATATTCTTAGGAACAATAATACATGAAGGTGTTCATTTAGTTCAGGCAGAAGAAGTTTATTCAATGTGTTATGATATTGGACAGAAAAGCTTTATGCATGTTGAGGGTGACTTGGGAAACAAGCAAACAGCTGCTTTGGAGATTCCAGCTTATATTATTTCAATACTGACAGTTTTGGTGTTAATTATTTGTATTATAATAGATTTTAAATTTAAAGATTAAAAATAAAAAACTTTATAAACCATTAAAAATGCAAACAATCGGGGTTATAAATTATATTCATAAATTAAAAGGAGAATAAATCAAAAATGGCAAAAGCAAAACCACACTTAAATTTAATATTCGTAGGTCATGTAGACCATGGAAAGAGTACTACAGTTGGTAGACTTTTATATGATTCTGGGGTTATAGATGAGCAAACATTGAGAAAATTGAAGGAGAAGGCCCAGGAATTAGGAAAAGCGGGTTTTGAATTTGCATTTGTTATGGATCAGTTAAAAGAAGAAAGAGAAAGAGGGGTTACAATTGATTTAGCTCATAAGAAATTCTCAACTGCAAAATATGATTTCACAATAATAGATGCTCCTGGGCATAAAGACTTTATTAAAAATATGATTACAGGTGCTTCACAGGCAGATTGCGGCGTTTTGGTTGTTGCAGCTTCTGACGGAGTAATGGCGCAGACTAAAGAGCATATTTGGTTGTGTAAAACTTTGGGAGTGGGACAATTGGCAGTTGCAGTAAACAAGATGGATATGGTTAATTACGATGAAAAAAAGTTTAATGAAGTTAAAGAAGATGTAAACAAAGTATTAAAAATGGTCGGATATAAGCCAGACCAAACAACTTTTATCCCACTAAGTTCGTTAAAGGGAGAAAATATTACAAAGAAATCTGAGCAAATGTCATGGTATAATGGTCCGAGTTTAATTGAATTATTAGATTTATTTAAAGAACCTGAAAAGCCAACTAATTTGCCTTTAAGATTGCCGTTGCAAGATGTTTATAACATCACAGGAATAGGAACAGTTCCAGTCGGCAGGGTTGAAACAGGGATAATGAAGGTTAATGATAAAGTAATTGTAGTGCCGGCAAGAGAAGGTAAAGGGGTTACTGGTGAAGTAAAAAGTATTGAGATGCACCATGAGCAATTGCAGCAAGCAGAGCCGGGAGATAATATAGGATTTAGCATAAGGGGGGTTCAAAAGAAAGATATTGCAAGGGGAGATGTTTTAGGGCATATTGATAGTCCTCCAACTGTTGTTACAGAATTCACTGCACAAATAGTTGTATTAAATCATCCAACTGTTATTACTGTCGGTTATACACCAGTATTCCATATTCATACAGCGCAGGTTGCATGCCAATTTACAGAACTAGTCAAGAAATTAGATCCTGCTACAGGGCAGACTTTGCAGGAAAAACCGGATATGCTGAAGAATGGTGATGCGGCTATTGTGAAAGTAAAACCAGCCAAGCCGTTGGTTATTGAAAAGCAATCTGATATTCCGCACATGGCAAGATTCGCAATAAGAGATGCAGGAAATACAGTGGCAGCTGGAATGTGCATTGATTACGTGAAGAAACAACTTTGATTCTTTTTATTCTTTTTATAGTAGTTACAAAATAGAAAGTTTTATAAAGTGCCTTTCTTAATAATCTTAAGAGTAAGTTAAAAAATGAACAAGATTCAGAAAATAGAACTTGAAAATCTAATTAAAGGTTTTTTCAAGGAACATGAAGATCAAGTTTTTCAATTAGAGCGTAATGCTGATAAGCTTGGTTACAAAACATATAGTCTACCTCTAATGTCTTTAAATGAACTCGAACTTTCTGGTATGAAAATTTGTGCTATTGAAAAGGAGGTAGAACTTCCATTAGATAGAAAATTTAATATTTTTAACAAAATAGTTTTGAGATACCACCTTTATGCTGGTGGGGGCGGACATTTTAAAAAAGCTCGTTTTCCATTATTTATGGATTACTCCGATGTAAAAAAACAACTCCAATCTTATCTAAATTTATTTCTTAATTGAATTTTTAGGTAATCAATACATCACATTATAATTACGTGAAGAAATCGATGCAGTAAATTTTTCTTTTTTATTTAACAAACTTTATAAACCATTGATTTTCTAAAAGACTATGCCAAAAACAAGAATAAGTTTAGCAACAAATAATATAGATGATTTGAATGAAATAACTAAAAGTATAGTAGACATTGCTGAAAAAACCAAGACAAAATTATACGGGCCAATTCCATTACCGACGAAAAGATTAAAGATAACCACAAGGCAGAGCCCAGATGGCGAGGGAAAAGCCAGTTTTGACAGATTTGAAATGAGGATTCATAAAAGGCTTATCGATATAGATGCTAATGAAAGGGCATTAAGATTAATAATGAGGGTTCCTATCCCGGAAAGCATACAGATTTCTATTGGCGTAATTGAATAAATTTATATATTGTTAAAAAGTTTTTATTTCTTAAAGCCGAGGTGGCACAACCTGGTACTGCGCAAGATTTCATAATGCGAACCTGGAAACTAGGTTAGAGAGCTTGTGCCCGCAAGGGCTTGAGGGTTCAAATCCCTCCTTCGGCGTATCAAAATATTTATAAATAGTTAATCAAACTTTTATGCTATGAAATCTAAAAATAGCAATTTAATTACAATTTTAATTGCCGTAGTTATAATAATTGGATTAGTATTATACTTTAATTCGTCTAAAGAAAAAACAACATTGAATGTTTCTGGCTCCTCAACAATAGAAGCACTGGCAGATGAAGCAAGTGTTTATATTGGCATTGAAACCTTAAAAAAAGCAGCAGAGGAATCAAAAAATGAAAATTCCGAGATAAGCGAGAAGGTGTTAAATGCATTGGAATATGCCGGAATAAACAAGGAAAACATTGAAACCTCTTCTTATAATATTTATCCAGAATATGACTGGAGCAATAATAATCAAGAATTAAAGGGCTACAAAACAAGCAACATACTAAAAATAACAACAAGAAACTTTGATGAAATCGGAAGAATAGTTGATGTAAGCATTGATAACGGCGCCACATCGATACAGAGCATTAATTTCGAGTTATCTGAAGAAAAGCAAAATGAATTTAAGCAGGAGGCCATAAGCAAAGCAAGCGAGGATGCCCGAGCCAAAGCAGAAGCAACTGTTCAGGGATTGGACAGTGAATTAGGAAGGGTTAAGCAAGTCACGGTTTCAGACTATAATTATTATCCATATCAGTATTTCTTGGCCGAATCTGGAGGAGGGATAGAAGAAGCGAGAAAGGCGGCGGATATTGAAATAGCCCCTAGGAAATTAGAAGTGACTGCAAATATAAATGTTGTTTTTGAATTAAACTAAACGTCGCGAAATTTTGATATTTGTTTTAATATTGCCTGATTAATAAAATCCTCTTCATCGTGAAACATCCTTGTTTTTTCCACTATGCTTTTTATACTCTGCATTAACTGCGAGTTTATTTTAATTGTATGATCCATTTTATCACCTCTTCAATAAAACGTTTGCAAGAAGTTTATATAGTTTTTTCTTTCCCATTTTTCTCTACCGAAAGGTTTATATACTAGTATGACTACTGATAAGTAACAATAAATAAGGAGGTTAATAAAATAACTAAAATGACACAAGAAAATCAAACTCAAGGTTCAAATTTAGAGGATAGACTGTTACAGATAGGTAACTTAAATCATTTAAATAGACAGATAGATAAAACAAAATCGCCATCTGATCGTTTTCAACTTTATTCTAATTTAGCTGAAATATTAAGCGGCGGAGGGAAAGAGAATCCAGAGGACTACAAAAATATTTATGGAGACATAAGAGTAAGTCCTGAAGAGGCTGTAAGATATGCTAGTGAGGGAATGAGCTCAAGGGCACACGATGCAGAAGAATTATATAAACAAAACAAAGAGAAAATAGTTGGGGAAGTTAGTTCTTCAATGAATGATACTTTAAAAGGTTCTAAAAACAAAGCAGAAGCTGCTCAAAGACTATCACTTTACTTCACAGATTTAATAAAAGTTCCTGAAGTAGATCAAGCAACTCTTGATGAAATGGCTCAAGACAATTTGGCTAAAAGAGTCGGTGTTAGCATGAACTTCAGTGCTCGTGGAAGCATGGATAAATATGCAGAATTGCAGCAAAGAATGTACGCTGGCGAATTCATAAAAGAAGCAAAGAATGGAAATGAAACAACTTATGTTGTTGATGAAAGTAAATTAGGAAAAAATATGGACAACATCATATATGGATCCACGGTCTACAGTAACAGCAAAGCAATAGAACAAGCTAAACAAAAAGAAGCTCAGAAAAAAGCTTCTTAATTTTTCTTTTTTTAAAATGACAGGAACATTAGTACAAAGAATTGAAAGAGAAATAAAAAAATGTAAAAGAGAGTATCCTGAAAGCTGGGCAATGAAATATTTTGGTAATTTTATGTGCCATCTGCCAGAGGGCTTATACAGAAAAGGCAAGTTTTATGACTCTGACTTCAAACAATGGGGAGAAAAGCATAGTAAGCTCATGAAAAGTCAGACCATCGGACAAGTTCATCATGTTATAGACAACATTATATCCAAGAAAGGCATAGATTTAGAAAATATGATTAGACTGCAAATAACTTGGCGGGAAAAGAAAGATAATACAGCTCTTTCTGAATTATATGATATAGCTACCCCTATTTATATAAAATTAAGGGAGATGGGTTACAATCATTACCCTGATTTGACTGCTTAAAATGACAAATCTAATTTTATTTAATTCAGGTCAGGCAGCCGGATATTTTATTCTACAAAAGATTGGGCAATCTATGCAAGATGCCGCAAAAGCTAAGATAATCAATTATAGTTGGTTACAGGGACATTTAGAAGATATTGGTGTGCTTGGAACAGTCACTGCTGCAGGCTTAACAGTTGCTAAATTATTTTTTAATGATAATAAGTACGCAAGACTGGCATCGGTATTTGTTCCGCCGATATTAGCGACAATAGATGAGTTAAAAATTTTGAATCTAAATCCAAAAACAACAACATATGATCCGCAGGACATAGCATCTTTCTTTGCTGGAAGTTTGCTCGCTTATGGATTGTCTAAGGCAAATGATGAAGGTGTTTTCAAGAAAATGTTTAAGAAAAAATCACTTGAAGGAACGATAGAGGCGGGAAAATGACAAGAACATTATCACAAATAATAAAGCCAAAAATAAAGAAAATTGCTACGACAATAAGTACGGGCATCTTGGCCCTTCATCTATTGACTCAAACAAATCATAGCTTGAATAATCTTTATCATCATTTCCTTCCGGACAAACAACGACAAGAGTTTGTTAGAGAATTTGGATTTCCCCTCAAAGGTTTTGACAGTGATATAAGCGGATATATGGGAACTGGACTATATACTATTGGGGATGTTATATATAAAGAAATGTTGGAAAGGCCTTTTAGTCTATCTTCTCTTTCAATAAGGTCTCCAAATTATTTTAAGGAATCAATATTTGATCAGATTGGATACATAATAACAACTGATAATGGTGGCTATTACGATCCTATAACAGGAGCAATTGTTGTCGAGGATGGTTCTCCTAGTGCGCTTCATCATGAAATAAAACATAGGAAAACGTTTGAAATTGACAAAATTCATCCAGAATTCTTAGAAAGATGGAAAAATCTGGCAAAAAGAAAGAACGGCGAGTCCATTTACAAACCCGGCTTGGAGCAGATATGTTTAAGATTTAGGCTGTTAAATAAGTTAGTTGATAATCCTTCAAATTATGAAGAAAATAATAGATATGGGTTCGTAAGTGATTATGCGAGAACAAATGTTTATGAAGATATTGCTGAATTGTGTGAGAAAGTTGAAAGTATATCTATACAGGGGGGGCTAAGTGAACTGTTTGATTACAGCCCAAAAACACATCAAAATCTTAGACCAAAAATACAACTTGCGCAGGAATATGGACTTATACCAAGAGAATTTGAAGATTTTATGGTCTTGACTTTAAAATATAGAAATCTTCATGGAGAGAATGGTTATTATGATAAATCTGGAGCTGAAGAATTTTTAAAGAATTTGGACGCGTTTGCTAAAAAACACCCTCGAAGTGTTTATACTGCTGATCTGAGAGAAGCAAAAGCAGGCGTGTACCAGAGTATGCTTGCGCTTAAAGATGTTAAAGATAAAGATGGGCAAAAGAAATTAATAGGATTATACAAAGATGTTCTTTTATCGCCATACAAGGACCGGGTAGCTTATGGTGTCAGTCTAACTAGATTAAAGGATTTGTATCGCAACCTTGGAGATATAAATAAATATGAGATATATGCTAAAGCAGATACTTTGCATTCCGAGAGATTCTTTGGGGGTTTTATGATGTTAAGCAAAGAGGGGGTTAATGATTTCTTAAAGGAAAAAGGAGAACTAAATTAGAAATAAAATGTCATATATAAACAGAGCACCAAAACGCGAATTAGCTGATATCTTGGCAAGAAATTTAACCGAATATGAGTTTAGCAATCCGGAATATAAAAGAATGAATTTAGAAGAACTTGAGAAGGCAAAGACAAAATTTTACTGGTCAAAGTATAACAGATTTATTAGGGAGAATGAAGAAACTTTGCGTCAGAGAATAAAGGAAGAGAGATTAAAGAGATTTGATCAATCTAAACCCTCTCAAGAAGATTTAGACAAGCAAAGAATTGAAACATTAGTGCAAAGTTCTCAAGATTCTTTACAAGAAAGATTATTCTAATTTCTTGACTAAATTGGCCATTTCGCCGATGAATTTATCAGCCCTTTCCTGATACATCTCAATGAACTTCCCGGTTATATTCGCTGTTTCACCATGACTTAGGTGATGCGCAACTGCATAAATTTCTTTGTACCAATCAACATACTTGCTATTTAACATTCCTTTCTTGACGAAAACATCATTCAATAATTGGGGGATGTGCTCCGGACTCGGAGGAACTTGCTTTGCCGCCATTAATGCTGCATGTGAACTGTCAACCATTGCCCAATATAATGCATCCAATGATCCAATTAAATGCATCTTGCTTCTTGACATATGAAATGGCGCCCTTCTCAATGCATTATAAATTGCCTCCGGGCTTGGTTTTATTTTTCCCCTGGCTAATAAAACTTTTAATGGCTCAAAAAATCCTCCAAAATCAATTAACGAAACGCCGTATCTTACAACATTTATGACAACCGGCTCTCCTATTAATAACTCATTCCAGAATGTTGATAATGTTACGGTATTGACATGCAATTTTTTAGGATATTTTAATGAGGCTGTTAATTTCCCTAATTCTTCCCTGTACCATGCAATTAATTCCTGGTCCCATTTAATTACAACATCATCAACTATGATTATAATATCAACATCGCTTTTAGTCTGCTGTGTTTCTTTTGCAGTACTTCCGAAAAGAACTATTGACTTGACAACTTCGCGAAATTTCTGGTAAACTTTAGTTGCGTAATCATAAGCTATATCATAATCCCTAAATGCCTGCTCTTTTTTCAAACTATCATCCTCTTTTTTATTTTAAGCTGCTAATTCCTTTTCCTTTAATGATTTATTTGTTTCTAGCTTTGTAATTAGACTATCCATCTTTATTAATTCCTTAACCCACTGGTTTTGTATGTTAAGCTTATATAATTTTGCATTACCAACTTTTCTTGTAAATAAAACTATATTTTTTTTAATTAATTGAGGCCATATTTCTGAGAAAGCTGTCCATCCGACATTAGAGTTCTTGGCTATCTCTGTCATGCTATAATCCATATCCCTTGCTATTATTAGAAAATCTAATACTCTCATCAAAGGGTAATCTCCAAAGTACTCTAAAAATACACTTTTCTCTTCATTATTTTCCATGTCATAAATTAAAATTTGGTTATATATAAACATTTCTATTTTAATAGCCTTAATTCATAAAACGAAAACTATTTAAATAACAACTCCCTTTTAGAAGTTGTGGAAGAGCGTTTAATTATTAAAAAATTTATTGCTAGGAAGTTATACAGAAAGAGAATGTGGCTGCATAAACATACAAGTATTCATAATTTACCGAAAGGGTTGTCTAATGAGTTGCGGGCATCAAAAGAAGTTAGAAAAGCAATAGATGATCTCATAAAAGAACAGATATTATTAACCAAACCCACCCATTATGGATTAGAAGTTAGTTTAAACCCAAAAAAAATAAAAGAGATTGAGGAATTGGCATTATAAAATTTTATTGGTTCGGTGTTCCGGCAAATCTTGACCTGTCGCCAGGAACTTGTCCTCCTAATTCCAATGGCAGATTTGAAAACCCGCCTCCGTACATTGCAAAGTGCTGTTCTGGTAGTGTAGGACCATAACCAAGTCCATACTTCCCTTCTGTTTCCCAAACATCTTTCCAGTACGGCATGGTTTTATATGTATATAAAGGTGACTCAAAGTATTCTAAAGCATACAAATGAGGATTTTCTTTGAACTGTGCGACAAATGCACCTGCCTCAACAATAACATTTCCCTTGTCAAATTTAAAGCCTGCTTTCTCCAAGATTCTTAACTGGTCTTTTATAGGAGCATTTCCCATTCCAGGGGGAAGATGTGCATCATTAAATCCGAAATTATCTGTGATGTGAACTTGTTTTACATAAGGGGCTATTTTTTCAGTTTCTCTTTTAATATCCTCTTCTGAATACCCTTCTTTCCTCATGAAATTAATATGGCCGACATCCCATGTAACACCAATTAATTTTTCTGCTGTTTCTTTGGCTTTGTCTGCAGAAACATTTTTTTCCTTCATTAATTTTTCTGCAAATAATTTCCTGGTTTCCTCAACTGTCTTGGCCATTTCAGATGCCCTTCCCAAAGTCAATCCTGGCTGATAGTTTTCAAGGACAATTATTGGTGTATGCTCTTTATATTTTTTATAAGCATCAAGAGCCGCATTTGAAACTGTTTCTGCTGTCTTTTCCTTGGCCAACTTATTCGAAGGTGTCCACACTTCCGGTGTTGGCGCTTCACTTAGCTTAATTTGAAGATTTCTCATGCCATCCACCAAAGCTTTCTGGTATTCATCATTGTATTTTTCAATCTGCGATGCTGTTAAATCCCTGTTTTTAAAAGTTGTATCCTGCAATCTCTTTATCTTAATCAAATTCGGGTCTTCCCTGATTTCTTTAATAAGTTTATCCGCCTCTTCTTTTTTATTATCAGGAACATATTTCAACTGATTGAAAATTTCATTTAAATTAGAATAAATATGCTGATCCAATTCAATCATATGCGCCTGCAGCCTTAATTTTTCTTTTTCCAGATTCTCTTTTAATTTTTTTTCATCTGAAGTCAAAACATTTTCCTTGTTTGCTTCTTCATATGGTGCGAGTTCCCTCATAATCCCAATAAATCTATCGCCGACTTCTGCTTTTTGCCTCTGATATTCGAAAACCCTTAATCTTTCCTCATCCCATGTTGTCTGATTCATGCTTTTTAATCTTCTTTCAGGTGCCCATACTTCCGGGCCTGCAGGATATTCCTTGACCTCTCTTCTTATCAAATTAATCTGTCCGGTTTCCCTGTTTACAATTCCAATGTTTTCCTGAATTTCATATTGTCCTGGAAGTATTTCCTTAAAAGCATTTCTTCTTTTTAATTCATCTATGACATTTTTATCCATTTTTTTATACTCGTCATTATCCAGTTTTCTCCACTGCTCTCCGGGCATCATTGTATTAATGTGAAAATTAATCGGCGTATTCCCGTCTTCATCTAAATCATGCGCCCTTTCAACAAAGAACTTGACCTGGTTTTCATTTTCTTTTCTTGCTTCTTCCTGCCATCCCTGCTGCGTAAATCCTGCCAGGTCAACTATCGGGGCATGCATTGTTGCCCTTGCTCCTGTTAATTTAATTAACCTGTCAATCTCCTTGAAATGCTGCTTTGGAATCTGCTCAAGTATTTCTGGATTAACCATGGAAATATCAACGCCAAGAACGCCTGCATTTAGCCTGGATGTTGCCTCTGCAATCTGGTTTGCTGTCTGCGGGCTTGTTGGGGCTCCCAAGGCATACTG
This sequence comes from archaeon GW2011_AR20, assembly GCA_000830315.1. Taxonomy (GTDB): domain Archaea; phylum Nanobdellota; class Nanobdellia; order SCGC-AAA011-G17; family GW2011-AR20; genus GW2011-AR20. The sequence goes on from CP010426.1 coordinate 697,114, forward strand.
CGGAACATAAGTAGAATCCATGTTACTCAAATATTCCCTTTTAAACGGAAGTACATTTCCAAAATAGTCTTTCTCGCTCATTTTAGCCTTGCAATATACCTGCTTTTTTCATCTTTCTTTAACTCATCTGTTATTTTAGCCTGGTATATTAATATTTTCTCCTCTGACGCGCCAGGCATGCTCTCTCGTAATTTCTTGCCTAAATTTTCTTTTTCTATCTCTGTTAAAGATGATTCCGGATTTAAAATGCTTTCCCTTACTAAATTTTGTTTCATAATATCTGTGTTAAATGAGCCCTCCAGTGTCTGATAATCAAATGACTGCTGGGAGTACAAAGCAAGATTTGAATAATTTGAGTTGCTTGAGTATCTAAATTCGCCTAAATCTTCCTCATTCTGTCTTATTGCCAAATCAGGCCTTGCTGCTTGTCTTTGGGGCAAATTTCTCTGTATCTGCTCAGCATCTAATTCATTATCATCAATGTCTATTTCCCTTGAAATTTTTCTTAATGAAACATCAACATTTAACTTAGATTCCAGATCTTCCTCGAATTCCTTGATTAATTCCTTGACTTCATTAATTAAATCTTCATCATCAAGCTCCTCCAATAACCCTTTAAGAAATTCAACCTTCTCCTCATTAGTTTCAAGTTCTTCTAATTTCTTTAAAATATTCTTAAAATCCATCATAAATCATATTAAATTCAGGGATTTATTAATCTTACCAAGCAAACATACCGTGGCTTTTCTTGTAAATATCATACATTTTGTAGCATTTTGCCTTGGCATCTTCCTTTGCAGCTTCCCTTAATTTTTTTTCCTGAAAACTTTTATCAAATGAAGGTGACTTGAAATTTAACGTATCATAAACATATCCAAAGGGCTTAACAGCTTCCTTAAATCCCTTGGCTAATCCTTTAAATCCCTCAAATGGATTTGGTGCTTTTGGCTCTTCTTTTTTTTCTGACTCTGGTTTTCCTAAAAAATACTCTATATCTTCCTGAATTTCTTTTAAGCTTACTTCAGTCATTCCTTCAATTAATTCCAAGTCTTCTTCGGTTTTTAGCTTGTCCATCTCCGCAAGCTCTTTATCTGTGAATGAATATGCCCTAAAATTAACCTGCGTTTTTCCAGAATGCAAATAAATCAGGCCCTGCTGCGACTGCGTGGCCTTCGGAACTGTTCTAAAAAGAATTTCGGTTTCAATACATGAATTATAATTGGTGCCAAGGTCAAGGTTAGCATAGTCTTCATTAACCTGCCTCGGATCTATCTTTTTCTTTCCCATTAAAGTTAAGTGAATTTCAACATTGTTAAACAAATTCACGATATTCGGATTATTTGGACCGAAATTATTCATGCCGAGTTTTTTGGCTGCAATCAGATACGGCTTGACCCATGCAGTATAATACTTTAATGAATTAACCTGCGACTTAAGATATGCCCTCTCAATATTAAAACGCTTTCTTAATTCCTTTTCCGAGTAATCTTTCCATTTTAAATATTCATTCAGCCTTGACTGCAAAATTCTCTTTACCCTATCATTTAAATCCAGGTTCTTAACATCTTCTTCGCTTTTCGCATAAATAAATGCATCCCTTAATGTGACAAACTGCAATTCCCTGGCCAGCATGTTAATGCTTCCCCTGCCTCTTTTAATATCAACCTGATCCATCCACAAAACCCTCAATGCAATCTCGGCACTTTCTTTTTTATCTTTATTTTCTGATTTAATGTCATCGTATGTTCCCAGCCTTATTTCAAATTCCCTTAAGTCATAGATTAAGTTTATCACGCTTCTAACAACTGTATTAATTGTGCCCATCATTTTCATTGCCTGTTCCTGCATCCTTGTTGCCTTGGTTCCAAGATCAGAGAAAAATCCAGAGCCGACAGCTGCTTCATACTCATCTTTGCTTTTAATAACCTCGTCCATTCCCAATCCATTTGGCTTTTGATCCTGCATAAAATCAAGTATCCAGAAATATATTGGCTCTAATCCTTCTGCCAATGAATCATACTGGATCACATACAAAGGATTGTTATTCTTTGTTGCGCTTGCATTTTTTTTAATCTCCTCAATTTTTTCACTGGGAGATTTTTCTTTTTCCTGAGAAGCTAGTTCTGGCATTTTCACCTCTTCATAAAAAGATATATAAAGTAGCTATATAAAGTTTTTGTTATGTTGCTTATAATTTTGCTTATTATTCTGGACCAATTGACCAAATATTTTCTTGGCGACGTTAAAAATTACGGGGCTGCTTTCGGAATATTGCAGGGTTACACTACATTATTGATAATCGTAAGTTTGGCTGTAGCTGGTGTTTGTGCTTATTACTACAAAGAAAAAAATTTAAGAGTAGGATTAAGTTTTTTATTGGCAGGAACAATCAGCAATTTAATAGACAGAATTTTTCTTGGGTATGTTAGAGATTTTATTGACTTAAAATTTTGGCCAGTATTTAACTTAGCAGATAGTTTCAATGTCATTGGAGTAATCTTAATTATTTATTTAAGTCTGAAAAAATAATTGCTATAAATTAATCCCCTTTAATCAATTATTAAATGTTTAAAAAGATTTTTAAATAGAAAAAGTTTAGCATTTTCGGGGTTAAAATAATGAAGATATATTCTTTGTTTGGATTAATTTTAATTAGTTTAATATTTATATCTAGTTGTAACTCACAAACTCAAGTTACCCCCGTTTGTAATAAGCCTTATCTTTTAGTTGGAGAAGGTTGTTGTTTAGACCAAAATGATAATTCAATTTGTGATAAAGATGAATCTGATAACAATAAAAGTATTTTATTAGATAGACCAGTTCAGGCTTTAACAGTAGAAGAATGTACTTCCAATAATTATTTTGATTGCCCTTATAGTTATATTCATAAAGATTCAATAGAATTTAACTTAAAGGTTACAAAAGCAGGAAGACTCGTTATAACCAAAATAGACCTTCCTAATGTTCCATGTCAAAAAACTTTTGAAGATAATCCTATATTTTTGGAGTATAATGATGTTACGAAATTTATTCTAAAATGCGATATAAAGAAAGATGCTGTTGGATCCGATATAATTATAGATTTAATTTATTATGAATGGGATGCTTATGGGTATTATAAAGAGCCTCAAAGGATAACAGCGAAAAGTTGGATTAGTGGAATAGTGAGATGAAAAAATATTATTTATGTCTGGAATAGCTTTTAGGTAACTGACCTATTTTCTTCAAAACTTCTATTTCTAATTCCATTTATAATTCTTTAATTTTTTTGTGGCATAAAAAGTTTCATCATGCCCGTACTTCTCAACAAAACGCCATAATAAAATTTCTTTTTCAGCCCTTGTTAATGCCCTTCTTACTTTCTTATCCCTATCAATGTATTGTATTGCTGTATTCCTATTTAATTTATTGTAAAAGTCAACTGTTTTTTGGGTTGGGATTGCAAACGGACATTGTTCCAGAGGAATAATATTCTTATTCACCTTTAATTCATGATGCGCAAATTCTAAGTAAGCGGCAACTATATGAAAATCCAATAATGGCTCGCGTCCCTTGTATGCACCACTAGCCCTCGAAACCCTGAATCTGCATACATGATCTGCATCAAAGTCAAATATAATCGCATATTTATCTTTATCATCTAAAACAGGAGCAGATCTTAATGTTATATCATAAGGGTCCTTATTAATCTGCTCAGAAGGAATTTCCATAAGAATATCNGCGCCCATTCCAATTCCGCCGTCATCATTTTTTATCAAGTCATACTTTCTAATAGCGATTTTCTCTTTTTCATCCTTGTTTAATTCAGAGTAAGCAAACAATCTTGCACCTTTAATGCAGTCAACTAAATGAATTCTCCTGTGCTGGTTTTTCCTAATGCCCCAGTAACCATATGCAGCTACCTCATATTCATCTATCTTTAAGTTATCAAATATTTTTCTCCTCATGTCTAGGGGTCTTTTCCCGTTTTTAATTAATTCTTCCAGGGTTGTCTTATTATTATTTAAGTCAAGGCATCTCCCCCTTTTTAAAAAACGCTGCCATAGCTCTCCTTCATCCTCCAAAGAAGTATAAGGAATTTTCTGGGGTGATTTTTCAGGAATTATGGGATAATTTATTATGAATGCCTGATTTGGTTTTAAACTTTCAATAACATTTATCAAGCTGCCTGGTTTTACGACATTTATCTTGCCTTCCAAGATATTTTCAATTCCCGGCTCCTTAAAAAATTCTTTCTTGCTCATAAAAGAATATTAGACAAAAAGATTTAAAATCATATCTTTTTAGCAAAAACTTCAACCCAAGAAGTTCCCTGATCATTTATTGTATTTGAACTTATGATAACAAATTTCTTTTTTAACAAGCCCTCTAATTCGTGCTGTTTATAATAAACATAAACCCTCGGCATGTCATTGTATTTTTTCTTTTTGATTATTTCAGTTCCATCTCCTGATTTAACTGCGATATAAACAACCCCTCCCCTCTTTAATATCCTGTAAAATTCATTTATTGTTTTTTCAGAATCTTCCCTCGGGATATCTGACAAGGAGGACATGCACCATATTCCGTCAAACATGTTGTCCTGAAATGACATTTTTCTCATGTCCATCTGCAATCCCATGATTCCTGCTCTTCTTTTGCATTCTCTTAGCATTCCTTTGCTAATGTCTATCCCAGTAACATCCAACCCCTCTTCATTAAAATACTGCAAATCCCGCCCAGGACCGCAACCAGCATCCAAAATTTTTTTCCCGACAAGCAAAGAAATAAATTTATTTAACTGAAACTGGAGCAATTTCGGAAAATTGTAGTCAGCATATAAGCTGGCAATCTCGTCATAAGCCTGAATTGCATCATTTATTGTATTTGGCATTGCTGAGAATTAAACGCTATTTATTTAAATAGTTTCTTATATTCCATGACAATGATAAAAATTTATAAATCTTTGTTAATGGTTTATGGAAAACAGGGGTGGTGGCCGTTATTTGATTCAAAAAGCAATAAATTCAGGTATTTTTCCGGAAATCCGAAAGACGAAAAGCAAAGATTAGAAATATGCCTCGGTGCAATATTAACCCAGGGGACAAACTGGGAAAATGTGGAGAAGGCTTTATTTAATTTGATTAAAAATGATTTAGTTGATAAGAATAAATTAAGCAAGATTAAAACAGATGAATTAGCATCTTTAATAAGAAGTTCAGGCTACTATAAACAAAAAGCCAGAAAAATTAATGAGTTTGTTAAATTCCTGAATTCGGGCAAGAAAATCGACAGAGAAAACTTGCTTGATGTCTGGGGAATTGGTGAGGAAACAGCTGATTCAATTCTGCTCTACGCATTCAATAAACCATGTTTCGTTGTTGATGCTTACACAAGAAGAATATTTTCAAAATTAAATTACTGCGATGAGAATGTAAAATACAGTGAACTGCAAAAACTAATTGCCAGCAAGATTCCCAGAGATATTAACTTATATAAGGAATTTCATGCTTTGCTGGTTGAGCATGGAAAGAATTTAAAATAATCATTTTATTCTTCTTTCTTTTGGGATATAATTTAATATTTTTCCTTCTTTGAACTTTCCTGTTCCCAAGAAATCATCCTTGTTTTTTATGATTACAAATCCGTTAAATTCTTTATCGCAAGTTATATCATTTCCATTTAACCATGGAAAAACCTTTTCTTTGTCAATTTCATAAACATTTTTAGTTGCATATATCCCAAATAACTGGCTGCCTTCAATCGTTAATCTTATTTCTTTGTCAAGCCTTGCCACATACAACCCCAGTTCATTTATTCTCAACTTGGACAAATCAATTTTATTAACATCCCTGCTTATCAAGAATATCTTTCCTTCCCTATTCATTAAAATCCCGTAATCAAGCTCTAGTTTTTTAATTCCGAACTGTTCTTTAATTAAGTCAAGGATCCTTTCACTTTCTTTTTTATTCAAAAATTTCAGGTTTTCCATTTAATTATCATTTACAATTAAATCCAAACTTGAATTTTTCTGGATAAGTTTATGTATTATCCCAGATTCTATGAATTTTTCGGCTGATTGAAAATAATCCATCTTTGCTGTATGCTCTGGTTTTATCCCCCATCTATAAAGTTCCCTGTCAACTAATTCTATCATATCCAAATCAAATAATAGATAAGGATTCTCATTTTTATCGCGCGATATTGTAATTAAACGCTTTCTGTTTCCGTCAAAACCCTCGCTGGCTTTTCCGCTTTTAGCAAGATATGTTAAGAATAAGTCAAGGTATTCCTTAATATTCCTGTAATTTGACAGGACATGTATGCCATATTTTTCCATTTTAAGCTACTTTTTGATCCAAACCTTTTTTGCTTTTAGCTTCTTTTTCCAAGTCTATGCCTAAATTCTTCAAAGCCTTTATATGCGCTTGTATCAAACTATTGACAATTTGCAACAGTCTTGAAAGTTCCTCTTGTTCCTTAACTAAGGTTGCTAAACTTCCCTTATGAAATCCGATTTGTTCTTCGTTTGCCATTTTTTAATCCTTCATAGCGATGTTTATAAAAATATTGTTTCTTTCCATTTTACTTCAAAATTTTTTGCGCACGCACCCCGAGACCCTCACTCGAGTAAGAGGGATTCCTATTACAGTTGAGGTTAGCCCAGCTCGAGCTAGCGTAGAACCCCGCGACATGCTCAATTGTATTGTTTACTTCAAAATTTGCTCTAGAAATATAAGCATCAACATCTGTCAGCCATTTATAAATTTGGTTTATTTCTTGCATTGATTGTTTTGTATCTAATAAAGCCCTTATTGGCTCTTCTGCATTCGAAGTATCTTGATTTGTGATACCGCCGKTTGGTCCTTTAAATGAGCTTGGCCCTATTGCATACTGGTCTTGCTGCTTGTAATTATGAAATACCATGTCTTTTTTATTTCCTGGATTATACTGGATTCTTGTCAGCATCATCAGCCAATGTTTTAAAGCTGAATCTTTTAGAAACTGCCTTGCCTCTTCTATTTTTGTTTTATATTGTGGATTATCCTTATTCTGGCTTAAAGCTGTTATCATGGAATGAAACAAAGGATAATCAGGAAGATAAAATTCATTGCTGTTATTGGCAATTATTTGTTTTTTATGCTCTGCATGCTCATCCTGTGTTTTGCTAGGTTGTAAAGCTTTGGCTAAATCCACTAAATAAATTCCGTTTCTGTAATTTATTCCGGCAAATCTCCAGCAGTCTGTTAAATCTTCCAAAGAAAATTCAGCTGAAGTTGTCTGGGAAGGCGGTGCTTGTTTAGTCTCTGGAATAGCTACATTGTCAAAATTCAGCTCATGCATAAATTGTTTTAGTCTTGGGTTGATCATTGTAAAGATTTTTTCCATTCCCTGCCTCTTTTTAGCTTTAGTTCAGTTTGTAGAAAAATAGGAATAATTAGTATATAAAGCTTTCTATTTGTTACTACTTAAAAGTTATTCCTTTACAACTTCAACAGAATTCTTCACGACTAAGAACATATTATTGCTCACTCCAAAAACGCTCGAGTTGCAGTTGCTGCAGACCTGCTTCAATTCCATCAATGTTTCCTTTAATTCATTCGTGTCTCCTGTGAATTTATGCATTTTAATCAAAGCAAGGCTTTTGTCATTCACGATAAAGCTGGTAACGGGATTAAGTTCATGCTTGTTATTAACCTCAAAAATCCTGAATTTGTAATCTTTGGACGCTTCCTGCTGCATTTCCTCTTTTAATTCTTCCGGCAATTCAACCGTGTCATTAATAAACAAATTTTTTAGCCATAAAACAAAGCTCATTTTTCCCCCATTGCTGTTTTTTTCTCTATCATTAAAACCCTTTCGTTTATCCTTTTCATTGTTGTTTCTGGAATCTGGAAATTCTGTTTTTTTATCCTCTCTGCTTCCTTCATAAAATTCTGCTCTGCATTCTTCAAATCATAATACAAATCAAAATAACTTCTTGTTCCTGATTTCATCTTTTTCTCCAAATCCTCAATCTTGTGCATTAAATTTTCCACGTTTCTCTGGGGAATATTGATAATCTGAACAGGTTCTTCCCTTGGAATTATTTTTGGCTTAGAAAATGAATAAGATTCCATCCTTGGCGTTGGTTTGCTCTCTTGTGCTTTTAACCTTCTTAAGACATCAATAGTTTTTTCGCGCTCATACATTTTTGCCCTATGCGTAGAATTTGCTGAATTGATCCTCTGAAAAGTTCTCTTTGATAAATTCTACCATCATTTGATTATTTGCTGATTCATAAATCCTTAAAGCACTTCCAATTAAGCCTGATTTAAGCAAGACATCTCCCAAATGAGAAAGTTTTTCTTTATCTCCTGCTAATTCATATGCCCTTGCTGCATAACTTAACCTGTTGTCATTCAGGCATCTGTCTCCTAATTTAACTAATTTATCATTATTCCTTAATATGGCAAATACCTCAATTGCAACATCTAATTTTTCTTTTTCGAGGCAGATTTCACCTAATTTAACCAATCTCGGCTCATCTTTCAATATTGAAAATGCCCTTAATGCATCCGATAGCCTAGCTTCCTGCAAACAGCGCTCTCCGCATTTTATTAATTTGCCTGGGTCTTGCGAAAAATTATACGCTAAATTATAAATTTCGACAGATTGTGCATATTGCCCCCTGCCAGAAAAAATATCCCCTACTTCATTTAATTTAGAAACGTTCTTGGTTAATACAAAAGATTTAACAGCCTGCACGAAATCCCCTCTTTTAACAAATTCATCACCTGCGGCATTTAGCAAGCCGTTTCTTGTGTTTTCATCAAACATGTTTAAGTTAACGTTGTCAATTCCTTTTTTTACTATACTAGGAACAATCTTAGCAAAAGAACTCGCGCCCTCATTTTCTTCAACCAGTTGTTTTATGCTTGCTTTAATCTCTTCAACCATGTGTTTTTAGATATACTCCTTCTATATAAATATTTTGTTTGTTTTAAATATATTTTCATTAAAATAGATAAATTTATATATTAAACATCTATTCAAAAGAAAAAAAACCAGGGTTAAATTTTTTAACAAATTTTAACACCTAGGAGGAATTAAAAATGAAGATAATGCCAAAATGGGAAGAGACAGATGAAGAAACAGATAGTCCTGCCGAGGATGATGACGATGATGATGATACGTTTTTCGACCCTGGAGATGGGGAAGAATAACTACTTCTTTTATTTTTAAAAAAGCAAAATTATTTATATTAGCATGCTTTGAATAATAAAATGGCAACAAACATGGTTTTGGTTCCTTGCAAGCTTTGCAGGACAAAAGTCCCTTATACTGACTTAAGGAAGAACAAAGAAGGGTTATATGTATGCGGAAACTGCCTTAATTACGGCATTCGTGGAACGCCTGAATTAAGAAGCGTTACTGAAACAAGAAGTCCTTTACCCAGCAAGGTTATAAAAATTGATGGAAGGGACGATAAAGTGCCTTATTTGTGTAATTCCTGCAAGTTCAGCTTTACAAAGCCTGTCGGAAGCGAGGATAAAAAATGCCCTATGTGTGGCAAAGATTATGGTGTTATAAGAAAACAAAGTGCTTCTGAACTATTAAAAGAAGTCAATGAAATGTTCGGCGAATAGATGTTATTTGACAGCTTATTACTCAGTCCATGGATTCTTATACTAATTGCATGGTCTGCTGTTTTTCAGAAAAAATCTAAATAAAAGAAAAAAGTAAATTTTGATAAGCTTATGAAAAATTTAATTCTAAAGTAATTCTACTTCTAGAGATTTAACCAAGTTCTGAAACTATAAAATTAATTTCCTTTCGTATTTGTTCGGCTGATTTCTTTAGTTTATCTAATTTCTTCAATAAATCTTTTTTTCTTTAGGATTAGGAACATAAAAAACTGTTAAATTATCAATACCATCCCATAAATAATTAATATTTCCCAGAATTATTTTTGCATAATCCTTTGTTTGTTCGAAGGGTTGATATGGCCCTTTTTGAGGTATACCACCAGTAAAATTGATACCTAAATTTTCTTTAATGTATTGGCTTACTGTTTTGTCTTTTGCCATAACCCAAGTAAGAATAATATCTATATAAATCTTTTTAATAATATTTAAATATCAATAAATTCTTTAAATTATATGATTAATTCAGATAAAACTAATTTAATTCTAAAGTATACCTTAAAGAACGCTCTTGATTACAATGGAAAGGCTAATTTTCAGTCTGTTTTGGGAAGAATATTAAGCGAAAAGCCGGAATTAAAACAGAACATTAAAGATTTAGCGAAGGAAATCAATGAAACCATAAAAAAAGTTAATTCTATGAAATTGGAACAGATTAAAAAAGAAATTTCAAAATATGACTTTGAAGAAAAAAAGCATGAGGAAAGAGATTTTAAAAAATTAGAAAACGTTTCTGGAAAAGTTATCACAAGAATTGCCCCTGAACCGAGCAAATACCTTCACATAGGGCATGCTTTGGTATTTATAATAAATTCAGGTTATGCTTACAAATATAAGGGAAGATGCATTTTAAGGTTAGAGGATACAAATCCTGAAAAATCCGAGAAAGAGTATGTCAATTCTATTTTAGAGGATTTAAAGTGGCTTAAAATAAAGTATGATAAAAAAATAATCTGCTCTAAGAGAATGAAGATTTACTACGATTACGCTGAAAAATTAATTAATATGGGGAAGGCATATGTCTGCTTTTGTTCTCGCGATAAAATAAAGAAATTAAGGCATGAAAAAACCAGATGCGAATGCTATAACAAAAGCGTAAAAGAAAATCTAAGTGAATGGAAAAGAATGCTTTCTAAGAAATATTCCCCTGGAAAGGCTAATTTAAGACTGCTTGGAGACATGGAATCAAATAACGGGACCTTAAGAGACCCGATAATATTTAGGATTTCAAATGCAAAACATTATCTCCTTGGAAATAAGCATATTGTATGGCCTTTATACGATTTTGAAAACTCAATCGAGGACAGTATTTTAGGAATAACTCATGTCGTAAGAAGCAAGGAATTTGAATTACGGGCAGAATTGCAGGATTTAATCAAGGATTATTTAAATTTAAAAAAGCAGGAGGTCATAGAAATAGGCAGATTCAACATTTTGGGGGCAGTAACACAAGGAAGAGAAATACGTGAATTAATAGAAAAAAGAAAGGTTTCAGGATGGGATGACCCAAGATTGGTTACAATAAAATCCTTGAGAAGACGTGGTTTTATTCCTGAATCATTTCATGAGCTTGCGAAAGGAGCTGGTTTAAGCAAGAGCGAAACAAACATTGATATAAGAATCTTAGCAAGCATCAACAGAAAATTAATCGACGATAGAACCAAGAGATATTCTGTAATTTTTACCCCAAAGAAAATTAAAATTGAAAATGCCCCTGAATTAAAAGTTAAGGCTCCATTGCATCCTGATCATAATTATGGTTTTAGAAATTTTACAACCAAAAAGGAATATTATATACAGGACAATCTTGAGAAAAACCAGAATTACAGGTTCATGCATTTGTTTAATTTCAGGGATAATAAGTTTATTTCCAGAGAATTAGATAAAAATCTGGATGCAAGATTAATTCACTGGCTACCTGTCTCAAAAGATTTGGTTAATGTTGAAGTTATGATGGATGATGGAAAAATTATTAAGGGTTTTGGGGAAAGTAATTTAAAAAAAGTCAAAGTTAATGAAATAGTCCAGTTTGAAAGGAATTTCTTCGCTAAACTCGATAAGAAAGAGAAAAATAAATTAATATTCTGGTTCACCCATAAATAAGTTTATAAATCAAATTTTTTTATTATATTTTATGAAGAAAAAAAGAACGATTGATTATAAGTATAACTTAAAGGAATATTTAAGCATATTAAAAAATTATAAATCCTTGTCTATTGTCTTACTGATTGTTGTTCTAATAATTGAATCAACTTACTTTGTTGACAAATATTTGTTTAAGCTGATCATAGATTATGGAACAAATTTTATAGCTGGAGCAATTTCTAAAGACAGGCTTGTAAAAATATTTATTGGTTTGGCTTCTGCGTTTTTAATAGTCGTAAGCGTTAGATTTTTGGGGAAATGGATTCACATTCATTTGATTAACAAGCTAGATTCCAATTTAATTATTGATTTAAAGAGGAAATATTTTAATCATCTAATTCGTTTGTCCCATAAATTCCATACTTCCCATAAAACAGGTTCTTTAATATCGAGGCTAATTAGGGGAGGAAGTGCAATAGAAAGAATCACCGATGTTCTTATTTTTAATGCAGCTCCACTAACATTCAATGTTTTAATCGGCGGGCTTTCATTGGTTTATTTTGACAGGAGCTCGGCAATAGTTCTTGCCTTAACAGGAATTATTTTTATTACTTATAGCGTACTGATCCAAAATGCGCAGAAAATACCAAATTTAGAAGCAAATGAGGTAGAGGATATAGAAAAAGCGAACATAAGCGACATTTTCACAAATATAGATTCAATAAAATATTTTGGCAAGGAATTAAATATAAAGAGAAGGTTTGAAGAAATAACAAAGAACACAAGATTAGCTTTTTTAAAAAACTGGGATTATTACAGGTGGCTAGAGTCCGGACAGGCATTAATACTTGGCGTAGGAACATTTTTCGTAATCTATTTCCCATTAACAAAATTTCTCAATAATGGGTTAAGCCTTGGAACATTAACATTCATTTATACTGTCTACGGGAGTTTGTTGGGGAATTTATTTGGATTTGTCCATGGAATCAGGGAGTACTATAGATCAATGGCTGATTTTGATGCCTTATTCAAATACGGCAAAATCGAGAATGATATAACAGATAAAAAGAATGCCGAGGGATTGTTAATTAAAGAGGGGGAAGTGGAATTTAAAAATGTTTCATTCAGTTATCATAAGAGAAAAATATTCGGCAATTTTAATTTAAAAATTAATAAAAACGAGAAGGTTGCTTTGGTCGGACATTCCGGATCTGGAAAAACAACCTTGGTTAAATTGCTTTATAGGTTTTATGATGTTGATAAAGGAGAGATATTAATTGACGGAAAAAATATAAAAGATTTCAAGCAGGAATCTTTGAGATCTGAATTAAGCATTGTTCCACAGGAATGTGTGTTATTTGATGATACAATTTACAATAATATAGCGTTTTCAAATCCGAAAGCTTCGAGAAAAGAGATTTTGCAGGCAATGAAATTCGCCCAGCTAGATAAAGTTGTAAAAATTTTTCCAAAGAAAGAGAACACAATTGTCGGAGAGCGAGGAGTGAAATTATCTAGCGGGGAAAAACAAAGGGTTTCGATTGCGAGGGCCTTGTTATCAAATAAAAAAATCTTGGTATTAGACGAGGCGACTTCATCATTGGATTCGCAGACAGAATATGACATTCAGAGAGACTTGCAAGAACTTATGTTGGGTAGAACTTCAATTATAATTGCACATAGGCTTTCAACAATAATGAGAACAGACAAAATTATTGTGATGGATAGAGGAAAAATAGTCCAAATTGGGAAACATAATGAATTAATAAGGCAAAAAGGATTATACAAGAGATTGTGGAGTTTGCAAAAAGGGGGATATATTGAATAAGTTAAGAAATAATTTCTAAAATCATTAATAGGCTTTGCATTTAAATTAGTTGTGTTTATGTGCAAAACGAGTTAGTTTATGTGCAGAATTTAATTTATATGCAAAGCCTCATTAATAAAAAGCTTTATAAATACTTTTTTTACAATTCTTAATCATGGCAGAGGTATCAAAAGAAACACAAGAGAAAGCCTATGAAGCTGTTGAGATAGCCAAGAAAACAGGCAAGTTAAAGAAGGGGGTTAATGAAGTTACCAAGGCAGTAGAGAGAGGGATAGCTAAATTAGTTTTAATAGCTCTGGATGTAAACCCGCCTGAAATAACAATGCATCTTCCTGCATTATGCGAAGAAAAAGAAACTCTTTTTATTAATGTAGCAAGCAGAGAAGAGCTCGGAGCAGCGGCTGGCTTGACTGTTCCCACAGCAACTGTAGCAATAATTCAAGAAGGCGAATCAAGCACATTAATCAAAGAAATAAAACAGGCTTCTAAAATTTCTAAATAATGGGCGATAAAAAACAGAAAGTAAAGAAGGAATTTAAAACTCCTGAAAAGAAAAAAGAAATGAGTTTTAGCGAGAAGCAATCAGGTCATTTGTTTTCATTGGCTTGGCCTGCGCAGGTTGAGGAAATTGTCGGAAGAACAGGCGCGAGAGGAGAAGCTACACAAGTCCGTTGCAAGGTCTTAGACGGACGAGACAGGGGAAAAATTATCAGAAGAAATGTCAAGGGACCTGTAAGAATAGGGGATATTTTAATGCTGCGTGAAACAGAAATAGAAGCGCATAAATTAGCCCAAGGAAGGAAATAAGATGACGAATTGTTCGTTCTGCGGGGAAGTAATCACACCAGGAACAGGAAAGATATTTATCTTAACTACCGGGAAAATTCTTTATTTTTGCTCAAATAAATGTGAAAAAAATATGCTAAAGCTTAAGAGAAAAAATACAGAATCAAAGTGGACTAAATTTTACGAGAAAGGAAAGAAATAATTCTATCTAGTTAAACAGCACATATAATCAGAATTTATTTAATACCTCACTATCAATGGCGAAATTAATTCCACATCCCCCAGCTTTTCTATATTTTCATGCACGATGTTTACAAGTTTGTTTTCGTTTTTTGCTGTAATTTCCGCTATTAAGTCATATTCGCCCTGTGTTAGATCCAGTTTCTTGATCCAGTGCATTCTCATCAACTTATTAGCCAGATCAATGCTTCTGCCCTTTCTGGCCAATATCAACAAATACGCTTCTACCATTTTACCCCCTTAAATTTTGAGCGAGATATCTTTAATAAAAAGGTCTTATGTAATCAGAGAATTATTGGCCTAAGCCCCATCATAACCTGCCATCCAAGCTTCCTGCCAGTCCTCTAACTCATCGTCCTCTAACTCTTTTTCTCTTCCTTCTTCAGTATATATATCCTCGTCTTCGAATATTCTCGCATCTTCTTCTCTCATTTATTTCACCCCACCATTTATAGAAATCTTTAAATATATATACCTATCCTATATATTTAATATAAAGTATATACTTGAAGATAAAGGGGGGATTTTGTAATGGAATACAGGAAATTAATAAAATTTGGAAACAGTTCACATATAATTTCTTTGCCGAATAATTGGGTCAAGAAACATAAATTAAAAAAAGGGGATTTGATTTATTTCGAGGAGAATGGCAGCGGGGAATTAATATTAAACAGGGAGATTAAAAAAGAAAATTCTCAGATCACACAAACAACAATCGACATTATCAATAAACCAGTACCAACAATTGAGAGGGAGATTCTATGCGCTTATACAAATAATTATGATATAATAAATATCGTTGGCGATTTAAAAAGATGCAGAAAAGAAATCGAGATTATATTGGGGAATTTACTGGCCCTAGAAATTATGGAGCAGACCCCGAATAAAATTGTTGTTAAAGATTTCCTTAATTTAAAAGAAGTTTCCATGGATGATAATATAAGAAGGATAGATCTAACAACAAGGTCTATGTTCAATTACGTAAAGGAGAGTTTAGATAAAGGGGTGGATAATTTTGATAATATCTCATATTTGGATACAAACGTAAATAAGATAAGGTTTTTACTTTATCGCGCCATGAATAAATGCCTGAAGACGAATAGCTTAGATTTATACCCAAACATCCATTCTTTTATAGAATTATTAAGATACAGGTTGGTTATAAACAACTTGGAAGATATTGCAGATGATTGCAGAAGGATTTCAAGATTTCTGAGAAAAACCAAATTAAGAAAAAATGAAAAAAATGATCTCAAGAGATTATATTACGAAATTGAGGATAGTTATTTAAAAGTTATGAAAGCCTATTATGCAAACAGCAGGGAACTAGCACACGAGGTTGCATCCAACAAAGACAGAATCATTGAGGGTTGTAGAAAGCTTTTTGAAAAACACGATAATAAAAATTTCGGGGTAATATTAGAAAAATACAAGGGGATGGAGAGTTTCATAAGAAACATCGCCAGGGTTGTTATAGACAATGAAGGGGCAAATAAGAAATGAGAATTAGACGCGGGGTATTAAAGCGCAGGCTGGAAAGAGTACTTACCAAAAATATGGGTAAACAAATTAGTGTGAAGAATATTAAAGATTTAAGAGAGGTTCCAGCGCCCAGCAGAACATTTAACGTAGCAAAATTGACGGTCATTTACAATAATGGCGAGCCTGAGAATAAAGAACTGAGATTGATATTAAAACGCTTAAAGCCAGATTATAAGGGAACGGATTTCTCTAATATTAATTCAGGCATTCATAAAAGCCTGGAGAATCCTTTAAGCTACACAAAAAACTTATTTGAATATTTACAGGGACCGATCAGCAATGGTGAAGAAGGTGCATTAGTAAGATTTTATGGGCAGGACGGGCGTGACATATTCGAAGAAGATGCAAATGATATAAGTGTGGAGAAATTATTTATAGAAAAGACCCCGGATCCGAACTTGTTAGAGAGAATAATTAACATACTTGCCATAGAACATTTTAGATGGTCGGAAAAGATAGGATCAAACATAGATAAATTAGTTGAGATACATAAACAGGAAAATTTTAGTAAAAAATTAGAATATAATATGGATGTAATTTTAAAAAACAAGGGTAAAGAAATCATTGGTGTTGATAGGGAGGTATTAAAAACCCTGTTCAATGAA
The DNA here is from genome assembly GCA_000830315.1 of archaeon GW2011_AR20. Classification (GTDB taxonomy): domain Archaea; phylum Nanobdellota; class Nanobdellia; order SCGC-AAA011-G17; family GW2011-AR20; genus GW2011-AR20. Next base: position 713,865 of record CP010426.1, read on the forward strand.
ATAGAAGCTTATCTCACAAATCCGAATTTTAATATTTACTTTAAATTAATTCATTCAGACTTGCATTTGGGGCATACTTACTTAAGATATGGCGGACTAGAATTGAATGATATATTAAGCRTGGATAAAAAAGAATTAAGAAAATTAGATCCAAAGATAAAAATAATTGATGTAACCGGCATGTCTATTGGACCACAAACATTTGATTTAGTCGATATATTAAAGCACCCCGCAGCAGTAAATCCAGATGAGTATATGACAGAAGATACCCAGAGAAAGTTCGTAGAAAGTTTAGTGGAAAAATATAGGGCCAAAACATTTGAGGTACTATCCAGTAAATATGAATTTAAAAATGGATCTGGTAAAATTAAGAAAAGCCTTGATTTTCTGGCATTATTTTATATCTCAAATATTTATCGCGATATAAGGGCAAAGGCAAAATCAATTCTCCTACAATCCAAACATAAAGAATTATATAGCATATATACTCAATTAAATCCAAAATACGATTTATATGCCCCCTGGTATTTAGCTGATCTGGGCCAGACATTGCGTTATTTAATATTAAACCGGGATTTCGAGGGAATATTTAAAGAAGACAGCTCTATAAATAAGAATTTATTAGAGCAAAGTTATGATATCCTAAGAAAGACTGTAGAGGGAATAGGGGATATTAACCCAATAGGGCTATCAAAACAGATAATCAAAAATTAATCTTTTTCCATAATCTTTATAAACTAATTTTTTTCACTACTTAATGAGGAAAAATGCTAAAAACCAGAAGCCTGAACTGCGTATTTGTCGGTCATGTTGATCATGGCAAAACATCTTTGCTAGACAGAATCAGGGGAACAAATATTGCAAAGAATGAGCCTGGTTTAATAACACAGAGCATTTCAGCTTATAATATAGAATTAAAAACAATTGAAAAATTATGCGGGCATTTATTAAAAGATAAAAAGATTAAAATTCCAGGCATATTGGCAATAGACAGTCCAGGACATGCTGCTTTCACCAATTTAAGAAAACGCGGGGGGAGTTTATCTGATATTGCGGTTTTGGTTGTTGATATAAACGAGGGATTTAAACCGCAGACTTTAGAAGCCCTGGAAATACTTAAACAGTTTAAAACGCCTTTCATTGTTGCTGCCAATAAGATTGATCTGATTAACGGCTATCAAAGCAGGGATAAAATTTTAATCCAGAATATTAATGAGCAAAATATAAACGTTAAAAAAGTCCTTGATGGAAAAGTATACAGATTAGTTGAAAAATTCTATGAACTCGGATTTGAAAGCGAAAGATTTGACCGTGTTACAGATTTTAGCAAACAGATTGCGATTGTTCCTTTAAGCGCCAAGACAGGAGATGGAATTCCTGAATTGTTGATGATGCTTGTTGGTTTAGCGCAGAAATTCCTGGAAAAAGAATTACAAATTGAAGTGGACAAACCTGGAAAGGGCACAATACTAGAAATAAAGGATGAAAAGGGATTCGGAAAAACCTTAGATGTAATCTTATACGATGGGAAAATAAAAGAAGGAGATAAAATAATTACAACTAATATCAATGAGATCATAGAAACTAAAATCCGTGGTTTATTCAAACTAGAAGGGAAAAAATTCATAAAAGCAAGGGAAGTTAATGCCGCCTCTGCCATAAAAATATTTGCACCTGGGTTAGACGAAGCAATTGCAGGAATGCCATTGAGGGTTGCGAATGAGGATATTGAGAAATTAAAAAAGGAAATTAAGCAGGAAATAGAGGAAGTTTTAATTGAAACAGATAAAGCGGGGATAATTGTAAAGGCAGAGTCTCTTGGAAGTCTAGAAGCACTAATATTTTTATTAAGGGAAAAAAACATCAGGATTAAGAGGGCGGGGATAGGAGAAATCGGCAAGAAGGACATTCTAGATGCCAAATCTGATAAAGACGAGGTAAATCATGTAATTTTGGGATTTAATGTTGACGAAGTCAAGGACAATGAAGTAAAGGTAATCTCAGGAAATATCATTTATAAAATACTGGAGGATTTTGAATCATGGCTGCTGAATAAAAGCAAGGATATTGAACTGAAAAAATTAGGGAAAATAATAAGACCATTTAAATTCAAATTCATGCCGGGATATATTTTCAGGCAAAGCAATCCTGCTGTTTTTGGTGCAGATATTTTACTTGGCGTTTTGAAAACAAATGTTGCATTAATCAGGAATGATGGAATATTATTTCCCGAAGTCAGGCAAATACAGCACGAAGGCAAGTCATTAAACGAGGCAGAGCATGGAAAGCAAGTAGCTGTTTCAATACAGGGGGTAGTTGTCGGAAGGCAGATTAATGAGGGAGAAGTTTTTTATTCAGATATGTCAGAAGATAATTTCAGGAAGTTAAAGGAAATGAAAAAGCTTTTAAACAATGATGAAATCCAAGCTCTGAAAGAAATAGCTGAAATAAAAAGAAAACACAATACATTATGGGGAGCTTAAATGCCAGAATTTAAAATTGTCATAAGCGAAAAGGGAAAAAGTTACTCTAAAACCTTAACTAGCGGGGAAAGTGAATCCTTGTTAGGAAAAAAGATAAAAGATAAAGTAGAGGGCAGCCATGTTGGACTTAAAGGATATGAGTTTGATATTACAGGCGGGAGTGATAAAGAAGGTTTTCCAATGAGGCACGATGTAGAGGGGCTAGTAAGAAAAAAAATATTTGTCAGTAAAGGCCAAACTGGGACAAGATTAAAGATAAAAGGCGTAAGAATAAGAAAAGCAGTTGCAAGCAATATAATTACAAATAATATTTCTCAAGTTAATCTAAAGGTTGTTAAGACAGGGCAGAAGGCCTTAGACGAAATTTTTGGCAAAACACCAAAAGAAGAGGTTAAGGCAGAAGAGAAGACAGAAACACAAGCAGCACCTAAAGTTGAAAATAAAGAATAAATTTATAAACGCTTTTTCTAAGATTTTAATTAATGGTAAGAAAGAAAGCAGAAGAAACTTTTGTACAGCCTGACATAAATATTGGATTGGTTGGTCATGTCGACCACGGTAAAACAACCCTAGTTGAACGTTTAAGCGGGAAATTTACAGATACTCATTCAGAAGAACTCAAAAGGGGAATTACAATAAGATTAGGTTATGCTGATTTCTCTATTTATAATTGCAAAGAACATGGTTTTGGGACAAAAAAACAATGTGATGAATGCAAGTTCCAGAGAAAAATTTCATTGATAGACGCTCCTGGCCACGAAACACTAATGGCAACCATGCTTTCCGGGGCTTCTATAATGGACGGGGCTTTATTATTGGTAGCAGCAAACGAAAAATGCCCTCAGCCGCAGACCAGGGAACATTTAACAGCCTTGGAGATTATAGGGGTAAATCAAATTATCATCGTACAGAATAAAATAGATTTAGTCGCAAAAGAAGATGCTCTAAAAAATTACAGGGAAATAAAAAATTTTGTAAAGGGAACAATAGCAGAGGATGCTCCAATAATTCCAATAAGCGCACAGCACAATGTTAATATTGATGTCTTAATAAAAACAATCCAGGATATAATTAAAACTCCGAAGAAAGATGTTACAAAAGAGCCGTTATTTTTTATTGCCAGAAGTTTTGACGTTAACAAACCAGGAACCAGCATAGATGATTTAAAAGGAGGCGTATTAGGGGGGGCATTAAAACAAGGGGTTCTTAAAAAAGATGAAGAAATCGAGATACGTCCTGGATTAAAAAAAGAATTTCAGGGAAAGGTTACATGGCAGCCTATATTCACTTCTATAGAAAACCTGATGTCCGGCGGCGGGGCAGTAAAAGAATTGCATCCTGGAGGAAGTGCAGGAATATTAACAAAACTAGATCCTAGATTAATCAAAGCAGACTCATTAACCGGAAATGTTGTGGGATTAAAGGGCAAAATGCCCCAACTCTACAATGAATTTGACCTCCAGCAGCATTTATTAAAAAGAGTTGTTGGAAGCAAAGACGAATTAGTTGTAGAGCCAATTAAAAAAGGGGAAATATTAATGTTGAATGTTAATTCTGCTGCCACAGTTGGAACAGTGGTTGAATTAAAGAAAAATGTAATCCATATAAAATTAAAGCTGCCTGTATGCTGCAATCTGACAGATAGAATTACATTATCAAGGAGAATTGGGACAAGATGGAGATTAATAGGACATGCTGAGATCATAAAGTAAGGTTTATATTTATTTCTGTTGTTTTTATTTTATGAGTAGATTAGAAAGAGGGTTTTGGGATAATAAGGACAGATTAGTAAGAAAATTAGGGTTAAGTGAACCAACAAATGAAAGAGAGTATTACCAGCAGGAAGCTTTCTTAAAAAGGCTGTATCAGAATAAAAAACCGCATGAATCTGCAGAAAATTATGTTAGAAATTTGCTTGGTTTAAGGGATAGCAGAGTTAATGGACACGGTTCAGATACAATAGACAATAGTTTTAGCCCCCCGATTCATTATGAAATTAAATCTTCTATAGAAAACGTGCTCATCCCAAATACGCAATTCTATCATGAGGATAACTCAAGACATTATATAATTGCAGTAAAAAGGGAGGATAAGCTAAGCACATTTGAATTTGTCCGGAGAGGGGGCAAAAAGAAAAAAGTCATCAGGAACATTACACCAGAAGATTTATTATTGTTTGACTTTGGGGATATTTTTATCCTGCCGCTGGAAGCAGTTAAAGAGCACTATTTATTTCAAAGAACAAAGAAATTAATAAAAGATAATGAAAAATACATTGGAAAGAGGTGGAAAGATTACCATAATCTTTCAACATTCATGACAGGAGACTCTAAAAAAGAACTACAGGAAATAATAAACAGGCAAAAAAATGGTGATAGCATAAGTCATGAAGACAGAATTTTTGTTCCTTTAACCTTTGCACAGGCTGCAGAAATTATAATGGGTTATGGAGAGCACCACCGTAATTTAATAAGAAGAAAGAGTTTTAACAGAAACTATGAATGGAGCGTAATAAATGGTCCAGTGCTAAATACAAATAAACTTTCAAAGATACTTATGATGGACTATGACACCAAAGTTATTGATGAGATCATAAAAAGATTAACAGAAAAAATAAGCGGAAAAACAAGGATTGAATTAATTAACGAGATTAAAGGAAAAAGAAATTTACTTTATCAGGAATTGCAGAATAAGAAAAATGACTGGAATTTTGAAGAAGATGGAAATTTAGAAAAAAAATTAATTGCTTTAAGTAAATGGCAGAATTATGAGGAGAATTTATTTTCATGATTAAAGAAATTCTAGATTATGAGATAGAGGAAGCAAGAAAAATACTATATGATCAAAGGGTTCCAGAATTAAATCAAGAAAGTGCTTTAGAAAGTTTATTATTTTGTATAGCTGGTCAAGTTTCATTATGAGAGCCAAGCGTTAGATTCATTAGAAATTTAAGAAAATATTCATATCATAACGATGCTGATTCAATGTATAAAGTAGCAAGTTTTAAAATTTTAAGTGATAAATATTTAGTTAACTTAGCGGCTCAAGAAAGTGGAATAAGATTTTCTAAACATGGGAGATTTGAAAGTTCAATAGATTATTTTTTAAAAACAAATCATGAATTCTGGAAAGAAATTCCAAATGCAGATATTAATCTAAGAGAAGAATATGTTAACCATAATAGTACTAAAAGAATAAGATGGGTTGGAAGAAAAACATTTTCATTATGGCACCAGTTTTTAGGCGGAAAAGAATTGCTTGCATTAGACGTGTGGGTAATGAAAAGGTTGAATAAACTTGGGATAGAAATTGATGAGGATTATATTATTCCAAAAAGGCGAACTCCAAAAAGCCAAAAAAATCGTCTTACTCCAAGCAAGGAAGATTATTTAAGAATTGAAAGAGAAGCTTATGAAATATTTTCGCAAGACAAGAGATTTTTATTGCCGAATGAAAGAGTTGATATGACCTTGGTGGATGCTGTTTTGTGGTGGAAGGGTGCAAATCGCGGCAGTTTAAACCAGTACAAGTTGTTTGATAACGGTTCAACATTTCCTTATTCAAAGAAGCATTAATTTTAGCGTTAAATTTTTAAAGAGATACCAATTCCAAAGTCTGGGGGATTTGATAAAATGAGGGTAAGAAGCGCATCATATGTTGGTTCTAATTGGAGGGCCATAACATTTTACTCAGAAGATGCAGATGTATACAAGCTTACTCCTCCGAGCATAAGGCAACATGCAAAACACATTGCCCATGTACAGTATTCTTACGGAAGGGTTAACAGGGGATTAGATGTCTATCTTTTAAACCATAATAATGCCCCGCATAATCATCTAAATATCAAAAAAATAGTAAGATTCTACGGTGTTCAAGATGAAAAGATTGATACAAATCAGAATATTAAATATGAACTATTAAATTCAATAAAAGGAACGCAATTAGAAACAGAATTGGTGCATATTTTAAGGTCTGATATTGGCATATTTTGTGAGAATCCTGCTGCTGAGAAATTTAGTGAAAAAAAATATTCTGATGTTATTTTTCCTGTAACAAAGATAAGACTAAATCACCCTAAAATCTATATAACCTCGGGGAAGCATGACTATGTAAAATCGTGTCTTTATCGCGGAAACCTTGATTTTTCTACTGCGGACAGCAAATGCATAGCTGGCTTTGTTCCAGGCGATAGTCTGGGATTAAAATCGTCATTTGACGGAGAAAATTTCATAAACTTCTTTGACTCATTTTTGGATGAATGCATGTATTGTTATGCAGGTTACCAGCATGATGCTCCTTTTCCAAAAACCCTCATAGAAATAGATAAAGATAAGTTGGAAGATGAATTAAGAAACGGAAGGGTTGATGGAAATGAAATTAATCAACTTATAAAGGTATTAAGATTGGGCAAGAGAACTGAAGTCGGATCGATTTACACAAGAAAACAATTATTTGATACTCTAGAAACAATTCTCAGAACAGGAACGCACGCTGTAATGCCGACAAAGTCTTTGGAGTTTAACAAAGATATTGCTGATTTATTTAAGAAATCAGGATCTTCAATATTATACAGCGAGGGGGATTATGAAAACGTTCAAACAGGATTAGTAATGCATGGTCATACACAGGAATTTAGGAAAGAGCAATCAAGATTATACAGGGAAGCAGGAGTCAAGACAGGATTTTTTTTATTGATCAATGCTCCGCAATCCCCAACATCTGCAAATTTAGAATTAATAGAGTATTCAAAAAAACATGATTTGGTTGTGCAGTTATTGCCAATAAGGATACCTTCAAGGGAAGTTGCATATCTTATGCTGGGAAAAAACTGGGAAGATTTAAAGGGCAATGTTATGCAAAGCAATCTTAATGGGGAGACAGGAGAAGGAGGATATATCCTGACAGGAAATGGTTTTTTAACGCCGAAATTTATTCATCCCGAATGGCTAAAGCTTATTGGTAATAATAAAGGTTTGTCTATCGGGCATGATCCAGATGAAGCAGATGTTAGAATGTGCCATCATCATCCAACTGGAAACCATAAGGCCATAGAATATTGCGGAGGCTGCATTATGGGAAAAGTCGGAATAAAAGAAGTTAAAGAAACCAAAGTTATATATACAAAGAAACCGAAAAGAAGAAAATCCATGAGAGACCAGCATAAAATGGAATTTTTGGATCATAATCAAGATGTTTAAGAATTTCGAAACTTCAAGAACTGAAATCATTGACATAGCAAAAGCCTGGGTAGTTATTTCAGCTGCTTTCGCTATTGTATTAACCCGAGATAACTTATTTTCAGCGCAATTATTCTTCAATTTTCTGTTATCGGGTTTAACAGTTGGAATCGGTTTCTTATTTCATGAATTAAGCCATAAAGTAATAGCCCAGAGATATGGTGCGATTGCAGAATTTCGTGCTTTTGACTACATGCTGCTATTGGCATTGGCAATGAGTTTTTTAGGATTTGTATTTGCTGCTCCTGGCGCTGTAATGATTGCTGGTGGTCGCATTAATATTAAAAGAAACGGCTTAATTTCAGTAGCAGGACCAATAACAAATTTAGTTTTAGCTTTAATTTTCTTCTTTATAAGTATATTAAACTTAAGTTCTTGGGTAAATGTAGCAAGTCACTTTGGGATGTTAATCAATTCTTGGTTAGCTTTATTTAATATGATCCCATTTTGGAATTTTGATGGAAGAAAAGTATTTGTTTGGAATAAAGTAGTTTGGGTACTAATCGTTGTAATTGCAATTGGTTCTTACATCTTTTCTCTAAGGTTAATCTAATTATTTATTCTTTAGAGATTTTAGCAACAGAAGAAACTTTGTCATTATTATCCAATTTTATGACTTTAACGCCTTGTGTATTTCTTCCTATGACAGAAATTCCTTTTACAGGCAATCTAATAACAATTCCTTTCTCGGTCATAATCATTATTTCATCATCTTCATAAACTGGTTTTATGGCAACAACGCCCTCATTTCTTGAATCTTCTTTCAGATGTTTGGTTAATATATTAGTAACTCCTTTTCCCCCTCTTCTTATCAATCTATATTCTGAAATCAATGTTCTCTTTCCGTAGCCATTGTTTGTCACAGTCAATAAAGAGGAGGTTTCATTGACTTTTTCCATTCCGATGACTTCATCTCCTGAATTCAATCTAATGCCGCGAACGCCTACAGAATTTCTGCCGACAGAAGTTATATCTTTTTCATTAAACCTAGAAGCTAATCCAAATTTACTTGCTATCATAACTTCATCATTTCCCGAGCTTAAAATTACATTTACCAATTCATCTTTCTCAATTAATCTTATGGCTTGCAGTCCAGAACTTCTTGGATTTTCATATTCATTTAATTTGGTTTTCTTTATAATCCCTTTTCTAGTCATAAATATCAAATAACCTTCTCCAAATTTGCTTATTGGAAGAATTGTATTAACCTTTTCATCCTGCTCTAGTTTTAATAAATTAACAATTGCCTTTCCTCTTGAATATCTTCCTTCCAAAGGCAGTTCATAAGTTTTTAACTGGAAACATTTGCCTTTATTTGTAAAAAACAATAATGTATTCAGGTTGCTTGTGATGAACAAATCCTTAACTAGGTCCTCTTCCTTGGTTCCGGTTGCAATAATTCCCTTCCCTCCTCTTTTTTGCTGCCTATATTCTACTAAAGGAGTTTGTTTTACATACCCGGAATAAGTCATTGTAACAACAACATTGCTTTCCTGTATCAAATCCTCTGTTAAAACTTCATGGCCGTTTTCCTCTATGAAGGTTTTTCTCTCATCCCCATACTTATTTTTTAATTCAATTAATTCATTTTTCATGATTTCATAAATCTTGTTTTCATTTGCCAAGATTTCCTTTAATTCCCCGATTAATTTTATTAATTCATCATGCTCATTTTGCATTTTATTCTGCTCTAAACTAGTTAATCTCTGCAATTTCATATCCAATATTGCAAAAGCCTGCTCATTGCTTAATGTAAAAGTAGAAATTAATTCTTGCTTAGCATTTTCAACATTATTACTTGCTTTAATTAATTTAACAACATCATCGATATTTTTCAATGCAATTTTTAATCCTTCTAAAATATGTGCGCGTTTCTCTGCTTTGTTTAAATCAAATTTAGTCCTGTTTGTAATAACATTAAATCTATGCTTGATAAAAGAATTAATTAAATCTTTTAAATTCATTATTTTTGGCTTGTTTTCGTCCAATGCAAGCATAATAATACCAAAAGTAGTTTGCAACTGGGTATGAGAGTAAAGCTGATTTAAAACAATTTCGGGGTTAGCGTCTCTTTTCAATTCAATAACTAATCTCATGCCTTTCCTATCACTTTCATCCCTTATATCAGAAATTCCCTCTATTTTTTTCTCTTTAACCAAGTCTGCAATATTCTCAATTAATAATGTTTTATTAACTTGGTATGGAATTTCTTCAACAATTATTTTTCTTGGCTCAATTTTTGTCTTGGCTTTTATTATTATCTTGCCTCTTCCGGTTTTATATGCCTCAATAATCCCCTGTTTTCCAGAAATTATCCCGCCAGTCGGAAAATCTGGCCCTAAAACATGATTAATTAATTCCATAACATTAACTTCTTTATTATCAATAACTAAGTTCACAGCATTAATAACTTCATTTATATTATGTGGAGGAATATTTGTTGCCATACCAACAGCTATTCCAGAACTCCCATTAATTAATAAATTAGGAATCTTGCTTGGCAATACAACTGGTTCTTTTAATGAATTATCATAATTAGGAATAAAATTAACTGTTTCTTTATCTAAATCATACAAAAGTTCCTCGCCAAATTTACTTAGTTTGCACTCGGTATATCTTTGCGCGGCCGGAGCGTCGCCGTCTACACTCCCCATGTTCCCTTGTCCTTGGACCAAAGGATAGCGCAGAGAAAAATCTTGAGCCATTCTCACTAAAGCATCATAAACAGAAGTATCACCATGAGGATGTGCATCGGACAAAGTTCTTCCAACTACAAAAGCAGATTTTCTAAATTGTTTATTTGAAAATAATCCTGCTCTTTCCATTGTATAAAGAATTCTTCTATGAACTGGTTTTAATCCATCTCTTACATCGGGTAATGCACGAGCAGTTATAACAGACATAGCATAATCTATATAATTTGTCTTCATTTCTTCTTCAATCAGCTTATTTTGGATTTCTTGTGGCATTTTATAATTCCTTTTGAATATCTTCTTTAATTTTCTGCAGTAATTTCTCTTCGACTTCCTTCTTTGGAGAAGGGAAAGGTGGATTGCCCCATAACTCATCCTTAAACTCTTCACCGCCATTGACTATTCTAATGTCTTTATACCTAGGAATCAGATGCATATAAAAATGATTCCTGTCTTTGTTTTGTAAGGTCAAGTAATTCATCAAGTCATATTTATATAAAGATTTCAGAACTTTTGTTACTTTATCTATAACCTCCTTGAACTCCTTCCATTCTTCATCTGTTAATTCAAAAGTGTTCTCAGGCTCATGCCTATTTAGGACAACATAAACTCTTCCAAGATAATATTGCTGTGGGTTTAAATAAACTATCCAATGTTCAAATTTCTTAATTAGATATTTTTCCAGTTTTCCTTCACAAAATATGCATTCTTCTATCATTTTAATACTGTTTTTTTATCTCCTTCTTACATCTTTCTCTAGCTTCAGCTAAAACCATATGAATATTAACATCGTCCCTATGGCAATATTTTTCTAAATCAACAATTATATCTATTATCAAGTCTCGCTTTTTTTCTTTATTTTTCTCTCTATCTAATAATTCCAATTTTCTTTTTAATTTCTCAAAAATTTTTTCTTTCATTTTAAATGTCTAGATTTTTAGCCTCATTTGCATGTTGCATTATAAATTCTCTTCTAGGTTCAACTTCCTCTCCCATTAAAGTACTAAATATTGTATCTGCTAAAACAGCATCTTCTATTGTTACTTTTTTTAATATTCTATTTTCAGGATTTAAAGTAGTTTCCCATAATTGCTCCGGATTTAATTCTCCCAGCCCTTTAAATCTCTGGACTTCAATATCTTCATCCCCAATCTTATTCAATAGCTCTTTAAGCTCATTGTCATTCAATACATAATGATTTTTCTTATTTTTATTTACCTTATATAATGGAGAAGTTGCAATATAAATATAACCCGATTCTATTAAAGGTTTCATATATCTATAAAATAAAGTTAATAATAATGTAACCAGATGCTGGCCGTCGACATCACTATCTGCCATAATGATTATTTTATGATACCTTGCTTTGTTAATATTAAACTCTTCTCCTATTCCGCTTCCAATAGCGGAAATTAGTATAGTTATCTCATTGCTTCTCAACATTTTATCCAATCTTGCTTTTTCTACATTCAAGATTTTTCCTTTCAATGGTAATATAGCTTGAAATTCTCTTGCTCTTGCTTGGCGGCTTGAACCACCGGCAGAGTCCCCTTCAACAATAAATAATTCTGCTTTGCTCGGATCTCTTTCCTGGCAGTCTGCTAATTTCCCCGGCAAACTTCCTGATTCCAAAACAGATTTTCTTCTTGCTAATTCCCTTGCTTTCCTTGCTGCCTCACGAGCACGTAATGCATCTAATGCTTTTGAAGTAACTGCCTTGGCAACATTTGGGTTTTCCTCTAAAAACGTAACAAAATTATCATAAATCATGCTGTCAACAATGCCTTTAACCTCTAAATTTCCTAATTTGGTTTTAGTCTGCCCTTCAAATTGCGGTTCTGGAATCTTTAATGAGATTATTGCGGTCAATCCTTCCCTGATATCGTCTCCTGTTAATTTATCTCCGTTTTTCTGCAAATTTTTCTTCTTCAGATAATCATTAAATGCCCTGGTTAAAGCAGTATAAAACCCGATTAGATGGGTTCCGCCTTCAATGGTATTAATATTATTTACAAATGAAAAAACGCTTTCAGAATAACTATCATTATACTGGAATGCTACTTCAACCTGGATATTCTTAACTTCCTTATTAAAGTAAATCACATTTTGATGCAATTTATTTTTAATTTTATTTAATTCCTCAACAAAACTTTTGATTCCTCCTTCATAATAAAATTCATTTTCTCTGTTATTCCTTTCATCCTTTATTGTTAACCTTAATCCTTTATTCAAAAAAGCTAGTTCTTTTAATCTGTTTGCTAAGATATCATAATCAAATTCCAAAATTGTAAAAATTGAGTTGTCTGGCAAAAATGTAACCTTTGTTCCTGTCTCTTGTGTTTCCCCAATAATTTCCAGGGAGCTTGCGGTTTTTCCTTTTTCATATCTTTGCTTGTAAATTTTCCCGTCTCTTTTAATTTCAACTTCTAAATATTCTGACAATGCATTTGTTACAGAGATCCCAACACCGTGCAATCCTCCTGAAACCTTATACGTGCGTTTATCAAATTTTCCGCCCGCATGCAGCATAGTCATAACAACTTCAACAGCAGGCTTGCCAATTTCAGGATGTATATCAACAGGAATTCCTCTTCCATTGTCTTCTACTGTAACAGAATTATTTGTATGTATTACGACATTAATTTTGTTTGCATAGCCAGCCAATGCTTCATCAATTCCATTATCCAATGCTTCTTTAACTAAGTGATGCAGTCCTTTTACCCCTGTATCTCCAATGTACATTGCGCTGCGTTTTCTGACTGCTTCCAGATCCTTTAATACAACAATGCTTTCTGCCTTATACTCTGGTTTCATTTTCCCCCTGAAGATTATTATTAGAGGATATTTTAAAATATAAAAAGCTTTTTACTCCGAAGCCTTGAAATTTTAATGTTTTAAGCCTTATATCAACAAAATAGAAAATTTTAATAGAAAGGTTTATAAAGAAAATTTGTAGATTTTTAAAAGGAGTTTAAATCGGGCTCTGTTTCGCTAAGCCAGATAAGTCCTTAATTTTATGAAACCATATCTTGCATTTGTAAACTTATTAAAATAATCAAGCACATAATCTCTTAGATCATCTTCTGTTATTTTTTCAGGATTATTTAGCTTGTTTTTAATTCTTTTAGACAATCTTAATACTTTTCTAATGCCGGCATAGTAAGCAATTGGATAATAATTCTTTGTTTTATCACGTTTATGCCTCATTAAATTTATTCCAACAGCGACATTTAATTTCGGGTTACTAACTAAATCCTCTAAAAAAGTGCCAAAAGATGTGCTTCTTTTTATGTACTCAGATAATTCGTTATCCTGATAAGTTGTATCTTTGTAAATATCACTTAATACATTTGAATTTAGCTGGAATCTTCCAACATCGCCATTCTTGCTTACTGCGAACTCTCTTCCCCTTGATTCAACATACGCAAATGCTAGAGCATCTTCCAACGGAATTCCGGCTATTTCAGAAGCCTCTTTTATATGCAAGGCTTCGGGGGCCAACCTGTCCAATGTCCTAATTAAATGATTTACTTCATCATCAATGTTGTTTAAATCTAGGATATTAAACCTATTGAAGAAGCTCGTTCCGCCCAGGATATCATAAACTGAATTATTTTTCAATAAAACTACTTTTCCCTGATCCTCAATATATTCAAGTTTTTTGGCTTTTTTCAGTGAATTAATCTCGTCATAAATATCATCAAATGTCCTTACTAAATTTTCTGCCTCATCTTTGTCTGGCTTTCGGCGTGAAAATGATTTAATTTTTACCAGGGATATTAAGGCTAAATCATCTTTAACGCATTGTATTCTATGTTTCAAATCAGGTTCTTCCATTGCAGCATCCATCCATCTTACCAGCATTTCCTGATATTTCCCAAAAAAAAGATAGTTTGTCATTATTATTCTCTCAAGCTCGTATAAACTAAGCGATTTTCTTTCTAAAGAATAAATATCAAAAATAGCTGAATTTTTAATTACATTTGGAAGGAATAAAGTTCCTGTGCCTAAAGCTGCTGTAGTTGCTATAAATTGTCTTCTGTTCATTTTAAAATTCTAATAAGAAAAATATATAAAAGTTATTACATATTCTCCGTCAAGCCTTTTCTCTTCCTGATGTTTGTAATTATTTTCTGCTGCAAATCCATAGGTAATCTCTCAAATACCTGGTCAATGACATAATGGCTGCCTCTTCCTTCTGTCGCGCTTCTTAAATCATTTGTCAATCCAAACATTTCTCCAACAGGGAGTTTAGATTTAACTTTTATATAATCGCCAATTTGCTCAACATCAAGTAATTGTCCTCGTTTGTTCTGCACCAGTTTGCTTATTTCGCCAAGGAATCTAGCAGGGCAGTCTATTTCCAATATTTGCAATGGCTCGTAAATTGTTGCCTGAGATTTTAGCATTGCTTCTTTGATTGCGTCCCTTACTGCAGGAAGAACCTGAGCTGGACCACGGTGAATTGCGTCTTCATGCAATTTCGTATCTGTTAAAACAACTTTCATCTTCATACTCGGTTCTCTTGCTAATGGACCTTCATTCATAACCTGTTCAAATCCTTCTATAACCATCTCAATTACTTCCCCGATATGGACTTCTCCGCGAGTTCCGTCAATTAAAACATTTCCTTTGTAAATATCACGGTATTGCCTAGCTTCTTTTGCGTCTACCCCGAGTTTAACCAACTGTTCCCATAATGTTTTGTCTTTCTTTTTAACGCCTGTCTCAGCCAATTCTCCTGATTTTATTGCTTCGTAAATTTTTTCATCTAAAGGCTCAACCTTAAAGAAAAATATATTATGCTTGTTCGGGGTCCTTCCTTCTACTTCCGGAGAATTTTTCTGAATAGTTTCCCGATATACAACAATTGGTGCACCGCTTACAACATCTAATCCCTTTTCTCTTTTAATTCTGTTTTCAATAACTTCTAAATGCAACTCTCCCATCCCAGACATTAAGTTCTCCCCTGTCTCCTGATTAATCTCGATTTTAATGCTCGGGTCTTCCTTGCTTACCTGCTTTAGTACTTCAACAAGTTTTGGCAGATCACTTGGTTTTTTGGCATCAATTGATTTAGTAACAACAGGCTCAAAAATATGTTTTATTGCTTCAAAAGGCGTAAAATCAGGAACAGATGCAACAGTTTCCCCAGCATATGCATCCTTTAATCCAACCAGTCCGATTATATTTCCCGCAACTGCGCTATCAACCTGCATTCTTGTAGGTCCCTTGTAAATATTGACCTGCTGCACCCTTACACTTCTTTTAGCTAAAATCATATTGACTTCTTCGCCTTGTTTTACTGTTCCGGAAAATAATCTTCCTGCTGCAACTTCTCCAGCGTGCTTATCAATTACAATTTTTGTAACAATGAAAGCAACAGGACCGTTTGGATCGCAACTGGTTAATGATTTTCCTTCTTCTGAATCAAGTTCGCCGTGCCAAATCTTAGGAATTCTGTATAATTGTGCTTCTTTTGGATTTGGATGATGTTTAACAACTGCATTTAATACAACTTTATGCAATGGCGCTTTTTTAGCCATCTCATTGTAATCATCTTTTTCGTATGCAGAAAAAACATCTTTGAAACTTACGTTATTTTTTTGCATGTATGGAATACTTAAAGCCCATTTATGAAACGCAGAACCAAAGCAAACGCTTCCATCCTGCACATTAACCAGCCATTTTCCTTTGAATTCATCCGGGGCAATATTATTTATAAATCTGTTAACATCATTAATGACCTGAGTTAATCTTTCCTGTATTTTTTCAGGTGTTAATTTTACTTCTCTTACCAAACGATCTACTTTGTTAATAAATAAAACCGGTTTTACCCTTTCCCTCAGGGCTTGTTTGACAACTGTCTCTGTCTGCGGCATAATTCCTTCAACAGCATCAACCAGGATTATTGTACCATCTACCGCCCTCATTGCCCTTGTAACATCTCCTCCAAAATCAACATGGCCGGGGGTATCTATTAAATTAATCAGATATTTTTCATTGTTAACTTCGTGAATCATCGAAACATTGGCTGCATCTATTGTGATTCCCCTTTCTTTTTCATCTTCCCTGAAATCCAGGGTTAGCTGCTTTCCCGCAAGTTCCTCGGAAATCATTCCTGCTCCAAGCAATAAATTATCAGAAAAGGTTGTTTTGCCATGGTCAATATGCGCCGCAATTGCTATATTCCTTATTTTTTCCGGACTGTTCATTAACTCACGAATCTGATGAGCTATCGTTGTTTCTGCCATTAAGATTTTTGTAATTGGAGGATTTTTAAAGGTTTTGTTATTAAAAACATGGTCCGAAAACTTTAGTTTTGTCCGAATAAGATTTACTATAGAAACGCATTTAGAAAGATTTTAAAAGGAACTAAATCTCTATTTTAATATGCCCTTTGTGAATACATTACCATACGTAAGCAACCCAATAGAAGAATTTTCTGATTTTAAATTTGTAAGCTGGGAAAAAGAGATTTATCCAAAATTTAAAGGGAATATAAAAAAAGAAGAACGCGACTTTTTTCTCAATTTAATTATTAAAAATAAGTTAAAGAGTGTTATTGATTTTGGGGTTGGTGGTGGAACTGAGTTAAATGGAATTATTACTGGATTAAAAGAAAGAAAAAAGTCTTTTTGTTCAATATCTTGCAAGAAGAAAATAATATTTTAATTATAATATCTTCAATCATATTCTCTTCCCGTATATCTTCATGTAAATTTCATAAATTCTTTCTTCTTCCATATTTCGATATGCGGTCATTATCTTAATCAGATTACTATCGCAGAGCACATCAAGATAGTCGAGATTATGTTCTCTGCATAATTCCTTATCCAAAAAATCCAGTCCTTTAAGAAATTCAAACGCAAATTTTCTCGCTTCTGTATAAAGTTCAGAACAGCCGCCGATGTTATTCTTTTTCCTGTAAATTTCAAAATCTTCAATTTCTTTTAATCTATCAAAATCTTCTTTAGCGACTGTTTTCGGAATATGTTTAAGTAAATCTTGTAATATCATGTAAATTTATAACCCTTCTTTAACATTAGGCCATACATCACCCTTTCTTCATCTTCTGGCTCTTTAATATTAAAATAATTCATATGTAGTTTACTAAAATTTAATTCCAACCAAACTTCATCCATCAAAAATTCCTTTGTTTCTTTACAAATCTCAAAATATTCTTTCTGGTGTTCTCTTAATTCCTTTAATGCTTTTTTATGCTTTTCAGTTAATATCAAAGGAATTAAATCTTCCAATGATTTTTTAGTTTGCATTTTTGGGTAATTTAAACTCTTTGCTCTTACACAAACACACGAATCCTTCAGGAACTTCGTTGCTAGTGTAAATCATTCCGCATTCCTTGCAGATTATATCCATTTTAACCCCCAATCACCCCTTATTATTACAAATTGTTTTATTTATAAATGTTACTATTCTAAAATGGTTATAATAGAAAGACTTAAAAATCTTAATTTATATGAAAATTCAGATTAAAATGATTGATCATGGCAAATACATAGTCGAACTTTTTAGAAATTCAAGAAAATTCCCAGAATCATTTAAAAATTTAAAAGAGTCATCAATAAGGGATTATCTATTAAAATATAGAAATTATTTTGGTTCTGCTATGGGCGTTTTGGGATTTATGTTTTACGATCTTTGCAATGAGTATGGTGACGGTAAAAAAAGAGGAGAAGTTGGACTAAACTCTTATCGTTTATTATTGCTAACAGATATTGTTGATGATATAATTGACAAAAGAAATTCATCACTAAATGAAAAATTTGAATTTTTAGACAATGTAAAAAGTAATTTATTTGGCTCTAATAAAATTGGAAGAGATTTAGAAGAAAGAACGTCTTACAGGCTAGCTAGATTAATATATAAAAATTTTATCTCCAAATATGGCGAAAGAGACCTTAAGGAAATTATGGATAAACTAACTCACTCTGTAAAAAGACAATTTACTGAAACAAACCCGCAAGAATTATTTTTTATAGCAAAGATGACCGGCTCATGTTGCACATCGGCAGTAGAAATATTAAGTGAAATTGTAGATTCAACTAATTATCCCATTGTCAGGAATGCGGTTAAGAAAATTGGAGAATATGCCCAATTATTGGATGTGTTATACGAAGTAAATAATGATTTAACTGAGAGGGTCAATACTTATGCAACAATAAGGATAAAAACAGAAGGGGATACAAAAAATGTTAAAAATGACATAAAGAATACAATTTTATCTTCTGCAAGAAACTCTTTTCATGAAGGATTGGAAATCTTAACAGAACAAAGACAAAAACATATTTTTAAATTTATTAAGAACTTATTGGATATAAAATATAGAATAATTGCAAGATGCAAGGATAATTTTAATATATTAAATAAAGATCGACAACATCTTCCTAGTCTAATAACCCAAAATTAACTTAATTATCTGCTTGAATCAGCTTGTCTTTCTAATTCTAATTTCTTTGCAATTGCAGTAGAAGTTTGATCTAAATTATAAGCTTTAAGAATTTCATCAACCAAGGCATCTACAATATTTATTTTTTTATTAAAACTTTTTTGATATGAACCCTGCACAAACTGCCTTAAGGCAATATCAATTCTTCTTTGAGGAGCGCATTCAACAGCCTGAGGATAACGAGCACCACCATATTCAATAGAGATAATTTCTTCCCTGGGAGCTGCATTTTCCAAAGCACGAATGAAAATTTCAATTGGGTTTTTTTTGGTTTTCTCCTCAATAATCTTGAACACGTTCTCAACAATATCATAAACTTTCTGCGATTTTCCTGAAATTCTGCCGGATGTTGTCTTGTGTTTCTTTCCGCGATGACCCGGAATCATTAATTTATTTATTAATCTCTCTACAATATTATTTTTGCTCTTCCAGAATCTTGTCTGGACATATCTGCCTCCTGTTTTTGGAACTAAAATCGGATTTAATGTAATATAGCGTATTAATCCGGGATCATTAACTTGAACCTTAGTATCCCATCTATCAAATAATTTGAAATCCATTTTATCTCCTACCCTTTTCTATCCTTCCTTTCAATAAAGCATCTAAACTTTGATCATTAACCTTGATTACCTGCCATCTGATTCCGGGGATATCCCCTTTTGCACGTCCTTGTTTTCCACCAATGGCTTCAATAACAACTTCGTCATGCTCGTTGATAAACTTGATAGCATTATAACCCGGAACAAATGCCGTAACTTTTTTTCCATTCTTTATAAGTTGAGTTACCACGCATTTTCGCATCGCGCTATTGGGCTGCTTTGCTTCTCTTTGTGTTTTTTCTAATACAATCGCCTTGGCCTGAGCAGCTGCCTTCAAAGGATCTGATTTTTCTTTTAACCTTAATGTTCTTCTTAAATACCAGTAATCCTGCCACCTGCTCTTCTTTCTTCTAACTCTAAGCTTTCTAGCGCTTCCAAGTCCCTTGCTTTTGTTTCCCATCTTATATTATTTTCACGTTTAAATTATAATATTCATGAACGAATCTGTTAAGCTCATTCAAGTTTCTGCCGTTTCTTCCTATTAATAAACCTTTAGTTTTTCTATCCTGAATGGTAATTTCTATGATATTATTGTTTAACTTAACATCTTCCGCGTTAAACGGATAGATAAAGTTCTTCACAAATGTTAAAGGATCTTCGCTAAACTCGACTATTTTAAGTCTTTTGCGGAACATTTTTTCAACCATTTTTATATTTTTCGCTTTCCTGCCCAAGGCTTTTCCTAATTCTCCCTGCTCGACAACAACGATTATCTTTTCTTCATCCAAAAAATCCTTAACCTTGCTATTTGTTAAATTCTCGAAAAAATTTATTTTTTGTATTTTATCTTTATCTAATAACATCTTAATAGCCAAGAACAAAAATAAAATTAATTTTATTAAACACTTTTTCCATTTTCCCCTTGATAAATTTTAATCATTTAATTTTTAAAGAAGATTTTCCGTATATAAAGATTTCTATTTTTCTGCATTGTTGCATCTACGGGTGTTTTTAAACTAACTTTTTTAACTAATAAAAATGTTTTGTTTTAAAATTTTAATTTTCAACCGAATATTTTTTAACATCACTTAACTTTTGGTTTGGAGATAAATATCCTTGAGAGACTAAATGGTCGGTTATTGCCTCTTCATCAAACCCAATCCTCTTGGCAACAACATCAGAATGGCTGTTTCTAGATATTCCCGGAATTATTCTATGGGTCGGGTTTTCTATCCTTAAAGTAGCTTTCAGTTATCAAGGTTGGTACGTTTTCCATAATTTTAATAGAATTCAACTCTTTATAAGGCTTTCTATTTGTTACTACTTTATAAGAATTAATAATAATTAGATAGATTTATATATTAATACCATATTAATATAACATTAATATGGTACAAGCAATAATAAATGTAAATGAAAGAACAAATCAAGTTTTGAATATAGTCAAAGCTAAATACAATCTCAGAGATAAATCTGAAGCAATTAATGTTATGGCAGAGAAATACGAAGAAAATATATTAGAACCAGAGTTAAGGCCAGAATATATAAGAAAAGCTAGAAGAATAATGAAGGAAAAACCTATTCATATCGGCTCTATGGAAAATTTTAGGAAGAGGTATGAAAAATAATGTATTCTTTAGATGTAAGGCCAAAATTAGACAAGATTTTAAACAAATTATCAAAGAAAGACCATAAACAATACGAGATTATAAAAAGTAAAGTTGAAGAAATTCTTAAAAACCCACAGCATTACAAAAATCTTAAAGCACCATTACAAGATTGGAAAGAAGTTCACATTGATAAGAGCTTTGTATTGACTTTTTCTGTAGATGAAAATACAAAAACAGTAACTTTAGAAGATTATGATCACCATGATAAAATATTTAGAAAGAAAATTTAGATCTTTTCAGTAACCAAGAACACTTATAGAAAGCTTGTTGATTTTACTAAACATTTTTATTCTACTTTCCCCTTGATAAATCTTAATCATCTAAACCTTAGGCAAGATTTTTCGTATATAAAGATATCGATTTAAAATTTTTTAATTTTATGCTGGAACAAGCTCATAAAATAGTTTTTTATCTGTTATTTTATTTAATGGCTTATACTTCTGCAAAATTTCATTTATAGTTTCCTCGAGATAATCCCCGTATTTGGGTGATAAATCTCTTAAATGAGCATTTTTCAGTTGGTTTTCATATGCCGCTAACTCAATTCCTGCATCTTTTCTTACAAGATACTCCCAATCTTTAGGTGAGATTATAGCATTCCAAACAGGTCTTAATGCTAAGAAAAAAGAATGTTTATTTAATTGTTCTAAATGAAAAGCTTCATGATCTATCAAAGTACTAATTACATCACCGATTTTTTGATGAAAATCGTATGAGAATGCATGAGGGTATACTAATATTTTCCTTTTTCTAATGGGAGAAAATTGTCTGAAAGCACTTGTTTGTGGCATTTGGGCAACTAGCCCGTTACTTGGTGCAATAACAACTCCATCACCACAAATATCAATACCTTCCCGATAGATTAATCTAGAGATTAGAGTTCCATCTAAAGGAATTCTATCTAAAAAATCCTGTCTTAATTTTGAATCAGGATTTCTTACTACTTCGTAAAATTGTTTTTCTAGTTCTAACGTACTTATCATAATTTTAGTATAATTTAAGCCTTTATAAATCTTCCTATTTTGTTACTACTTATAGATGATATTAGATGAAAACCAAAAGATTTATATATTAATGCTATATTAACATCATATTAATATGGTACAAGCAATAATCAATGTGAATGATAGAACAAATCAAGTATTGAATATAGTCAAGGCTAAATATAATCTTAAAGATAAATCTGAGGCAATAAATGTCATGGCTCAAAAGTATGAAGAAAATGTATTAGAACCTGAACTAAGACCAGAATATATTAAAAAAGCCCAAAAAATAATGAAGGAAAAGGCTATTCCCATCGGTTCCTTAAAGGATTTTGTAAAGAGGTATGAGAAGTAATGTATTCTTTGAAGGTAAAGCCAAAGTTAGATAAAATTTTAAACAAATTATCAAAGAAAAATCATAAACAATACGAAATTATAAAAAACAAGGTTGAAGAAATACTTAAAAATCCTCAACATTATAAAAATCTTAAAGGACCATTAAAAGATTGGAAAGAAGTCCATATTGATAAGAGTTTTGTCTTAACTTTTTCTGTAGATGAAAATACAAAAACAGTAACTTTAGAAGATTATGATCATCATGATAAAATATTTAAAAAGAAAATTTAGATAAGTGTTAATATCCTAATATGCTTATAGAAAACGGTTTCCTGCAGATTGTTCCAAGTGCTTCATTATTCTCATCTAATTCATTAACCTTCACATTATTCAATTTTGCATAATGCTTAATATCATCCTTTGTGTTATTAGGACAATTTGAGGCCAGATAAATCCCTTTTAGTTTTCCTAATTTCAAACTCTTCATAACCTGGTTGGTTCCCATTATTACTTTATTTTCCTTGATTAATTTTTTTAATTCTTCCATTTTATTTTTCCTTAGCTTCCTTTACTTTCTGCCTCATCTTCGCTATTAAATCAGGCAAACCAGTTCCAAGAGGAACAACCTGATTAACCATTACATTTTCGATGACAGAGTTTAGGTGATCCTCTTCTCCGATTAAGGAAGCATTGACAATATGCTTTAAAGGCGTTTCGAAACTTGCCCTTGCCAGAACACTTTCTTTCTCTGCAGTTATTCCCGATCTTGTTATCCCGCGGATTTTCCCGGAGTTTGTCATTGCATCTGCCAGGAACATTATGTGCCTTATGTCAATATCTAAACCTTGCTGCTTAATAACATTCGTAGCTTCGTTGATTATCGCCTGTCTCGCAGCTTCTATTCCCAAAACATCCGCCATCATAAAAATATCGTTTGTTGTTGTTCTTGTTTCATCAATATCTTCTGTCTTAAGAACATCTTTCAAATTTGCTCCTGCGCATAATATGACAAATTCATTTCCGTTAAATATCGGGGAAACCTGGATTATTCCCTTAATTCCCTTGACATGCACGTCTTTTGATTTTTCCTTTAGCTGATACAACATTCTTAGTTCATATTCTTCCTCTGCTTTCTGCTTGATAATTAATTTGTCCTGCGCAAAGCTGACCTTGACTTTTTTTAACTGCTCTTCAACGGTTTTTTCTAATTGGGCTTCTGTAATTTTCAAATCCCTCATTTTTTTTCTGTCTAATGTAACTTCTACCCTAAATAATGTTAAATTCAGGCTGAATTCGGTTGCAATATCATGCAATCTTGTCTCGACTAATTTTGCAGCTATTTCCTTGACTTTTTCCTTGTCTTTTGTAAATCCTCTTTTCAAGTAAATTTCCGTTCTTGGAGTGCTCGGATCTTTTCTTGCATCAAATAATTCAATTAACCTTGGCAATCCCAAAGTTACCCCCATTTCTGCAACACCTGCAAAATGGAAAACGTTTAATGTATTATGCGTAATAATTCCATCAAATGTTGTAAACGTCTCTAATCCTGAAACGCTTAAATCATAAACATAATCATAATCATAATCAACATGCCCTATACTAACGATTTCATCCCAAATAACATCAGAGTTAAACATTCTGCGCATTATATTTAATTCATTTTTAATATCAACATTTTTTTCTTTTGCTAAATTCTCGAATTTCTTTATATATCTAAATAAAGCTGTTCTTCCTATTTTTTGTCTTTTTGCGAAATTATTTATATATCTCGTCGGATAATTTAATTTTTTTGATACATCATGAAATAAATTTCCAAACCCCGAAATCATGTCTGTATAATCTTGAGATTTTTTATTCCAGAAATTTTTTGCCAACTCTGCTAATTTTTCTAAATCCTTTCTTTTATATTCGATATCTGAACCGATATGCTGCAGGAATTGGGGGGCATATTTATATGGTATTAATAACCAATATTGTTGTTTTTTATCTTTTATCTTATATGAAAATATTTTAAATCTGCTTAACAATAAAGCAATCCCATCAATTAATTCTCTTGAATTTGAACTTACCCTAATCATTTTTCTATCAACATGGAAATTTGCATCACCATCAAAGTATCCTCTTAATAATCCAGAAATAAATTCATTACTTGCATTATAAGCAAATTCAGGAACTTTTTTAAAATCTGATCCAGAACTGCATGAGTTTCTTATAAAACTTGCTAATAAAGTAGAATTTATCTTTAAATCTCTGCTTAAAGCAAATCCCCTATTATGAAAATCTTCAGTGTAATCTAATTTTATCTCATCAACAAAAATCTTTGCATTGTTAATATAATTATTATCTAAATTTGATATTGAAACTTGACCGTAGTTCGCGGATTCCTCTGCTAAATAAGCACCAATAAACCAACCTGTATTTTGGTTGAGGTTTACAGAGTTTTTGATTGGTTTAGCAATTGTTCCTGGTTTTGATAATAAACCATCTTCATTTACAACAATCAAATCATCAAAAATATTTTTATTTATTTTTATCTCACTTAAATATGAGTCATTAAAGAAATTATTAATTACCGGAATTCTCATTCCTAATCCTAATTCTGTTCCCTTTACTGGAATTACAGAATTATTAATTCTAGTTACAAACGAATGATTATCTGTGCATATAATTTCTCTTCCCGAAGCTGTTTTTATATTCATTAACTTTTTTTGTGGTTTATGTCTGCTTGCTTCGATAACCTTTTTCCATTCAATTTTTTCTTCTTGATTTAGACTTGGAACAAAAATTTCAAGATCATTTAATGGGAGGATTTCGGAATATTCATTTAACTTTAAAGAACCTTTTGAATTAATTAAACCGTCGATAAATTTACCAATTTCAATAATTTTAATTTCATTATTTATTTTAAATATTATTTTCTCGGAAAAATGGGCCGACATTTGGGTACCTGGTTCACCAAAACTTTCTGCAGTGATTATTCCTATGCTTTCTCCGGGAGTTATCCTGGCGCTTTCATATTCTTCCTTAACCCTTTTCAGAATTTCTTTTCTTTTTTGATCCCCAAGCCTGTGCTCCTTGCTAAGTTCAATTGCTTCGTCCAATAATTTTTTAGGAATCTCTTGATCAGACATTTGACATAACCTCTTTCACAATTCTCTTGACGTTAATTAAGCCGCCTTCACTCTTGCTTACATCGACACCATCGTCGCCATAAACAAACTGCACAATCCTTTTATTTGAATCACGTACTGTTCCGTCGTATTCTACCCTTATGTCCTGCAATGCATTCGCCAGTCTCCTGTACAAATAACCGGATTTTGGCGTTCTTAATGCAGTATCCATCAGTGAATCACGTCCTGTCATTGCGTGGAAAAAGTACTCATAAGGTTTTAATCCTGACCTGTATCCCCTTCTTATAAATCCACGTGAATCTGCACTTAAACTTCCCTTGGGAAATACGCTCAAGGTTCTAGAGTTATATCCTATATTTATTCTTGAGCCACGTAAAGCCTGCTGTCCGACTAATGCCGCCATCTGTGCTAAATTCAGGAAGTTACCCATTGCACCGCTTCTTGCCATTAAGACAGTTGAATTTTTTTCTGAAACAGTCTCATAAACACTTTCTCCAATCTTATCTCTCAAATTATTCAAAATCTGCAGTATCATATTTTCAAGAGTTTGTTCAACAGTCATTCCAGGCATTACTTTCAAAGAACCGTTTTCATAATCCTTAACAAAATTATCAATTTCTTTTTCCGCTTCCTCAATCCTTTCCTTAATTTTATTGATTAAGGAATCTGGCAGATCAGTATCTGCAATCGAAGTTGTAAATCCTGTTCTTAACAATACCTGTATTCCTAATTTGAAAACCTTTCCGAGTAAATCTAATCCTACGTCCTCCCCATATTGCTTGTAAATTGCCCTTAATAAAGTTCCATTGTCTTCTCCAATGGTTGCCTTGTCAATAAATCCCTGTATCAACTTTCCATTCTTAACTATAACATCTTCATTTGTTTTTGTGCTTCCGACGAAATCAAAATCATTGGGCAATATTGCAGAGAAAACATCTTTTCCAGTTACGGTTTTTCCTTTTTTTAGCCCGCTAAAATCACTTACCCCTATATTATAAAGGATTTGCACAGCATCTTCTCTTTTAAAGTTCAAATCCTTTGTGAGCAAATAATTTCCAGTTATTGCATCATGCAAACTTCCAATAACATTAAGCCCGTTCTTCGGGGTAATAATGTGGGATTGGACCTGCATCAAAATTTCAGCTTCTGCCCTTGCTTCTTCATTCTGCGGAACATGCAGATTCATTTCATCTCCGTCGAAATCTGCATTATAGGGAGTACAAACAGCCGGGTTTAATCTGAATGATCTTCCCGGCATGACCTTTATCTTGTGGCACATAATGCTCATCCTATGCAGACTTGGCTGTCTGTTAAAGACGCAAATATCCCCATCCATTAAGTGCCTTTCAATAACATAGCCTGGTTTTAATTCTTCCAGGATCTGTTTTTTTGAATCTTCTGTGATTTTTTTCTTCTTCCCATCAATCGTGATAATATAGTTTGCTCCGGGATAATTCTCAGGCCCATTTTCAATAAACTTTTTCAGCCATTCAATATTCCATTCAGTAACCTTTTCTGGAATGGTTAATTCAGTGGCAACAACATAAGGAACACCGACTTCATTGAATTCTATTTTTGGATCAGGACTTATGACAGTACGTGCTGCAAAATTAACCCTCTTACCTGCTAAATTATGCCTGAATCTTCCTTCTTTGCTTTTAATTCTCTCAGTAAGGGTTTTTAACGGCTGGCCGCTTCTGTGGCGTGCTGGAGGAATCTGGGGAACTTCATTATCAAAATAAGTTGTTATATGATACTGCAATAAATCCCACAAATCCTCTATTATTATTTCAGGAGCGCCTGCGTTTATATTCTCAAATAATCTTTGGTTTATCCTTACTATGTCCCCGAGTTTATGCGTTAAATCATCCTCACTTCTTTCTCCTGTTTCAAGGGTAATACTTGGTCTTGTTGTAACAGGGGGGACAGGTAATACTGTCAATACCATCCATTCGGGGCGCGCATAATTTGGATTCATGCCCAGTAATTCAATATCCCTATCTGGTATTTTTTCAAATCTAGATATCATGTCTATTGGGGTAAGACGCTTGTCATCTTCCAAGAATGTGTAAGGCTTTTCCAGCTTAACTGCAAATTGCTTTGCTTCACAATGCGGACATTTCTTGACTGCTTTTAAATGTTTTAATAATAAAGATCCTTTCAGTCCCTTATCCAGAATTTCCTGCTCCATCACCAATAATCTGCCGCATTCTCTGCAAATGCTATTCAATAATATTAAAATTATTTTTGTATATTTAATATGAACAATCGGCCTTGCTAATTCAACATAACCAAAGTGACCGCTGCATTCTTTCAACTTTCCGTTGCATGTCTTGCATCTTAACCCCGGATCAATAACACCCAAGGCAAGATCCATTAATCCCCCGTCAACAGGGTAACCTTCTTTGTCATAAAGTTCGGCTGTAACTATTTTCGTAGCAGCCATTTTCTTTATCAATTTAGGAGAAAGTATTCCGAAAACAACTTTCTTGATTTTTTTGTCTATATAATTGCTGTACATCTTAGTATTTGCTCTCCAAAAATAATCTTGGATAAATTCCAAGGGCTTTTAACTCATTTAATAATAAATTGAAAGCGTAACTCATCTCTATGGGGGTTATATCGACATTGCTTCCGCATTTTGTGCATGCTTTTTTGTCCTTGTTTGCATCATAAACAGCGAACATTCCGCAGTTCTCGCACACATAAACAACTGTTTTGTCTGAATCAAACCTCTCTTTTAACAATAAAGCTGCGCCGTGTGCAACAAAGCAGTCTTTTTCCATTTCTCCGACTCTTAATCCTCCGCCCTGTGCTCTTCCTTCAACAGGCTGTCTTGTCAATAATTGTATTCTTCCAGATGCCCTTGAATGTAGTTTATTTGCGACCATATGCTTTAATTTTAGGTAATACATATTTCCGACGTAAATTTTGGCATCAAACTGTTCTCCTGTAACTCCATTGTGCATTGTCTCTGTTCCATTTTCCCTGAATCCAAGCCCAAGAAGCATATCCCTTAAATCTCTTTCACTCATGCTGTCAAATGTTGTCCCATCAATATACTTGCCAGATAAGGCTCCTATCTTGCCTGCTATGACCTCTATCAAATGACTTATTGTCATTCTGCTTGGAATGCCGTGAGGACTGAATATTAAATCAGGAATAATACCAGATGAAGAAAACGGCATATCTTCATGGGGCACAATCATTCCAATCACTCCTTTCTGACCATGACGCGATGCAAATTTATCCCCGATTTCAGGAATTCTTGGATCACGAATCCTTATCTGCACAATTTTATTTCCTTCTTCATTTTCTGTAATAACAACATCATCAACAATTCCCCCTTCTCCATGTTTTATACTTACAGAACTTTCCCTTCTTGTTGAAGCTGCTATGCTAAATTCCTCTAAACTTGACAAGAATCTTGGGGGACTTGTTTTTCCTATAACGACATCTTCTGCATTTACCAAAGCCCCTGTATAAACAATTCCGTCTTTCTCAAGCAACCTGTAATTTTTTTCTGTCTTGTAACCCTTGACTTCCTTGTCCGGAACACAAACTTCGTCTATCAAGCCTCCTGAATAACGCAATTCTTCTGCTTCATAAGGCCTGAAATAAGTTGATCTTGCCAGACCCCTCTGCACGCTTCCTTTGTTTAGTATAATCGAGTCCTGCATGTTATATCCTTCATAACTCATTAATGCAATTGTGACGTTTTGGCCAGCGGCATGGCTGTCATAATTTAAAATATCATGCATGAATGTTTTCACGATCGGCTTTTGGGGATAATGAAGCAAGGAAACATCTGTGTCCATTCTCAAATGAAAGTTGCTTGCATACAATCCCAGGCTCTGTTTCTGGATTTTACTTCCCCTTATTAATCTTGAAGAGCTTCCAAAATTAGAATATGGAATTACAGAGGTTGTTAATCCTAAAATCGCCACAGGATCAATCTCCAAATGAGTATGCTCCTTGGTCAACTCATTTTCATACAATGCAATGAAAGCATTCTCTTCTTCCAAGGCATCCAGGTACTCTATTATTCCCATCTTAACCAGCTGGTCCCATGTCAGTTCATTTTTTTTCAGTTTGTCAAGATGATCTTTATTAAGAAGTGATTTGCCGTCCTGAACAATAATTAAAGGTCTTCTTGTTCTTCCTGTTGAGCTTTCGATGTAAATCTCGTTGAATTCTTTATTATGCAAAATATTTACATTAAGTGGAAGTTTTCCGGTTCTTCTTCTTTCCTTGACGGAATTTACAAATGCGTCCGGGTCATTTACGTTTCCAATAAACTTTTCATTTAAATAGACATCAACCATTTTGATTTAATCCAGCTCCTTCCAATAATTTTTTTACTTTATCATCTGACATTTCTTCCTGCGTTATTTTGGCCAGTGATGCCAAATTTTTTCTTAGTCCGATGGGTGTTCCTTCTGGTGTCTCAACCGGACATAACCTTCCCCAGTGCGTCGGATGCAGGGCACGCGCATCAAAATTTTCCTGCGCTGAACTCAATAATGATACAACCCTTTGCAGATGAGATGTTGTTGCAGTGAAATTAGTCCTGTCGATATTTTGGCTTACTCCTTTTCTGCCCCCGACCCAAGCGCCGGTTGCCATAGCACTCTTGATTCTTGAAGTTAATAACTGATCCCTTATGATAATCTTGATTGACTGGAACTTTCCACGCTTAACAAGCCTCTGGAAATTATACAAAACATCCTGTACCAGTGCGCGTAAATTAATCCTGAATAAATCCCCGAGTAAATCTCCTGATAACTTCAGGCGTTTGTTCATATAATGATCTTTATCTGTAATCTGCTTATTGTCGCGGGATATCATCAGGAATTTTTTGATGTACTTGCATAAATTATAGGCTTTATCTGTTCTATTTCCCGAGACAATTCCCAGATGGGGCAATAAATATTTATCAAGCAAGTCTATAACTTTTTCACCATGATCAACCTGGTTTAATCCTATTTTCTTGCTCAAATATTCCATTGCCTGTTCCTGCGATTTTATTTCAACAGTTTCATACAAGTTAATGAAAACATCATCATACTGCTTTTCATCTGAAATAAATCTTGTAATATCCTGGTCCTTTACCAATCCCAAGACCTTAATTACAGCAAATATCGGAACTCTTTTGAATCTTGTAAATGAAATATAAATTATCCCGTCTTTCATTTGCTCAATGGTATGAGGAATTCTATAAACCCCTGATTCAGAATATAATTTTGCAGTATACTTGCTTGGTCCTGTTGCATTTCTTTCAATAAATAATTTATTGCTTACTAAATCCTCGACAATAATAAGCACACGCTCGTTGCCATTTAAAATAAAATATCCCCCCAAATCATTCGGATCTTCATAATGCTTGGTCAGTTGCTCCTTATTTAATCCACTTAAATGGCAGAACTTTGACTTAACCATTACAGGGACTTTTCCGATTAGGGTCTCAAACTGTTCGCGTTCAACGCCATCCATGTAGGCTGAAACAGTCAAGTAGACAGGTGCAGAATAAGTTAACTTTCTTAATCTTGCCTCCATCGGATAAATATCCCTCCTGCTTCCGTCAGCTTCCACAATCTGTGGCTTTTCCACCCTTATTTTTCCGAATTTTATCTTGAAATCCTTAACTTCTGCAGGAATGATTGTTGGAATAATATCTTGAATTTCATTTACAATTTCCTGAATTCCCTTTTCAATAAATCTGTTGTAACTTTCTATGTTGCTCTCTACCAAGGAATGATTTTCAAAATAATTCTTTATTAATATTCTGTTGGGATTCATATTACCACCCTGTAAAATTCACTCTCGCCTGTTGTTGGGCTTTTCCTAGTTATTTTTACAACGTCGCCTTTTTTTACATCTAGCTTTGATAATGCCGGATCTTCCTTCAAAACTCTCGGAAGCTGCTTCTTTGATATGTTAAATTTCTTCAGAACTTCCTCTGTCTGCTCCTCTGTCAATTTAATGTGCCTAGGAACAAATTCGTGTTTTGTGATGTCTATTTCTTCTGGCATTTTTTTATTTTAAGCGGGCCGGATGGGACTTTCGCTTCATGAAGTTTGCCTCATGATCCTTTGAACCCACGACCACCTGCTTTCTCCAATCTTAAAAGGCAGATGCTCTACCAAGCTGAGCTACCAGCCCATCGTCGATATTTTAAGTAATCAATCCAAACAATCAAGATAAATTAGCATAGTTTTAACAAGTTAATTATCAATTTTGAATTTATTTTTGCTGTAATTTTAGTATCCTCTTGACTCATTTTAGAAAGATTACTTATTATCAATAAATTTTTGGCATTTTGTGTATTTATAAAGGTTTCTTTTTTGAATTTCGTAAAGAGGTTGTATATAAAGCTTACGGCGAGGTTGCATTGTTAAGTTATCGGGACTTGAATTCTCAGAAAAATTCAGAAAGGGGGTGAAAAAAATGAAAGCGAGAGCTATCTTAAAAAATAAAGAAAAACAAAATAGTAAAATGATTATTTTGTTTTGTAGTCTATTGATTATTTATGGAATGTTATTAGGCTACTTAACTAAGACCATCTTATCTTTTTCGAAATGAGTGCTAATACAATGCCTATAACAGCAATAACAACACCCACTAGTGCAACATCTGTGCTTTTAGTGATAGAGTAAGAAATTATTGCATATAAAATTCCTACAACCACTAAAACAACAACAAACCACATTAATGCTTGCTTTGGTGTCATACTCTTAACCTCCTTGAAAATGTTGGTTAATGAGAAGGGAAGGCAAGATAAAAGCCTTTCCTTTTTTATTATTGGAGTTCAAAAAAGAAAAGTTTTATATATAAATTGGTACCTAATCTTAACATGGCAATATTACAAAAACAGCTCTCTCGTAAGGTAGGTAATAAAGAATATATTAAATATGTTGTAGTTATTCCTTCTGAAATTGTTAAAGAGGCAAAAATGAAAGAGGGGGATACAATTAAGTTTAGTGTTAAAAAAGGTGAAATTTCTTTGATAAATTTTGGTAAATAACCATTTCATAATAGAAACGTTTATAATTTCTACGATGCTATTAATTTTATGGAAGAAATAAAATATAAAGAATATTTTTTATTTATGTTATACCCCTATAAAAGAGAAGAAATTGATGAGAGCCAAATAAATCAAATTGAAATTACAGAATCCGATGTCTATAGGGTTTTAGGTGAAATAGGTAAGATTGAGAGAAAAAAAGATGAGAAAATACAGATTACTTTAATATTAGATTCTGTAGGTGGAGAAATTTATCCATCATATAAAATTATTAATTTATTAAGAAATAAGTGTGATAAATTATCTGTATTTATACCAGAAAAAGCAAAAAGTGCTGCTACATTAATGACTTTAGGAGCAGATGAGATTATCATGTCTGCAGAATCAGAATTAGGACCATTAGATTTGCCCATGAGAGAGCACCCCATGTTAGAAGAAATGAAAGAATTTTCTGCATTAGATGTTGTAAGACCATTTAGCTTATTATATGATAATGCTAAGAATTTAGCAATAAATAATTTAGGGATAGTTCTAAGGAAAAATGTTGGACTAAGCAGGAAAGATTCAGTAAAAATTGCATTAGAATTTTCAAAAGATTATGTTAATCCAATAATTTGTAAAATTGATCCTTTATTATTTTCTAAGTCATATAGACTATTACAAATTGCTCAAGAGTATGCAAGAGAATTTTTAGCTAGATACATGTTTAAAAATGATAGTTATGAAACAAAACTAAAAAAATCTGAAAGTATAGCGTATGAACTTGTTTGGGGATTTCCAGAACACGGCTTTGTTATTAATCGGGAAAGAGCGAGAAAGCAATTAAAACTTAATATCGTTGATGTAGAAAGTTTTAAAGGATTGTCGGAATTTGGTAAAAATCTTCTAAATAAACCAGTTATGGAAAAAATTATTAAGTTAAATAAAGAACTAAAATTATAATCCTATAAATTTATCTCTTCTTATTTTTTCATCTTTTGCTACTTCTTTAGCTAATTCTTTTAGGATATTCTTATCACTATTAAAAAACTGAAGATTTGATGTAATTTCAAATTTAGTATTATAAGAATCTACAAATTTTTTTTCCTTAATTTTTATCATACGATATATAAAATAGTGTAACATATAAACTTTTCTATGTAGGTACCGAAAGGTTTATATAGTAATAGGTACCTAATATAAGAATGGAAAAATCATGCTTATATTGTAGGAATACCAACATCATTAAGCGAGGTAAAAGAATAACAAAGAATAGGGGTTTAATTCAGCGTTATTCTTGTAAGGATTGTAAAAGAAGGTTTACCCTTAACGATGGCTTTTACAAGATGAGAAATACACCAGAGAAAATAACAGAAGCATTAAATCTTTACTTTTCTGGTGTTAGCTTAAGAAAGACACAAGAACATTTAGGAGTATTCTATAACCATAATTGCAGTTATGTAACCATATTAAAATGGATTAGAAAATATTGTAATCAGATTAAAGACTATACTGAAAAACTAAAATTAAACACAAGTGAGCAAATTCAAGTAGATGAAATGGAATTTAAAACAAAAGGCAAGAAATCTTGGTTTATTGATGTTATTGATGCTAACACAAGATTTATGTTAGCAAGTGGTTATTTTAAAAATCGTGGCAAGAAAGAGATTACAGAAATATTAAAATCTGTTAGAGAAAAGAGTCAAGATAATATTAAGGAAGTTTATACCGACGGTTGGTTAGTTTATCCTTATGTATTGAGAAAAATTTTTGGGCTAAATAAAATAGAAGGCAAAAGTAAGATTAAACATTTTCAAAATATAGGATCAGAAGGAAGGTTTAATCATAAAATTGAAAGATTACATAATTCAATTAGAGAACGAACCAAAATTTTTAGAAATTTTAAGAGATTAGAAAGTGCAAAAGCAATAATGAATGGCTATGAAATTTATTATAATTTTATTAGGAAACATCAAGCAATTGGATGCTGTCCTTATGAACTAGCATTACCATACTTAAAACTAAAAAATAAAAATAAATGGTTAGATTTAATAAGATTAAGTCAAAATCATTAAATTTTAGGATAACCTATCCAATCTTCGATTTTTTTACATTTAGCACACTTGACTATAATTCTAAATTTATTCTTTTTAAAATCTTTAAAATTAAAATCCCATTCATAATCTATTTTTGAACCGACTGGAAATTTCTTTTTACAATTAGGACAATTATGTTCTTTTAGAAAATTGTCTATTAACTTTTGTGTTTTATCTGAAAACTCATTATTAAGATTAGACATAATTAAAATGAAGGTTAAAGATATATAAAGTTTATTAATTTAACAGAAAACTAATTTATAGAATGTTGCTAAAATGAATAAAGAAACAAAAGAAATTAATAGATACTTCGCATATCTTACAATCATTCTCGCAATAGGGCTAACAATCATAGAGATATAAGGCAATCTCATTCCGATAAGAGAACCTACTGAAATAATAATTCCTATTAACAACCATTTAAATTCAATAAATTCTATAACTGATGGGCAAATACCAAAGATATCCATAAAAATATTAAGATTGATTACTTTTTAATCCTTACTAAAGTCCCTTTAAGTTAACAATACCCGGCGAGGTTACATTGGTGCATTAAGGGGACTTATCACAAGTCTTATAAATAAAAGAATCATTATTCTAGTATGCCTAAAAATCCAACATTTAATACCCTTTTTCTAGTAATATTTGTTGTTATCTCATTCTTTTTATTATTGTGGGGAGCAAATTCATTAATGAAGAATATTTCTCCTTTCTCAACCGAAACTAATTTTATAATCTCTTTAATTATTGTAATTGGTTTCTTTGTTGGTGGTGGTTTTGCTTTCAAAAAGCTGAAGATAATTTAATCAATTCTAACCACTTATTATTTGAATTAAGTTTTAAATCGGTAGCAAGTTCGTAAGGACTACATTCTATCGCTTGATGTTTTGTAATGAAGTTATAATATATTTCAAAACCTTTCATAATTGATTGTGCTGAATATAAAGAGCCGTGAAATTGCCTGAATGTTTTTGTTCTATGTCTTATATTATTGTGCAACCTTTCAATAGGATAATTAAACAAATTAAATAAAAAATATGGTCTTGAGAATTTATTAGAAAATTGAGCGCCCAAGCCGGGATTTGAACCCGGGTTGCCACCGTGACAGGGTGGAGTCCTAACCGAACTAGACTACTTGAGCTTAAATCTAAAAGAAATCTGTTTATTTTTAAAGTTTGTTATTTAAAAATAAATCTCCACGGCCAGATTTGAACTGGCAACCTCACGGGTTCAGCTATCTGTTTTTCATCCTTAGCTTTTGCTTTAAGTCAAACAGTGAATTCATCTACAGCCGTTAAAGCCATATTCGTCATATGTGTGCTCTGCCGTTGAGCTACGTGGAGGATTAATTAAAGAATAAACCTTTAGTTTTTAAATTTAACTAACTAAGGTTATTGTAACTTGATCGTTATTTTTTTTAAGATTATAAGAGATTCCTGGCTCAAAATTTATCGGCTGATTGCTTACATCTGTGCTTAAGATTCTGGCGTATTGTGTTCCTGAGCCCAGAGGAAATTCAATATAAATTTCTCTGCCTTCTATTTTCATTAGGTAATTTTTTCCGTTTAACTCATTAGGAAGTTTAATTATCCTTGAATAACCATTCTCAACCCTTCCTGCTAAATTAATTTCATTTCTAGTTTGTTCAAGCAGGTTCTGGGCTGTTAATGTGTCTCTTCTGGAAACTGCAAATGAAAAATAGCCTGAAGACATAACCAAATAAATCAATAAAATAACAACAGCTACGCCGACGAAATACAAAAATTCTATTCCAATCTGGGATTTTTTCATTTTAAAGAGTTACGCATCGTGCATTTTCGCATGCCATTATTCCTGTACAAACTTCCTTAATATTCCACGCACCATTCGCGCATTCTAACACACATCCGTTATTACCGCACCCGCTGTAAGCAGGGGTTCCGCATGTTAATTCACCTCCATCGCATTGTATATTAATAAGAACAGAGTTTCCAAGGGATTTTACAACAACATTTTTCTTGCCGGGAGTAACCGGAATTGCACCATAAGATGATAAAGGTGCATCTGAAACCTTAACTATCTCGCTTATTTCATTTCCTTTTCCTTTTATTGTAAATATTATCTCGTTGCCAATAATATTAATGCTTTGCAGGCCCCGAGGAAAATCAATCCTTAATGTAACTTGAGTATCTGCCCCATAAACATTAACCTGGTTTGCTGCACCAACAATTTCATTTGTTATTGCATTAATCTTGGAGGTTGTTATTGCATAAGAACTCTCGCTAGAATAACGTGCATATAATATTGTGACTGGAATCAATAAAACCAAAACCAATCCCACAATCACCAGATATTCTATAGCAACCTGCGCTTTAATTTATATCACCTCTTGAATAGAAATAATAAAAGTTAGTATATAAATATTTGGTTTAAATTTCCTGATAATGTTTTTTATTTTTACCTGTCAAATATTTTATAAATTCTAGAAATGGTTTTAATATTATATGGCCACATAAATAAGTTCCATCAATTTTATTTTTGCTATTAATAGAATGTTTAAAGAATGCTTTGCTACCTCCTTGAGATACATTCATATCACTAATTCTTGAACAATATATTAATGGTATTTGTGAGTATGTTTCATGAAATTTCCGAATTTTGTAACCTTCCCCAATTTGAGGATGAATAATTATTATATCAAACTCTGGTGATAAAGACACTGGGTTTTCCTCAGCTTCGACCGAATATCCTTTAGCTTATAAAACTTTTAATAAATCCTCCAAATTTTTACCATATTCATCTGCTTCGCTCATATTAAAATTATGATCAACTAAATAAATTTTGATTTTGTCTCTTCCCATTTTACTCATACCTAAGAGCATCAACTGGTCTTAACTTTGAAGCCTGATAAGCGGGAAGTGCGCCTGAAATCATTCCGACCAAGAACGCAAACAATAGTCCAAACAACAACAAGCCGTATTCAATCCTGATGATTAATAAAAATCCGGACTGGGAAGAAATTTTTTCAACAATCAAAGCGACAATTGTCCCAAGTGCAGTTCCGAATATTCCCCCGACCAGACCCATTAATCCTGACTCAATCAGGAATATTTTCATGATGTCTGAATTTCTTGCGCCAACAGCCTTCATTATTCCAATATCTTTTGTCCTTTCCAAAACGCTTGTATACATTGAATTCATTATTCCAATTGCCCCGACAATTAATGAAATAGCAGCTATTCCCACTAAAACAACCTGCATGATTCCAAGAACCTGGCTAATCTGCTCCAAAATCTGCGTAGCAGTCAATACCTGAAAATTTGTATCATCCCTTTTCTGCTCTAATTCTTTTTCAATTTTTCTCTGCAATGCAGGAATATCAGTATCTGTTTTGGCCTGCGCGATTATGGTGTCAACATGATCTGGTTCATTAAAAACTTCCCTCGCAGTTTCCAGGGGAATATTAATCTGGTTGTCATCCTGAGAATTTCCAACTTCTTCCAATATCCCGACAACCTTGAACTCGTGCTTGTTAATCTCAATCTTGTTTCCAATTCTTAACTCCTTTGAGAACATTTCTTTTGCAGCCCTTGCGCCTATGATGGCCGCGGATTTCTCTCCTGATTTGATAAACCTTCCTTCCTTCATTTCAATGCCCGAATCTTCAAAAAATTCCTGGAAATCTTCAGAAGGAATTGCAGCAACTAAAGTAAATGCAACTTCTTTGTTGTTTATAATCTCGCTTGACCTGAATATTGCAGGAATTACATAGTCAAAGCCTGAAATCTTTTCAATGGTATCAACATCATCTATTGTTAATCCCTGTGAAGCTGTTCCGGGTCCCTGGAATCCCCTTGAAGAAATTAATATCCTGTTTGCCCCGAAAGTTTCAAATTGCTCCTGTATTGTATTTTCCAAGCCGCGGGAAAGTGTAATCAAAGAGATTATTGCAGCTACCCCGATAATTATTCCTATGATAGTCAGCCATGATCTTAGCTTTCTATGAAGGATGCTGTTTACTGCAAGCAAAAAATATTCTGTAATCATATTTTTCTTTTTCTTAATTTCCTATAAATAAAGTAGATTATTACTATAGTAATTATAGGGATTAAAATGCTTAAGAAAATATTATTTTGAACCAGGCCAAGCTGCTTAGCCTCTTCTACGGTATAAACATTTAATGCCAATTCCTTGTTTTCAGCATACTCATTGTTGTTAACATCCTTGTAATTTATGTTGAATAATAATCTCGGATTTCTTTCTCTTGCAATTAATGTAAATTCGGCTGTTTCAAAATCCTCAACATCTATATCGCTTATATAAACTGTATTTGATGATAAAATTTCATAGCCCTGCACCTGAATCAATGTTAATCTTAGTGATTTAATGTCGCTTAATCCAAGGTTTATTAATTTTAAAATTATTTTCCCGTTGTCATTTACCTTGACAAGTTCAGAACTTTCCAGAACCAAATCCAATTCCGGTTTTGACTCAACATTTATGCT
The DNA here is from genome assembly GCA_000830315.1 of archaeon GW2011_AR20. Taxonomy (GTDB): domain Archaea; phylum Nanobdellota; class Nanobdellia; order SCGC-AAA011-G17; family GW2011-AR20; genus GW2011-AR20. The sequence goes on from CP010426.1 coordinate 752,990, forward strand.
TATCAAAGATTCTTTTACGGTATTATTGTAGGTTATCTTTAAAGGTATCTTGTAGATTCTCGGTTCTGCTTCCGGCAATGCAATTAAATTAAATACAAGCTGTTTTCTCTCATCTTCCTCAATCTTTCCTGTAACCTGTTCTGTTGAACTGTCTACAGGAGCAAACGGCAGGTCTGTCAAATCAAGCTTAACTGCAACATTGCTCACCTCATCTTCTCCGAAATTCTCCAGCATTATTCTTATGGTTAATTTTTCTCCAGGAGCAACCTTATTCGGCTGTGAAAATACCTCTTGAACTCCAATCTGCGCGCTAACCAGATTTGTTACAAGCAAAAGCATGAATAATAACATTAATTTTTTCATTTTATCCTCCCTTGTAGATTTCTCCGTCTCTTAGATTAATAACTTTATTTGCTAATTTGGTTAATTCAAGATTATGAGTAACCAAGATTATTGTCTTGCCTTTTTTATTCAGGTCTTTCAAGATTTTCATTATCTCATCCCCTGTCTTAGTATCTAAATTTCCTGTTGGTTCGTCTGCCAGGATAATTTCAGGATCATTTATTAAAGCGCGGGCAATCGCAACCCTTTGTCTTTGTCCCCCCGACAATTGAGATGGCAGATGATTCATTCGATCCTGCAATCCAACTAATTTTAAAACTTCCCTTGCTTTTTCTAATTTCTCTGCTCTTGAGATTCCTTGAAATGTCATTGGCAAGGCAACATTTTCCAATGCAGTTAAGCTTGGAATTAAATTAAATGTCTGAAATATAAAGCCTATCTTCTTTCCGCGTATTTGTGCCAAATCGCTTTCTGATAAATGCGAGATATTATGTTCCCCCAAGAAAATTTCACCTTTTGTCGGAGTATCCAAACAGCCGACCAGATGCATTGCTGTTGATTTTCCTGATCCGCTCGGCCCCATCAAAGCTACAAAATCACTTTTATTAACGCTTAAACTAATTCCGTTTATGGCAGGAATTTCAACCTCATCTAATTGATAAACCTTCTCTACATTTGATAAATTAATCAAAGTTGTCATATGCTTTTTGGAATTTTACAGGTATTTAAATGTTTTGTTCTATAATTATTTTAAAGTAGTAACATACAGAAAGATTTAAAAATGATGGAATACTTAAGATGGTTATGGTAAGCGAGATAGATTTATTTAATTTAGAGGACCCGAATTCCATAATAAGAAAAGTTGTGGGGGATGATGAATTAATAGATATAAGCGAATTAGCACAAAGAAGAGTTCAAATTCCGGTTGGATATGAAATCAAAGAATTGAGTATCGAGAACGGAGAGAGCAAAGAAATAAGTTCTTTAGTTGAGGATGAGATAAAAAAATTCGTTAATGAAGGCTACCCAGATAATATATACACTCCGATATATGAAGCCATTTTAAATGCGTATCAGCATGGAAATAAACGTGATCCGGACAAGAAAGTAAGATTTGCTTATCATCTCGGGGAATCTCACTTAGATATTTTAATTGAAGATGAAGGAACCATATTAAATTCGACTTTTGTGCCGTTCATATTAAAGCATAGGGAATCAGACGTTAAGAGCAAATATATTGATTTTTATAAATTTGCTCGTAAAGAAAAGCCCAAAGCCAATAACGGGACAGGAACATCCTTCATGCACGCTTACATGGATGAAATAAATTACTATTTGGGCGAGCATGGACTAATGGTTCATATGGTTAAAAATAAAAATTAATCTATTAATCCTAAAACATAGCTTAATGCATGGCTTGCTCTTAATGGTTTCTTAGTTTCTTTGGTTAATCTGAAGCTGTAATCAAGTTTATCGCGCAGATTCTGTGTTAATCCAAATTTTTCATTGCCAAAAATCAGAATTATTTTATTGTTTTTATTTTCACTGTAAAATTTCTTGAGATTATTTTCATCTAATTTTGAGTTTATGGAGAAGCCAATTTTAATGCCATCTAGTTTTTTGTTTATATTTAAAGTAAATTTTTCATAAGGGATTCCCTTCGCTTCTTCCTTTGCTTTATTAATTAAATTTGTGATGTTTTTATTCGTTAAAATATTCAAAGGCAGATTAAATATATAGCACAATCTCAAGAAATCCTTAATCTCTTCTTTATCCTCGGGATTTTCCAAAACGATTTCGATGTTTGAATCTTGTTTAAGCATTTTAAATTTCTCCCAATAATTGTTTGGAATAATAAATATTCTGTAATAAGAAATGCTTTGCTTCTTAATAAACTCTATATATATTATTTTTTCGGGATTTTCTGAAAATTTGCCTGATTTTAAGGAAGAATTAACTTTTTTGATTATTGATTTTCCAGATATGGGAATTTTGCTAAGAAATTTTACCTTAATAAAATAAGATTTTATATTTAAGTTTTCAAAATTATTTTTGAAGGTCTTGAAATTAAGTTTCTGCCAGTCTTTATACAATGGCAAGATTTGATTTATTTCTTCAAAATATAAAATTTCATCAATATCTTTGCTAGTTTCTAGAATTAAGCCATTATCTTCATAAAATTTAGCATCATTTAATCTCTCTTTAATTTTGTTTTTTAGTATTTCTCTATTTAATTCAAATTTATGTAAAACTAACAAATGTTTCATAAATCTAATTAAGATTAAATTTATATAAGGCTTTTTATTTTATTTTTCCTTTTTAGCCCTATACTCTGGAATAGCTGGTAATCCAAAACCCGTTCTTATTCTTTGATATATTTTATCTGAGATAAATGATGTGGATTACTTCGGATTTTCAACATTCCACATATTAAAGTACATTCCGGATTAATGGTAAGGTTTATTAAAGTAAATTTTCTAATAACTTTTAAGTGGGAGTACCGAAGCGGCCAAACGGGACAGAATTACAAAAAAGTAATGTCCAGACTCAAGATCTGTTGGCTTAGTGCCTTCACAGGTTCGAATCCTGTCTCCCACACTTACCCCTTATTTTATAAAAAGATAATGTAGAGGGTAAGATTTATATACTAGTTCTTATTCTTACTTCTATGGTTTATATATATAAAAAAACAATTGGAGAAAAAAATTATTATTATTTAAGAGCTTCTCAGCGTAAAGGAGCCAAAGTAATTGTAAAGGATATAGCTTATCTAGGTGGAACTATAGAAGAAGTAAAAAAAGCATTGGAAAATCTGCCGAAATATTCTAATGAGATAAGGAAAGCTTACAAAACAATTAATAACTTTTTAGAATCAAATAGATATTTAGAGAAAATAAAATTATCAAAACTAAAAAAAGATAGATTTATTGATTATGAAAAGCTTCTTGAATTGGAAGCATGCAAGTTACATTTTAGCACAGATTTTAAAAAAAATAATGAACTTACTAAAAAAGAAATTTTAAAGAATTTTATTATAGAATTTGCCCATAATACAACTTCTATAGAAGGAAATACTATAAATTTAAATGAAGCCCGTAGCCTATTGCAAGATGGTTTAACACCAAAAAATAAAACCTTAAGAGAAATTTATGATCTGCAAAATACTGAAAGAGTATTTTTAAAATTAATTAATTCAAGAGAGGATATCAATCACGAATTCATTCAAAACATTCATTCAGAATTAATGAAGAACATTGATGCTAGGTCAGGTTATAGAACAAGTGATGTTAGAGTAATAAAGGCTAATTTTAAAGCTACTCCAGCTCCCTATGTTAAAACAGATATGGAATTATTATTAAAATGGTTCAATGATAATAAAAATAAACTACATCCATTAGTTATTGCAAGTGTCCTTCATCATAAATTCGAAAAAATACACCCCTTTATGGATGGGAATGGAAGAACCGGAAGAATGTTACTAAATTTTATACTTATGAAAAGTAATTATCCCCCTTTAATAATACTAAACAAAGAAAGAAAAGAATATTTAGATGCTTTAAGAAAAGCCGATAAATTAAATTTAAATGAAATTGATGAAGCTTATAAAGAACTTATCAATTTCAACTCAGACCAAATGATAAAAAACTATTGGAATATATTTCTTTAATTTTCTTCACGCAAAGTTTTACATATTACCATACTATACAAATATATATCATTAAAAGATATATAGTTGCAGTGCAATCAAATCAGGCTTCTGAGCGTGTCTCCCACATCCCTTCTTAAATCAAAAGATTTATATATTAGTTAATACTAATTAATTATTAACTAATAAATTTTAATTATGAAAATGTTAAAGGTTAGATATAGAAAAAGATTGAAACATTCTCCTACTTTAAATACCGTAATCATGGTAGAAGAAACTTTAAAAAAGATGAATGGAAGTGTTATAACCATAGCTGATCTGAAGAAAAAACTACCAAAACAAATAAATCATAATATATTAAAGTTGATTCTTGAATATTTAGAAAAAAGCAATAAAATAGCCTTTAGTTTAAAAGGGATAACATGGGTATACAATTCTAACCCTAATTTAAGAAGAGCTATAGCGACTGGTTTAGAAATATGAAAGAGGTAAGAGTAATTTTTTCTCCAGAGGCCGAAAAAGTATATAGATATTTAAATGAAAAAGCACAATTTTCAAAAAATGAACGCGTTATTTTAAATGCCATAAATAAAAAAATTGAGTTAATTAAAGCAAATTATCATTATGGTGATCCAATCGCAAAGAATTTAATTCCCAAAGAATATAAAAAAGGATATGGAATAAATAATTTATTTAGGGTAGAACTTCCTAATTTTTGGAGAATGCTTTACACATTAACAAACGGAGAAAGTAAAATAGAAATAATTGCATTTGTTTTAGAGATTTTGGATCATAAATCGTATAATAAAAAATTTGGATATAAATAATAATCTTAAAGATAAATTGTCAACACGTAGAACATTTTATGATGGGGCATGTCTCCCACACTAATAAGAAAATGATAAACAAAATACTAATTGATGAAACAGGAAATAGATATTACTGGAGTAAGGGAGATTTAAGTACCCATCTTGGAATTATAAAAGAAGGCAAAATTAAAAAGGCAAAATCAGACGTTAAAAGCAATTTAGGAAAGAAATTTTTAGTTCTTAAAGCAAATTTTTTAGATAATATTCATAAAATAAAAAAAGGGACTGCAATGGTTAATTTGAAGGATATTGGGGCAATTTTAGTTTACGCCGGAATTGATAAAGAAAGTGCTGTATTAGAAGCCGGCTCTGGCTCTGGGCAATTAACCTCGTTTTTAGCAAGATTTGCGAAAAAGGTTTATAGTTATGAAAAGAATAAAGATTACTATAACCTGACTAAAAAAAACCTGGAATTTCTTGATATTAAGAACGTTGAATTAAAGAATTTAGATATTAAAAAAAGCAGGGAAAGAAATATTGATTTGGTTGTTTTAGATTTGCTTGATCCATGGAATTATGCCATTGTTGCAAAAAAGGCCTTAAAGAAATCCGGATATTTGGCTGCTTATTTAACAAACGTGAACCAGATTACGGAATTGGTCAAAAATTTAAATGGGTTTATCTTAGAAAGAATAATCAATATCAAAGAGGAAAACTGGATCTCTAAAGGAATTGTATTAAGGCCAGAGCATTGGTCTTTATCGCATACTGCTTTTTTATTGTTTGCTAGAAAAAGATAAATTTAAAAACTCTTAATTCTTAACTAAGCCAGAACTTATTTGCTTATTCTAAATTCTGACTTAGTTAAAGTAAGAAAAATTTGAGGATTTAAAAAGGTTTTGAAAATGAAAGAAATAGAAAAATTAGTGCCGGACACAAGCATAATAATAGAGGGTTTGGTATCAAAAAAAATTGAAAGTAATGAGCTTAAGGTAGAGGAAATCCTGATTCATGAGGCAATATTGGCAGAATTAGAGCATCAGGCAAATCAAGGACGCAGCATAGGATTGCTTGGATTAGATGAACTAAAAAAAATACGTGATTTAAGCGAACAGGGAAAATTCCAGTTAAGATTTGCGGGAAGAAGACCGGGAGCAGCTGAAATAAGGCATGCTTCTTTGGGAGAAATTGATTCCTTAATAAGAGAATTGGCATATGATGAAGGTGCAACATTATTAACAGGAGACAAAGTTCAGAGCAAGGTTGGAGAAGCCAAGGGAGTAAAAGTTATTTATGTCCAGCCTGAAATAAAACCAAAGAAACTTACAATAGACAAGTATTTCGATAATACAACAATGAGCGTGCATTTGCGAGAGAATATTTATCCTTATGCAAAGAAGGGATTCCCTGGAAACTGGAAATTTACTGTATTAAGCCAGGAATTATTAAAACAGGAAGAGATAATAGAGATTTCAAAAGAAATCATTGAAGAGGCTAAAATAAGAACAGACGGGTTCATTGAAACAGAAAGAAGAGGATCAACAATTGTTCAGTTGGGAGATTACAGAATTGTAATTACAAGACCGCCTTTCTCAGATGCGTGGGAAATAACATGTGTAAAACCAATTAAGAAAACAGTTTTGGAAGATTATGAATTAAGCGAGAAATTAAGAAGCAGGATAGAAAAGCAGGCAGAGGGAATTTTAATAGCAGGAAGTCCTGGACACGGAAAATCAACATTTGCAAGCGCATTGGCTGAATTTTATGTCAGCAAGGAAAAAACAGTAAAGACAATTGAAGCCCCAAGAGACCTGCAATTAAGCGAGAATGTTACGCAATATTCAATCTCATACGGAAGTTCCCAAGAAATTCATGATGTCTTATTATTATCGAGGCCAGACTACACAATATTTGATGAGATGAGGAACATTGAAGATTTCAGATTATTTGCAGACTTAAGATTGGCAGGAATAGGTTTAGCCGGAATAATTCATGCAAATGATCCAATAGATGCAATACAGAGATTTATTGGAAAAACTGAATTGGGATTGATACCGCATATTATTGACACTGTTATTTTCATTAAAAACGGGCATGTAAATAAGATTTTAAGTTTGAAGATGGTTGTCAAAGTTCCTAGCGGAATGATAGAGGCTGATTTAGCACGTCCGGTTGTAGATGTTCTGGATTTCGAGACAAATAAATTAGAATATGAAATTTATAGTTATGGGGAAGAGACAATTGTTGTTCCTGTTACAAGTTCAAGCAGCATTTCTCCTGCAAAGAAACTTGCAATGAAGCATATTGAAAATGAGTTAAAAAGATACGCGGATGATGTAAAAGTTGAATTTATCTCAGATAATTCTATAAATATTTTTGTCCCAGAAGACGACATCGCAAGGATAATAGGAAGAGAAGGAAAAACAATTGATGAAATTGAGAAGAGACTGGGATTAAGCATAAGCGTTAATGCACTGAAAAACGAGGAATACGGGAATGATGTTGATTTTACAATAAAGGATGATAAAAAGAACCTGATATTTTACATGAATAATAAATTAAGCAATAAGAGGGTTGATTTCTATATTGACAATGAAAGAATTTTCTCGGCAAATGTCGGGCATAAAGGAGAAATAAAAATAAATAAAAAAAGCTTCCCTGGAAAGACATTGCTCGATATGATTGATAAAGGAAAGCAGGTTAAGTTAAAAATATAAGCAAAAACTATTTAAGCAAATTAAACTTAATTCTAACAAATGAAACGGGTATTCATCGTTCATGGCTGGGATTTTAATCCTGAAGTAAATTGGTATCCCTGGTTAAAAAAAGAGCTAGAAAAGAAAGGATTCAAGGTAATTGTTCCTGAAATGCCCAATACATCTGAACCTAAAATAAATGCATGGGTTTCATATTTAAAAAAGGTTGTTGGCAAGTTAGACGAAGAAACTTATTTTATAGGCCATAGCATTGGATGCCAAACAATAATGAGATTTTTAGAAAAAGAAAATTATAAAGGTAAAATTGGAAAGGTAATATTTGTTGCTGGATGGTTTAAATTAGACAATTTGGAAAATGATGAAGTAAAAGAAATAGCCAATCCTTGGACTAATACTCAAATTAATTTCAATAAAGTAAAACAAAAATTAAGCAGCCTAATTGTATTTTTGTCAAGCAATGAACCTTATGGATTTGTAGATTACAATGCGAGAACATTTAGAGAAAAAATTGGTGCTAAGGTAATTATAGAAAATAACAAAGGCCACTTCACAGAAGACGATGGCGTTAAAGAAGTTCCTGAAATTTTAAAAGAAATTCAAGATAAGACCAAGGTTAATTGTATTATAGTTCATGGGTCTAATCCCTCAAAGAAGTCTGCTATGCAAGGAAAACCAGAAAATATGAGGCATTGGAAACCTTGGCTGAAGAAAAATTTGAAAAAATTTGGCATAGAAACTTCTAATCAACTGTATCCTGAAGATTGGCTTCCAAATTATGAAAAATGGAAAAATGTTTTTGAAAAAAATATTATAAATAATAACACTACTTTAGTCGGCCATAGTGCCGGTACTGCATTTATCTTAAGATGGTTAAGCGAAAATAAAAGAAAGGTTGATAAGGTCATTTTAATTGCCCCATCAGTTATTAAAAGCGGAAAGTATTTTGAAAGAAGCAAGTTAAAGGATTTTAGCTATGATTCTTCCTTAAAAAAATATTTCAACAAACTTGTGATATTTTATTCTGACGATGATGATGAACATATAATTAAAAGTGCAAAAAAAGTTCATAAGATATTGGGTGGAAAATTAATTAATCTTAAAGAAAGGGGGCATTTTACTTTAGATGATATGGGAACAGAAAAATTCCCGGAGTTATTAAAAGAAATATTAAAAATCTCCAAATAAAAACCTTTTTAATATTGTTAATTAAAGAAATTCTCAAGGGCTCGTGGCGCAGCTTGGATATAAAAATTACCAAAGAGCGCAAAAGGTTCCTAACCTTTAGGTCGTGGGTTCAAATCCCACCGGGCCCGTTAATAAGTTTTGTAATCTAACTTGATGTCTTCAATCTTGCCCAGGTTAATGCCGCGCACCCTTAGTTTATTCAAGACATTTTTAACCAGCTCTGTCTTATGGAGATTAGCAACATCGTAATCAACCAGATATCTGGCCTTAAAGACAATCCCCTTCTCATTCATATTAACCCTCACTATAATATCTTCATACTCTTTGGCCTCATCTTTAAACATCTTCTTCACATCTGGTTTAATATTTTTGTTATAATAATTCTGAACAGTTTTATTAAAAATTTTATATGCTTTTTTCCAGTCGCTTTGATATGTAATATAGACCTGCAAAACATCCCAGACATAACTGGTTTCTTTTGTAGAATTTGTTACAGCTGTTGTAAGAACGAATTCATTTGGAATTGAAATTGATTTTCCGGTCGGATCTCCCTCGGGGTTTAACTCTGCAAGATTAGTATACATGACCTTGATATCATGCACCCTTCCATTAGTATTATTTATTGAGATAATATCTCCAACCTGATACGTCTTGCTAAAAATAATGGTCATCCAGCCGACAAAGTTTAATATTGGCTTTTGCAGCGCAATTGTCACCCCGAAGCCAATTAATCCCAAAGAGGTGATTAATGAACCAAGCTGCTTAAATAACAGGGATAATGTCACAAAAATAACCAAGACCCATACAAGATACCTGTATAAAGTTAAAACCAGATTGATATTTCTTTTGGTTCTTCCTATCCTCTCCAAATACCTTCTTATTAATCTAGAGGTTAATTTAATGAATAAATAAGTGACTGCAGAAACTATCAAAAATATTAATATGCTTTCTATGCTTTCCTTATTAACATTCAAAAAATCAAAGAGTTCGTTTAAATAACCAAACCCCCCTGTCTTTAAAATTATGTAAGCAAAAATAATCAGCAATAATAAAACCACGGGAATAAATACGCTGTTAAAAGAACTCTTTTTTTCAAGCATCATAATTTTAAACTGAATTACCTATTTAAATTCTTTTTCATTAGGTTTATATATCAATTAAGACAAATAATTTCATGAATGAATATCTAATTTTAATTTACATCCTATTAATGTTTATAGCACTGGCTTTTGCAGAAGGCTATACAGAAGGGAGATATGGCTGGGCAGCCCGTTCTTATGGGTGGAAAATTAATTTTTTCAAAAGAAAATTAACAGCATATCATTTCTGGATGTGGATAATTTTATTGCCAATGGCATTAATATTCCCGTTGATCATTTACGGCTTTAATCTGAAATTGCTCGGGATAATATTGGCCGGTTATTTTCTTGGTTCTGTGGTAAACGACATTTCCTGGTATATTGTAAATCCAAAAGTCACATTAAAAGATTTTAATCCGAAATTTGCAGCATGGTACCATTGGTGGAACATTCTTGGAATAAAAATTCCTGATTTTTACATATTTTATCCCATAATAGCAATTATCATCTGGCTATTGTTTGTAATATAATTTCGGCTGCTTCAATTGCCCCGTTCTTGCTTATCTGGTAATTCTTCAAATTATTTTGCAGGCTTTCTAAATTATTTAATAACTTGTCAATTTTATTTCTCATGTAGATTAATCCAAGATTTTCCATATCGCCCTTAATACAGTAATCATTCATCAAGTAAGAATTTTGATATTGCTCAAGATAATAAGGAATTGGAAATATCAAGCTTGGCTTTTTATAGACTAAGGCTTCGCTTAAAGTGCAATGGCCTGCTAAACCTATTAATGCATTGCTTATTTTTAGGTACTCGAGAAAATTCGGCTGAAATGGCAATATTGTAACGTTGCTTGATTTTGGCTGTAAATTAACCCCAAATACAATAAAGCTTTCATCATAGTAATGCGCAACATTGATTATGTTTTTTACCAATTTTAATCCAAATTTTGCCCCCCCGATTGTTATCAAGATAGGCTGCTTGTTAAATCCAAACTCGTGCATTAATCTTGTTTCTAGGGGCAATGCCTGCGGCAAATCCCTGATTATCGGGTTAACATAATTTATCTTGCCTTCTCTTCTTGCCGGCTGGGTTAGAACAGGAATAATGGTCTGAGAAGCATTTTTATGTGCATATGAAACAGCTTTTTTGATGATGTAGGTGTATAAGCCAAAATTTTGTTCAAATCTTGCATTATGCAAATCCAAATTATAGATGTAAACTGATCTTGTGTTTGTTGCTTTAGCAGCTACAATGCCTTCCGGCTCTGCATCACTTATTACAACATCTGGCTTGAATTTATTAATCAGTTCTTTTATTTTTTTAATGTTATTAAAATATTGGAATGGGTAAAATAAATTAGAGAAAATGACTTTTGTTGCGTCCACCTCTGATTTTGCGTCTGGGAACTTCTGTCCTATAATCTCTGTTAGGGGAAATCTCTTCTTGAAGTAATTCAAAGCCAATCCATACGTTGCAATCTTAATTTCTGCATCCTTATCCTTTCTTAATAATTCGCGTATTACAGCTTCCTCCCTCATCAAATGCCCGAATCCGATTCCTGTTATTACAAACAAGTATTTCATTTTATTCCTTGATTAATTCTTTTAACATATTTAAACTTTTTAAGTCAACATCATATTTCTTTTCTATAAAAACGCCTTTAAAACTATCCATAAAACCCTTGTCATTAATTAATGAAAATAATTTTTCAATGTTTTTTCTAATTAATTTTTTATCCCCCCTAAAAATTAAACTTTTTATTAAATCTATATTGATATTTTTACTTAGCGCAACAATATCCCTTAAATCAGTCAATCTTCCAGCGTGTAATTTAAAAATTATTAAGATTTCTTTATCTGGAACTAAACAACTTACTTCTTTTTCAGTTCCGGTAATTTTCCTGTTTTTAGAATATTTTTTAACTTCATTAAAGCTAAAAGAAGCGTTAGTACCTCTAGAGCCGATGCCATCAATAAGTAAATCCACACTTACCTTAGGTTTTTCTTTAGTTTCATAACGAATAAACTGTGGAGCATAAACATAATCTAAATTCTTGACGATTGTTTTAACAAATTCATTGTTCTTAAGTATCTCTTCAATTTTAGGTTTATCTTCTTTCTTAATGATTAAATCAGCATCTACTGAAAATCTGTGCTTATATGAACTTACACCATAGCCCCCCACTACAATAAAATCTATTTTATTTTTGATTAATTCTTGCAAAGTTTCAAAAATTTTATTTTCTCTTTTTATAAATTCATCAAACATTGGTCATTACCTCTTTATACTTAACTTTTAATTTTTTACCATACATCTCATTAATCATCTCCAAAGCTGGTTCAAAATTATATTTATTTTTTAACATAAATTTAATTGTGTCGTTTAAAGAATCAACCGGAATATTATCACAATAACTAACCTCAAAGTCATCCAAGTAATTAACCATATAAAAAATCTTATTATTTTTATTTATTCTTAAACCCAATTTTTTACAATAATCTTCAAATAAATTTTTATTCTCTTTCTTTACTTTGATAAAAATTGGGTAATAATTCTTGTACCTTGAGATATTATAGCCCCCTTTAGTCCAAATAAATACACCATCTGTATTGGTAAAACAGTATTTTATCCCAAATAAGCTCAATGCATTGTAATAAAAACTAACATTATTGCTTAACACTTCCTTAATATATTTCAAGGTTCTTCTATAAAATTCATTATCATCATTTAAACAAACATTCATCCTTGTCAATTCTAATACGTTTAAATTTACTAATTTCTTTATCCAGTTATGAGTCCAGCCGTAGCTTAAATTAATTCTCTTAGAGATAGCATTGATTGAATCTTTATTCCTCACGCTAATTAAAATTCTTAATACATATGGGTTAATTAACTCTAAATTCATACTTATCATTATAGTGATAAGGAATATATAAAGCTTTTGGTTTTAAAGTTTCTAGAATTTGATATTCATTTTATTTTGTAAACTACCCTTTCAGTATTAATTTTATTAATTTTAACCTCATTGAAAAGGGTAAGTATTAAATAGATTATTAATACTCTTATTATATAAATGTTTTTAGGGGGATTGAAAAAATGTTAAAAAGAAAGTTGCAACAAATGAAACAAGGGCAATATTTTCTTACAATACCTAGCCAAATTGTCAGATTAAAGCAATGGAATAAGCAAGATGAGATATTGTTCGAAATAGATGTTAAGGGCAATATTGTTTTAAGAAAATGAGCGGTAGGGAATCTTGGAATTTCTTGAATTTATTACCAGATATAATTAAAGAAAAAATTAGTGATATGGGTTTAAGCGAGAAAGAAGTAAATGAAATTATTAAAATATGGAATAACCAAATATCTAATAAAAATACCCAAATTGAAACAGAAATTGTAAAAAACATTAAAGATTTAATTTCACAAGATTTTTGTGTTGATAGAATTATCATGGATAGGGTAAAAGAAGCGATGGATCATTATGTTAAAGGGCAATGGGTCTCTTCTATTGCTCTTTGTGGTTTAATATGTGAATATCTTTCTTATATTATGATTGAAGAATATATCAAAAGAAATGGAATAGATGGGATAATAAAATATAATAAAGAACTTTCTAATCAATATGGTCGCCTTAAATTACTCGGAAAATTGAAATTTATAACAGAATACCAACGTAAGTCATTAGATCAGATTAGAGATATAAGAAATAAGTATGTACATTTAGAAAGGATTAATGAGATTGCTGGAAGAATAAAGGAAGATAATTTTATTATTATAACAAATTTAATAAAATTTTTAAATGAAAAATATCCTAGACCAGAAGTTATTTGATAATATTAAAAAAATATTGCAATGCTTTATTTTCTTAACCAAAAATACTTAATAACCCTCAATTTATATTCTAAACAATTTTCTAAATAAACCATTAAATATTCCTTCATATAATAATACTACAATTAAACCTAACCCAATTGTATCTAATAATTTTTGCAAAAATAGATATTTTTTTAATTTGGGATTAAATGTAATAAATATGTTATCTGCATCTTCGAATTCATATGCTTTGTAATTATCCGCTTTTATTGGACTATCTTCTTTGATCTTTTCTTTTGCAGTAACAACAGAAAAACAACCTTCGCCACAGGTATAACCAAGTAGGCTATTGTCATAGTAGAACCAAATTTTATCAAGTTTTATTCCCCCACCACCTAAGATTCTAAATCTGTTATAAATATAATCTTTAAGTTCGAAAACAGCTTTTATATCATATATCTCACCAAATTCCATATCATTACCTTTTATGCGTACTTGAATTCCGTTTTTATTATTGTAATGAGGATAAGTTGTATTAATATAAAGTTTATTTTTTATATCTTCATTTGGATCATTAGCAGATTTAATTTCTAAGCTTTGTAAATTTAAAGTATCGGGAGGATAAATATAAATTTCGGCTATTTTAAAATTACATTTTTTTATAAAAGAATTAGAGGTTCTTAATTGTTTATTTTCAAAGTCAAAGATTATTAAAGAAGATGAAAAATGTGAGAAACAACTTTCATTATCTGAATATTTATGTAAATTTAAATAAAATTCATCTGCAACTGGTCTTGGATATAATCTATTTTCTACTTTCTCACTAGTATAGAAGTATATTATAAACACTAAAAATGCTATTAATATTAATAGAATGCCTTTATATAAATTCTTCATTTTACTGGTTCCAAGTATTTCACACGAAAAACAATTTTATCCCAATTCTTACAACTTGGAAATTCTACTTGATATACAAAACTATTTTCATATGGGTATTCAAGCAATAACCCTCTAATTATTCCAATGCTACCCTTTTTTATAATAATATCTTCACCATTTACATTTGCTTTAAAATCTTTATATACTCTTACTTTTTGTCCTATTCTTTTTCTTGCCATTTTATTTTATACCAAATATTTTACTAATAATTGCTATTATTATAATTAATCCCAAAAGATAACCCGCTATATGCATATTATTTTTAATTGTTTTTTTAAGTTCTGGGTCATTTACATCTTTAGATAAATCCTCACCAGCTTTATCAAAAGCACTTTGAATTTCGTTATCCGCTTCCTTACCGCTTTGAATAGCAATTTGCTGTGATTGAATTGTCAAGTTTTCTTTTAATTCTTCTAAATTAGAAATTTCCTTTTGGATATTAAAACCAGTAGTTAGATAAATTATCCCAAAGATAATATATGTAATGAAAGAACCGATTAATAAAGTCTTAAGCCAAGTAGGCATTTCTTCCCAAGTATTACTAATTTCATCTAGCATATTAATTAAACTTAAAAATGGATTATGTTAAAGGATTTAAAGGTTTTTATCCCTCAAAAAGTTCTTTCCATAATCTGTTAATTCTAAAGAAGTATAAGGTCTACCATTTCATTCATTTTTTATTTTTACGTCTTTTACCTTTTTCTAAAGATTTCTTTTTTTTAAAAAATAAAACTAAAACTATGATTATTAATAAACCAGCTATTAAAGAATAAATAATTAATGGAGATAAACCCTTCGGATTTGTATAATCTGAAACATCAATTCTTAATAGTAATTCATTTGTTGGGTCATATATTTCTACATATTTTGCATTTTTAAAATAGGGTAAGTTTAAAACAAATACTTTCTCTTTTAAAGGTTCAGTCGTTTCTTCTGGAAAGAATATTTGATTTCCCTGTTCATCAAACCAAGATGGATCTAAAGCATTTATGGGTGTTAATTCTATTGAAAATTTAAGGGAGTATAATTCTTGATTATCAAAAGAAATTATTTTAACCATATACCCTTCTGCTGGTTGATTTAACCTATCTGGTGGATTACCTTCTATTAATTTTATTCCTTCTTGAGTTATCTTACCATTATTGTATTTTAATGTTAAAGACAGTACAACATTATTAACTAAATTATTTTTATATGCAGATTGATCATTCGTATTAGCTAGAGGCGGACTGGGATTGGTTGGATTGCTAGAACTTATAAAAGAATTATCATTAGGAGGGGGGGTTAAAACACACTTACCACCTTCACAAGAACCAGAACCACAATCTTCAACTATTCTTGGACTTAATGTTGGGTTATTGCCATAACAAATAATATCATTAACATAAACCTGTTTAATGGTTCCACAATAACGTTCTGAGGTTGAGGGAGTGCAGGTATTTTGTGCTGGTACATTAACAAAAGTAAAAGATAGAAATAATAAAATACAAATTATTATTACATATTTTTTATTCATATTATTCTCCTAAGAGTATTTATTTAATACCTCTAATATTTTTCTTTCATTAACTGGATAATAAGTATCTTTTAATATCCAGTGTTTAAACATTATAGAGTTTTCGGTTGGTCTTATGTTACTATTGACGTAACTACATCCTTGAAAATAAGAAACACCATTATTGCCCTCTAGATTTCCCCACCATTTTTTTGCGGTTTCTATATCTGGGGCACAATTTGGTTCTCTCGGGGATTTTGGTTTTCCATCTTCGCTATATTCGTCTGCAAGGTATGCAAAGCCATGTCCAAATTCGTGTAAAATCAATCTGCCAGTGTCTTTGCTTAAAGAATTTCCAACTGAATTAAAACAAGGTGTTCCAAAATAACAGTAAGACCGATAATTATTTTTTGAAATTACTAAAGTATAATCAGCACTTGTACATTTTGAAGCTATTGAAACGGCGTCTTTATAATTCGGTTTAGAATCTTGATAATTTATTTTGTCATCCGCTTTTATCATCCATATATTAAATTTATCTTTATTAGATTTAAATGGTTCTACTGACATCAAACCATTATAACCACTATTGCCATTATAATCTACTAATTTTAATATATGGTCTTTTAATTCGTCATTATTAAAATATCCATCTCCAACAAAGGCAATATCGGCTTTTTTGCTTGAATCTCCATTATCCAATATTTTTACACATTCACTTTTTTGTACACAAAGATTAATATCTAGATTACAATATCCAAATTCTCCACATTGATTATCAGTTTCACATTGACCTTTAAGTTTGGTTAATAAATTGTATTTTTTACATTTAAAACCAGATTTTTCATCGCTTACAATACCATTTTCACATGTTTTAACTATCTCTAAAGCTGTTCCTTCTTTATCACATTTTTTAATAATGTTTCCATCTGCGAATACTTTATTTGGTACACAAGCTTTTGCCTCACCTAGTTCTAATGTTAAACTAAAACTGGTTTCTGAAGATGGATCATTAACATCATAAACCTTGACAGAACAGCTTTTTGATATATCTTTAGAAAGTGAACCCCCGCTAACTAAAATTGGGATTATATCAATATCACCCGCTTTTAATGTTTTTCTTGAACTTTGGCTAGTTGTTGTTTGAATAAATGGTTCACAATTTACTAATGTAGCTGAAAAAGTTCCCTCTGAATCACCAATATTTTGAACTTGAACATCAATGGTTCCTTGTTCACCACTTGCAAACTTGTCTGTATTAACACTTAATATTTTTGGAGTACCTGAAGGAATAATTATACCAATCCAATCTGCTCTTATTCTAAAAACAATATTTGGTGATGTTAGACTTCTTTGTAATGTTACAGTAACTTTGCCCGTATTACTATCTTTATTAAATGGTGAAGATGTAAAAGAAGTATCTTCTGCTAATAAAGTATCTGTAGCCTGATTAACTTGGGTTAATAAATTATTAATATTTTGGTCACCTTGATTAACATCAAAACCAGAAAAAAGGGTTTTAAATTGTGTTAATTGTGAATCTGTTACATCAATTTTTGGAAAATAAGATTCAAAAGTGGATTTTCTTGCAATTTGCCATGTATTTGAATCTAGTTTTTTTATAGCTACAAAATTATCTTGATTTGGGGCAGGTTCGCCTGTAACTAATGAACCGCTCCAAGTTGCAACACCAACATCATCAAAATTTACAGAACTTCCATCACAACCAGAACTAGATCCAGAACATATTGTTTTTTCTTTAATTACATCTCCAACACTAAGTTTTATTTTAGCATTAAAACCAATGAGAGGGTTGTTATAAACTCCCTTTATCCCAACCTGTTCTTTTGTAATACAATATCTTTTTTTTGCAAATTGAAATAGAGATTTTCCTAAAGGGATATCCCAATTCGTCCCAGCTTGGCATGATGGAGGATCAGAAGTTATTATTCCCAAAAAATTTGGTTGCGCATCAAAAGTTTGAAGTTTATATTTATATATTAAAATTCCTTCATTTATAATTTCATAAAAAGCATTTTCATTAACAGAATTTACTTCTATAGATAAGGGTTGTTTTGTATATAATTTATTACCCATAAAACTTTTAATTGTAGGGGGGTCTATTGTTCCAGTAATTGATTGTCCACCACCATTTAATTGTGTATTTATTATCCAATATACAGTTACTGGATCAGTAGTTCTTGTAACAACAGAAGATGTAGAGACAGAAGTAACCGTAAATCCACTTGATTGTGCAAATACTACTTCGCTAAATATTATTAATATAAAACCAATTAAGATAGTAATAATTGCCTCTTTTTTCATTATTTAACCCCAAAATGCTAGAACTTATTAGAATTTAAAGCTAACTATTCTTAGCAAGATCCTTTCCATAATTAGTTAATTCAATAGAGGTATAGGGTCTGCCATTTCTTGCATTTTTATTATGCTTGATTATATTTACAATTCTAAAAAATTCAAGTTCTTGGCAATGTCTTTTAATAGAATTATAACCTATATTTAATTTAGTTTCAAGTCTTCTTAAAGAGATTTCTTTTTCTTCTTTCAAAGCCTTAAGAATCCTTTTCTTAATCTCCAAACCAGAAAGATACTTCATGCTAATAAAAGATAGCAAGATTTATATATAGGAATGCCAACAATTGTAAGCAAGTAAAATGGTAAAAAATAATAAATTATTAATTATCGTTATTCTATTAATTAGCTTAGTTTTTATTTCTGCATGTGACAACTTTGGTAAGGTTGATTTAAGCAATCTTTCTGAAGGAGATGTTGATAAAGTGATAAAATGTGATAAACCATACATGAGATTTGCTAGTGGTTGCTGTTTAGACCAAAATGATAATAAAATATGCGATAATGATGAAAAAGAAATAGTTCAAAAATCTGCTGATAATGTAACTCAAAAAGTAGAAGAAACAACCGAAAGTTTAGATTGTTCTGAATTTATCTTAAGTGTAAGCGAGATAATATGGAATACGGGAACTCTAGAATTTGATGTAAATAATTTAGGAGATGGTAATTCTTTTATTCTAATAAAGGTATCACAACAAGGTGCGGATGATTTTACAAAGAAGCTTTATTTACAAGATCATAAAGTAACATTTAAAGAATTTTTTCCTCAGGGTATGGGAAATTATCCAAAAATGGATAAACCAATAACAATAAGAGTTAATTTAATTGATGAAAATGAGAATCCTGTTTGTTCTCCAATTTTAGAAAGTTGGAGTAGAGAAACTGAGAGTTATCAATAATACAATTTAAGATAAGAGTTTTTATTTTTATGAAATATCAAATCAGGACTGGTATTTCCTCTTAAGTATTTCCCTAGCGGTATCTTTACTTGTCTTTGGTAACTTTAAATTTAATTTATTGCCTGTTCTTTTTTCTTCTGTTTCTACAATCGTATTAAAGTGCTTGTCATATTTTTTTCTTAACTCAAAAATTAAGTCCTGCTTATCTATTTTCTTAATTAACTCTTCGTATTGCTTTTTTGTCATTAAGTCTTCTTCTGGTAATTGCTCTTTAATCTCTTCAACAGAATTTTTTAAATCTTTAAGCTGGACTTGTAACTCTTCAATATGTTTATTAAAATTAATTTTAGTTTTTATACTTTCAATCTCTTCTAGCTTTTCATCTCTTAAATTTTCTATCTCTGTAATATTAATATTCTCAATTTGTTTTTTTAATTCGGTTGCTTTGTCTAAAGATTTATTAACCTGCAACTTAAACTTATTTATTTCATTATCAAGCTGTTCTTGTAATGGCTCTAATTTTTCTTTGATATGTTCCTCTAAAGGTTGTTTAAATGGTATAACTAATTTATCAAAACCTTCTTGAGTTAAGTCGCCGACATTTATAATATATCTCTTTTTTAAAGCTAAAAATAAACTTATTACAGCAATAATTCCAAATATCCAAATTAAAATATCACTTGCCATTTTTCTTGTCCCCATGCTTGCTAAAAGCTTTTTTATTTGCATTAATTACTTCAAATGAATAATCCCTAAGTTGCTGGACTGCATATAAAATCCAGCTGGCTTGATTTATTGTAAAACTAATGTTAGGATTTTTCCAAACACCATTAATTTTATAGCCTCTCTTCAAGTTAATCTGAAGATAAGGATCTCCTTTTGGTGTTTGATTAAAGAATAAACTAGCTGATAGGTTTCCTTTTCTTAATGCTTTTATTGGTTTCATGCTATATATAGTAATATAAGTTATTATTATCTGTTTTAACAAACATCTAATAATAATTATTTTCTCTGGCATTTAGTTTTAAACTAAATTTTATATTATATTCTCCCCTTACTTTTACTTTTTAATCCATAAGTAATATGCTCCTATTAATGCAAGTATTATGATTATAGCAAACAAAATCTTGCCTAAACCGATTAACAATTTAGTAAACCAGCTTACAGGCTTTATTATTGGTCTTGATATTTGCTCCATTTTCTTTGCTCCTTCTTTTCTTGCCTGATTATTTTTCTTAATCTATTAAGTTTATGTTGCAACTTCTTTTACCTCACCAATTAAATCTATTATGGCTTATATTTTTCCCTGCATATATTACATAAAGGGTATTGAACTATTTCGAACCCCATTAAGTTTGGTGTCCTTCTTGCTTCTAGCTTAACTAAATTGCTTATCGCTTCATTAATTTTGCAAAAGTAACATTTATCTTGCATTTTGAACCTCTTGAGCTTTATTGGTAGTTTGATATTGGTTAGTTACATCTTCATCAGAAATATGGTTGCCTTGCGTTGTTATGGTTTGTTCTAGACGTTTTTTGTAGTTTTTATTATAGTCCTGCATGTAATTAGGGTTTCTTAGCTTAAAGTGTTTTAATTTACATCTTTCGCTACAAAATATCTTATTTCTATATTGTTCGAAGTAGTCCCCACAATACCGGCACTTTCTATATAATTTAGTCATTTTTGACTCTCCCCGCAATATTTAAATGGGAAACATCCTTAACATCGTTAACAAGGTTAACATCATTCTCTTCATTTTCTTTGATTTGGTTAGGGTTGTTAAGGTTGTTAGGGTTCTTCTCCCATTTAAGGTTAAATTTTATACCCCTCCAACACTTAACACGCTGTTGTTTTCCTTCTATTATTAATGAAGGATAATAATCTTCTACTCTTAGAGATTTTTGTAATTCTCTATGAAAGGTGTTCTCTGGAAAAATAGGATAATTCATGCTTCTACAATAATCGCAGTAACTTGTATAAAGAGTCTTTTTCTGCTCATAATCTTCAGGGGATGTTAAAATGCAATCCATAATAAATGTTCCAACACTATCAGACATTCTTGTATATTGTTCCCTAATCTCATTAATGGATTTAGAATTACTAAAATCCCCCTGATCTAATAATCTTTTTAGCCCCCCAATTGCAAAATTAAGAAACCCGCTTAACTCTTCTTGTGATGTTAATTTAGTAAGTAATCTTTTATCTGCTTGGTTATTTAAAAACTGATTTGGAAATCTAATAATAACCCATCTTCTAAAAAATGCATCGCTATCGTCTGGGCTTCGTGGAATTCTATTACAACTAAATATTTGCTTCGCATAATTATTAAAAAAGAATTGATCCTTAAACTTACGTTCACCTGGAATTAAATCTTCGCCAACTAACATTTTAAAAAATGATGTATCTCGTAAGGCTCTATCTGGCAAATCTGCAAATAAGTTAGCTAATTTACCAAATAAACTTGATAACGCAAATCTGTTAATTTCTAGTTGTTGTAATGGGACCGCAGCACAATTTTTTTTACCTAGAAAACATTTTAATAAATTTATAAAAGTAGATTTGCCATTAGCCCCGCCACCTTCTAGCATAAAAGCTTTATGTATAAAATAATCTTTCAATAAACAATAACCAACAGCTTCTTGTAAAATAGATACATCACTTTCTGGAACAATCTCATTTAAGAATTTCTTAATTTTAATACAATCTGCTTTCTCATCATATTTCACAGATAATTTGTTAAAAAATATAATTTCTGATGTATGTTCTTCAATTTTTAATTTATCTAAATTTAATACCCCATTTTCCAAACATAGTTTATTTTTTGGTTCTTCAAGTTGCTCTCTTTTTCTGTAAGTGGTTCTTTTAATATGCCCAAGAATTTCATTAACAACATGAATAGAAGATAATTCTTCTAAAATTTCTTGTATGTTCCTGCTAATTACCTTTTCACCATTACCTTCATACACCCCGTTATTGTAAATAAAAATTTCATCTATATCACTTATAGTTATAATCTTATAGTCTCTTAAAAAATATTGGGTTAGTTCAAAAATTCCTTCTTGTTTAGTTCCTCTTTCTAAAAATAAGTTTTTAATTTCATCCAAACTTAAATTTTCTCTTTTTTCTGTTTTAGATTGTTTTAGTTCTCTCTCATATAATCCCATGTTTATTACTCCATTTTTCTATTTCTAATTTGTTTAAATGTAATTCTCCACGTCTTGCTTTCTTAATCCAACCCATTAACTCACCTATAGTTTTACCCTCACAATTATCAACTATACGCTGTAAAAGTTTTTTTTCCTTATCAATTTTTAACGCAACTAAAATCGGTGCAATATTTTTAAATACAACAGCATTACGTTCATAGCCATCAGGTATTTTATGGTTAAGCACATACTGCAAGAATGGGTCGCTTGTAGTAACTGGGTCTTGGTTTAAAATATTAAAACTTTCATTAGGCTTTTCATCTTGTAATTCTGCTTTTGCAACAACAGCTACTTCAGCTAAATCAAATAAATTTTTAGCGGTGTGCATGTCGAGATACCAAACCATATATTGCAACATCAGTTCTTTAGTTAACCAAGTCATTTCTGCTGCACCTCTTGTATTTCTGATATAGAATTTAAATTAAGATAAACAACTTTACCGAATTTATCTAGGATTTTTACAGAATTTTCATTAACTTCTAAAATTAAGCCATGATAAAAAATAGTTTGATTACCAACACTTAAAACAAATCTACATTTTTTATTTTTTAGTTCGTTTGCTATCTCTTTCATTCAGCTTAACCTCGTTCATAATTTTATCATAAATCTTATTATAAGTTTTAACAAAATATTTATCAAAGTCATTTAAAGAATTAAATTCTTGCTCGTTCAAATCAATGCGTTCTAACATATAGAAGTGGTTTACCTACCTTTTATAAATTAAATTATTAAAAAATAATACTTAAATGCCAAAACCAGACTTATTTGTATTCCAAGAAATATCTTTAATATAATCTTCTATAACAATATAATTATTTTTTTCTAATATAATTGTAGTGTTTCTCATATCTATATTTTCTTCTTTATATTTATAATAAGTTAAAAAATCATTTAATTTTATTCCTAAAGCTTTTTCTATTTCTTCATCATTAAGTTTGATTATATTTCTAGCAGGTCTACCTCTTTCACCAATATATTTTTTATCATCATCTATATCTATTTTAATTATATTTTTTTCTTTAAATCTATTTAATCTATTTTGAAAATCATTTGGGCTTCTGAATAATTCTAATATTTTTAATTCTTCCTTTAAATCTTTTTGTAAAATTTCTCCATTCTTACTCACATTTCTTAATATATTTAAAAATTGGATATCCCTTTCCTTTAGTCCTGCTTCATTCCAGTTAAGTAATGCTTTATTTATAGTAGAAATTAATTTTTCTATAGCTGTAATTATAAAATAAAATTTAAGATAAGTTTGTATTTTGGCCATAAAGTCTTTTTTCTCTTTATTATTAAATTTAGAAACATTAGAAAAATATTTATCCCAAAAATCTCTATGAGATAACCCCAATATAATTCTATTTACATCTAGACTAGTAATAGAGATTGGTTCATCATTTTCATTTACTACAGCATATTTACCATCATTAGTTTTAAAGATAGTTAATTTTCTTATTTTTTCAATAGCTTGATTAAATAATAACTTTCTATTTTCAGATGTATCTTCAATTTTATTCATTCTCTCGCTCGTTCTAATTTCGGACTATCCTAACCTAGAATAGATTTATTTATCTTTATTTAATTCTTTTTTAATTATATTAGTCATAAGTTTTTCTAAATAATTTTCAAAATCTAATTCTCTATCTTCAAACCCCCTTTGCATATAACCTAAACTATACTTGTCTATGCGTTCATTAATATTTTTAAATTTCTTCTCCTGTTCTATTATTGTTAATATATCTAAAGGACGATGGCATTTAGCACAATATTTATTTGAATATGGATTTTTATATTTACAAATAGGATCTGGACATATTCTAGGTTGCAGTAATTTCTTTTTTTCTTCTTCTTTTTCTATTATCTCATCTTTTAATAATCCATTTTTAATTAAAATCTTTCTTTCAACATCCTCTCCAGACAAATGAACATAAACTTTTGGCATAGTAGAATCTCCAACCCAACCAGCTAAAACTTTTAATTCTTGTTCTGTATAATCTTTTGCTAATTCTGTAAATCTACTATGTCTTAAAAGATGTGGATAAATATTCTTTTTAATTCCTGCACGAGAACCCCATACTTTCAATAATTTATTTATGCCTTGAACCTTAAGCACTTCACCAAAATGATTAGTAGATTGATTAACAAAAACAGGACTTTCGGGGTCTTCTTTATATGGGTGGATATTTAACCATTCTTTTAAAAAAGGAACGCTAGAAGTTAATCTTAATCTTCTCATTCCTGTTTTACCAGTAAACATTATTTTGATTCCATACTCATCTTCTTGTATATGCTTTAATTTTAAATTAATTAATTCACCGACCCTACAACCAGAATCATATAAAACCATAATAATTGCTTTGTCTCTTGTATTACTGCATTTATTAACCATTTTTTCTATTTCTTCTGGCTTAAGCATTTCTTCTGGCAATTTTCCATTACCTTTACTTCTTTTCCATTTAATTACATCCTCGACTAATTCTTTTTTATTTAGAAATCTTCTGAAAAATAAATTTACTCCACTCATATACATATTAAAACTCTTGGGGGTATTTTGATTAACATAACTTGCATAATCTAAAATCTCTTTTTTAGTTATTTTTTTAATTGGTTTTTTATAATGCTTAAAGAAATAATAAACATATTTTATGTTATTATGCATTGTTCTTTTTCCTATGTTACCTTGAGAAGAAAGAAATTTTTTATAATCTATTAATAATTTATTTTGCTCTGGTAATAAGCTTTTATCATTAGCATACTTGTTTATTTCATAATCCCATTTGTCTTTTTCGTCGACAAAATAAGGTCTTTTATTATCTTCTTTTAAAACTAATTTCATTTTACTTACTAAATTACCCCTTGAGAGCTGTTTTAATCTGTAAAATAATAAAACGGTAAACTATATAAACCTTACTTTTTTAATACTGAAAGGTTATTTTATTTTGTAAAATTTTTCAGCGTATCTGCAGTTGTTTTTGAACCCATAAAATCTTGCCCTGAAATAAACAGCAATTATCAAAGGATACATGAATGCCCACTGGCTCTTGAAGAATTTCATCATGGCCACCTTAGCCCCGAAATACGGGGTAATATCAGTATAGACTACTGGTTTATTATCATTAATAATATTCCAGACCTCGTATTCATAAATATCTGCTTTATAATTCAAATCATCTACAACATTTAACACAGCTTCATTTACTGCCCGATGATCTGGATGCGGGTCCATGGGGGAATTAATAAATATTTTCTTGGCATGGTGTTTCTTTAAAATTCTTCTTATCCTTTCTTTGATGTTTTTTTCCTTTATTTCCTCTTTTAATTTATTATCCTGCAATCCAAAGTAAATATTCTGGTTAATTCCGAACCTCCACGATATCCTTTCTGTTTCCTGGATTCTTTTGTTTATTATGATATCTTCTTTATAATGCGGATGAGATTTCTGTCCTGCTGAGAATATAACCTTGATTATGTAGTAATCCTCTTTCTTTAGTTTCATTAATGTTCCTGCACATCCAATAGCTTCATCATCCGCTACGAATGGGCAACAAATACTATTGCTACTTTGCCCATTTTACACACCACCCCCTGCCTGAATTAATTTTAACCTTTTAGGCAACGCTGTTTTTGTGTAAATAATCATAATAAAAAGAATTTATTTCTGTATTTAAAATTATTGAATGCGTTAGCGGGGATTTGAACCCCGATCCTCGCCTTGGAAGGGCGAGATATTTGCCTCCAAAGGATCTGGCCGTTATACTACTAACGCACAATGTTAAAGAACAGAGTTTATTTATAAATCTTTATTTTCCGAATCTTCTATCTCTTTTAGAATATTCATTTAGACATTTTACAAAATCCTTCTTGCTGAATTCAGGCCATAACTTATTGGGAAGAAATTCAATTTCAGCATAAGCCCCTTGCCATAACAAGAACCCAGATAATCTGCTCTCGCTGGTTCTGATAATTAAGTCTGGCTCGCTATTTAAGTATAAATTTTCAGAGAATAATTTGTCATTTATTTCCCTTGAAGTTATTTTTCCATTCTCAATTAAATTAGCGATTCTTCTTGTAGCATCCAATATTTCTGCCCTGCCAGAATACGCCATTGCAAAATTAACTGTAAATTTATCATGATTTTTAGTTTCTTCCGCTAGTTCATTCATTATATCCTGAATATCTTTTGGAAACATCCATATTCTACCAATGAATCTTATTCTAGTATCTTTTAAGTCGGGATGATCTTTTAATCTTGTAAATTCTTCCTTAAACAAGTTCATTAAATAGTTAAATTCTTTTTTTGGCCTATCAAAATTCTCCAAAGAAAATGCATATAATGTTAATTCTTTAATCCCGTATTCTTTGCACCAGTTAAGCAATTTTTCTACTTTTTTTGCGCCCCATTCATGTCCTTTGTATGGTTTTAACATTAATCTGCGAGCGAACCGACGATTACCATCAATGATATAGCCGATATGCCTAGGAACTTTGTTTTTGCTGGGTTTTAAGTTCATTTTAATCATATAAATCTCAATTAAATATAATTTAAAAATCTTTCTTTTAGTTAAATTTAAAAGTTTCCACAATATAGCAGAATAATGGATTTCAACATAATAAGCGCGAAAAACCCAAGCGATATAAATAAATCAGTTAAAAATGGTTATTTTAATATTGTCATTGGCGGCAATGAAGAGATTAACAGAAGGGCTTTAGAGAATAAAAATATACAATTATTGCTCGATCCGGAAACCAATGATGAGGATTTTATGCACTCCAGAAATTCTGGATTAAACCAGGTTTTGGCTAAATTGGCAAAGAAAAATAATGCTGCAATAGGATTTAGCATAAATAGATTATTAAAAATAAGCAATGAAGAAAGGACTGATTTGCTCGGAAAAATAATGCAGAATATAATGCTCTGCAATAAATATAAGGTTAAGATGTATATAATAAATTTTATTAATAATGACTTAGACAAAAGAAACATAAATGACTTAAAGGACTTAGGATTAACCCTTGGAATGCTGCCCGGGAAATTTGAAATACTTGAATTAAAAAATGAATAAAGTAATATTAATCTTTATTGTAAGTTTGTTTTTAATCAGTTCGTGCACTCAAAAGACCCCTAAAAATATAGAATGCAATACAGATAATGATTGCGCAATAGCCGGCTGCTCTTCTCAATTATGCTTAGAAAAAGATAAAGCTGATGGTGCAATAACAACATGCGAGTACAGGGCAGAATACGAATGTTTAAAAGAGACCTCATGCTCATGCATCAATTATAAATGTGAATGGGAGGAAAATCAAGAATATTTAGCTTGTTTAGAAGAATTGAGGTGATATGGTGAAGAAATTAATCCTGGCAATAACATTATTATTAATTATTAGTTTGGTTAATGCAGCTAGCGTAGACAAAAAAGTTAATCAAGAATTAAATAGTAATGAGAAAGCAGAAGTAATTGTTTATTTGAAAGAGCCAAGCAATGTAAATTTAAAAAATGCTAATTCATTTAAAACAACTCTAAGAAAAAATTCCATTCAGGATCTTGGTAACGATTTCGAATTAAAATATGAATACATTTCATTAAACGGATTCTCTGGAAAAATTAATAAAGATTCTTTGGAGAAATTAAAACAAAACCCGAATGTTAAAGCAGTTTACTTAAATCAGAAAAGAACAATATTTCTGCAGGACTCTGTTCCATTGATAAATGCCAGCCTGCTTCATAGTAAGGTAATTAATGATATAAATTTAACAGGAATCGGCCAGACAATTTGCATTCTTGATACCGGGATTAATTATTCGCATAGTGATTTTGGCGGATGTTTTGGAGACGGCTGCAGAGTTGTCTCTGGTTATGACTATGTAAATGATGATAATGACCCTTATGATGATCATGGCCATGGAACACATGTCGCTGGAATTGCTGCTGCCAATGGAAGTCTTATTGGGGTGGCGCCAGAAGCAAACTTAAGCATAATAAAAGTCTGTGATTCGGGTGGAAGTTGCTCTGATGATGATATAATAGCCGGATTTGAATTCTGCATCAACAATAGAACCAAATATAATATAAATATAATAAGTGTAAGCCTTGGGGGCGGATTATATAGCAATTACTGCGATGCTGTTGACTCGCTTACACCAAGCATTGATTCAGCTTTTGAGAACAACATAACTGTAACAATAGCCTCTGGAAATGGATTAGATAATGATGGTGTTGGAAGAAGCGACCAGATAGCAGCACCAGCATGTGTACAAAATGCAACTTCGGTAGCAAGTTCAACAAAACAGGATTTAATCTCAAGTTTTTCAAACAGAAATTCATTTACATTTATTATTGCACCTGGTTCAGATATAACCTCAACATGGATCAATGGGAATTATTTAAGTCAGGATGGAACATCAATGTCGGCTCCTCACGTAGCAGGAATTGTTGCATTATTACAGCAGTATAAACAACTAACAAGCAACAGAGCATTAACAGTGAATGAAATCGAGCAAGCATTAAAGTCAAGCAATAAAAACATCACAGATTCAACTGGATTAAATTATACCCGTGTTAATGCATATTACTCATTATTGAGCATAGACTTGCCAAGAGTAACTTTAAATTCTCCTGGAAATAATTTTAATACAAGCAATACTTTGATTAATTTTAATTGCTCGGCAACAGACGATGTTTATTTAGCGAATTTGTCTCTTTACATTAATTCAACAGGCAACTTCACAGCGAACCAGACTTTTAATATTTCTGGAACAAGTAATTCCAGCAATTTCAATTTAACTTTAGATGATGGGGCATATTTATGGAATTGTCTGGCTTATGATAATACAAGCAATTCAGCTTTTGCAAATAACTTTACGTTTAGAACAGATACCCTAAAGCCGAATTTAGATTCGATAAGCTCTGGCTCAATCACAGAAAATTCTGCTGTAATTTCCTGGACCAGTAATGAAATAAGCAACTCAAGTGTTAATTATGGTACAACCACAGAAGTAAGCTCTGTTTCAAGAAACTCTGACTTTATTTATAGCCATTCAATTACATTATCAAGTTTAACAAGCTCAACAACATATTATTATAATGTTTCAAGCTGCGATTTGGTTAATAATTGCAATACAAGCGTGCAGTCTAGCTTCACAACCTCTGCAAGTTCAAGTAGTGGTTCAGGAAGCTCTGGCAGCTCAGGAGGCGGAGGAGACGGAGGTGGAAGCGGCGAGGGTAGCACTAATCAAAATACCCCCGTGGTAAACGAAGAAGTTGATGAAGCTCCTGTTGTTCCTGAAGATGTTCCAAGGGAAGAATTAACAATTCAGGAAGAAGCAAATAAAACTGTTGTTTTTGATGAAGAAATTGCGCAACCAAATTTCTTTAGAAAACTATTGAATGTCATAAGCGGAAAGGCAACATTTACAGGGAAGGTAATCAATGATCCTGATGTAAAGGTTTCTTACAGGGTTGGTTCAATAGCTGTAATAGTTACTTTATTATTTATTTTCTTCAAGGTAATTTTAAGAAAACCTTAATTTTTCTTTTTTATTATCATTATTACAAAAGTTATTAAAATAATTCCTAATATTGTCAAAAATGTATTTAAAGTATTAATTTTCATTCCTACTAAATTTAAGTAAAATACAATTAAAGAAAAAATTATTTATAAATCTCGCACTTATTGATTTTTAAAATGGGTTGTTATCTTCTTTAAAAGAACTCTTTGTTCACTTTGTTCAAAGATTATATTAAAATTATCAAAAAACTCTAGTCTACCAAGAAGAATAGGAATTTCAGAATTTTCCTGTAATAAAATTTTGATGGGAAGTCTAAATTCATATTTTTCATGACCTTTTTGAATTTTTATATTAAGATGGGAATCTGAAGTCTTGGCTTTTCCTCCAATTCCTGTGGCCTCATCTTCCTTTTCAATCTTTAAACCAAGAATATCTGCGGCTTCTCTTGGAATTACAGAAATATCAGCTCCTGAGTCTATCAAACCAATGAAATCTAAAGATTCCTTTTCACTTTTTAGTGTTATTGGAATATATGGAGCTTTTATTATTATCCCGTTTGGCCTTTTAATCTCTTTATATCTAAAACTCATTGATATTATATTACCCCAAAAATCAGAAAATCATAGTTTCTTTGTCAGGAACCTTAACAAATAACGGTCTTTTTCCTTTTGATAAAGATTTAGCCTCTTTGTATACTTTTTTTAAATCCTTGTCATGGGAGATTATTTTGCTCTCGCTAATTGCTACCCACTGCCCTATAAATTCGCTTAAGTTAGTTTGCATGTAAAAATTATAGTTTTTTTCTTCCATATTGCTCCCCTCTACTTGATTTAATTTTCTTATATATAAACTTTACTTTTTCTTTTTTATTATCATTATTACAAAAGTTATTAAAATAATTCCTAATATTATCAAAAATGTATTTAAAAAATTAATCTTCATTCCTACTAAATTTAAGTAAAATACAATTAGAGGTATTATCTTATTATTTATATTTTTTAAAGTAATTTTAAGAAAACCTTAAAGAACTTAGAGTTTATACAAATTTTAAGATATTTTTGCCTTTTTTAGTGATTTTGTATAATCTACCTACTCTTTCTTTCTCATTTAATACATTAACTAGTTTTAATTTATCCAATTCCCTTAAAGCTCGGGATATTATTGTAAAATAAGTGCTGGAATTTTTTCCATATATCATTACAACTAGTTCTGAAGGCAAAAACGGTTTATCTTTTGGCATTATCCTCAAAACATTTATCCTATTTTTTGCTCTTTTTAACTTGCCAACGACAACCCAATCATTTTTCATGGACAATTTATAAACAAAGAGTATACATAAAGAAATATTAACAAGTTATAAACAAATTCTAAACAAAAGATTTTTAAAGCTAGTCATTCCCTTATTTATGAGGTAGGAGTGAAAATTGCCCCATGAATTTAAAAGGGTCGTCTTATATGTCTTATGTTTCTTAGTAGTTTTAATAAGTGTAAACGCTACCGTACAATCTGTAGTTATTTCTTTAAATGGTGAGAATTATGATTATGCTATAATCTCTAGAGAATATGATTTATTTGTTGCCGGCACTAATTTAGAAACCATAGAAAATTCAGAATTAACTTTGGTCAGCAATAATGGAGAAGTAGCCCAATATAAATTTTTGCCAGGCAATATTGCGGGAGAAAGAAATTTTGGTGAATTTAGCATCAATGTTTTAAGCGAAGCAGACGATCTTGCTAATTCTATAGATAGTATAAAAATAGAGGTGAATGATAAAAACTCTACAATTGAAATAAATGGCTTAGATATAAGTGATAAGATTATAAGAAACTTTAATTTTGATTTGGATGAATTTCATGGCTTAATAGATTTAAGCAATCTGCTTGGAGGAATTACTTTTGATTTAAATTTTGTTAAAGATGAGACACATCCGAAATACAATCAGTTATACATAGACCCAGATTCAAGTGCAAGCAATGTAATCGGGGGGATTTTAGCATACAATAGTTTGAATGATATAACTGTAAATAAGATTAATACCGACCCATCATTATTAAACCAGGTTATCGATAAATATAATGCCAATGTTGAATATATAACAAATGCAAGAGCAATAAAACAGGGAAATGATTTTTCATTTTACACAGATGAGGGTTATGCCAATTTAGAAGGTTCGGATTTAGAAAATCTACAATCAATTATCAATGAAAAAATTAAATTTATTAACCCAGATCAGGTTGTTGAGACATTGCTTCCAATAGGAGATTTCTCAGAATTTAAACAATTTGTTGATTTTGACATTTCAGTTGATTTTGGCGACTTAAAGCTGGAAGATGGAACCTATAGTTTAAAAATATTGTACGAAGATAAATTTGGAAATACGGGGGAGAAAGAGTTCAAAGTTATTTTAGATATTACAAATGTTGCCCAGCCAGAAACACCGGTTGATGGAAAAATTGAGTTTAAAGATCCTATAATTAACCAAACCTTAGAAAAAATAGAGGGCTTGCCTTCAGATGTTAATTTAACAGCGGTAATATTTGGTAATGTAAAACCGCCAGAATTTCCCTCAACAACAACAGAAGTTAAAACTGCCTTAAAGTTTATGCAGATTAACTTAAGCCGGGAGAACATTGTTGGTAGTTTTGATTTATCATTTAGCTTGGATAAAAGCTTAATAAATGCTGATGATAAAAATAATATTATATTATATATAGAAGAAAACAATGCATGGACATCGTTAACAACTACGTTTATTAATGAAACTACAACCAAGTATAAGTACAAAGCAACAATTCCCCATTTTAGTAATTTTATGATCGCTGTTCACCAAGTTTCCACTTCAACAGGTGGCGGAGTTACGGAAGGAAATGGTCCTGGTAACGATGAAACAGGTGATAATGAACCGATTATATTGCCACCAACACCAGCCCCACCAGCTCCACAATCTCAAGAAGAGGAGGCACAATCCTTACTACCGACACAACCTTTTATACAAGAACCAGCCCCAGAAGGATTCTTAGCAATTACAGCTAGAGCAATAACAGATTTAATAAATAAAAACCCATTAGCAGCTGTGTTTTTTGGTTTAGTGGCTTTATTGGGAACATTAGTAGTTTACACATTGTTGTTTTACAAAAAACCTAGAAAAGAAAAGAAACCTAAAAAAGAAAAGAAAGAGGATATAGAAAAACAGTTAGAAGAGGTTGAAGAAAAATAGGGGTGGGGAGCTTGTTTTTATATGAAGAAATTATTTTACATTTTAATTCTTTTATTAATCTTAATTCAAGTAGATGCAAAACAATTAACCAGAGAGATAAATCCAAGCAGTTATGGTAATTCAATAGAAAATATTGAGGAAAAACTATCAAGTTTAATTACGGTCAATTTTGAAGTAAAAGATAGCTTTGGAAATTCCTTAGAAAATGTTTTAATAATTATTCAGGGAATTACGAATCAGCAGTTTACCGCCCAATTATTAACCAACGTTAATGGTGAAGCTTCCATCAATTTAAATAAAAATGAAATATTTGTCTATGCAATTTACAAACTGGGCTATGAATCAATAAGCAATAATTTCTTTGCAAATTCAAATAAAGAGATTATTATAACTTTAAAGGAATTTCCAGAAGATGCCTGGTATTTCTACTATGAGAATAATGGGGAAATTGAAGTTAAATTTAAAAGTTTGGACCAAGACACAAATTATATTCCTGGAGAATATATTAACGAGATATTAGAAGTTAAGAATATAGCAGGAAAAAACCTTGATTTATTAAGAGAAGAGAGTTCTTTAATAACAGTTGATAGTTCAACATTAAAGAGAGTAAGATGGTGGGGAGGATTAAGACCCCAAGATGTATTAATAGATTTAACGCTTAAAAAAGACGGATGGCTCAAGTCTACTGTAAAAGATGGGGTTTTGGAGGTATGTGTAGGAAATGCAATAGGAAAATATAAAGGCCAGCCTTTTGATGTTAGCGGAAACGAGTTTATATGCAAAACAGATAAAGCAGAGAATTTAATTCCTGATTGGATATTAAGAAATAACTACAAAATTAATTTCAATTTGACATATTTGATTGATGGGCAAAAAAAGAATTTTTATTTATTGACCCAAGATTTTTTTATAGATAATTCAGAATGGACGCCAGAAATGGAACTAATAAGTCCAGGCATGCTATACATAATAAACAAAGAGATAACTTATAGCATCCCAATGGAATATCCTGCTCATTTTGTTTATTATTCCTTATCAGAGGCTCCTGCGGGAATGAAAATAGACGGCGTAAACGGGATAATAAAATGGACTCCAACTGAAGCTGGGAGGTATAAGGTGGTTGTAAGGGCATATTATCCTTATTTCGAAGATGATTCAAGAATAGCATACACTGATGGAGAATTTTCTATAAGGGTTGTGAAAAGCATTTGCCCTACAGCTGACAGAAAAAAGATTCTCCAACCAATATATGATTCTTTAGGAGAAGTTAAAGTTTACTGTAGGTAATATAATGAAACTAAAATATTTTCTTCCTTTTTTTGTATTTTTTGGGGCTAACGCCCAGTTCAAAATAGAAGCAAATAGATATTCCTTGGATACGAAATCCAGCTATGTTGATATTGCTGTTAGAGATACGTTCGGGCTAGAGGATTTTGTAAACATAAAAGGAGATGCAAGACTGAAATATGGAGAAAATGCCTTATATGTTTCCAGAAACGGTTTATTAAATCATTCTTACGGAACCGGATTAAATGTATGGAATTTTAGAGGATATTTTAACCATTCGCTACAAAATTTAAAGACAGAAACCACAAACATTCAGGAGTCACCCATAGGAAGAATTAGTGTTAAAAACACTTTGCTGGATGACAGCAATGGTTTTGATTTTGGATTTGGTTTAGATTACAAAGATTATTTTGTTATGTATGAAGATGCTGAACAAAAAAGGCAGATAGATGGAGAAACACTTATAAAAATCGAAGGGCAGGAACCAGAATTGATTCCATTTGAAATAGGTTTTCAGAACTCTAGCGAACTTTATAGTATTGGATTTAAATATGGTTTTTTCAAATTTATAAAAAATAAAAACAGTGAAAATAAGTTTTATAACTATTTTATAGGAGCCATGCATAAAGGGTTAAATGTTTATTATGGAAATGATTGGAATGGTTTCTTCATATTTAATATTATTTCACAAGAAGAAGAATTCCTAGAAATTAGTTTTATTCCAGAAATAAATTTAAATTTAAGTTATGATAAAAAACTTAAATTAAGTCTTTCAACAGGAGACTACTCTAAGTTAGATTTAAAAAAATTTGAGAGAACGTTGGAGGATAGATTAAGGGCTGCTCCGAGAATACATGACATTAACCTGGAGATTTTAACGGGCCATGTAAGGGATATGTTTTTTACAGATTTATTTGGTTTTTATTTAGATAAAGATAATTTTGAGGCAAATCTCAACTTTCATAATTTGTTAGCA
Source organism: archaeon GW2011_AR20 (assembly GCA_000830315.1). Lineage (GTDB taxonomy): Archaea > Nanobdellota > Nanobdellia > SCGC-AAA011-G17 > GW2011-AR20 > GW2011-AR20. The sequence continues at coordinate 788,496 of CP010426.1, forward strand.
CATTATTCCAAAGACTCAAAAAAGATTGGCTTGAAATATGATTTTGCAATAGTCACTTACGATATAAAACAAAAAGAATTAAAATTTGGAGTGTTCATTAATTAGAAACAAAGGAATTTCCAAACAAAAGATTTAAATCAAAGAAAAAATATTAAATTTCAATGAAAAGAGGCGTTATTTTACTGTTTATCTTATTATTAATTAGTTTAGCAAGTGCTCAATACATCTTTAGTGTAGATGTTGAAGTAATGCCAAAATTTATTTCTGCAGGTGATAATATTATCGTTAATACAAATATAAAAAGTATAGGTATAAGTTCTGATAGGGTTGATATTAAAATAAGTTATGAAATCGTAGGTGAAAATGATGAATTAATCAATAAAAGTGATAGGATAATAGATATAAAAAGTTCTACCAAGGCTATACAAACATCTTTAAGTGTAAGTGAAGTTTTTAAGTTATCAGAGAATCTAAAATCAGGTAACTATAAGGTCATTGCTAAGGTTGATTATCGGGGTAATAAGACATCCAATTCAGATTCATTTTTTGTAACAAAAAATACTTTTCTGGTTAAATTAAATAAATTGGTAAATGATAACCCGATAATTTTTATAATACTTCTCCTTATAATCATTGTAATCTCAATATGGCGGATAATACATCATTATCATTTGAATCATAAATAATAACATTTTTCAACTGAGCCAAAAGCAAAAGAAAACTTTATAAACCCAGAATCCTAAATAATATTGGATGAGAAAGAAGAAAAGGTTCTTTCTAGAAAATAATGAAAAACTTATTGCCCAGTTTACGGGAAAGTAACAGATATGTAGCGTTTGAATTAATCTCAAACAATAAAATAGACTCAAAGGAGGTCGAAAAAGGCTTAGAAAAGGAAATTTTGGGCTTTTTTGGGGCATTAGAGTTGGCAAAAAGCTCCTTTAAGTTGATAAATTTCAAGAAAGACAAAGGAATAATAAAAGTGAACAGAAAATATTTAAGCAAATTAAAGGCAGCCTTAACATTAACAAATAATATAAATAACAAAAAAATCATGATAAAAAGTCTTGCGACATCGGGAATATTAAAAAAGGCCAAATCAAGATTATAAAATGGAGGAAAAAATGGAAACAATGCAACACCAGATGATGGGTTATGATCGTACTAGCACCATGTTCAGTCCAGACGGAAGATTATTACAAGTTGAATATGCTAAAAAAACAGTAAAACAAGGATCGAGTGCAATAGGAATAGTATGCAGAGACGGAGTTTTGCTTGTAGCTGATAAAAGAATTAATGAGCCGTTAGTTGTTCCTGCATCAGTTGAGAAAGTTTTCCAGGTTGACGAACACATTGGAGCATCTGCATCTGGGATATTATCCGACGGAAGAATTTTAATTGACCGTGCAAGGTTATTGGCACAGCAGCACAGGGTAACTTACGATGAGCCGATGGATACGGCTTCTTTAGTAAAAGATATTTGTGATATTAAGCAACAATTCACCCAATTTGGGGGAGCGCGTCCGTTTGGTGTTTCTATATTGTTTGCAGGTGTTAATTCAGAGCCGGAATTATTTTTGACAGATCCAACCGGAATTTATTTCCAGTATAAGGCAACTGCGATAGGAGAGGCAGAAAATGAAATTAAGGAAGTGCTTAATAAAGAGTATAAAGACACAATGGACTTGAATGAGGGATTAAAATTAGCTGTTCGCGCATTAAAAAAAGTTCTTGGAAAAGACTTTGACATTAAAAGGATAGACGGAGCGTATATCAAATTAGATGAGAAGCAGTTTAGGAAATTTGACACAAAATATCTGGCAAAAATAATAAAGTAAAATGATGAATATAGAAGATGCAGTAATTGCGAAATTAAATAAGCAGGGATTAAATTTTGAGATTCTTGTAGATTGCGAAAAAGCAATGGAATTCAAGCATGGTGCAAGCATAGATGTAAATGATATAGTTGTTTCTGGAATGACCCTTTTCAAGGACGTTAAGAAAGGGGAAAAGGCAAATGAGCACGACATCCAGAGATTATTCGGAACCAAGGATAATACTGAGGTTATAAAAAAAATAATTAGGGACGGGGAGGTCCAGTTAACAAAAGAGTACAAAGATAAGCTAAGGGAGGAAAAAAGAAGAAGTGTAATCAATTTAATCCACCGCTACTCAATAAACCCTATAAATAATTTGCCGCATCCTCCGCAGAGAATTGAGGCTGCAATAGAAGAAGCAAAGGTTAAAATTGATGAATTCAAGAAAGCTGAGGAGCAGGTCAAGGATATTATAAGCAAAATTAACAGGGTCTTGCCAATAAGATACGAGATAAGGGATGTTGAAATAAGGATTCCTGCCAAGTTTGCCGGTAAAACTTACTCAACATTAAAGCAATTCGGAACAATGCTTAAGGATGAATGGCAGAATGACGGAAGTTTATTAAGTGTATTGGAAATACCAGCTGGATTAACAGCTGATTTATTTGATAAATTAAATTCATTAACTCATGGAGAAGTTGAAACAAAAATAATTGCAACGAAATAAAATGACAAAATTATTAATAAATGAAAGGGAAATTGTGGTGCCGGGAGAAGAGCTGGCAGAAGGAATGGATTTCCTGCCAAGCCATGGAACTTACCGTGATAAAGACAAGATTGTTTCAAGCAAGCTTGGAGTTGTAAGCGTAAATAAAACTATAATAAAAGTTATCCCATTAACAGGAAGATATATGCCGAAAATAGATGATATTGTAATCGGAAGGGTAATTGAAATCGGGTTTTATGGCTGGAGCGTTGACATCGGAAGCGCTTATCCTGCCACATTGTCTATAAGAGATGCCACTGAATTCATTGATAAAGGGGAGAACTTAACAAAATACTATGATTATGGCGATATTCTGGCAGCCCAGGTAATCAGAACAACAAGATATAATTCAATTGACATAACAACAAAAGGACCTGGATTGAAAAAATTATCCGGCGGCAAGGTAATTGAGGTTACGCCAAGCAAGGTTCCGAGAATGATCGGAAAACAAGGAAGCATGATTTCAATGATAAAGGATGCAACAGGTTGTAATATCCTGATTGGGCAGAACGGAAGAGTCTGGATCAAGGGAACAAATCTGGAAAACGAAAATTTGGTAACAAAAACCATCATGAAGATTGAAGAAGAATCACACATAGACGGATTAACTGACAAGATAAAGAAATTATTGGAGAGCAAAAAGTAAAATGGCGGGTTATGATAAAAGATTTTCAGGAAGAAAATTTGATGAGATGAGGGAAATAGAAGCAAAAGTTGGTGTAATTAAAAGAGCAGACGGCTCTGCATTGTTCAGAATGGGAGACACAATCGCAATTGCGGCTGTTTACGGTCCCAGGGAATTACATCCGAGGTTTTTGCAGAATCCCGAAACAGGAATTTTAAGATGCAATTATGATATGACATCGTTCTCTGTTCCAGAAAGAAAAAGACCAGGACCAAACAGGAGGGGCGTTGAAATTTCTCTGGTTACTGAAAAGGCTTTATTGCCTGTATTGGAATTAAAGCAATTTCCAAATGCGGTTGTAGACGTATTTGTTGAAATCGTGCAGGCAAACGCAGGAACAAGATGCGCTGGAATTTCCGCAGCTGCGTTAGCATTAGCGCATGCTGGAATCCCAATGAAAGATCTGGTTTCTGCTGTCTCGGTTGGAAAAGTCAGCGGAAAGGTCTTAATTGATTTGGATAAAGAAGAAGAAGATGTTGATGATGCCACCGATATTCCGATTGCAATGACAGGAAGAAAGCAGGAGATAACATTATTGCAGTTAGATGGTAATTTAGCAAAAAAAGATTTGATGGAAGCTATAAAATTAGCAAAGCAGGGTTGCGAAAAAATAAACAAAATCCAGCAAAAAGCGTTAAAAGATGCTTACAAGAGCGTGAAAAATGAATAACGATTACATAATATCACTTATACAACAGGATAAAAGAGTAGACGAGAGAAAATTTGATGAGATGAGGGAAATCGAGATAGAAACCAATATTTCAAAGAATGCAGAAGGAAGCGCCCGCTGCAAGATGGGGGATACAGAAGTTATGGTGGGAATTAAAATGGATATTGGCGAGCCTTATCCAGATAACCCAGATGAAGGAACAATTATTGTGACAGCTGAATTATTGCCTTTGGCTTCTCCTGTATTTGAATTAGGACCCCCGGGACCCCAGGCAACTGAATTGGCAAGAATAGTTGATCGTGGAATAAGGGAAAGCAAGTGTTTAGATTTCAAAAAATTATGCATTAAGAAAGGAGAAAAAGTATGGATGGTTTTTATAGATATTTATCCTTTAAATGATGACGGCAATTTAATTGATGCAAGCGTGCTAGCAACATTAGCCGCCTTAAAAAATGCCAAGATTCCAAAGGTAGAGAATGATGCGGTTGTATTCGGGGAATTTACAAACAAAAAACTTGAATTGAATAAACTGCCAATCACATTCACTTTTGGAAAGATAGGAAACAAAATCTTGCTTGACTTAAATTCAAAGGAGGAAAGTGTTATAGATTCAAGATTGAGCATTTCTGTAAATGAAGGAAATATTCACGCAATGCAAAAAGGCGGAGACAAGGTAATTACAATGGAAGAAGTTGAACAAATGGTTGATATGGCAATTAAAAAAGAAAAGGAGTTAAGGAGTTTGATAAAATGATAGACCCAACCATATTCAGCAAATATGAAAAGGCAAGAATCGTCGGAGCAAGAGCACTGCAAATTTCAATGGGTGCACCTTTATTATTGAATTTAAAGAAAGAGGATTTTGAGAAGATAAAATACAATCCAATTTCCATTGCAAGAATGGAGTTTGAAAAAGGCATCCTTCCAATAACAATCAAAAGGCCTTTGCCAAAAAGACATTAGTTTTCTTTATTAAAATGAAATACAACATAGACCTCAAAGAGAAGTATCCATGCATTGTTAAGGCAAATAAGCATTATGTTACTGTAATAAAGCTGGAGCATGCCCCCAACGAGGATATTCTTTATCTGGAAAACAAAGACATAATCCATTTAAATTCAGATGGCTATGCACATTCAAGATTAATCGATTTCAGCAAAGAAGAGCTCAGGCATATTGTCAAGAAATATAGGGGAAATCCGGAAATTAACCTGAATGATTTGGTGGAATTAAAAACTTTGGAAAACATCTTGGTTAACATCAAAAAATAATTTTTATCAAAAGAATGAAATGGAAATTGGAGAGATTAGGGGAAAATTAATACACTGCAACGGCATTGTAGAATGTGTAGAGCCTGATGAAGAGGGCTACAAGGAAGAAAATGGAATTGATTTTGAATCATTCAAAAATATTTTCTTTAAAGATTATAATTTAACTTATATTCTGGAATTAGCGCTGGAATTTGGAATACATTTCCATATCGCAACACATACAATAAGAACAAATACGTGCAAAGAAAAGGCAAAGATTACAAGATTGCCTTTAGAACGGGTTATTAAGGGATTTTATGTCTGGGATAATAAAACAGAGAATGTCTATGGTTTGGTCATTCCAGGAGACAGAACATACGTTAAATCCAAGGTTGCAGAAGCTGTTGGTATTAATAATGATGAATCTGAAACAAGAATAGAAAAATCAGAATGGCTGCCCGAATACATAGAGTATGGGACAGTACACCCTTTTATAAACACCGAAAGTTTTTCCCCAAATGGCAAGCTTGAATTAATATTATTTGACAGAAATTTCCTGAGAAAAAGGAATGAAGAAGGCGGATTAGATGATTTTTCTTTTACAACGCATCCGAGCACGGGCTATGATAATCATCGTTTGTCAATACAAATAAATTATTATGATGCTTTCAAAATTTTAACAAGTAAATTTTCAGAAAGAAAAGTCAAAGGTGTTGATTTATTTTAAAGATTGTATTTTAAACCCGCATGTTTAAGAAAGACCATTATATCTTCTTTCATCTTGTCAAATGAATTGTATCCAAAATCTTTTAATGGATAGGGAAAATCTGAATGGTTATTTCCCAATGAACCGTTTCCCAGAATTACCATCTTGACGACCACATAATTATCGCCGAATAAAAATTCAAAAGAAACACCCTTGTTCTTCGCATTATATCCTTGCAATAATCCATTTTCCTGCTTCAATAACGCTTCTTCCAGTTTATCCATCTGAAAAATTTGGGATAATTAATTATTTAAAACTAGTGTTTTACATTTAAATAATAAGAATATTTTTTTGTTAAATACCTAAACATTAATGGGCTGATTAAAGTTATTATAAACGCCATTACAACAATTGATGAAAACATTATGCCTGTGAATAATCCGACTTGCAATGCTAATTTTGCTATTACAACTTCCACATCTCCCCTTGAACTGATTCCAAATCCTACAATTAATCCTTCTTTAAAAGTGCCTTTGCTTAGCAAAACTCCCAGAATACTCCCCCCCAATGTTCCGAGTAATCCGACAGCAAGGAATATTAAGACTAAATTAAAATCAGCCACTAAAGAAAACAAATCTGTTCTTAATCCGGCGTCGACAAAAAATATCGGAACAAGAAAACCGTATGATATTAAATGAATGGAATTCGCCATCGAATGCTCCTCCCACGGCTTTGGATGCTTTCCTGTAAGAAGTATCTGCCTTATGATCAAACCGGAAAAAATCGCACCTATTAATATTCCCAATCCAAACAAATCAGATAATACTGCAGTTATCAAGGCTATAATAATTGCAGCAGAGAATAAGCTTGTATTTGACATGGATTTTTCAAAGAAGCCGAGTATGTGCGGGAAAATCAAAAATCTTAGCAAAAATAGTACCACAATAAAAACTGCAATGTTCAATAATCTTGTTGAAATTCCCAAGTAAGCTGAAGATGTGTTTAAAATCGCTAAAATAACGCTGACAAAGACCAGCTCAACCACATCATTTGTTGCGCCGCTTGTTATAATTAAACGTGCGATTTTTGTCTTGAATATCTTCAATTCCTCGAGTAAAGTTATGGCAACAATCTGGGAAGTTGCTGCAAGTGTAATTCCGATAATTATGCTTGTAAGAATTTCAAATTTTAATACAAACCTTGATATTAAAAAACCCGCTATTAAAGGAAATAGGAAATTAAACAATGACACCAGGAAGGATTCTTTTATGTTAAGTTTGAATTCCTTCAAGTTAATGTTTAATCCGACAAAGAAGAATAAGAATACTACAGCAATGTCTGCAAGAGAATTTAATAAAGTTAAAGATTCCTGGGTAAATATCTGCTGTTTTATTAAAGGAAGCCCGAGTATTAATCCGGCGAAAATATGCCCCAGAACCCTCGGCACTTTTATTAATTTGCAGAATTCGCCGAACAAAAACGCCAAAACAAGGACAATGCCTATTGCAAATAGCTCACTTACCATATTACCTCTTTTTAATATCTTAAGGAATCAGCAGTATTTAAAATTTGTCTTTCTCTAATCTGTAAAGCGTAAGAATTCCAAGCTCGGGTACGTTAGCAGTATAGATTTTTTTCTTTAATAACCTCTTGTAATGAGGCAGGTATAAATTTAGTTCAAGGCTTTCTGCATTTTGCAAAGAACCGTTTGGTTTTAATGAGTAATCAATGTTTCTGTTGTTTAAATTTGAAAAATTTAATACAAACAGAATTGCATGCTCTGATTCATTTGTATGCGATTTATTCAGCTTTCTATCATTAACTATTAATTTTCCTTCTAATTTACCCTTCCTTCCTAACTCTATAGTTTCCTCTATGGTTAAAGGAACCCAAATTTGTGAATTAATAGAAGATGCTTTTATTTTCATCAGGCTTGCTTCAAATTAACCATTTATAAAGTTTTCTAGAGTTTTTCTGTAACTTCTATTATCCTTTCAGCAGATTGTATCAGCTTATTTTTATACTCCTTTCTTTCTTTTTCATGCTCTTCTTTATACAATTCACCATTTCTAAGAAATCCGATCAGGAGTTTTCTGCTAACCTTTAAAAAATCTGCAATTTCATCAAATCCTTTTAAGTCACTTTCCTTTAACAATGCCATCTTGCTACTAAATTAACCAAGTATTTAAAATTTGCCATAGTAATGAATTCATGATAATTGAAGAGGGAACAAGTGCAATACTCGCGTTTTTCGCTTTAGTTTACTTACAGGACGTTGATAGATTCCCTTTTTTAATTAATGTCATAATATGCATTTTATTTTATATTATTGCAGCAACCTTTTTCTTTTCAACGTTTAAAAACAATGATTAAGGAGAATATCTTAACATTGTTCTCGGATATGGAATTGCATCCTTAATATTATCCAAACCGCAAATCCATGCTATTAATCTTTCGACACCCATTCCAAAACCACCATGTGGAATGCTCCCGTATTTTCTCGTATCTAAGTAAAACTTATAGTTACCTGGATTTTCATTCTGCTCCCTCAATCTTGCAACAATTTTTTTAGGATCTGGTTCTCTTTCACTCCCGCCGATTAATTCACCATAGCCTTCCGGGCCAATAAAGTCACAGCCAAAAACAACTTTTGGATTTTTTGGATCCTCTTTCATGTAAAAAGCCTTAACAGCCTTTGGATAATGGGTTACAATAACGGGGGTATCGTACAAGTTTGATAATTTATCTTCTTCAATTGTTCTCAAATCCTCTCCCCAGTTCACTTTCATTTTGCATTTATTATTTAAAATCTTTAACGCATCTGTGTAAGTAATCCTCGGGAATTTCTTTTTTACACTTGGCTCTAATTTATGTACATCCCTCTCTAAAATCTTTAATTCTTCCTTGTTATTTTTTAGCACTTCTTGTATAACATGTTTGATTAATGCTTCCCCATAATTTTGTATATCATTGAAGTTAGCCCATGCAACCTCCATTTCAGCATGCCAGTATTCTGTCAAATGCCTGGATGTCTTAGATTTTTCAGCCCTAAAACTTGGTGCAATGCAGTAAACTTTTTCCAACGCAAATATTGCAGGTTCTGCATATAACTGCCATGTTTGTGCCAGGAATAATTTCTTTCCAAAATAATCCAAGTTAAATAATGTGCTACCGCCTTCTGCCTGCGTGCTTTGTATTATTGGACTTTGAAATTCATAAAATCCTTCTTTTCTAAAGTAATCATGTATCGCCTTGAATATTGTCGAGCGTATTTTTAAAACAGAAGTCATTTTTCTAGATCTTAGCCATAAATGACGATTATCTAATAATAATTCAGGGCTTTGGTCTTTTTTAATCGGGAAAACTTCTGCAAATTGTATTACATTTAATTTACTTACTTGAATTTCGTATCCTGTTGGGGCTCTCTTGTCTTCCTTAATATCCCCTTCAATTTCCAAAGAACTTTCAATTAATACCTTGTTTGAATCATCCCATTCCTTTTTTGATACCCTATCTTGTTTAATTACAGCCTGGATAATATTGGTTGAATCTCTAATAACAAGGAACACCATATCTTTTTGTTTTCTTTCTCTGTAAACCCAGCCGTGAATGTTTACCTTACCCTTTCCTTTTTTAATTGCCTCTTCTATCGAAATAAACATAAACTTGAGTATTTATTATATTAAAAAGGTTTTTGGTTCTACAATTTACGAACTCTTTGTTATTTAACCATCATTTTTAATTTAGAGTATATCTTTTTTGTAAATTCTATCACTTTATTAGCATATTCTGCATCAAGTGACGTGCCATAGTACATTATTCCATTTCTAAAATATCTCATTTGATCTGCAAATTGCATATCTTTTTCATCAAAACCTAAAATTCTCATATATGCTATCTCGGCTTCATGTGCACCAAAACCAGAGGCGTTATAGCCGTCTAATAACATCTTTGCTCTTATAAGTTCCATCAATATATCATAACAACTCTTTACATAAGCATTTGCATTAACATCATTTAACTGGAGTTTTTTTATCATCTCTAGCAAATTGTTATAACTGTTTTCTGATTCTTTAATCAAAAACTCTGCCCTAGATTTATCTATACTCTGTTTTTTAACTATATTATTTCTTATAAACTCATCAAATTTTTTAATTCCTTTCATAATTCAACACCACCAATAAGTATGATTCCATTGCATAAATTTTCTTTTAAATTCTTGTGAATGCTTTTAAATGATTCATAGATATTTATATTTATTTCCCTTTCCAACTTTTTTTCATATATAGTTAAATCTATTTGCTTGTCTTTTCTTCCGATTACTGCAATATCGATGTCCGAATTTATGATGTCTTCTCCTTTAGAATAGCTTCCAAATAAGATTATTGTTGCTCCTGCAAATTCTTTCTCAAGAAAATCTGCAAGTCCTGTTTCATATATCTGCCTCAAATTATCTACTCTTTTTAATTGCATTACCATGTGATGATCACTATTCAATTCTATTGACCATCTTTTTGTTTCTTTATCTTGTTTTATTTTGATTAGATTTTCTTTTTCTAATTCTGGTAATGCTTTCATTATTGCTGGTTGTGTTACCTCAAGAATTCTTGATATTTGCCTCTGGTTTAATGATATTCCTGTTTTTACATAAAGGAGCCTTAATATTTCTTGCTGGAGTTTTGTTAACTTTAGTTTATATATATTTACCATAGTTAATAGGTATTTACTTTAGTTTATAAACCTTTCGCTTAGTAACATTTATTAATTTTTCCTGGATTTTGGTATTATGAAAATAATGGATATTCCTTTCTATAATCGTCCAGGCTTTAAATTAACTAGAAATGGGGTTCAATCTTTAGATGACGCTGAATTATTAAGCATTATTTTTGGTGTTGGCAGTAAAGATGAAAATGCGATTGAATTAAGCAATAGATTACTTAAAAAATATAATCTTAATAAACTTGAGAACTTATCTGTTAAGGAATTGGCTAAGGAATGTAAATGGGATTTTAATAAAGCTTTACAGTTATTAAGTTTAGTTGAAATATGTAAAAGGTATAATAAGTTAGTTAATAATGGCTTTAGTACTATTATTAAATCCAGTAAAGATGTTTATAATTTGTTTTTTAATGAATTAAGCAGTTTAAAAAAAGAGAAGGTTATTGGATTGTATTTAGATACTAAAAATAAGATAATTAAGAAAGAAGTTCTTGGAATTGGAATATTAGATTCTAGTTTAATTCATCCTAGAGAATTATTTAGAGAAGCTATTAAGGAAAGTGCTAAAAGTGTTATTTTAGTTCATAATCATCCTTCTGGGGATGCTAATCCTTCTGAAGATGATATTAATTTAACTAAGAATTTGATTGAAGCAAGTAATTTAATGGGAATTAATTTTTTAGATCATGTTGTAATTGGAAAGAATTGTTTTTATTCGTTTAAAGATGATAGGATAGTTAGAGTTTAGTTCGAACTTGAATTAATTATTTGAGAAATTTTTGAACTTTCTGTTACTAAAAATGTTCTGATAGCCCAATGAGCATCACTTAAGATTATAGAAACACACTCGCCACATTTTAGAGCTAATCTATTAAGTCCCGAAATTTTATAAACATAACCTACTGTTTTGTAACTAGCGACATAAAATGTTCCGACAATTATGGTTGTTGTTTCAAACGCAAATTTGCCAGAAGCCGCATAAAAATTCTTTAAATTTTGTTCATTTTTATTAAATGTAAAGGCTCTAGAAATATAAATTAAATTATTGTAACTTCCAACCAAAGGACCATATTCTGTTGTGTATTTAGCTAATTTTTCAAAAGATTCTTGGGATTTTTCAAAATAAGGGATATTAAATATTTCACTGTTCTCATTTAATATCCTAATCATATTATTCATATTTTCTGCAAATTGCTTATATTTTTCAAAATTATCTATTGTAGATAATTCTATAATTGGCAATTCTGCGATAGTATTGGGCAAAGTTTCGTTAGTAAATTCATTTACAGCATTAGTAGTAGAATTATTGTTTGGAGTACATCCACTAATAAAAATTAATATTATAAAAATTGAAAAAATATTTTTATTCATTTTACTTGTTATTTAAATCCTCGCTTATTTCTTTTAATTGTTCGAGAGCATCTTCCAAGTCTTCAACGAGTTCATTTGCAATAACATCTGGATCGGGTAGTTTGTCTAAATCTTCTAAACTTTCATCTTTTAACCAGAATATATCGAGATTTGTTTTATCTCTCTTTAAGATATCATCATAATTAAAACATTTAAATTTTTCAGTTTTTCTCTTATAATATCTATTTCATTTTCTTTTATCCTTGATAAAATTAATTTAGTTTTGACAAAAAAATCTTTTGAATATAATTTAACCTCGCTTATTGAAGTATCATCAACAGGTCTATCTGCATAATACTGTAAATCACTTCTATTGCCAAATGCTTCATTTATCATTTCCATATCTTTTTGATTATAGAATTCATTTAAATATTGTTTCATGAACTCCAAAGAACAAGAATGAATCTCGCATTTTACACCAATTCTTAACATTAAAGAGTAGAGCGAATAATAAAAGATATAATAACTGGTTGTTGCAATCCATATTTTGCTGTCTTTTATATTGTTTAAAACTTTAATAGAATCTTCAGCCATATTAAAATAGGAATTAGACATATTAATGTTTGGCTCAATAATCTTAATTCCATTTTTATTTTTTAGGCACCATTCAACTGTAACCATAATAATCTCTCCAGATTAGATTAACGAATTTTTCAGTGTTAAATAAAACAATATGATCTTCAATTATTTCTTTAATTAAATTATTCTTTTTCTTTAAAAGATTTAAAAACTCATTTTCTTTAAAATATTTTATGCTGACATTAACATCAAAAAATTTGCCTTTTTCTTCATAATCATTTTTGGTTTTACTGCCCACAATAAAAACATCCAAATCAGAAAATTTTGTTTGTGTTTCCTTGGCATAACTTCCAAAAATTCCAACGATTCTTGAATCTTCCTTGAATATACTGGCTAATTTTATATATTTAGATAAAAACTCTGTTTTTTTTATTAATTCTATCATTATTAAAATATCTTTTATGCTCTGGTATGAAAGATTTAAAGAATAAAATTTCATTTTTCCCATAACTTTGGATTTTAAGATAGACAAATTCTCTAAATCTTGCAAAACCAACGCTATATTTTTTTGGCTTAAATTTGTTTTATTTATGAGTTGCCTTCCATAAATCTCCCTATTATAATTTCCTGTAAATTTCTCTAAAATCTGAAAATACTTATTGTGTAGCATTTTACATATATGTGTAAATTTTTACATATTTAAATCTTTTGATTTTCTATTAATTTAATGGGAGTATCTTAACATTTTTTAAGGAGCAATCCTATCTCTATCTCTAGGATATAAAACAGCTTCTCTAATATTATCTAATTTTAACAAACTCATTGTAAATCTTTCTAAACCGATGGACCAGCCAGAATGGATCGGTGAACCAAATTTAAACGAATTAACATAAAACTCAAAATTTTTAGGATTAAGTCCTTTATCTTTTAAATTCTTAACAAGTATTTCAGGAATATGTACACGTTGTCCTCCTGAACTAATTTCAATTCCATTATATAAAGCATCAAACCCTTTACTTAATTTTTTATCTTTAGGAAGAATATAAAAAGGTTTTAAAGAAATCGGCCACGAATGAGTAAATATTATTGTATCCGGAAACATATTGCATAATTTCCTTTCATCTTCTGGACTAAAATCATCTCCATTCTTCAATTTACATAATTTCACAGCTTCATCATAACTAAGATACTTAGATTTAGGAACTCTCAATTTCAAATTTAATACATTAAGTTCTTTACTACAATTCTTAATGACATTAGAAACAATAAAAGAAACACATTCCTCCAAATACTTCATTGCAGAAAAATCATCTGCAAAGGCAACTTCAATATCCATTTGTCTTGATTCATTTAAATGCCTTGTTGTATTATGTTTTTCAGCCCTCCAGACAGGAGCAATAGTAAATACTTTCTCAAGAGAAATAGTTGCCAACTGCTTATATAACTGAGGACTCTGAGCAAGATAAGCTTTTTTCTCAAAATAATCCACAGAAAACAACGAAGTTCCTCCTTCAGAAGCACTTGCTATTATGCTGGGGGTTTGTATTTCAATGAAATTATTTTTTCTGAAGAAGTCTCTAAAACTACCGGCAATTTCAGACTGAATCTTAAATATTGCCTGAATCCTTTTCTTTCTTAAATCTAAACTTCTATTATCTAATCTAACGCTTAAATCAGTCATAATATTCTTATCTTTTTCAAAAACCTGCATTGGCAAATTCTCTGCTTTATGCAATAATTCTAAGCTATCAACAAGAACTTCCATGTCATTTACGCTTAATTCTTCAGAAGTCAACTTAGCATCTTTCACCTTGCCTTTAACAGAAATAACGCTTTCCAAAGTTAATTTTTCATTAAAACCTTTACTATCTTGTTTTAAAACGCACTGCACTATCCCTGTTATATCCCTTAACAGGATAAATCTTGCTTTTGGTAACTCCCTTATATCATGAACCCAGCCCTGTAAAAAAACTTCCTTATTTTTTTTAATATCATTTACATAAGTTCTCTCAATCACCATAAGACTGCTTCTCCTCTTTTGTTAAATACAGATATAAATAAATGCCTTTTTTCTCCTAAACCTTCAAAGCAAACATTTAATCCTCTTTTTAAATATTTCTTTCCCCTTTCAAATTCATATTCACAACCGATACATCTTGGTATCATTAGAATTCAAGTTATTCCTAATTTTATAAATGTTTTCTTTAACGATTCTTATGTATTAGACTAGATATCAAAAAGATGATTATTACAAAAAATAAAGAAAGGCCGGCTGTGAAAGCCAAAGGATATTTATATAAAAATTTGCTTGATTTAATAAAAAACTTTGATTTAACATAGAATGTATTAGAGGCGCTTGTTGTATAGCCTTGGTAACTTACCTTAACTCTAACTTGATAAGTTCCTGACTCAATGTTATCTGGCAATCTAAGATACTCTGTTGTCTTTAAAGACGTGTGTAAAGCAATGGTTGATTCATTTCCCGTTATTAAATTATTATTTTCGTCTACAATGGTATAATTTAATTTAACATTTATAATATCTTTAATCGTTCCTAAACTTTTTATATCCGTGCTAACAATAATCTCTTCTCCGGGATAAAACACCTTTTCATTGTTTATTATCTCAGAATCAACATCAAACATATACTGGGCATCTACAAAAGCAACAAAAAATAGCAGAAATACTGCAATCATCAGGTTAATTTGATCCTTGATGGCTACCATAATCCCCCTCTATTTTTTTTAAAGCAAGTTCTCTTCTAGAAGGATTTATTTTAAGTTTATCGATTACATAAAGAAAAACAACTTTATTCCCAAGATCAATTCTTTGGCATGATGTTGTGTTATTAAACTTGAATCCTCTCCTAAACTCTCTGGGTATTAAGAAATACTTTGTAGCTTCATTCTTTCCCCTTTGGCTTATATTTGTTTTAACTTCAGCTACTTTCTCGGTAAATAAATGAATATCGTCTAAATGTCCTCTCAACTGTAAAAATTCATCATAATCAGATGCTACTTCTAACATTATCTTACCATTTCCGGTGTTTTTTGAACTCATTATTGTTGCCATTTTCCTAAAATTTTATCCTTAACTTAGAATTCTGGATAATCATAGATATATATTTTCTTATCACATTATACACATAATATATACATGTTTACATTAGAAAAATATATATACTAATTATGATTATTGGGTATGGGGGGATTAAAATTAAAAGAAAAGTTGTATTGCATGGTGATTCAACATTAACTATTTCTCTGCCAGCGAGATGGGCAAAGAAATTTAATATAAAGAAAGGTGATGAGCTAAATGTTGAGGAAAATGAAAGAGAAATAAGAATCACGAATGACAAGGAGATTACTTTAGATAAAAAACAATTTAGCGTAGGGAATTTGAGAAGATTGGGAATAAGCTACATTACCTCATTATATAGATCCGGTTATGATGAGATACATCTTGATTATAATAATAATGATTACATAGAAACAATTCATGATGTTCTTTCAAACGAGATAACTGGTTTTGAAATAGTAAAGCAGGGAAATAACTACTGCGTTATAAAGGATTTAACAGGAAGCAAGGATGAATTTAATACTGCGCTGAGAAGAATCTGGTTATTAACCTTGGATTTAGCAGGTGAAACTTTAAGCTCTATAAAAAAGAACAATGTGAATAATCTAAAAAATATTTATTTTATGGATAACAGCATAAATAAGTTTTCCAATTATTGCCTAAGATTATTGAATAAAAAAGTTTATGTTAATTACAGCAAAACCCCATTATATTATTATCTAATCAAGAGTCTAGAAGAACTCGCAGATAAATACAAGGATTTATACAAATTTTATTTAAACAACAAAGTTAAAATTAATGATAAATCGCTTGAAACTTATGATAAGATTAATAGCCATTTGAATGAGTACTATAATTTGTTTTATAGTTATGATAAAGAGAAGATGGAAAACTTATTCAATGAGGCAAGGTCAACTTATGAAAAAACCTTGAATCTAAACAGCAATATTTCCATTTATTTATCTTCCATATGTAACGACATAAAAGATTTGTTATCTGTATTAGTCGAGCTTAATATATAACTGGATAAAAGATTTTTTTCTTTTGCATTAAACTTTTAAATTTATCCAATTTCTTTCGTCTGGTTTTAATCTGTTGATTAGAATACTCCTTAAAAAAGTGGTGAAGGAGTATAAAATGAAAAAAATTGTTAAGATTTTAACTATTTTGTTAGTTGTTGGTCTTTTGTTTTTTGTTGGTGTTGAGGTTAATGATAATGATGAAGCAAGCAGATCTCATCAAGTATTCAGCGGTGTTAAAGAAGTTAACGCTGATGATCCTTGCATTCCACCACCTCCGCCTTATCCAAACAACTGTCACTAATTCTTTTTATTTTATTTTTTCTAGGGCTTCTATAAAATGATAATCTCCGTAAATCAAAGAATTGTTGACATTATAACCGCTGTTTTTATTATCACAGGCGTGCATTAATATTCCTTGATAATTTCTTGAATCAGTAGATAAATATTTGGCAGATAATGATTTTAAGATATTGTACGCGGCTTGTTTGTATTTTTCTTTTTTTGTTTCATTATGTAAACTCAATAGGGCAGAGCCAGCTATTGCTGCTGCAGAACTATCCCGGGGGATATTTTTGTTGGGATCATTAAAATCGTAAAATGGAACAAAATCATCGGGTGAATTATAAATAAAATAATCTGCCAATTTCTCTGCAGTTGATAAAAATTCTTTATTTCCAGTTATCCGATAAGCCAAAGTAAAACCATAAATTGATTTTGCCTGATTTTTCGAATTACAAGAGTTTGGGGAATATCCATAATAAGTTTCTTCCTTAATTAATATTTTCTCTTTGGGATTAAATATGGCAAAATCACGGACGCTATAATCATCTCTGATATTATACTTTGAAACAGTTTGCATATGGGCATATCCTTTGTTATAATACATTTGCTTAGTTTTTTTGTCTAATAAATCTTCATAAGCAAACCAAACCAAAGGAAGCAAGGTTATAGAATTAATTTCAATGTTCTGGGAGCTTAAATTATCATTCATATCCCCGGAAATTTGAAAACAATTACTAATTTCATTAAATCTATTATTCACAACAACCTTTGCAGCTTCCAAGGCAACGTCTCTAAAAAATTTATCGCCTGTTAACTCATAAGCCTTAGCATGAGAATAATAAAAACTTATTCCCCGCATATCATTTCCTTCTTTGTTTGTAATCTTGATTGACTTACTTGACTCGGTTGCTAAGTCCCTGTATTTTTTATTGTGGGTGATTTTATAAGATTGCCATAATATTCCTGGCCAAAATCCATCTGTCCAAAACCCTCCTTCAGTTGAAAACCACTCTCCGGAATCTATTGTTACATATGGAAATTTATTTTTTGGAATTATTTCGGTAAGCGGGTCTATCTTATGATCAATTATTTTTAATAATAATCTATTAAACAAAGGATTTATCCTGGCATAATCAATAGCCTCAACATTATTTATTTCATCGACAATATACCTGAGTGAATCACGATATTCTAAAACTCTAAAACCTCCATAACCCAACCCAGATAAAGCAATCAAACTTCCAGTAGTTTTTAAGAATTTTCTTCGGGTAATGCTATTCTTATAACCTTTAATTTCYTTTCTTAATTCATTTATGTTATTATACTTGTTATTCAATGCTTTTTCAATTATTTGCTCCAATCTCTTAGGAACCCGGTCTCGATGCTTATCCAATAAAATCTTGCCAACCTGGCCTACTGCAATGACATCATTAGAATTTGTCTTTGTTAACCTGCCTCCAAAATCGACCACATAAGTTGTCCCAAAGACTATATTTTCCAGTTTAATATCATCATGCGCTATACCATGATCATGGGCATAAGAAACACCTTCTGAAATACCGAAAAGAATATCTACACCCTCTTCCAATGAGAAGTCTTTTCTTATAATAGCATCTTCTAGATTTTCGCCATTAATCAATTCCATGGCAATATAATAATGCCCATTGGAATACCCTGCAGAATAAACAGTTGGAATATGATCATACTTATCAATTGTAGCTAGTCTTTGTCCTTCTCTAAAAAATTGTTCTTCTCTTTCTTTACTCTGCCCTGGTTTCAACACCTTTAATGCAATCGATCTATTTAATCTGGTGTCAAATGCTTCAAAAACCAAATCCTTGCCAGTTTCTTTTATCAGTCTCTTTAGATTATATTCATCAAAATTAGTATTGAGTAACTCGTGATGACCTTCAACCCGAACAATCTCCTCTTTATTTTTATCCATAATCTTATAATATTATCCAGAAACTTATTAAGTTATCTAAATTATGGCTTATAATGTTTCTTACGCCTTTTGTATCCAAAATAAAATTTGCTGCTTTAGGCAAGGCGAAACATATATAAGTTTTTACCCATTGCTAGATTCATGGATAAAGATTCAATGATGTTTGATAAAAAATTAATAGTCTATTTAAGAGGAAATTTTGAGTCTCATTTATCTGCTTATAGGGTAGCCAAGAATATTTCTGATTTAGAAAATACATTAAAAGAGCATGATGGGCAGTTGATTTTATTAAATAAAACTTTAAATCAATCAAGGTATGTTGGCGGGTTTTTAGGCTCTGTTTCCATGGATGAGGAATCAAGAGAAGCTGGTCTAATTGTTCCTCCTTACTTAAAAATCAATGAATCTCACGACTACGGCATAGAGTTAATAGTCCGCCAAAAGATCGGCCTAACACTAGGTAAAAGAATTTGGCTAAAAGAGGGAAATATAATAATAAGAAATAGCGACTTCGAGGACAGAGAAGCATATGTATTGGGGGAAAAAGTAAACATTTCAACAAAAGAATTCCGTATGTATGTTGGGGATGAAGAAGTGAAAAAATTCATTTTTGAGAGATCGTTAAGGAATCCGGATGAACTATATCGGGATATCAATGATTTATTGAAAAATCCTGCGAGAGTACGGGAGATAAAAGATTATGAGATAAAGAAAGCCAAGGAAGATGTCATAGAAAGCCTTGAAGAACTGCTGGCACAGGAGAAAAATTTAATTGAGGATATAAAAAAAACCTGTGATAGAATAAAAGAAAAGGATGATGCAAAGATAGCAGTATGGGGAAAAACAGAGGAATTGGATAATATAAAAAGAGGGATAAGAATAAATCTGGATGAAGCAATAAAATTAAAGATGCATATGGACCTAACAAAATATGTCGTTGAAAGCATCCCAGGTAAAAAAACAGAGATCCTTATTTCAGAATATATAATGGATTTAAATGCAAAATACAAAAAAGAAGTAAATGCTTAAACATGCATATCTTTCTGCAATAATGAATCATAAAAGTTAATAGCTTTCTGAATTGGTTTTTTATAGCTTTCAACTGTCTTCTCATCAAATAAGCCGTTTTTCGATAGTGAATTGATTACATAATTTAGCTCTTTTAGCATTCCATCCGGGTCCAGGTATCTCTTTGCTAAAACAGAAACAGAATAGAAACCCTCCTCATTAAATGGGTGGGAATGATGATAAAGAAGATCTTCTATGGATTTCCCCTTGAAAATGATACTCCTCGACCTAAAGGTCGAGGTATCCAATTGATGAAGACTAAGCTCAAAGTTTTGTCTGATGCTCAAAGTTCCAGCCACCTTGGCTTTGTTTAATGTAATGCTGTATGGTTTCAGCAGTAACATTGCCAACAGATCTGTAAAACTTTCCAGCACTCCAGAAATGATTGCTGCGTAAGAAAGTTTTCCTAAGATGCGGGAATTTATGCAAAATCTTATATGCAGAAATTCCTTTAAACAATTGCGTAACTTTGCTTACAGCGTAGCTTGGATTAAAGTCTACAAACAAATGCACATGGTCTGGCTGGATTTCAAGTGCAAAAATCTTGAAGTTGTACTTTAAGGCAACTTCAATAAAGCTTTGTTCGCAAAGCTTTTTAATCCCAGAGTACGAAAAATATTTGTACCTTGCTTTAGGCACAAATACTAAATGGTAGGCATTTTGCCCATATCCATGCTGTGTCGAATAAAGTTCCATTTTAGCCTCCTGCGCAAAGATGGAACATAGCTCACGCTAAACTGAATCATTTGCGTGCGCAATTTACTTTGCGCACCAATTTAAAAAATATGGAAAAAGAAAAACTTAACGGAGGGTCGCATTCCTCCCAATCTTAAAAGGTTGGGTATCCTGCGACGTATGTAATGATTGAAATTTCGGATGTTGCTTTATGAAGTTCACCAAGATTAACCGGTGTTTGTCCAACCTCAATATAAAAATCCCATAATAAATCAACTAATTTATTTATGGAGTCTTTCTCATTCTTCAATAAGATTTCGCCGTTGTTTTCACGAGGTTTTGGGTTAATATCCATAAAAAACTAGAAGTAAGAAATTATATAAATATTACCATAAATTATTTAAAGAGATTATTCGTTGATTACCATATGAATCCCTACGCGCTTTCGGAAGATATAAAGCCATTAAAATACAGAATAAATCTAACCCCGAATTTTAAAACCCTAAAATTCTTTGGATGCGAATTAATTGAAATAAATATTTCAAGGAAGACAAGGAAAATAACATTAAATGCCCAGGATTTAAAAGTTACAAAGGCTGAAATCAAAGATAACAAATTAAAAAATATTTCTTACAATAAAAAATATCAGACAATTACATTTACTTTTAATGATTCTTTAAAAGATAAAACAGATTTGTATTTGGAGTTCAAAGGAGATATAAGAGAAGATTTACGCGGATGGTATAAGAGCATTTACCATGTTAAAGATAAGGAAAAAATCATGTTAACAACCCAATTCGAGGCTACGGATGCGAGAAAATGCTTCCCGTGTTTTGACCAGCCGGATTTGAAAGCCAAATTTGAATTAACCTTGAATATTCCGAAGAATTTGGATGCTGTTTCAAACATGCCCATAAAAAGACAGGCTGTAAAAAACAGTCTAAAAACAGTCATTTTTCAGGAAACACCGATCATGTCGACATACTTGCTTGCATTTGTCATATCTGAATTGGAATTTTTAGAAGGAAAGGCAAAGAATAATGTAAAAGTCAGAATTTATGCAACTCCGGGGAAAAACTCTAGGGCAAAATTGGCTCTGGAGGTTACAATTAAAGCACTAGAATATTATGATAATTATTTCAAGATTCCTTATCCATTGCCAAAACTTGACTTGATTGCAATTCCTGATTTTGAAAGCGGGGCAATGGAAAACTGGGGCTTGATAACCTACAGGGAAACACAGCTGTTATTTGACGAAAAAGAATCTTCTGCCGGGGTGAAGCAGAACGTTGCCCATACAATAAACCATGAAATAGCCCACCAATGGTTTGGCAATTTAGTTACAATGAAATGGTGGGATGATTTATGGCTAAATGAGGGATTTGCTTCCTGGATTGAAAACAAAGTAACTCATGAATTATTCCCTGAGTTTGACATCTGGATGCAGTATTTAACAGATATAAAAATACCCGCGTTATATTTGGATAGCTTGAACAATACACATCCAATTGAAGTTGACGTTGTCGACCCAGGGGAAATAAATGAGATATTTGATGCAATAAGCTATAATAAAGGAAGCGCTGTAATAAGAATGCTTGAAAGCTATCTCGGAGAAGAAGTATTTAGAAATGGCTTAAGGTATTACTTAAATAAATTCAAGTATAACAATGCAACGACAGATGATCTATGGATGTCTTTGCAAAAAGTTTCAAAAAAACCCGTCAAAAAGATAATGCGGCTGTGGACAAAACAGCCAGGTTATCCAATTATAAACGCATCATTAAACAATAATAAGATTAGCTTGAAGCAGGAAAGATTTTTCTATTTGCCCAGAAAAAATAATTCTTCTTGGCATATCCCTCTGGCTGTTATTGAAGACAACAGCATCAAATATTATGAGATGAAGAATAAAAATTACAGAATAAATAAAATAACATTGATTAATCCCGGGCAAATTGGATTTTACAGGGTAAAGTATGATAAAGAATTATTCAATAGAATATTAAATTCAAGGTTGAATATCACAGATAAAATAGGGCTGCAGAATGATTTCTATGCATTTGCAAGGGGATGTCATATTAAATTGAATGATTTTCTTGAATTAATCAAAACATTCAAGCATGAGACAAACCATGCCTTATGGGACGACTTGTCAACAAGTTTGGGAAAAACCCAGTTGTTGTTTTTTGAGGATTATGGCGATAAATTTAATGATTTCATAAATGAGCTTTATTCAGAGATATACAAAAAAGTCGGCTGGGATGAAAAGCCTTCGGATACCCATACAGATATTTTATTACGAAATAATGTTCTAGCAACTTTAGGATTGAGTAATCATGAAGAAATTCTAACTGAAGCAAAGAGAAGGTTTAATGAGCATGTTAGGGGAAATAAAATAAATCCTGACTTAAGAAGCCTTGTTTATAATTTGGCTGCTTACAGTGGAGACAAAAAAACTTTTGATTTATTGAAAAGCATGTACTTGAAAGAAAGGGTGCAGGAGGAAAAGATAAGACTACTTGCCTCTTTATGCGCCTTCAGGCAAAAGGACATTTTAAAAGAAACCCTGAAATTCAGCTTATCCAAACACGTGAGAAGCCAGGACAGGTATATTACACTGTCGATGGTCGGTAGCAACGAATATGCAGATGATTTAGCATGGCAATTTTTAAGAAACAACTGGGATAAATATTATAAAATATACGGCGAGGGGCACACAATGTCTTATATAATCAAGTCATGTTTATTAAGATTTAAATCCCCAGACAGAATAAATGAAATTAAGAAATTTTTTAAAGAAAATCCTGTTCCGAGTGCAAAACGCGCAATAGAACAATGCATAGAAAGCATAAGAATTAATTATAATTTTGTTAACCACAATAAGGACTTAAGATTATGAGTAAACTAAGTTCAATCAAAAAAGCATGCAAGATAAATGATATTGTATTCAACGAAATAATTAAGAATTTTAATTTTAAGACAGAAAATCAGATAGCAAATTATATCAAAAATAGATTTAAAGACTTTAATGTCAAACATGCTTTCCCGTCAATTGTCGCGAATAACAGCAAGACAATTCACGCCAAGCCAAGAAATAAAAAGTTAGAAAGAGGATTTTTAATTTTGGATTTTGGATGCAAACATAATGGCTATTGCTCAGACATGACAAGAACAATTTTTTTGGGCGATCCCAATAAGTCGGAAAGAATGCTTTATAACCTAGTTCTTGGCTGCGAGAAAAAATGCATTAATAGATTAAAAATTGGGATGAATTACTGTGATTTAGAATTATATGCAAGAATCTCGTTAAAAAACTACAAGCAGTAT
Source organism: archaeon GW2011_AR20 (assembly GCA_000830315.1). Classification (GTDB taxonomy): domain Archaea; phylum Nanobdellota; class Nanobdellia; order SCGC-AAA011-G17; family GW2011-AR20; genus GW2011-AR20. Next base: position 812,435 of record CP010426.1, read on the forward strand.
TTTACCCATAATTTAGGCCACGGGGTGGGCAAAAAAATTCATGATCTTCCAAAGATAGGGATTATATCAAATGATAAAGTAAAGAAGGATAATATAATAACGATTGAACCTGGAATTTATTTCAAAAATAAAAAAGAAATTGGAATAAGGATAGAAGATACGGTTTATATTGGAAACAAAATTAGAATTTTAAGCAAAGCAAGCAGAAAATTAATTTCAATAAAAAGCTTTAAAAATAGATGATATGTGATAATATTAAGAGGAGATAATACCCCTAGATTATTTCTAGAGTTAATAATATGAAAATGAACAGAAGATCTTTATTGATACGTGCATCGCAAGTCATGCTACTTGGAGGAACAGCCGCTTCATTGGCCGGAAAGTTTTATTTCGATAATGAAAATCCTGAGAGATTAAAGCCAAGGGACAATAAAACACCCGCGGATTTGCATGTTCACTTGCCAAGAAATGTTGATCTTGGAAATTTAATTTTGAATTTATCACAACCCGGCTTAATTGGACTAGCAACATACAATAATAAAAATATGTTATTAAGTTATCACGATATTAAGGGAGCATTAAAGGAAATTGACCCTGGAATTTTAGGTGTGATTGTTTATGATAACGATGCCGGTTATGTATTAAATGTTCAGGAAATAAATGCCGAGCATCATATTTCTGCGCTCGGATGTAAGGAAAAAATTACTGCCAAAAATGCAAAGGAAGCAATAAAAGAGATCAAAAAGCAAAATGGTTTGGCAATATTAAATCATCCTTATATTGTCCCGGGTGGTTGGACAAGATACAGGTTAATTAACAAAGAAGAAGAAAAGATAATAAATGAGCTTGCTAGAGAGGTAGACGAAATTGAAGTATTTAACGGGCAATGCATTAATGCGATTCCATCAATTCTTGACATGAGAGAAGCAAATGAAAAGGCGCAGAAATTTGCGCGTAAAAATGGCTTCAAAGGAATTGCTACATCTGATACGCACATGAGACTTGAGCAGGTTTTGACTTCCGGAATTTATATTAATGGGGAGGACCTAACATTCAAAAAATTGAAAGAGTATATTATAGAGAAAAAATTTGAAAGTGTTGGAAATTATGTCTCAAGAGGAAGTTTTGTAAAAGGCCATTTCCCTTCGCTAGAATATATTTTTTAAATTTTGTTTAATTCTAAAAAAGAGTGCTTTGTTTTTCCAATATGAAGGCTTCTGGCGAAATAATACATTGCAAATAATTCCCATGCAAATGGTCCATAGCCAAGATAGCCTAAAATGGGCATTTCAAATATCTTGAAAAATCCTACAAATGGAATTTCATAAAACCATTTTGTAACAGCATAATAGTTCCAGAACTCCCATAATAATCCGCATAGAGTTCCTGCAACAAACAACATTAAAGGAGGCTTAATTTTCCCATTTTTCCAGTAACCAATGATGCTCGGCTGTTTATGTAGATAATTTATCGGATCAAGAATAAAATAAAATGCAATCCAAATAAAAGGATAAAAATGTTTTGGAGATATCGCAGTTAATATCAACATAATTAATCCTGCTAAAACCATATTTCTCAAAAATTTATGAGTAGTTTTATGATGCTTCATTAATTTAATTTTATTGAATAATTTAAACGTCCTAGTTAATTCAAAGGTTTCTATAATGGCTGGAAGAACGGTCGAAAATGCGATTGTCCTGAATATAAAAAATCTTATCCAGGCAGGCTCTGCATAACCTGTTGGGGTGCTTAGATAATGCCAATTAATTGTTCTTAAATTGATTAATTCAAACAGCCACCAGATTAAAGCTGATAATAATAAGGCCTTGAGAAACTGTTCTCTTCTTGACATAATCAAAGAATTCCCTTTTAATTTATACACAATTGCATCAACCACAAATATGTATCCAAACCATATTATTGGGAAATACCATGATGCAAAAGGTTCAATCTTAAAATAAAAATTTACCTCACTAAACAATATTATCAGCATTCCAAAGATTCCGTACCATTTAAACAATCATATCACCTTTTTTTAATTTTTAAACCATCTCTTCCAAAATCTATCATCTTATTCGAAACTTGATAAGCTACAAGCATACCATAGCCAGATACTATCATAAACATTATATCCTCTGCTGGTATTTTGCCTATAAATATTCCAATAATCCCTTTCCGGGGATAAATCCAGTGCCCTTGTGAAACTGCATATTGGTCCCAGACTACACCAAATAAAAAAACCAGTATCCAAAATATAATAAATTGTTTTTTTGTCCTAAAAATTCTGACCTTATAATACTGGTGGATTAAAAAGAATAATAAGAGCAAAGATATTTCGATTATTAAATATTCAAATTCCATTTTAAAAATTTATATTTCGGATTATTTAAGCTTTTTGAAATAAATCTTATATGCAGCGTATCCAAGCATTAACCCCGACAAAACATCTAAAACATAATGCTGCTTGATGAATAAAGTTGATAAAGTTGTCAGGGCAAACAAAACTAATGCTATCAGGAAAAATTTCTTATTTATTTTTGAAATTGCCAGTAAAGCCAAAAACGTCATTGAAACGTGCAGGCTTGGAAATAAATTAACATTATTATCAATATTATACACGAAATTCAAAACAAAAGTTGGGATATCATTGGCAATAAACTCAGGTCTTGGTATTTTGGTTGGAATTAAGACATAAATCAAATTGCTTATCAGGATTATGAAGATGTTTGCTTTAACCAAATTGATAAAATTTTTTCCTTTTGCAAATAAGAAAGGCAGTAAGACGAAAGGAAAATAAATAAAGTAAAAAAACACGAATAAAGGAACGAACGGAATTAAACCATCTAAAAAGATATTAAAGCTGTAAGTTCCCCTTCCTGCGTTTAAAAAATTCGTTATAAAATAAATCCCTCACATTAATAAGAATATTGTGAAATATTTTATCTTAGGCATTTTTTATAAACGCGTATCCTTCCCTTTCAAGCAATTCCTTGTCGCTTGTAACAATATTTATGTGTGTTGAGTCCTTTAATAAAAGCAATTCTTTTTTGCTTGAATTAACATTATTCATTATATAATCTGCGCTTTCCGGATTTACGATATCATCCTTCAATGACTGAACAACTAAAATTGGTTCATCAACATTATTTATCTTTGGCTTGACATGGTTTAGGTATGAGACCAACTGTGCTGCGCTTTTCAAAGGAAGGGTATCATATAATTTCAAGTCGACTGCTATCGGCAATTCCTGCAAGGTAAACAAACCGCGTATGCTATAAGGACTTACTAAATAAACCAACGGCAGCATATTTGTAAATTCTGACTTGATTTCAATTGGTGCATTTACAACAATTAAGCCATCAGCATCATACTTACTTGCAAGATCCAGTGCGATTAAACCGCCAAGAGAAGTCCCTATAATGTAAACTTTGTCATGATTGCTCGCTAATTTTAAGTATGCGGTTTCGGCTGAATTATACCAGTCAAGATAATTTGTCTTTTCCAGATCAAACACGCTTGTCCCGTGTCCCTTGATTACAGGGGCATAAACAGTATAACCTCGTTCAACAAGGAATATTCCGATTTCCTTTACTGAATGCGGATTCGCGGTTAATCCATGCAATAATAAAACTGCATCCTTGCCTTTTTCAATGTAGAACTCCTGTGTTCCCCTTATAACGCCGTCTTCTCTTGAAAATCTCGCGTCCAAATATTTGACAGAGTAAATATTTATCACCCTGCTCACTGAGCCGATTACTATCAGGAGCAAAATTAATGAAATTGTTTTCCTAAATTTCATGATATTGAAGAAATTTTTTATTATTAAAGTTTAACTATTAATTATTTAGTAGATAATTTGTTTATTATTTCAATCAGTTTTTTCCCGTCAACCCTGCCGCGGTATTTCCCCATTAAGATCCCCATGACGGCATTCGTGCTTAATTCTGGCTTTTTCTTTATTAATTCCTGAATCTCATTTTCAATCTCGGAATAATTTACTGATTTGAACTGCTCAAGATTAACTTTTTTATTCATTCTTAAATTCATCATGACGCTGTCAATAACATCTTTTGTTATTCTCCCGGAATTTAAATTCTGCAGGACAAATTCCAAATGCCCCTTCTTGTCTTTACTATAGTTTATCAGCAAAGTCGCCAATAATCCGGAATAAATTTTTTTAAATTTGCTTGCATAACCCTCAAAATCAATATTTTCCTTTATTATTTGGGAGGCCAATTCATGGCTCAAGTTATGTTTTTTCTGCAATTTAATGATTTTATCTGTAATTAACTCCGGAATTTTCACTTCATTCAATAATTCTTTATTAACCGAGATGGTTTTGATGTCTGTATCAGGATACATCCTTGCTGCACCCGGCAAAGGTCTCAAGAATGAAGTTGTTCCATTGTCGTTTGCTTTTCTTACCTCTTTCTCAACATTCTTTCCCTGCTTTATGATATTAATCTGCCTGGAAATTTCAAAATCAATTGTCTTTGGCATCATCCTTAATTCCTGAAACCCTTTTATCTCAATTCTGTTTCCATTTTTAATGCTTAAATTAACATCCTGCCTTATTGTTCCGATTCCCCTTAAAATGCTTGAAAAGCTCCTTAATAATAATCCGATTTGCTCTGCTGCTTCCTTGGCTTGTTCTGGTGTCTTTATATCCGGCTCTGTTCTTATTTCTAATAGCGGGATTCCCTGTCTCGATAAAGAATAATGAATCCTGTTATCATGAACCTTTTCGATTTTGCAAGCATCTTCTTCCAAGCATAAACTTGTTATTCTCACATTTCCTTGGGTGGTTTCAATAAACGAGTCCTTTGTTCCAAGGCCAATTAACATTGTTCTCTGAAAGGAACTGCATGCACTTCCATCTGCAATAATTTTTCTCATAACCTGAATTTCATCCGGAGCATTCATTTTGAATAATTTTGCAACACTTAATGCAGTAAGAAGGGCGTCCTGATTTATTTCATGAGGCGGATCATCATCACAATCAACCAAACAATATTCATCTTTATAGCCATGATAGACAAATTCGCGGTGTTTGGCTTCTTCAAAAGCAGCTGCAACATCAACATAGCCCTGCTCGCCTGCTACAGCCCTTAATTTTCTTGAAAATTCTGAATCCAAGTTTTTTTCCTGAAACTTTGTAGAGCAATTGCAGAATAATTTTTTATTTGATAGCTGCTGATGTATCTCTAAACCAATCTTCAGATTTAAATCATTATAGTCAAACATTTTAACGTTTCCAGATTAATTCTTCTTTTCTTCTTATTTCTTTTATCCTGTGTATTGGAATTTCTTTATCTTCTAATGAAATAAAATTTTTGCTAATTTCTTTAACCTCATTAAATTTTATTTCAATTAATCTTTTATCAATATTATCCAAGTAATAAATTAAATATTCTTCTTTATTAAGGTTTTTATCATGCCTGATCCTGTTTAGAATATTAAGGCAGGAAATCATTTTAACCAGAAGCTAAAATAGCCAGTATTATTACACTTATAAATGAAATTACCAAGCCGACCTTCTGATGCTTCATTAATTTTTCTTTATTAATTAACAACCCGAGCAAAACAGCCAGGGCAATATAGCTTTCTGATAAAGCAACCACAATCGCAATTGGGGCCAAGGTTGCTGAAATTGCAAAAAAGATCCAGGCACCGTTGTCTAATGTGCTGACTGTAAATAATAATTTTTTATTATTTTTTATGTCTTTAACTATTTTTCTGAGTTTGCCGGCAAATAATAAATAAATAAGGCATATTAGGGTTAGAAATATGTCAATAAACCAGTTGGTTAACAGCGGATCAGTAATCCTGGAAGCAAACCCAACAAAGAAATTTGTAGCACCCATAAATATGCTTCCTAAAACACCTAAAAAAACTCCTTTTTCAATCCACCTTTTCTTAGACAGATGATAAGACTTGATTCCTACCAAGCTTAATCCAACTACAATTAAAGATATTAAAATTAAATTTATTAAACTTAAATTTTCTTTAATGATAACAAACGCTAAGATAACTGAAACAGGAACTTCTAAAGCCAGCACAGGCTCTATGACCGCAAGCTTACCTTTTTTTAAAGCTTCAAAATCAAGAATAGCGGCAAATAATATAATGAGGGAAACCCCAATTAAAATCCAGAATTCCCTATTAAAAGGGAATAATGAAGCCAAGTCTTTAAAGATGAAAGGGAATAAAATAATTGTTCCAAATATGCTTATAACAAATAAAGTTTCCCAGTCACCAAACTTTCTGGTTGACTTTTGAATAAGAAAATCCCCAAAACCCCAAAAGATTAAGGCAAGAAAGGCAAATAAAATTCCTGTTTCAAACCCCATTTTATTCTAGAAATTCCTTTGTTAAATTTTCATTTATTTCCCCGCGCAAGTTCTTTCCAATTAGTTCCTTAACTTGCTTTGGATAGTTCCCTAGTAACCACGATAATTTTACAAAAGCTGTTTCTGGCAGCATATCTTTTCCTGAAATAACTCCAAGTTCTTGTAATTCCCTGCCTTTAGAGTAAACATTCATATTAACCCTGCCGAACAAACATTGGGATGTCATAACTAAGACAGTATTTTTGCTTAAAACTTGCAGGACTTTCTTAATCTTGGCATGTTCTTTAGTTTCCTTGTCAATAACATCTAAGGGAGTATGGCCCAACCCAGTTCCTTCGATTATTAATCCCTTGTAACCTTTGTAACTTAAAAATTGCTTAGCATTCATATTAATTGTAATCTTAATTAAGCCTACTTTTTCCTCAAACTTGTCTTTAATTGCTAATCTTCCGTTTCTTTTACCATAATTTTTTTTCAAAAATTCAATTTGATTCATTTCATAATTTATCCGGGCAATTGGCTTGTCATTCACAACCTTGAAAGCATCTCTCCTTGAAGTATGCAACTTACGGGTTTTGCAAGCTGGAAGTATTAAGCATGTTTTGTCATTTAAGTTTTCGTGCATGCATATTGCAACACCTGAAAAATCCGTCTTTGTAATAAATAAAGAAGCGGAAAGTAGATTTAAGTAAGCATCGCTACTTCCCCTGTCAGAACTCCTTTGAGATCCAACCAAGATAACAGGAACAGGGCAGGATTCCAGGACAAAACTTAATGCACTCGCAGCAACTGCCAAGTTATCAGTGCCCATTCCAATGATTATGCCATGAACTTTGTTTTTTATTTCTCTTTCAATTTCCCTGGCAAGTATTGAGAAATGCTTAAACCTTAAATCATCTGAAAACATTTCCCTTACCAATTTATTTCTAAAATTTGCTATTTCTTTTAATCCGGGAAACATGGCCAACAATTCTTCTGGGGTAAACCTTGCAGACACGGCTCCTGTCTCATAAGATACACGCGAGGCCAAAGTACCCCCTGTATGCAAGATAGAAATTGTGGGTAAATTTTTATTATGCACAATATTTTGTTTTTCGGGTCTTTCCTGGGAGAATTTCTTAATCAATCTAAATTTTTTAATTTTATTTTTTTTGATTCCAAGGTTGTATCCTGAATCCAGTTTCAAAACAAGGATATCATGATTTACCGACGGTATTAATGTTCCAGAAAAAACTTCGTTATCTGTGGAAATTTCAACAAGATCGCCTGCTTTTGCAGAAAAATTTTTCATTTTTTTAACTAATTTTTCCAAATTAAATAATATTTATATACTGGAAAATATATATTCAATTTTAATAAGCTTTAAATATTAGTTTTCACCTTAAGAAAGTTTAGTTTAAGAAAAAATACGCTTAAATTTTGTTTTTGGCGAAACAAAATTTAAATTTGAATGCGATTTTGGCGAACTAAATTCTTTTCACGAACTTAGTTTGAAGAGTGTATTTGGCGATAAACTCTTTCTAAGATAGGTATATGTCAAACCACTATATAAACTTTATGTTGATGGAGTATATACCTTATGATTAAAAAAATGAAACAAAAAAAACAAACGGGGGAATAAAAAAATGGATTTTTTAATACAAAACGCTTTGGAAGGATCTAAACAAAACAAATATGAAGACATAAAAGTCGGACAAGCCAACATAAAAGTCATTGGTGTTGGTGGTGCCGGGAACAACATGGTTTCTTGGTTATACAGAAAAGGAATTCAGGGAGCAGAGATTGTCGCATGTAACACAGATAAGCAACACCTTGACATTTCTGAATCTGATCATAAAGTATTACTTGGACCAGATTTAACCAGAGGATTAGGGTGCGGTGGATTTCCGCAAAAAGGAGCAGAAGCTGCTAAAGAAACAATGCACGAATTAAAACAAGTTCTGCAAGGAGCAGACATGATATTTATTTGTGCTGGTATGGGCGGAGGAACAGGAACAGGAGCAGCACCAGTTGTTGCAAAGATGGCTAAAGAAATGGATGCAATTGTTATTGGAACAGTAACGATGCCCTTGGATATTGAAAAAGCTCGTGTAGACAAAGCTGAATTTGGCTTGCAACAATTAAGGCAGGTTACAGACACCGTAATTGTGATTGATAATAACAGATTAGTCCAAATCGCAGGAAATTTGCCACTTAAACAGGCATTTGCAGTAGCTAATGAACTTGTTTCAACAATGATTAAGGGAATTGTTGAGACGATTGCAGTTCCAAGCTTGGTAAACCTGGATTATGCAGATGTAAAAGCAATAATGCAAGGCGGTGGAGTAAGCGTCATCGGGATTGGAGAGAGTGATACAGAGCACAGGGTAGATGAAGCTGTAAAAAGAGCATTAAGCAATCCTTTATTAGATGTCACATATGAAGGAGCAACAGGTGCTTTAATACACATTACAGGCGGAGAAGACTTGACATTAGATGAAGTTAACAGGGTTGGTGAAATTGTCACGCAGGCTCTTGACCCAGATTCACAAGTTATTTGGGGAGCAAGGGTAAATGAGGAAATGAACAACAGATTAAGGGTAATGACGATAATTACAGGGGTAAACTCGCCGTATGTATTGGGAAAAGTTGATCATTCCAGACCAAGTCCAGAGCTTAGAAGAATGAGCAATGAGCTTGGAATAGAAATGGTTGGCCACAGACGCTGAACGTGAGAGGTGTTGGAACCGTCAGGGTTCTAACTTTTTTGTTTTTTTAAAAAAAAAGGATGCATAAAATGCAAAACAAAGAAAAAAGCTCTTACTGGTATGCTTGGATAATAATTGGATTAATTATCGGGGCTATTTTCGGTTATTACGCAGCTAAAGAAAGTTGGTTTGATGGAAGTGCGGTTGGTAGAGTTCAAAAAGGCGGTGCTGTATGTGTTTCAGCTTGCAGAAGCTTAAACCCGGGGGGCGATAATTATAATGGTGTTGACTGCAACTCGGGCTGCGATTGTCTTAGCAAAGGAGGAACCTACAATAGTTGTTGGAAATACAATTAATATCATGTTGTCAGGGCAGAGTAGAATTCTTTAACCCCCTTGAAATGCCCTTTCATTGGCTCTCGCAAGAGAGCCTACTTTTCTTTTAAAATTTTAAGAGATTAAATTTAATATGAAACCAACTTTAATTTCTGAGTCAAAAGAAAGTCAAGACATGGGAGCATTACAAATGAAAAGAATTTTAGGTTTATAATATTAAAAATAAAATATCGTTGTAGCAATCAATTTCCTTAAAATTAAAATGTTTCTTTAATAATTTTCTGAAATAATTTAATTTTCTGGATTTCTTTAAAAATGTTATTGCAATGCTGTTGTTCTTGCTTACTCTTTTAATCTCAAGCAAGGCTTTTTCCATGTTTTTAAAATTATGAAAGCTCGTTACACTTATCACAGTATTAAATGTTTTATCTTCAAAAGGCAGTTTCTCTGCATTTCCGTAAATCAAGTTTCCGCTTCCATATTTTAACATTTCTTTCGAATTATCTACGCCAACGCTTTCAACATTGAAATAATTCGTGCTAATTCCTGTACCGCAGCCGACATCCAACAAAGGAGAAATGATTTTAATGTTTTTCTTGATAATATCCAATTTTTTAATCTGTTCTTCGCCATGAAGTTCATTGTAAGATTTTGCTATATTATTATACATCTTTGGCTTTATTTTTCAAAATTTCTACAATCTTGCATGCTTGACAGATATTTTGCGAACATGGTTCTCCGCATATCTCACAATTATGTATTGGTATATGATTTTTATAGATTTCCCTTAACAGGGGAAGCATTTCCATAAAGCTTGTGATTATGCTGTTCTTTGTCCCGGGATATTTTGCTTCAAAATTATTAAGCATTTCCATGACGTCTCCCCTGTAAGAATCTGTGCTGTGGGGGCACTCGACAAATTCATCTGTTAAGCCTTTCAAAAAAGCATATGTTGCAACTTCTTTTTGGGTCATAAAATACAACGGTTTAATTCTTCTGACAAATCTTTTATCCTTCACAATTCCTGTTATTGGCCCTAACCTTGCACTTGTTTCAATGTTTCTTCTAAAATAGTTCATGATAATTGTCTGGGCTTCATCATCCATATTATGCCCTGTAGCCAGTTTACTAAATCCCGATTCTCTTGATTTTTTATTCAGCAGATATCTGCGAAAGGGGCCGCACATAGAGCATGCTTTCATATTCAGTTTCTTAAGAAAATTGTCTAAAGTATCCCCGAATTCGTCTTTATAGGAAAAAACATGCAGCTTAATCTTATTTTCCTTGCAATATTCCTCTGCTTTTTCCAAGGTTTTGTCTCTGTATCCTTTTATACCCTCATCAATTGCAATTGCTTCAATTTCAAACCTTCTTGTTTTATTTTTTAGCGTGTTCAGAACATTTAATACAGCCAAAGAATCTTTTCCGCCAGAAACACCGACCCCGATTTTGTCGTTTTTATCAATTAACTTGTAATTTTTAATAGCATTAAGAACCTTTTTCTCAAAATATTTGATAAAATGCTGCTTGCATAACTGTATTTTGCTGTTTGTAAGCTTGATTACAGGTTTTTCAACACAATTTTTACATGGCATAAAAACAATAAATCAAGTACAATTATAAAACTTGCTAACCACCCGAGATGACACTTAAAAATTTTATTTCGTCGCCTTCATTTAAGCTCTCTTCTGCCAGAACAAGCTCATTATTCTTTACAATTAATACAGTTTCGGGATTAATGCTGAGCTTTTGCATGGCTTCCATAGCTGTTCTTGCATTAACATTAGCCTTTTTATTTTCTTTTTCAATAAATACATTGACCATGCTTATAATTTACGTTCAAGATTTAAATAACTTTCCATCATAGAAATTTCTAGAGTTTATTTTATAACAACTTTCTTTTTTATTTTGAAGTGCCTGCTGAATAGAAACGTGCTTGGTATGTAAGTGCTAAATGCCCTTTTTCCAATGGGAACATTTGCATTTTTTAACAGGTATGCAACAAGATTACTGCAGTGCCATTTATAATTGTAAATAGGCTTTTGCTTTCTGAAGGATTTATGGCCGTTTATCTTTAATTTGAAGAAAATCTTGAATAATTCGGTGTAATAATATAATTTGCTCTTTCCTTTTACTATAAATTCGTCTATGGCCCTTTTCAACACAATTGCCCTGTGGGATTTTTTATATTTTTTTGGCTGCACAACATAAATCTTTATGCCTTTAAACCTGCTTATCTTTTTCCTTAATAATTCCTCCAGGTTCACTTTCTGAACATCTTTTCCCATTAACCTAAAATCAACATCAAGGACTTCATTTTTCCCAAGATAAATGCATGAGTGAGTTATCCCTCTCGATAAAGTGCTTATGATATATGAAGGCAGGTTCATGATTTTTAATCTAATATTTTTGAACCTTGGACTTGTCAAGATTATGTCGCCTTTATTTAAATTTTTTTTAAGAATTTGGATTGCTTTCCTTACGGCTTCATCCTGGCTGTTAAAGTCCCTTATCAGTATGGATTTCATATGCATAGATTGCTTTTATACTGAATTTAAATGTTTTGTTTTCACCTCAAAAAAGTTCAATTTACCCTTGTACGGAACCGGATTTATTCTCTTTATGTTTCTTAATAGATAACCGTACCTAACAAAATTTTTTGCAAAATGTTTCCTGTAGTCCTCGTCAAACTCTTTTTTATTCTTATATTCCTTGACGTTTACTAGTTCGACTTTCCCAATTAAGGCTCCTGTTACCGGATTTTTAATTCCGAAAGACTCACAGTTCTTTTTATCAAAACTTTTGGAAGCGTGAATGTAAAATTCTCCCCTGAAATTAGTTCTCCATTTTCTCGTTTCAATAATCTTTTTGCCCTGAACAATTAAATCTGCCCATGGCTGTTTTAAGGATAATGCTTTCATGCATTTAATAAAATTTTTGCTAATTTATAATTATTTCCATGTTTTGCGTGGGCTTTCCAACCTTTAGTTCTGGTTTTTAAGTTTCCATCGTCATTTTTATAAGCCTCATTCCATTCTTTTAGATTTCTTCTAATTTGATTAATGTTGCTTTTCTTTAACAACCTATAATAATAAAAATTTCTAAATCCAAGAAAGTGTATTCCTTTATGCAATGGAATGATTTTAGACTTATCTTCATGAAGCTCGATTTTTAATTTATTTTTAAGAAATTTGTCTATTTCTCTTTTGTAAAATTCTAAGGTTTCTTTATCATTATACAAAATTACAAAATCATCAACATATCTTATATAATATCTCATCTTTAAATTATGCTTGACAAAACAATCTAGCTCATTTAAATAAACATTTGCAAAAAATTGGGATGTGTAATTGCCTAAAGGCATGCCTTTTTTGCCATCGCCCCCCAAAATTTTATTGCCCAGAATTTGACTAATTAGCCAGATTAGATCTTCATCATGGATTTTCTTTTTAATTATGTTGATTAACGTTTCGTGATTAACATTATCAAAATATTTTTTGATGTCTGCTTTTAAGCAATAGCCGCAAATATAATTCTTGTCTCTTATTCCTTTAAGCTTTTTTCCATTTTTACTTGCAATTCTTTTAAAGTAATCAAATCTTTCCAATGCCCTATGTTGCCCCTTATTTTTTCTGCTGGCATAAGAGTCATGAATAAAGATTTTTTCATAAACTGGCTCAAGAATATTTATAATTGCATGATGAACAATCCTATCTCTAAAAGCCGATTTACATATTCTTCTTGTTTTTGGGCCTCTAATAATAAATAATTTTAATTTCTTTGGTTTGTAAATCTTATTTATTAATTCAAATTGTAATATTTTAAGATTATCTTCCAAATTTTCTTCAAATTTAATGACATAACCTTTTCCTGTTTTGCCTTTTCTTGCTTTTTTATATGCTAAAAACAAATTTTCATAAGAACAAAGCTTATCAAATAATTTATTATAAGTTTGCATATTAATTGCCTTAGCAACTTAGACCATTCCGAGACCCTCAATCTCGTCTTTTTATTAGATTTCGAGTCAGAGGGATTCCTATTACAGTTGAGGTTAGCCCTGTTCGAGTTAGCGTTGAACCTCGCGACAGTTGTAGCACATTAACCAACTTTCACTGCAACTTTAACATTCATTCAAAAGCTTTCCCAAGGCTTATCATCATTACTAATTATTGCTGCTGTATTTTACAGCTCTTTTTTTGCAAAGATTTGAGCCAATCTTTAATGTGCATGTGGTCTAAGTTATTAATCTTCATTACTTATTTAGGGAATAAGATTTGGATTAATAGCTAAGACAATAAGAAAAGGGATGTTATCTTTTATAAATCTTATCATGATGATCAAATTTATCAAAAAGAATAAAATTTTTATCTTTAAAAACCTTAAACACTAAAACAAAGCTTTTATCAATATGCGCGTGTTTATAATCTTTCAAATCGTACCTTAAATTTGGATATCTATCAATCGTTTCATTATTATTGTTTATTATCTCCTGAATTTTATTGGCGATTATCAAGGATCTTTTTCTATCTTTCTTATTTAATTTTTTTATTATTTTTTTTAATTCATCAGAAAAATCATAAGAGAACATTTAACTCAGCTCAAATACTTCTTTGAATTCTTTTTTACTCATGCTTCTGTAACCATATCTCTTAATATGCCTATTACAGGATTCAATTACTTCTTTTATGAATTCCTCTTTTACCTCGGGTTCAACAAATTCTATTCCGTATATTTCTGTAAATTTATCTAATGCTTCTGCCTTATCTCTTAATGCATATTTCTCTTTAATTACACCAAGAACCTGATTTGTATAATGTCTTATTCTAAAATTAACCGCAACTTTATTCTTTTCCATGTTATTTAACCTAACTTAAAATTAGTTTAAATTATTTATAAATCTTTCTATTTTGAAAGGTATACTTAATTAATTTTTGCGCACGCGAACACCCCGAGACCCTCATTCGAGTCAGAGGGATACCTAACACAGAGGAGGATAGCCCCGTACGAGTTAGCGTAGAACCTCGCGACAGAATCTTTTCTTGGATACCAAAATTTAATATTTTTACCTCGGATATAATCTTGTTCGTTTGATTCTGTTGTTGCCAATCCTTGTTTATTAAAGCTCGGCTCAACAAAGCAATCGTTCATTATGCATTGCTCTAATGGATTTGATTTATTTGCCTTTAATGTTTTATTTCCATTATTATCAATAACAACACGGTGTTCTGCTTCTAAATACAAATTGCCGTTAATTTCAACAAACTTGTCATCCAGCCAGGTCCATACCCCTGTATTGAAATCTGTAGTTAGATATTTCCATAAGTCCTTTGCTTTATCTAAAGGAACAGGATTGTTATCTGCATATTGCAGTGTAATTCTTCCTTCGCTGGCTTCTTTTAATTTTAAGAAATAAGGCATGAATAATTCTGCATTCGGCATCCATAATCCGTTTTCAGCCAGCTTATAATGAGAATTTTCCCAGTTTAATTTATCCTGCTTGAATAACTCGTAGTTTGAGATTATTGTATTGGGGGCATTTGGCATTATTATGTAGTCTGATTTGTTTATGCTAGCTGGGATATTCAATGGGGTAGCTGCTGTCTGGGAAGGCTGTGCTTGTTTAGTCTCTGGAATAGCTACATTGTCAAAATTCAGCTCATGCATAAATTGTTTTAGTCTTGGGTTGATCATTGTAAAGATTTTTTTAATTCTCCCATTGTTATCTTCTCTATATCATATCTTGTAAATAACTGTGCATAGCCTATATTGCTAACATTTTTTGTTGCTTCAATTGCCTGATTAACATAAGCCATCTTTCCTGGATTTGTATAAAACAAATGAATCCTGTTTAAGAAAGGCAGGGATTTAATTGATAATATAAAATCAGCTAAATTACTTATTTCCATGTCTGATACAATGCTTATGTCAAAACTCTTGCTTCTGTCTTTTAACAGCTGCTCAAGTTTTCTTGGATTAAAAGTTGTTCCGCCATCCTCGCCACTATGCAGTCTTAAAACTTCATTAACTGCTTCTTCATCTTTTGACGGGCCATAAACATGATCGGCAGAACCAAAGCTATAGACAGTTACTGTTTTATCATTTGCTAAATATGTTCTTGCTATAACACTTGATCCAAGCACTGGAATTGAAACTTCCTTATCCGGGCTTGGCATGCTTGGTGAATTGTCCTGCACAATTATTGAATCCGGTATTCCAATTTGTTTTATAATCTCCCCCTCTTTTCTAGTCCATGCTTTTGATATTCCGGGAAGTATGCCTTTTGAGCTAAATACATTTAAATCCTCAAAAGGGGTTTGTATTGAGAATGGTTTTTGCTCATGCGGGATTAATGAGCCATTTTTAGCCATTTTTGTTCTTGCTATAGGAATTGAATAATTTCTTGCTAAAGCTGTATAAATGTTCCTTGATACTATTAAATTAGCCTTTGCTGTTCCTGCTCCAGGAATTATTTTGCCTTCATTTGCCAGCTCCGAAGATAATTGTTCAAATTGATTTGGTGCATATCCATTGTTCATACACTCTTGCGCTAAACTGGCCAAACCCTCTTGAATCTGCTCTTCATTGAACATTCCCAAGAAGCCTGCTTGGGTTCTGGGCTTATATTCTTTTAAATGATCTTTAACAGCAACAATAAATTTTCCTAAATTAGTATCCTCATTGTTTTGATCTGTAAATTGAATTTCTTTTAATTCCTTGACTAAATCTTTTTCTTTTTTATTTCTCCAGGTAAATTTAATTCCCAGGTCTTCCTTAAATAATGCCTGATACAGGCCGTTTAAAATCTTATTCAATCCTTTTGAATCCCTGGCAAGTATTTTTTGAACTTTTGGCGTTGCTTTATTCTTGACATCAACGCCGTTAAAAATATTTACTTGAGACTCATTGAAGGCGTAAACAGCTGATTCTGCCAGGTCTTTTGAATCCAGTAATTTTCTTGCCATCATGTATTGGTGCATCCTCTTCGCTGCAGTTCCTGGAAATTTTGTTATATGTGCATATTCATGGGATAGTGTCTCGTCTAAAGATTCTTCTTCTGGTATTCCATTATCTTTTAACATGTTGATGTAATCCGGATTTACCTGGATTTTCAAAGAAACAATGTCTGCGCTTCCATTTGGCGTTTCTTTAGTTAATTCTGGTGCAGGGGTGCTTGGATAAAAAAGTCTGGCTCTAACTTCCTCAACCTTTCTTTCCATTATTTGTTCTAATGTTTCTCGATTTTTCATTTTTACTTCAAAATTTTTTGCGCACGCACCCCGAGACCCTCAATCGAGTCAGAGGGACTCCTATCACAGTCGAGGTAAGCCCTGACCGAGCCAGCGTCGAACCCCGCGACATGCTCAATTGTATTGTTTACTTCAAAATTTGCTCTAGAAATATAAGCATCAACATCTGTCAGCCATTTATAAATTTGGTTTATTTCTTGCATTGATTGTTTTGTATCTAATAAAGCCCTTATTGGCTCTTCTGCATTTGAAGTATCTTGATGTGTAATAAAGCCAGTTGGTCCTATAAATGAATCTATTTCTATTGCATACTGGTCTTGCTGCTTGTAATTATGAAATACCATGTCTTTTTTATTTC